>JBKPEB010000080.1:0-28464 GCA_046728215.1 Acidobacteriota bacterium | reverse complement strand
CGTCAGAACTGTGGAAAATGAGGTAAATGATTTGACAGCCTCCAGGGCGGCTCATGAAATCGCAGTGGCTCTGCTAACCGGCGGTGGCGACAGGCACTACGTATTCGGCCTGGCAGCGGCGCTTATGGCGAAGGGGATAGCCCTGGACCTGATTGGCAGTGATGACCTCGATGACCCGGAATTTCGCGGGAAGCCCGGAGTGAACTTCCTGAATCTGCGGGGGAATCAAAGGCCGGATGTCAGCTTCCCGATAAAAGTATTTAGGGTGTTAGTGTACTATGCCAAGCTCATACGCTACGCCGCCACCGCCAAGCCTCAATTATTCCACATCCTATGGAACAACAAATTCCAAAACTTCGACAGAACTGTGTTGATGCTTTATTACAGGCTCCTCGGCAAAAAAGTGGTTCTTACCGCGCATAATGTAAATGCCGGTAAGCGGGACTCTAACGACACGCGGCTCAACCGGCTTACGCTTCGAATGCAATACCAGCTTTCCAACCACATCTTCGTGCACACGAAAAAGATGAGGTGCGAGCTCATCGGAGAATTCGGGGTGCCCGAGATGCGGGTAACCGTCATTCCGTACGGAATCAATAATGCTGTTCCTAATACTCGTCTCGCACCCAGCGACGCAAAGCTGAGACTGGGCATTCCTGAAGGCGAAAGAGCAATTCTGTTTTTCGGCAACATCGCACCTTACAAAGGGCTCGAGTACTTGGTTGCTGCCTTTCGACGCGTTCTGGCGCAGTGCGAGGCCTACCGCTTGATTATTGCCGGCACGCCGAAGCACTGCGAACGATACTGGAGGGGCATCCGGCAAGCAATCGGTGACATCGCGCTGAGGGGGCGAGTGCTGCTCCGGGCGGGGTTCATTCCGGACGGTGAGACAGAACTCTACTTCAAAGCGGCGGACGTTCTAGTTCTCCCTTACACCCACATCTATCAGAGTGGTGTTCTTTTTCTGGCATATAGCTTCGGCCTGCCAGTAATCGCGTCCGACGTAGGATCCCTGCGGGAAGACATCATCGAGGGCAAGACAGGATATGTATTCAAGTCTGAAGATGCCGTTGACCTCGCGAGGTGCATCGAACGCTACTTCGCAAGCGGGCTTTATGCGGAACTAAACAGCAGCAGGCAGGAGATCCGCGATTACGCGACGCAGCGGCAATCTTGGGATGTGGTCAGCGAGGTGACACGGAACGTGTACGCGCGGGTGTTGGGGAAGACGGATGATGTAACCTCTACTATCGATTCTCATTCCTGCGCACAACACCTAGGAACGGATGCTGATAGTCTGCTTCAGCGATCGCCCGAACGCGGGAGCGGGGCTAGATAGTCATCCTTAAGGATCTAGCGACCGGATACTTGCGATTTCTCCGGTTTTGAATCGGATGAAGCGCGTATGGTCACCCAGGTAGTTAGTGCACCCTAGAGCCGCCGAAGAAAGCGTTCTCTCTCAGAAGAGCCAACTCATTCAGGGCATCGATGCCGATAGCCTTCTTGCGCGACATGACGCAAAGGGCGAGTGATATGGTGCCGAAGCGTGAAACTTCGAACAGTAAATCTTTCAACAACGTGGTGTAAAAATGTATAAACGATGCGCAAAGCCGCGGATCCTTATTTTTTCACAACGAAATCACCGCAGCATCATGCCCTATCGCTCTCCGCACTTCGAGTTTGAGGACGTTATCTCAGAGATCGATTCTGCGGAGCTGCTGACACCTCGCCTTGATCTGTCCAATTTACGTAACACAGTTGCAAGGCAAATTGCTTATCATACTCCGCTCGTTTTGAATCCTGGAATGGAAAAGACCTCTCTGAACGGTACCTACGATCTTTTTTTTGCGATCTTCGGAAGTCCAACGGACCTGATTAGAGTTGCCGGTGTACGCAACTGGAGAACAAAGTGCGAACGGGCGGTTTGTTTAATTGACGAGCTGTGGGTCGCGAATATGTCGGGTTACAGTAATTTCTTGCGCATATTGGATAAGTTCGACCTAGTGATGCTTTACTACAGCCAAACAGTTGAGCCGCTCAGCAAGAAGATTGGACGCAAATGTGCATTTCTGCCGCCTGGCGTGGACGCGATTCGGTTTTGCCCTTATCCAAACCCACCTCAACGCTCAATTGATGTGTGTAGCATTGGACGTAGATCGGAGATAACACACCGCAATCTTCTAAAGATGGCTGCAGATAGACGAATGTTTTATTTGCACGATAGCATTGCCGCCAACCAACTACTTGACGCGATGGAGCATAGAATCCTTGTCGCGAACATCGCAAAAAGAAGCAGGTATTTCATTGTCTATCCAGGGTTATTCGATCGTCCCGATATACGCGGCGATCAGATCGAAATTGGAAACAGGTATTTCGAGGGTGCGGCATCGGGCACCTTGATGTTAGGAGAGCGTCCGAATAATGCAGTATTTGAAAAGCTATTCGATTGGCCTGATGCTGTGATTCATTTGCCCTATAACTGTGCTGACGTCGGAGACGTCATAGGTGCGATTGAAGCTGATCCTGAGAGACAGGACAGGATCCGGCGAAGGAATGTGAAGGAAGCTTTGATGCGTCACGATTGGGCATACCGTTGGGAGACAATTCTGCAAGCCGTGGATCTTGAGCCCATCACAGCAATGCATGATAGGAAAGAAATCCTTGGTAACCTAGCACAGGTTGCAGCGAGGGACGAAGTACACGAGACTCGCTACGCTGTAAGGTAAGGCGACAGTGCATACGTTTATGAGTTGATCCGAAAGGCGAATGTACGTCGAGACAGAGACAGTGTGGCCGTCTGTCGGGTTTGGAGTTTTAGGAAATCGAATGCGTTTTGCTGACGTGAACGTCATTGGGGCAAAGGTGATTGATCCCACTCCCCATTCAGATGATCGGGGCCGATTCATGCGAGCCTGGTGCACCCGGGAATTTGCCGAGCACGATATCGAGTTTTTGCCTGTTCAAGCGAATATGGGATTCAGCCGGCAGAAAGGTACGATTCGGGGCATGCATTTCCAGGAAGCTCCCGCATTGGAGGCTAAACTCGTGCGCTGCACTCGAGGTTCGATATTCGATGTGGGGCTAGATCTCCGGCCGGGATCCTCCTCCTACGGCAGATGGTACGGTGTGGTCTTAAGTGCAGAGAACGGTCGCATGCTGTATGTTCCAGAGGGTTGTGCTCACGGCTACCAGACACTCGAGGAAGAGACGGAAATGTACTATATGGCATCGGCTTTCCACACGCCGCAGGCGGCGCGTGGAATGCGTTTTGACGACCCGGCATTTCAAATTAAGTGGCCATTGGCGGCGACCGCGGTATCAGAACGGGATCGTAATTGGCCTCTTCTCCAGCGCGAAAGGAACGACTTATGATTGTAGATACTGCTCTTCGAGAACGTGAAGACGCTGGCCACCCGATTCGGGTTGGCATGGTCGGAGCTGGAGCGACCGGCCGTGCAATTGCCTTGCAATTAGGGACTCCAGTGCTGGGATTTCGTCTTGTGGCCATTGCTAACCGAACACCGGAGCACGCGGAGCGTGCTTTCCGCGAGGCCCGGATCATGTCGTGGCGCCGCGCGAGTTCAGCGCGGGAAGCTAAAGCGTTCATCACAAGCGGTACGCCTGTTCTGACGGAGGATCCCTCCGTCCTGACTTCCTGTGATGCGATCGACATTCTGGTCGAGGTAACGGGTACTGTCGGTCCGGCTGCCCGCGTCGTGCTAGATGCCTTCAGCCATGGAAAGCATGTAGCTCTTGTAAACGCCGAGCTGGACTCGCTGTTGGGACCCATTCTCAAGACAAGGGCAGATCAGGCGGGGGTGGTCATTACGCACACCGACGGCGATGAACCAGGCGTTGCCATGACACTTCTGCGCTATCTACGGACATTGGGGTTGCGTCCGGTGGCTGCAGGGAACATTAAAGGAATGGTCGACTATTATCGGAACCCGGACACTCAACGAGCATTCGCGGAGAAGAATGATCAGGACGTGCGAAAGGTGACTTCCTTCGCCGACTCAACAAAATTGTCAATGGAGGCCACCGTTCTGGCGAACGCAACTGGGTTTCATGCCGGCCGTCGCGGGATGTATGGTCCCGCGTGCGAGTACGTGCGCGAAGTCGCCGAACTCCTCCCGGCCGATCAGATGCTCGAAACTGGATTGGTTGACTATGCGCTCGGTGCGGCGCCGCACACGGGTGCTTTTGTCGTTGTGCACGAAGATAATCCTCTGAAACAAACCCAACTCGCTTATTACAAGCTGGGCAAGGGGCCGTTTTACGTGTTTTACACGCCGTTCCACCTTCCGCACCTCCAGATTGCTTCGACCCTTGGCCGAGCGGTGGTCCATCGCGATCCGACCGTGGCCCCTCTTGGTGGGCCGGTGTGCGAGGTTCTGACGGTGGCCAAGCGCCACCTGAAAGCGGGAGAGCGACTCGACGGGATTGGCGGCTACTGCACTTACGGATTGATCGACAACGCCTCCGCCGCACGCGAGATGGGAGCACTGCCGATCGGGCTTTCGGAGGGTTGTGTGCTTCGCCAAGACATCGCGAAGGATGAGGTCATTTCGTTCACGCAGGTGGATGTTGTCGAAGACCCGATCGTGCACAGTTTGTGGTGTGAACAGAACGAACGATTTGCCGGTCACGAGGCACAGGCGTTTTCCGGAGGCGCCCGATGAATGCGGCGGCTAGACACTCGGCGGTCGTTTCGCAATCCTGAGGAGTTCAATCTCAAATGCTTAATCAAAGCTTTTGGAAGGGCCGTAAGGTCTTTCTGACGGGACATACCGGATTCAAGGGAAGCTGGCTTTCACTCTGGCTGAAATCCTTAGGTGCGGAAGTCACGGGGTACGCTCTCAATCCACCAACGCAACCAAACCTGTTTGAAGAAGCACACGTTGCGGATTGCTTGCACTCCATTTCAGGGGATATTCGTGACTTCACTGGACTGAAGAACGTGTTGGCAGAAGCCCGTCCTGACGTCGTCCTTCACATGGCAGCGCAGTCGGTGGTACGCCGAGGGTACGAAGACCCGATCGAGACATACTCTTCAAATGTGATGGGTACAGTGCATCTCTTCGAAGCGGTGCGACAGCTCAAGCAATCGTGCGTAATAGTCAACGTCACCAGCGATAAGTGCTACATCAATCGTGAATGGGTTTGGGGATACCGAGAGGATGAGCCCTTTGGGGGGCGTGACCCATACTCGAATTCCAAAGGATGCGCCGAGCTGGTGACGACTGCCTACCGGGAATCATTCTTTCCACCGGCATCGCTTGTGCAGCACGGGATTGCCCTCGGAAGCGCCCGTGCTGGAAATGCAATTGGTGGAGGAGACTGGACTGCAGACCAACTCATTCCTGACCTCATGAGAGCTTTCCTTGCTGGTAAACCGTGTTTGATCCGCAACCCTTCGGCCACGCGGCCTTGGCAGTTCGTTCTGGAACCGCTAAGAGGATATTTGATGCTGGCTGAGCGGCTTGCGACCGACGCCTGCTCGTATGCTAGCGGTTGGAATTTCGGTCCGGCGGATAATGATGCCCTACCTGTCGGTTGGATTGCGGACGAATTAGTTCGCCTCTGGGGAGATCATGCTGCATGGACTCGCGATTCTGGAACGCACCCCGAGGAGGCGCACGCACTGAAGTTAGATGCTTCGAAGGCAAAAACGCGCCTGGGCTGGCGTCCCATGTTGCCCCTTGGCCATGCTCTGCGGTGGATTGTTGACTGGTATCGAGCTTTCCAGAAAGGCGCTGATGTTCGCTGCATCACAGAAAGCCAAATCGCACGCTACG
Organism: Acidobacteriota bacterium; assembly: GCA_046728215.1. GTDB lineage: Bacteria > Acidobacteriota > Terriglobia > Terriglobales > Acidobacteriaceae > Gp1-AA133. The sequence goes on along the minus strand of JBKPEB010000080.1, from coordinate 22,666 downwards.
AAGAACTTTCGCAAAACTAAAGCGTTTGCACAGATTTCCCTCGATATTGGTCAAGACTCGGAAACAACAAAAAACACCATCTGTCAGGAGGTTCTAAATGTTCAATATCGTCGTCCTGGGAACTGGAATGGCAGGCTTCGGCGCCGCGTATCGCTTGCACGCGGAAGGCATCACTCCCGCCCTGTACGATAAGAATTCCTACCATGGCGGGCATACTGCGTCGTTTCGCTACGAAACCGGATTCTTGTACGACGTGGGCCCACACATCTCTTTTACCAAGGATCCTCGCATCCAGGAACTATTTGCCGACAGTGTCGATCAGAAGTACGAGACCGTACAGATAAATCTGAACAACTACTGGCGCGGCTGCTGGCCTCTTCATCCCGTACAGCTGCACCTTCACGGTCTTCCAGATGACGTTATCGTTAAGGTAATCGAGGACTTCGTCGAAGAGCGTCAGGCGCCGGAGCGGCCAATAACAAACTATTCCGACTGGCTGCTGTCCAGTTTTGGCCGAACATTCGCGGAAGAATTTCCCATGCGGTACACGCGCAAATACCACACCACATCGGCTGAGAACATGAGCACCGACTGGCTTGGGCCTCGGATCTATCGCCCAAGCCTGCAGGAGGTTTTGCGTGGCGCGATCTCGGCATCTGCTCCACACGTGCACTACATCACTCATTTCCGCTATCCGAGTGCGGGTGGGTTCGTAAATTACCTGAATAAATTTGTTCCCATGGGGAACGTGCACTTGAATCATGAACTGGTGTCCATAGATGTTCTGTCGCGCCAGCTCAAGTTTACGAATGGCAAAATCGTTGAATACGACGCACTGGTCTCCTCCGTGCCGCTGCCAGGTTTGATTCGCATGATTCCATGCGCTCCGCCCGATGTGGTGGAAGCGTCGCGGCTGCTGGCATGCTCTACCTGCATCCTGGTCAATATCGGAGTTGGGCGGGAAGACATTTCCAAGGCCCACATGACGTATTTCTACGACGAGGACATCTGCTTCTCGCGCCTCGGGTTCCCGCATATGTTGTCGGCCCGCAACGCGCCACCCGGTTGCGCATGCATTCAGGCCGAAGTGTACTTCTCCGACAAGTACAAACCGTTTAGTGGCAAGCCTGAAGATTGGATCGAGCCTGTGATCCGGGACCTACGTCGGTGCGGATTGCTGCGAGAGGACGACCAGATTCTTTCCCGCAAAGCAATGTTCTTGAAATATGCAAATGTGATATTCGACCTTGACCGCGCGGCGGCGTTGAGAACCGTGCATGGATATCTCGACGAGATCGGCATTGCCTACTGCGGCCGCTACGGTGATTGGGGCTACATGTGGACGGACGAGAGCTTCAAGAGCGGAGAAGAAGCAGCCAGCAAGGCACTGTCAGCTATGGGTCGCCCTCAGGCATCTGCTGTGCACTCTGCAGGCGGGGCCAGGACAGCCATTCCCGTTGGCGATTGAGCTAATAGCAAAACCAGACTACGTTGGCGACGGTCGATGATTTGATTAACGCGTAGCGGAGTCTCTCTGTTTCGACAGACTTACACAAATCTTTCCTGCCGTGTCCGCGAACACGATGATCTTTCGAAAGTGTTTTACGGCTTACTTACGCCAAAGTGGGAGAATTTGGAACAACCTTCCCCCACCCATTCGTGAAGGGCGACTTGGTCGGGTCTATGGGAAGCATTTGCACCACTTGGTCTGCCGCTATGGTGACCGGCGCCAGAGTCACTCGACGTTCTTTTTGCGAAATAGAGCAGAACTAGAACTCATGCTTCACCTTCTTGAACACACATCCCAGAATGCCAGGATTCACATTTCAGTGGTGGCCTGCAGCAAGGGCGCGGAAGTGTACTCGATTCTTTGGAGGATCCGTTCCGCACGTCCTGACTTGACGGTGATCGCAAGCGCCGTCGACATTTCCCAAGAAGTTATTGATTTCGCCGCCGACGGTACGTACTGCCTCAAAAGAGTTGATGCCACAACGGCACCAAATCGTGAGGAGACAGGACAAGCTTTCGATATGAACTGGAAGGATCAGCTTTGGGGGCAAGAGGCTCTATCGATGTTCGAGCGCATGACCGCCGAGGAAATCTATCAAATGTTTGAGGTGACCGGCGATCAGGCGATGGTCAGGCCGTGGCTTAAGCAAGGGATCACGTGGCTAGCTGGAGACGCAACTGACCCGAACTTTGCTGCCGCATTGGGTCCTCAGGATATCGTGGTGGCTAACAGGTTCCTGTGCCATATGGGACCGACAACCGCAGAGGCTTGTCTGCGGAACATCGCACGTCTCGTGAAGCCGGGTGGCTACATCTTCGTTTCGGGCATCGACTTAGACGTTCGAGCAAAAGTGGCGCGGGACTTAGGCTGGCAACCCGTAACACATCTGATTAAGGAAGTTCACGAAGGAGACTCTTCCTTGATAAAAGGGTGGCCCCTGGAATACTGGGGATTGGAACCATTCTGTCAGGATCCGGTCGACTGGCGAGTTCGCTTTGCTTCCGTCTTCAGGGTTACAAAGTCAGTAAACCAGTGAGAAATCCGCGCGTTCTGGTCTTTTCACAGAGACACATCGGACGCGAGCAAAACAACGCAGACGAGCGCCTAAGACTGACCACGGTAGCCTCCGAAACCAGAGATCCCGCCGCATTGTCAATGTATGACAACGAATAACCCAGATCGAGCACCCGCCAGGATTGCACTGCTACACCACACGGGCGGCGGTAATCTGGGTGATGATGCAATTGTTGACAGCATCATAAACAATATAAAGCGTCGGTGGCCCCAGGCAACCATCGCTGCAATCTCCATGAACCCGGGGGATACGGAGAGGCGGCATGGAATTGCCTCCTATCCGATGCGCAGGCATACATTTGCTCTCGGGTATAAACCTGCTGTCTCCGCGACAAATAGCAGAAGCGCGCTTGGCTTGCTTCACTGGATTCGAACGACCAGAAACCCACTGATTCGATTGCCGAGAGCGGTTTTCAGCGAGCTTGCATTCTTGGTCGCCTCTGGGAGAAGAATAAAAACATTTGACTTAATGATTTTGGGCGGTGGGGGACAATTAACCGATCGTAGCGGTCCCTGGGGATTTCCGTATGCGATTTTCACATGGTTCTTGCTGGCGAAGTCTGCGCGGCTGAAGTGCTTTGTTCTGAATACCGGCGCAGGACCGCTGATTAATCCGTTGAGTAAGTTCTTCATCATTCGTGTGCTTCTTGCGGCAGACTACGTATCTTTCCGGGATGAAGAATCACAGGCTCTTGCAAGGAAGATCGGCTTTACAGGCCCATGCCATGTATTTCCAGATAATGCATACGGTCTCGAAATATCGGCCCTTTGTGCCGATACTCCCAAGAGATGCGATCACCCGCTCGTTGGCATCGCACCCATGCCTTATCCCGCCGATCCACCTTTTGACGCCAAAAAGGACAAAGTCATTTACGAGGAGCTCGTCGCCAAGTTCGCGACCTTTGCTTCGCTCCTGTCCCGCAGTTCGTACCGGTTAGCGGTTTTCGGCACGGATATCGGCGCTGATCCAGCAGCCATCCAGGACTTACGTACAAAATTGGAGGCTGATTACGACATTTCTACCCACTACGAACCCATCGAGTCTCTTGAAAAGGTATTGCTCAGGATGTCTGGCCTGGACTATGTTATAACATGCCGCTTTCACGGCGTTGTATTTGCTCACTTATTAAACAAGCCCGTTCTCGCAATCGCCCACCACCCGAAGGTGACAAATCTCATGAGTGCGCTCGGGTTGTCGAAGTACTGTGTGGATATACGCACATTCGATCCTCGTTCATTGGCGGACACATTCGAATGTTTGGTCAACGAAAAGGATGAAGTGAAAAGCCGCATGGACTCAACTCTGAAAAACTACAAATCACGTCTTAGAGTTCAATTTGATGAGCTGTGGCCGGCTAGGGTGGCCGATTCTCTTTTCGCGGTGGGAGTTCGGTGAAAGATCTTAAAGAAAAGACCATTCGCGGCGGTCTGGCCAGAATTTGTGCTCAGGGAATGGAATTTCTGCTGCGTTTAGTTGGCCTGATGGTGCTGGCACGACTGCTTACACCAATGGACTTCGGCCTCGTGGGAATGGTGACGGCTTTTACTGGTTTCTTGACTTTACTCCGTGACTTCGGACTCTCTTCGGCCGCAATCCAGAGCATCAATGTTACCGAGGAGCAATTTTCAACATTGTTCTGGATCAACCTTGCTGTAGGCGCGATCCTGGGAATCATCGCAACTGCATTCGCGCCCGCCATTGCAACTTTTTATCATGACCGGCGTCTTATCGGCGTAACCGCCGCATTATCGGCGGGATTTCTCTTCAACGCAGCAGGTGTGCAGCACGGGGTTCTTCTTCAACGCGAGATGCGTTTTACGATCGTCGCGCTGATCAAAGTTATCAGTTTGATCCTTGGTACCGCGGTTGGCATTGGGGGGGCCCTCGCCGGCTACGGCTACTGGTCGCTGGTCGCGATGTCGGTTACCTTCCCGCTAGTGATCACAATTGGGAACTGGATGGCAACCGGCTGGCGTCCGGGGAGACCCCGCCGGCGATCTGGCATGCGTTCAATGATGCGTTTTGGCGGAATTGTCACGCTGACTAGTCTCGTCGGATATCTGGCGACAAACTTGGAGAAGATCCTCTTGGGTCGCTTCTGGGGCCCTGACGTGCTTGGTCTGTACGGAAGAGCCTACCAGCTGATCAACATCCCAACAGATGGCCTGAATTCATCGGCGGGCGAGGTCGCATTTTCCGCCTTGTCCAGGCTGCAAGACTCTCCAACTCGGCTTAAGAGTTATTTTCTGAAAGGTTATGCGCTCGTCTTGACTATTACCTTGCCGATTACCGTGACGTGTGCTCTTTTTGCCAATGATGTAATTGCAGTTTTTCTTGGTACAAAGTGGATGTCAGCAACTCCTCTTTTTCGTCTACTGGCACCCACAATCCTTGTGTTCGGGATCATTAATCCATTGAACTGGTTGTTGCCCGCGCTTGGGCTGGTCGATCGCGCTTTGAAATTGGTTGCTGTTTTCGCCCCGATCATGATTGTTAGTTATATAGTGGCGTTGCCGTTCGGGCCCAAAGGTGTGGCCTTTGCTTATTCAGCAGTTATGTTGCTCTGGGCTATTCCCGCCATTAAATGGGCCGTGCAGGGCACCGTATTTTGCCTCCGAGATTTTTTAACTACGATAAGTAGACCCTTGGTTTCAACTATCGCGGCCGCCAGTTGCGCTGTTGGGGTTCGACTACTGTGGGGACAGACGTTATCTACTCTGCCGAGACTCGTGCTGGAAGTTGGCGTTCTCCTCGCGATTTATGGTTGTTTGACATGGTTCGTTACTGGACAGAAATTGCTTTACATCGACCTACTCCGGGGATTGAAGGGAAGTCGATCTGAAGCGGAACAGAGCGCTTTGACTCCGTAAGGGGTGTGTAGAACTCGCTCAGAAATCGTGTAGATGATCTTTTTCAAGTAGGTTCGATGGATCACTTCAAGATGGCATTAAGAGCGCACGGATTCCGGATATCTGAAATCGGAGGGCCGCTCCTGTTTGCGCTTCTGTCAATTGCAGCCCTTTGGTTCCTGCTGCCCAGTTCTCGACCTGACCGGACACGGCTCAAATTGCGTGCACCCCTTCCCATTCCAAATGGCCAATACGCAGGCTATACAACGACTTTCTCAATGGCTGAAGACCCGATTTCCGAAGGAGGAAAGTGGATCAACGGTAAAACATTTGGACTTGATTGGAGCGATGTTGCAACGATTCCCGGCCTGGCCTATGGCACCGAATCAGGGGAGGGAACAGGCGACAACGCGTATGATGACTCTGCGGCGCTACTGGCCGGCTCGTGGCAGCCAGATCAGACCGTCGAGGCAACAGTTCGCAGCGTGAACCAGAACGAGAACGTGTTTGAAGAAGTGGAATTGCGTCTCCGCAGCTCCCTCACCGCACACAATGCAACCGGATACGAGGTTCTCTTTCGATGTATGGCTGGTGCGCAGGCATACGCATCCATCGTGCGGTGGGATGGCTCATTGGGTAGATTTACCTATCTCGCTAGGAACAAAGGTCCAAAATATAGTATTTCAGACGGAGATTTGGTCAAAGCCAGAATCGTGGGCACTCTCATTACGGCTTATATTAATGACACCCAGATATTGCAAGCAAGCGATGGAACATACTCAAACGGCAGTCCCGGTATTGGTTTCTGGCTGAAGAGAAGATCTGGCATCAGCCGTTGGTTCCGGTATAGAAATATCAGGAACGTTGATTACGGGTTTACAAGATTTGCCGCCTGGTAGCGACAACCAAAATTCCGCGTGTCAGTAGCGCTCCTAATTTACCTGTCAGAGAATCCGATGACATTGAAGGGGGATCTCAGTCGCTAGGGGATAACAGTAACTCGAGGCACTTCTGGCGCTTAAAGGTGAAGTCGGCTCTCACCAGATACACAGTCAGCAAAACCATAGTAAGGTCAACGTAAGAGGCCGTACTTTCCTGTGGTGGTCAGGGGAGAGCGCAGTCGGGACGCCGAGAACACTACGAGACCGATAGTGCAAATTGAGTGCCATCACAATCGTGTGACAGGGTATGAAGTACTATGGTGGCTTGGCACAATGATGTCATTCTTTGTCTGGGATGCCGCGCTGGAGGTATAAAGACAACCTAGCTGAATTACAGCGGGTGAGTCGCTAATAATTTAGTCTTTTCCGAGGCGCAGGCGGCCACTCCTGTTTAACAGCGATATTGACAATTGCAATTTCACATGGTTGCACAAGTGTGTCACATCGTGAGTGCTCAGTGCCTCTTTCTTTACAGAAGAACCGTTTAAATCAGTGGTGAGATACGTGTCCTTATTTAATATCTTCTGTACTCGCGGGCTAGAGCTCATCTCTTAAATGCTTTTGGAAGGGCACGACTTCAGTCGTGCCGCCAAACGCGGTATAAACACCGGGCGCTAGCCCCTGACGTCGGTCCCGTTCCCCCAGGAAAGCTATTTATGCGATGAGATCTAGTCTAGCCCAGAATGGTATTACTCGTGTGGAATTTGATTCGAACCGCCAAGGCGGGAAGATGTCTGGCCTTAGATCTCGGACGCTGCGATCTGGAGTATGGCGGTTTGGATCTGCTTCAAGGAAAACTGGGGCGCGACACGCTCAGTGCAAGGGCATTGCCGATACACTTGCTTTACCCACCTTCAAAATGCACTGCGTCTCATCGCCAAAGCCCCGTTAGAACTCTTGTCAGCGGTACGCCGCCACTCATGCTAAATGTGCAGGTATCGTTCTCATGAGATGAATGTCCGGCTTATCGTGTCCGTGTTATTGCCCATTGCCAGGCTAAGGGGTGACGGGGCAGCTGCGACACGTTGCGGACGTTAGTTCGCTGCTCACGTGAGTGGGTTCGACATAGATCAAGGAGCCTGTTATGAAGGTCGTACTTTTTTGCGGTGGATTAGGACTGCGCATCCGAGATGCCGAAGATATTCCTAAGCCTATGGTGCAAATCGGATACCGACCAATCCTGTGGCATGTTATGAAGTATTATGCGCATTACGGACACACAGATTTCATTTTGTGTCTGGGCTATCGAGCGGATGCTATCAAGAACTACTTCCTTAATTACAATGAGTGCGCGTCCAATGATTTTGTTTTGTCTGGTGGTGGGAAGAAGCTGGAGCTGTATAACAGCGATATCCATGACTGGCGTATTACTTTTGCAGACACTGGGATCGGTTCGAACATCGGCCAACGCCTCAGGGCGGTGGCGAAATACCTCGATGGAGAAGAGGAGTTCTTGGCCAACTATAGTGATGGCCTGACAGACTTACCACTTCCGGAGCAACTCCAGCATTTTCGAGAACATGGAAAAATCGCAAGCTTTCTCTGTGTCAGACCGAGTCTTAGTTATCACCTGGTCTCATTGCAGGAAGGGAACGGTAGCCTAGTGTCGGCAATTCAGGCTATCAACAATGGTAATCTGCGAATTAATGGAGGTTTCTTCGTCTTCAAGAGAGATATTTTCGATTATATACACGGGAGAGAAGAGCTTGTAGGTGAGCCCTTCCACAGGCTGATCGAGGAACAGGAATTGATTGGCTACTCCTATGATGGCTTCTGGGCGAGCATGGACACTTTTAAGGACAAGCAGTACTTGGAGGAATTATACGCCGGTGGCGTTGCCCCTTGGGAAGTCTGGAAGGTCAATGGTAATGGCAAGCACGAAACTTCAGAGTTAAGTGAGACTCCATGCGTCTTTTGAGTCTGGGAAATAGTAGTGGCTCTCCCCTTCAGATTTTGTGCTTAGGCGCTCATTCCGACGACATTGAAATTGGTTGTGGCGGAACAATCCTCCGCCTTGCCCAGCAATTTCCAGATTGCGTGTTCCGTTGGGTTGTGTTCAGTGCCGTTGGCGTCCGGGCGGCGGAGGCCGAACGCGCCGCGACGCTCTTTGTGGGCAGTAATACCATCCAGGGGCCTTTACTTAAGGCATTCCAGGATGGCTTCATGCCCTTTGTCGGTTCTGAGATCAAAACTGTTTTTGAGGAGCTGAAGAAGGAGTTCTTCCCGGACCTCATTTTTACTCACAATCGCAAGGACGCGCACCAGGACCATCGCTTGCTTGCAGAATTGACGTGGAATACCTTCCGGGACCATTTGATCCTGGAGTACGAGATTCCGAAGTACGACGGTGACTTTGGACAGCCATGCGTGTTTGTTCCACTCGAATCCGATGTGTGTCGCAGAAAAGTGGACTACCTTATGCAGTCCTTTCCATCCCAGCACACAAAGCACTGGTTCCAGACGGACACATTTTTTTCCCTCATGCGATTGCGCGGGATGGAATGCAATGCCCCTAGCGGATACGCCGAAGCCTTCTACTGTCACAAGCTGGTACTGTGAAGGTCTGGCCTTTGGCTCGCCGATATGGCTCTCTGCATTATAACGTCTGTACTACGTATTCACGATTAGTAACTCAGTTATCGTCTAAATCCAAAAACATCTGTGCGCTAAGTGACGGGGTTGATGAGGGCGATAAGAGTGAGCTATGTACGCCAACTACTCGCAAGGGCCATTTATCAATCGCTGCTCGACATAAGAGTTCAAATCTTAACGCTGCCGAACAGCTCCCAAGATGTTCAACCAGTGGTCTAATTTGTTGTGGTGGAGTTGCGTCACATTGTTGTCTGGGATTCTAGTCACCGGACTTTGGCCCTTTAATTTTTGTCCGAGGAACAGGGTACATCGGCTTAAGGCTGAAGACGGGCTGCACTTCCAGCCCTATGGTCAGGCGTACAGCGCCACGTTATGGACACTCAACCAACCGAGCGAATCTGGAGATTTATCTTTTACCATCGAGCTCTGGCTGCAACCGGACGAAACACATCATCCACAGGGCGTCTCGATTTTCTCCATTCACCACCCTTCCGACGATCATGATCTTAGCATTGTGCAGTCAGGGGCCGACTTGGTCCTCCAGGGTTATTTTCGTGATCGCAATCGCACTCAACAATTTGCTCAGATGCGGTTTTATGGTGCGTGCCGGACCTCGCTGCCCAGCTTCGTGACTCTCACATCCAGTGAAGAGGGTACCGTTCTTTACAAAGATGCTAAGCCGCAACCGGAACGCTACTTTCTTTTTCCAGAGAGGTATGTCGGACGTATAGTCTTGGGCCATGCGCCCGGCAGCGCTGAACCTTGGACGGGTTACATACTAGGTTTGGCAGTTTACGGCCGCGCGCTTCGAGTAGAGGAGATCGCCCAGCACTACAAAGACTGGCTTCAGCACAAGCCGCACCTATTGCAGGGCGCGCGGGCCCTATATGTATTCGATGAACGAACCGGAAATATTGTTCACAATCGCAGCGGTTCCGCGCCCAACCTGAGTATTCCCGCGACATTCATGCCGCTACATCCGACAATTTTGGGTGTCCCGCATCCGTTCAGATTGCATCGAATCGACACCGTCGTTAACATTCTCGGATTCATACCAATCGGTTTTTTTCTTTGCGCCTGTCTGGAGGATGCGAAGTATTACTCTTCGCGTGATGCTTTTGCCTGGACCATTATTCTTGGTGCGCTGACCAGCCTTGGCATCGAATTGCTCCAGGTGTTCTTGCCATCGAGAGATTCCTCGCTACTGGACGTGATCAATAATGTGGCAGGAACAACTGCAGGAGCGTTTTTGCAGATACGAGTACACGATCACTGGCGCGAAATTGTCTGGCGGTCTATTCCAGGCATCCAAACTGCTCGGTCCAACGGCAAAGCACATTGGAGGGAGATGCGGCGCAACCGGCAATAAACTTCTCCCCTGAGTCCTGAGAACTGAAAGCCACCGTGAGCTGCCGTGTGTAGGAGAACAAGCGAACCGCGGTGAGCGGGTAACGTACTTCGCGCGCGGCGTCCAGTGCTCGACCATCTTGATTCCAACCACCTCCTCGATTTTGGAGGTCGCTCAAAACTCTTTTTCGGTCGTACCAGACACACCTGTGAATCCGTAACCATCACGAAGACAAGCTCGATCGATTCTCGCAATCTGTGTCGCGCTCAGGCGTTTTCCTTTGTTCCCAGCCGAGGATCTCCTCGGTCTTGGTGAGCGCGAACGCACGGACATTCGCAGCCGGTTTAGCTTGGGCAGCATCGGGGGAAAGAACGCAACCTCGACAAATAAACCAAGGTGAGCACTGACTGAGACTGAACTGGGAGATGAGCCCTGGTGCCGAAGAATAGCTAATCGAGGGCGGAAGACAGACCGGAACGCGATCCTAAGTTGGCGCCCTAAAAGAGCTGGCGGCCAAGCGCATGCGACGCGGTTATCGCCGACTAGCACCTGCTGACAACACTTTAGCGATGCCGATATCCAGAAGCATTCGCAGCAGGCGCAACAAGTAATGAAAGGAGGAGCTGACAGATTGCATGCACACGCCATCTCTGGAGAGGGTTTCGGCAAACTACAGTCAGATGCTTTCAAAATTGCTGGAATCAAAACCGCCGCCAACTCGAACATGGGGAGGGTCAGACGCACCTCGTTGCCGCCGAGCCAGGTTTTGGTTATGGACTTAAAACCCGGTGAGGTTTTATCGGTCATTGAGGGTCCAAACGAGTATTTGATCTAACAGGTCAAAACCGAAGAGACGCTGCGGTTGGATCAAGCTCGTGAAGAAATCAAAGGAATTTTGCGGTTCTCATCGTCTGAAAGGTGAAAATGCACGCCATCGAGGATTCCGCAGAGGCGGGACGCCATCGGTTCGACACTCTTGCGTTCTCCCGCCCGCAGCAAGCCGGTGCAGTAGGACGTCAGGAAACAGCGCGATCCAGGTGCCCCGCGGCTTGCGCCAGGCGATGGAGATAGGCCGCGAAGTGTCTTTGCTGGGCGCCTGGCGCAACAGACTTGGCGCTCATGAGCTGCAACATACCACTATAAAGGTTGGAACCGCGTCGAATTTCTACTAGCAAGACTCTATTTTATAACACAGTAGTACTAACGGCTATGGCGGGGTTGGCAGTTCTCATATTTCATCGCCCAGTTTTTCGGATAGCACCTTCCACAATCTCAAGACCCCGAACAATCCGCCCTCGAGTCGCCGGACCAGATGCCACCGTAGTTCAAATTTGAACACAACGGCACCATCTCGTTTCCCAAAATTCCATAGCTAAGGAGGTCTTGCCATGGAGCACTTCGCGCGTCTGCAGTTTATTGGAAGGGTCACCTACTACCTTGGTTGGATCGCGGCCGTATGCGGGGGTTTGGCGCACGTTCACCTCGCCACCAGAATGTTCATTTCGATCAACCTCACGCAGCGGAATTTGTTCGAAGCCAGCGTGTTGTTCTTTCTGATTTGTACGGCTTCCGAGCTACGTGCGCTAGTCCTCGTTCGCAGCCAGGAGGTGCCCATGGGTGCGAAGACGCAAGCGCCACGAGCGGCATAGGAATACGGGAGGCAGGTTCTCAAGCACGATGAGACCCCCGGCGAGTAGCCCCAGGCGCCGGGATCCAGAGTTTGCAAGAACATGCGCATCTCGCAAAAACTATCATTCTTGATGGCTCAAAGCGCAGGGCTAAAAATCCTTACTCGCGGGATGGCGGAACGAACTGGGGCTGTGATACAGGCACGGGCTTCAATCCTCTGGCAGTCAGGTTTGTCTCCCCCCTTGTGCCTTGCGTTCCATCCCATCCTGTTGGCCTGACATTTGGTACGTCCCAGTTCGCTTAAGTTTCCACCGCTTGCTAACAACGGTTAAGGCGGTGACGAAAGACCAGCGGGAGAACCTGCCCGCTGGTCGTTTTGATTGGTGCTCGCGCGACGGGACTGGCTGCCTGAAGCTGCGCGTAGGGTTACCGACGTCCTGTGTCAGAATGTTGGACTTTCGAGAATCGATGCCCCGCATCCAGCGGAGTGCCTGCTCGGAACGCATTAGAACGCGCCCCAATCATCAGGATGGAAAAGATCAATGCGAGGTCTATCTCGGCTCTAACCGGGCATCAGATACCATGCGCAATATGATCGCTCGTCGGCGCCGAAGGACGAGGAGTATGTTGGTGATCGTGCTGTTGGCCGCTGCCAATGTTGGTAATATACACGATTCGACAACCTGATCTGCGGGCGGGTGCCCTGGTTTTCATCGAGTAGCAATGTGGAGAATGGCATTGCTACCACCTCTCGTAATCTCGCCGAACGATTTGGTGGTATCTCGGAAGTCTCGGGAGGACTCTGGGACTCAGGAGTGCGATACCAATGTTGTTGTCGCGTTGTGGAACAAAGACCCAACGCTCAGCTTAGCCGCACAAACTGCTCCCGACGCGATTCAATCGAGGAGACCTAGTAGTATCGGCGCCAGTTTTCACGGAGTTGATCGCTGCTCCAGGCCGGACTAAGGTTTTCGTGACTCCGTTTCTCGACGAGACGGAGGTTGTCATTTGACTGGGACCTAGGCGGAGTGGTCTTACGCGGAACGCCGGCGTAACCAACGTGATTCAGGCACTCGACGCATCCTCGCTGACTTCCTCATAGGGGCTCACGCTGAAGCCCAGGTTATCGTTCTTGACTCGATGAAACGCTTGTACCGCGCAGCGTGCCCGATCCTGACAATCGAGACCATCTAGAGATTAGATAGATGGGTGTGTGCGGGCTGCAAATCCAAAACCAACGAAAGGAACGAACGTGAAAACTAAGTCTGAAAAACAATCGACGAAACCAAAGTCAAAGCATTTACTCAAGCTCAAGAGAGCGGTTTGCTCGGTGGGAGCGGATCGCGAAGAGCGGGAAGCGCAACTGAGTCCCCAAGAGGAGGAGACGTATATAGCGCAACTCCGTGCACCATCGGAGCGCGCCGCGAATGATGTTAACAATGCAATGGCCGAATTGTTAGATGACGAATAGCAAATTGAAGAGACGCTTAGCCTGATGGCTTATGCAGGCTGGCCAGAAACCGCTTTCCCGAAACAGCGAGGGGCTTCATGCGTCGTTCATTGTTCTTATTACTCACGGTGATTGTTATCAGCAGTGTGGTTTGGTGCAAGAACATCGTTGTCGGCAGCATTCAATATCTTGGCACAAATGCGCAGGGTGTGAGCGCGTTCAAGGTAGTTCTCAATACTACCGGCATTACGGAATCTCCGATCACTTTTGACAATATGACCTTGGCCGAGCAGGGAAGCAAGCAAAGCACAGGGTCAATAACCACGCCGGTCGAAGTTCTTTTTCTGGGTGGCAGCAACCTGCGAATGCCGGCTTGCCCATGCAGAACCGTGCGAGTCGAACTCTTGCTCAAAGGCACTGAGTTGACGTTTACGTTCCGACTGGCGAATGGAGAATGGTTCACGGCGCGGCGTGTGAACTGGTCATTCCTGCGGCCTCCGCGCGGCGAACAATTTCTCCTGCCCGGCCAATCTGCACCGATCACGCTCAGTTCTGTTCCTGAACTATGGGAACGAATGGGTGCGGAACTGCCTGTGGTGGACCTCAAGATTCGACATCGTGCCACAGGATTGACACCTCCAGCTGTCGCGACGCAGGATCTGCTGGCGCAGACTTTCGTACGACAAGGGATCCAGCCGCGAGTTAGCAGGTTTTGGACGAATCATTTTCAAGATGCATTCTCCCGCAGGTTTTCAAGGAAACCCTGCTGGTGTTCGCGGGGCAAGAACGGGAAAAATCGCGTCATCGAGTACAGCAACGTCTCTGGATTCTGGTTGCCGAGGCTAGCACCTGCCAAGGGTGCAGGCCGGCCAATCGCAAAACTAGAGGCGCCCTTTTGGGGAACCGCCGGTGCGGGCTTCATTACTCTCAATTCCAGTCGACGTTATCGACTGTGACTGTGAACTCGCGCGTATGACGAAGGGTCCCGCCGCAAAGCGGCCGGATTTTGGATGAATCATTCTCATGACGCCTTCTCACGCAGGTTTTCGAGGAAAACCTGCTGCTGTTCGCCGGGCAAGAACTTGAAGAGCCGCGTCATTGAGTAAAGCAACGTCTCTGGATTCTGGTCGCCAAGGTTTGCCCCTGCCAGGAAGTCGGGGCAGATCATCTCCAGACAGTAGCTGCGCGATTTGTCCGTGCCCAGTATCAGGGCTGCCGTCTCGATCGCCTGCTCGATCACGGGAATCTGGCTCTTGTAGACTTTGAAGTAGATCAGCTCCGACGGCTCCGTCTCTCGCCCGGTTAGTTCCTCCTCGACTTCCCGCTTGAATTCTTCCTTCGGCATCTCTCGAGCCTTGTGCAACCAGGTTGCACAATCGAATTCCTGACCCTCCGCCCGCGCCACCTTTGCCAGTTCTAACCCCTTCGTCCAGCCCACTTCCTTCAGGTCTTTCCTTGCCTGCGGCCGATTGTTCCCAAGCGAAGCAGACTGTCGTCTGCCGTAACCAGCGTAAGGTCCAGGATTTGAGCGGTGGCAGCCGGAAACCGATCTGCGGGATCACATTGTGGAAGCGGGAGTTGCTGGGCGATCAGCACGATCTCGTGGGTGAGAGGTGCTTCCCGCAGAGGCGCTGTGGCCGCGGTCAGTCACTCGGATAAGTTGGCGCGGAGTCGAACCCTGGCCTTGGCATTCAGCAACAACCCTTCCCAAGTTGAAACCGGAGAAAGCCCACCTCATTGGCGGGGTTTCTCAGCACATCCTTTTCTTTATGGAGCCGATCCAGCCTTTTTGCCTTGCTTCCGGCGACGGCGGCACGATGTCAGCCATGGGCTTGCCGAATCGCGTGAGCCGAGGGGTTTTTGGTCTGGCACACCTGTTCGAGCAGGACAAGGCACTTGGCCTTAAATTCGGACCCGCGCGTTCTTGAGAGGCGCTCGTGGCCGAACAACTGGGATTCATTCGCCCAGCGACGGGCCATGCCTAGAAAATTAGCTTGAGTGCTAACTGCATGATCCGGGGATCCCGCGCGCTGTTGATGTTCCCGAACAGGC
The DNA here is from genome assembly GCA_046728215.1 of Acidobacteriota bacterium. GTDB lineage: Bacteria > Acidobacteriota > Terriglobia > Terriglobales > Acidobacteriaceae > Gp1-AA133. The sequence continues at coordinate 7,220 of JBKPEB010000080.1, read as the reverse complement.
TGCTGCCTAACCGGGTGCTTCCGAAAGTATAAAAGTTTGTATGGTTCAGCACATTAAATGCTTCTGCCCGGAACTGCAGGCTGACGCGCTCGGTGAGATTCGTGTTCTTGTGCAGGTTCGCGTCCCACCGGACGGTTGGCGGTCCGACGATGGTTCCACGCTTTTCGTTGCCAGGCCGGATTTCTCCGGAGGGAAGGAACGCAAATGCCGAGGTGTGGCTACCGATTCGAACTTCAAGCGGATCCGACATGAGCAGCGCGATTCTCGACCCTGTCCTTTAGGGCCTAGGGCCCGCGAAACCTCATGAAAATCACTCAGGCAGGTAAGATCGCAGCGGCTCGGCGCGGCGAGGTCGAACAATCAGTGGAGAAGTTGAAGCTGTGACCCTGTCTGATCCGGAGCGTGCCTGATTGAGCGAATAATTGGGCGTCGTTGTCTTCCCCTGGGGGAACGGCGATAGCCCGCGAGCCTGGTTAAGGTATCCGCAGCATGCTCTCCGCTCCCGGCCAGGAGGAAGCTGATGCCCTACAGAATAGCGGGAATCGATGTTCATAAAAAGATGCTGGTCGTAGTTGTGTCTGACGTGGAAATGGACAGTGAGTTCCAGTTTGAGCGACGAATGTTTGGCGGCAACCCCGAACAACTGCGATTGCTGGCTGCATGGCTACTGGAACAAGACCGAGGAAGTGGTCATGGAATCTACGGCACAATACTGGAAACCCGTGTGGGCCGCATTGGAACAGTACTTGAAGCCGATGCGTGAGAAGCGAGAAGGTGCATGCCGGAGGTCGGGAACGTTGCATCTGGCGCAGGCACAGTCCAATCGGGGACGGCGAGGGCGCAAGCGGGATTTCCCGGATGCCGAACATTTCGTGGCTCAGGAATTGACCTTGAGCTTTGTGCCCGATGCCGAGCAGCGTTTGTGGCTGACGGTAACGCGCAAGAAGTACCAGTTGAGGTGCGATCGGGTGCGGCTGCAGAACCAAGTGGAGGCTGTACTGGAAGAGGCTCACATCAAGTTGTCCAGCCTGGTCACAGATCTGTTGGGCGTCAGTGGAAGGCGAATGCTGAAGGCGCTCGCTGACGGGGAAACCAACCCCGCAACTCTGGCCGCTTTGGCGGATGGGCGCTTGCGCGCCACCCCTGCACAGTTGTGCGACGCGCTCGGTGCCTGGCCGGAGCTAAACGTCGTCTACCGGCGGTTGCTGAAGATGGCGTTGGAGGAATTGCGATTGATCGACGAGCAGATCTGTCAACTCGACCAAGAGATGGCGATTCTGCTCAGCTAGCACCAGGACGCAGTGCAGCGGCTGGCGGAAGTGCCCGCTCTGGGAGTGGATTCAGCACAGCAGATCATTGCCGAAGTCGGCCCCAGGGCAGATACCTTTCCCTCCGGGAAAGGTCTTTCCTCTTGGGTGGGTGCCTACCCGGGTGACGACGAGAGCGCAGGAGTGAATTACAGCCACCGGTCTCCGAAGGGCAACCGTCACATGCGACGCTTACTCAATCAGGCGGAAAACGCCGCAGCCAGAACCAAAGGAAGCATCTTCGAGATCCGTGTATCGCCGCTCGGTCCCACGCGCCCTGGGACACAATTAAGCCATCGGAGCCATTGCCCATCGACAGTGTCGCCTGATCTGGCTGATCCTACATCAGGGAGTCCGTTACGAAGAACGGGCCCAGCGGTCAATCGAAGCAAAAGCGCACTGCCAGAATGATCCGGCAACTCCGGAGTTTCGGCTATCGCATCGAATCACACAATCCTCAATCCACCCAAGCACAAGCGCCATGATTTTCGAGCCTGTATTGCATCATGCGCAGGAGAGAGTAGGCGTGTGTTTTCACAGCGCACGACAGGCCACGGGGAGTTGAAGGCCCTACACGTCTGCTTTCCATGCTAGATTGTAAGCACAAGATGTAGTGCCCGTATTTCTGGATAGACAGGCAAGAGGCGGAGGGTGTCGCGGAATTGATGGTTAGGCCTCCCCCCGGGGGCCTAGCTCCGGCCGGCAGTTCGATAAATTCTGCAGTGCTCCTCCCTTGCGCTGTGGCATACCAGTAAGCGCCGATAGTAGCGTCCTCTCCAACCAGATAGATCGGACGGCTTGGCAGCGCCGTCGCGGCGGCAAAGACTTGCGCAAAATCGCTCTCGAATGCGTATCCGCGATTCGGTCCTTGCTGACGGAATTTCACCTGAAAATATGAGCCCTGCAGAGCGGTGAGAACCATTAATGCCATGCATAGGCCGGATCGAAATGAGGCTGCCCAACTATCCTCGTTTCTCTTGGTTCGATCTGCCTCGTTCTCGGAACCCAGCAACCATGGGAGAGCAGGAATGTTCAACACTAAGAGAAAGATTGGGAACCCGATCTCCCGAAGTGCATGGAAATTGTCCCTCGTGAGAGCGCCGGGTGCAAGCGAGACGGCGAGCGCGAACAAGACATAGCGCCACCAAGGATTGCGCCACTCGCGAATGAGCACAAGCACTGCGCCGACGATCGCTACGATGACACTTACCCCCAGCAAGCTACCCATGGCATCGGGAACGTGATGGCGCGGGTTGCCATCACCCAAGTACACCCAATGGATGACGTTGAGATTCTGAAGGTAGCGGCGGACAAACTCGACGGCGATTTGGCGAATCGTGCTCTGTGGGGTGATATAAGTCAATAGGTGGAATCTGCTTTGCAAGACTCCAGGATGGTGCAGGTTGAACACCAGCAAGGGAATCAGGGTCAGCGCGAACACTACCCAAGTTTTGATGACATCCAGTAGTCGCTTCCTGGTAGTGGCAAAAATCACGAGGCCGAGAGCGAACGCGGGACCCACGAGCTTGCCGATTGCATAGGTATAAGTTATTAGGGCCAGCGTCACACTGAGGATCGTGCTATCCAATAGCGACCATCTTGAGTGGATGTAGGCACGATAAAGTGCCAGTAGGAATAGGACCAGCGCAAGCTGATAAAGAGCTGGCTCAAGTACGATCCGGCTGATCTCGAACAGCCACGGCGTCAACATCGTGCTCAAGGCCACGATGATGCCGACACTTGCCTGGCGGGAGATTTTCGACGCCAGTAGCCCTAGTAGTAAGGCTGTCACAAAACCGAGAGTTGCGCTTAGGCTTCTCGCTGAAGATATGCTCGGAGGAAATATAGAAAAGACAATTGACAGCAGGTACACGTATGGCCCGCCGTATAGGTTTACCCCTTTAGCATCATACTGAAAGTAGAGGGGCCAGTGAACGCCGTAGCGGCTAGCGCCGGTACGAGAAATCAGGTATGCATTGTACGAAATGCTCGACTCGTCAAGGTAATACCCTGGCGGGTTCCGCGACACGTCCTTCACGTACAAGGTAAACAGCAGAGTCACCGCCGCGATGATGGTGAGCAGTAATCGGTAACGAACAAGAAGGCTCCGCACGGACATTGGACTCCAGGCAGATGGCATTCTATCCTTCGAATTTAGATTCTGAAGGCTCGTTCGTTTGCCTTTGTGTCAGTTTTGCAACATAGTTGGCGTCAACCGGGCGCTTACACTCCCGCGCATAACCCATTTGGAATCGATCGCGCTTATAAATGCGCTTTCATCCCTATGGGCGGCTCGCAGGCACATGAGAGCTCAAGACCCAATCCCGCACACAAACGGATTGCTATCCCTTGCGCCGTTACATAGCCGCTTTCTGAAAGGCTTTTACGTGGCTGCCTAGCGACGTCCGGGTCCTGGCTGGCCGCGATCTCCATTGTTCCAAGGCCATTGGCGAACTCCTGCAATACTTCGATTTTAGTTGCACTCAGGAGCTTCATCGAGATGACGCGCTGCTCGAAAGTCATCTCGAAACTTCCTCCAAGCCACAGTTAAATTGGCGAAAGAATGCACCGGAGTTAAAAAAGAGGCCATCATCAGTGGCCAGCCTGTTACGTCGAGAACCTCACCTCTCCCCGATGTCGCTAGGTCGCATCAGTCCTTACGGTACATCGCGCACGTAAACTACAAGTGTAACTGCCGGTCTTAGGGGGTATGACCCGACCCGGCGATAGTTGTTGGCCACGAGGGAAATCAGTTCCCTTTCCTGTGTCTCCGAAGCAACAATAATCTTTGCATTGGTCCGCAACACCTGTCCTGAATAACCCACATAAGCGTAGTCGCGCAAATACCAGGGCAGTGGCCAATAGTCACGAGAAGTCACCATGATGGGGGTCTGTCTTCCGAAGCCAGACTGAGCCGCGATCATATTGATCTGCTGTACCAGCGAAATGAGTGCGCGATTCGTCTGCATGTAGACATACGGCAAATGCGAGTCATCATATCGGAAAAAGTTCAACGAGATCGATTGGGTTAAAGAAGCGAGTACACCCAACAGAATAACCACAAGCATAATTTCTGCTAGCGCACGGTTAGCGGCCCCTCCCCTCCAATCCCATACTGTCTGGACCGCGTATCCACCTACGATTGCCATAGGCACGATGAAGTTCAACATGAGCCATGGAGTTTTATATGGTAAAAGGGAGTACGCGGCGAGCGATCCCCAGGCCCAAAAGCCCGCAAACAATGCAAAACGATCCCGACGATGCGACACGGCCAGAACCGTACCCACTATGCCCAGCACCAGAATGGGGAGTTCTGCTTGTTGCATCCAACGCACATATGTGTACCACGCGGCACGGTGCTGCTGGCTCCCGGTTCTCACCCAGTAGTGAAAAGTTTCAATTGAGTGGCGGATCCCGTTCGGATCAGCGAAAAAGGACGAGTAAAGGAGTGCATAGAGACCCACAAAGACGAATGTGCCCAATAGGACAAGTAGGAGAACGCGGCTCAGGCGTTTGCTTCGCGGTAACGACGTACGACTGTCGGATTTCAATCCTTCCAGGTTGGCCCAAACACCGTGACGCGAATACAAGAATGTCACAAGCAGCGCCAACAGCAGTACAACGGCCGACATGGCCGCCGTTTCCTTGGTGGCGAACATTAGAGCGGCCGATGAGGACGCCAAGATGAGATAGCTAGATTTGTGTGTTTCGTGATAACGCAGCAACGCAATAGGTACTGCGAGCTCGAAGAACACCAGCAGCATCTCATGAATAAAGTCACGCGAGAAGTAAACTGCCCCCGGGGAGACAGCAACGAGCGCGGCAGCGGAGAGTGCGCCGATATCTCCTATCCGCTTTCGGAGGCCCAACAGCAGCGCGATGGTGGCAATGCCGAAAAGTCCCGGGACGAGTCGGATAGCAAGCGTACTCAGTTGATTGGGTTTAGAGAAGATTTCTACAACGCTCGAGGTGAGCAGTGCGAAGTAATAAAGCGTTGGACCGTGGTAATTCGCAGGATCGTACTGGTAGATGCCCTGACGAAACAGTCGCGCGAAGAAGTATGCATTCACGCCTTCGTCGTGGTGCAGTGGTTTCAAGCTGAGATCGTACAGGCGCAGGACTGCAGCAGAGGAGAGAACAAACCAGCATGCAGCCTCCCAGCTATTCGCCCACCTCCTCACTCGGCCTCCAAATTCCGCTCGCTCGTGGTTCACGTATTAGACAGATTTCCGGTTACTCCGAAGATACCTTATAAAGTTGATATGCACCGCAGTCCGCGACCTTAGCATAATGCGAAAAAAACCTTTCATTCGCGGACATTGACACGAGCTCGAGCGGGCCTATCATCACGTAATCGATGTGCTCCCGTCGCATTAAATCTGGGGCATCGGGATTACCTCTATAGATACGTCGGATCGTGTTTTCCCTTTCAGTGTAGTCTAGGCCGCGTGACCATGCCCAACCCGCATAACCAAGCAAGGAACGCCGTCCAGTCAGGAAGGTGGGAGAGTTGAATGTAGGTGCATGCAAGACCAGCGCACGCGCAGACGTCTTCTGCCGGATCTCTGCCGCGACGTCTATCTGGTCGCGATCAAACTCCCTATATGAGGTAGTACCGCCGATGATTCGCCAGATGTCCAGCGCACCGGCCAAGACCAGCACAAGGAGGAAAACGCAGGCCGCGGTCCGCCAGATAGCATTTTTGCGATACCAAAATGCAAGCATAAGTGCCACGAAAGGCAACGATGCCACATACCAGTAGATTAGGATCTTGATGTTATCCCAGGGCCAAGGCGCAAGCTTGATCAGGTTGGGAACGATAAGACATAAAAGAAAAGGAAGATAGTAATGAAGCAATCGCGGGTGCACGAGATATTTCTTATCGCACCACAGCAGGGCGGCAACGAGCAACGGGATAAACGCACCCGTATTGACAAACCAGAACCACAGGAGGTTATGAGTCCCGCTTTCCCAACCAACGTTCCATCCCAGGAAGCTTTGTACTTTCACTGAGCCGCGGGCCAGCCACACGAGTTCCGGCGCGGCAACCGATAGTGCGGTTGCAAAGAACACTGCCCAGGAAAGCCATCGCCGGAACAGAAGCACCAGACAGCTTGCGACTGCCACCACCGCCAGAAAGGTATGCGCATGAACCAGCGGGAGCAGCCCAGTCATGACACCCGCTGCGATCATTCGGCGAATCCTGCACTGGTTGGCCTGGCACGGCCACCGTCTTGGGTGCGTTGCTTGTGGTGCAGCCGCCCCGGGAGAATCCGAAACCAATGGCGTCTCAGTACTTTCCTCCCTGGAGTCTTCCTCCTCCTGGAAAGCTAGCCACCATTGAGTGAAGATGCAGATTGCCAGAGGTAACCCCAAAAGCAGCGCGCGTTGAGGCACGAGAAGTGTCGTCAAGGGATTGCCCCAGCGCCACAAATCACTACTTCCCAGCGTATAGTCGCGCGGCGGATGCGCCAGAAAGTGCAACAAGCTGTCGCTGCGGTGGGCGGCGTCTCGGAAGAACAGTACCCATCCAAATCCGCCACCAAATAGCAGTAGCAACGGAGCTAATAGGGATGCCATGCGGTCTTTCGTTAATTCCCAGGTCCAGCGGTGCGACACTCCCAGCAAGGCCAGTATCAGAACGATATTTTCCACGAACATCGATTCGCGCAGCCTCGCCCCACATCGCACAAACATGGCGGCAATAACATCAGAGATGAAAGGGTAAGTGAAACGCACGCCCGCATATGTGGGGTCCTCCGGTGGAAAATTGTGACCATGCACAAAACTGGAGATGACCTGCAGGTGAAACGGAAGGTCACCAAGATTGTTCCTGAAGGCTGTGAATACTTCGCCTCTACTTTCGAACATGACACGGTCGAAGACACGCCAGAGCAGCATGACAAGGAAGCC
>JBKPEB010000079.1:0-13706 GCA_046728215.1 Acidobacteriota bacterium | reverse complement strand
GACGCAGTACTCCAGCTCGTTCCACCTCTCTCGCACTCAATGCCGTTCTCCCCAATCCAGCCTCCCCCATGCACGAAAGGCCTAGAGTAGGGGACATTTCTAATGCAACGAAAAGGGGACATTTCTAATGCAATTCAACAGACCTGACTTGCCTATCAAGGATAGGCCTGTAGCGTCAAACTTCCGGCTTGCACAAATCGCCCCTCCTGGAAACTTTCAGGGTCGCTTTGTAGTCTAATAGGGAGCAGGGGATCGGTTGCTCTCCGTCATGCCTATGGTTGTCACTCCTATGATTGCTCGTCGACTTTTTCTTCTTTTCGGTCTTGGTTTTCTTCTTTTGACGTTTGCGGCTGCTGCTGTGCCTGGTAAGGGACCCGCCAAGGTGCCGTCAATTCTTCCCGGGGTGTTCGGCGGATGGCAGATGCAGGCATCGGCACAAACCAGCACCGATCCTGCGGCGGCGGACGCCGCGAACCCTGAGGTGCTGAAGGAATACGGGTTTACGGATTTCGCCTCGGCGACATTTTCACGCGATGACGGACGAAAGCTGACGATTCGCGCGGCACGGTTTGCGGACGCAAGTGGAGCGTACGGTGCATTCACATACTACAAGCAGCCGGACATGCTGAACGAGAAGATCGGCGATCAGGCCTCCTCGCTGAACAATCGAATCCTTTTCTATCGCGGCAATGTACTCGTGGATGCTTTGTTCGATAAATTGAGTGTGATGTCGGCGGCGGAACTTCGTGAGCTGGCCGGCGATATTCCCCTTCCGCAGGGGGGCGCACGCAATCTGCCATCGCTCCCGACATATTTGCCGAAACCCGGCTATGTCAAGAACACAGCCAAATACATCATGGGACCGATGACGTTGAACAAGTTGGGTTCGCCGTTGCCGGTGGAGATGGTGGATTTCGCAGCGGGCGCGGAAGTGGTCGAGGGAACGTATCACGGGTCAGGCGGTGAAGGAACGCTGATGCTGATTTCGTATCCCACCCCGCAGATCGCCACCGAGCACCTCCGCCGTATTCAGGCAGCACACCAGCCGAATGCGCAGACGGGTCTTGATGGGTCAGTGGGCTTGGGATCGTTCGCGCCAAAGCGGAGTGGTCCGATCGTAGCGGTGGCGGCGGGAACATTCTCGCAGAGCGACGCTGAGTCGCTGGCCTCGATTCACTATGACGCCGATGTGACGTGGAACGAAAACACCTTCTTCGACAAGAAAAACAATGTCGCCAACTTGCTGTGGAATGTGGTTTTGCTGTGTGGAGCGTTGATGGCGATCACCCTGGTTGCGGGTTTGGCGTTTGGAGGAGTACGAGTAGCCCTACGACGCTTCCTGCCCGAGCGTTCACAAAGCGTCGAACAGGAATTTATAGCGCTGAATATCGACGAATCGGTTGGGGGCTCCAGAGGCGGCATGGGCGTCTCTACCGGCTCCCACTAACCATCGCTCGGACCTTTCGGGATACCGTAAGTACCTCAATTATGACGCGTTAGAGCGCGCGAAGTGCGTAAAGGTCTCAAAATGATACTCTTGCGCAGCATGTTGCCGCAATTTGTAACGCACTGAAAACAAAGACATTTATTATCTAAAATTTCCTTGACACCCTGCTTTTTCGACTCATAAGATTTCGCCAGAAAGTTTTGGCGGACTTTGCCTTCCGTTAGAACTATTCTCCCTTGAAAGAGGAGGCCACCCTTTTGCCGGGGTGGCCTCTTTGTTTCCCCGCAGGCCGCAGACGACAGGTCCGGATTTTCAGTTCCGGTTCGGACCGGCTGCGCATGCTTGTCTATCTGGAATACTCCGAGACGACTGGACACCTTTTGTCTCACTAAGTTCGGTGACGGCGGACGCTGCGGAACTCGCAAGTAAAAAGTAGACTGAAAACGTCACCTGCTATGAGCAGGCCCGGAGGTGACGCCGTGAAATACTTAGTCTTCTTGCTGTGGATTCCCGCCTTCGTTGTCTCTATCTCAGCATCCATCAGGAAATTGTTGCGGAACGGACTCGGCACGCGCACGACACTGGGCACGCGTCGGCACATGCGAAACCTCGGGAGCACGGTCATTCCTGAGGCTTAGGCGCGCGATGTGGGCAACTGGAGGCGTTGAGGCAATCTTCGGCGATCAAGAGACGTTCCACGGGTTTGCCGTTCACGATATGGGATTCGATGATCTCGTCAACGTCGTTTGCAGTCACTCGACCGTACCAGACGGCGTCCGGGTAAACAACCACGGTTGGTCCGTGTTCGCATTGGTCAAGGCATCCTGACATATTCGCCCGCACACGTTTTCTAAATCCGCGAAGAGCCAATTTTTGTTTGAATAGGAATTGCAGTTGGGCCTGACCCGCTGGATCGCAGCAACCGCGCGGGTGTCCGGGATCGCGCTGGTTGCAGCAAATGAAGAGATGCTTCTCGAACTTCGGCATGGTTTCAATTTACAGGATCCGCTAACCGTACACGGGCGGAAGCTCAGGAGGGATGGTTCAAAACAGCGGCGCGGGCGAAGGCGCCCGCGTAGAGGAATTGTCTGGAATTTTGGTCCTTGTTAGTCCTTCAGCGGGACCATGGGCTGGTCGTTTTGACAGAAGGTGGCGACGCGCTTCAGGCCGCCTTGTGCTTCGGTCACGTACATCACCGGACCGTAGCAATAGACAGCGTGTCCGTTAGCCGCGAAATACCACTTGCCGCCCTTGCGAGAATGCTTGGCAGCAGTCTCCACAACCGCGCGATGGGCAGGGGGCACAATTCGCGGGACTGGCAGGGATAACAGTACGGCTAGGGTCACAACGTTCATATCGTTTCTCACAGGTCCCCGGGAGACGGGGGTTGGCTTTGTTTATATCGACATCAGGGTCCGACGTGTATCGCCGATGTCCGAGGTCGGCACTGGCGGCTTTTCCGGCATGGGTCGACGGAGCTTGCTGGAATGGCGGGCCGTGCTGGTCTTTTCGGACGGTGTTGCTTGGGTTGACGGAGGTAGAACCGGAGATTTGCTTTGCGCATCTGCTTGGACTTTGGGGGCGGGAGCCGGCTGCTGCTTTGTCGTTGTCTTGCCTTTTTTGAGGGCAGAGAGTTCGCTACTGTCGCCGAGCAACTGCTGGATCAGCGTGCGCTGCGCTTGAATGGTGTTGCCCTGTTCTACGATCAGAAGGGTCATCAGACCGTAGGAGATCAGAAACAGCACCGTGAGGATCGGAAGCAGGGTGTTCCTCGATCTGGGTCTGACTTCCGGAGTACCAAAAAGTGTCGTCACTTGCGCCCCCGATAAATCGCCCCGGTTGCGGGCACTTCCCAGAATTGCAGCTACTCAGCCAACAGTCGGCTAGCTCGGAACTGGTTGAAAAGTTGGGCATTTACCTGAGAAATCGGGGGTTGGCAGGAGTTGGGCAACTGCAACTCCCTGCACATAATGGTAACTAGGGTTGGTATTACTGGGGTGACTTGATTGCCCGGAAAGCCGCGCGGGTCGCGGGGTTTGGGGCTGTGCCCGTGGCGGCACGCCTTGGCCAACTCCGCAAGATTCCTTTCCTAACTTTAGCGAGGCGTTCGCAGCTACTTTCCAGCCATCACCAGTTTGGCGATAGTTTGGAGTTGCATGTTCGATGTGCCCTCATAGATCTTGCCGATCTTTGAATCACGCCAGTATTTTTCGACTGGGTAGTCTTTGGTGAATCCGTATCCACCGTAAATCTCAATGGCAAGTGAAGTGACTCGCTCTGCTACCTGCGAGCAGAAGAGCTTGGTCATGGCCGCCTCCTTCACGAAGTTCACGCCAGCGTCTTTCATGCGCGCAGCGTTGTAGACGAGAAGGCGAGCAGCCTCGATATCAGTCGCCATTTGGGCGATCTGGAACTGGATACCCTGAAAGTCGGATAGCGTCTTGCCGAATTGCTTTCGCTCCCGAGCGTACTTGGCCGCATACTCCCAGGCGCCGCGGGCCACGCCGAGCATCTGCGCTCCGATGCCGATGCGACCTTCGTTAAGCGTTTCAATCGCGATCTTGTAGCCTTTGCCTACCTCGCCGAGGACATTTTCTTTTGGCACACGACAGTCTTCGAGAATGAGTTCGCATGTGGAGGAGGCACGAATGCCGAGTTTGTCTTCTTTCTTGCCGACGGTGAAACCCGGGAAGTCCTTCTCGATGATGAAGGCGGTGATGCCTTTGTATCCCGCGGATGGGTCGATGGTGGCGAACAGAATGAAGACTCCGGCTTCTTTCCCATTCGTAATCCATAACTTGCGGCCGTTAAGGACGTAATCGCTGGCTTTGAGTTCGGCGCGAGTCTGGAGGGCAAATGCATCGGAGCCCGATCCAGCTTCGCTGAGGGCGTACGCGCCCACCGTGTCCGCGACCATGCGGGGGAGATAGCGTTTTCGTTGCTCTTCCGTAGTCCAGCGCAACAAGGCGTTGTTGACGAGAGTGTTTTGAACGTCGACGATGACGCCGGCCGAAGCATCGGCGCATGACAGCTCTTCGACTGCGAGAATCGCTTCGAAGAACCGGCCGCCGCCGCCACCGTATTGCTCGGGAACTTCGATACCCATCAGTCCAAGCTGGAAGAACTGCCGGATCAGATCCTGGTCGAAAACACCTTTCTCGTCCATTTCCTTGGCAAGCGGACGGACCCGTTCCTGAGCGAACTGCAGCACGTTATCGCGAAACAGGATTTCGTCTTCAGTCAAGCTTGTCAGGGGCAAAGGGTTGGCGGCCGGAGCAACAATCTGCGACATACGGATACCTTCACGCAAAGAATGGCAAACCTTGAATTTTAACACCCCAGGATTCGCTGTCGGCGCAGCATGCCTGTGTGAAGTAGATCAGGCCCGCGACGTGGACTATACTTCGCGAACAAATTTACAGAGGTGGCTATGGCAACTGCTGCGATCCCTGACGAGAAACTCGCCCAGGCAGGCCAATCCGAGCCGGCGCAAGAAACCACGTGCTGCGTGGTGGGCGGAGGTCCAGGGGGAATGATGCTAGCGCTGCTGCTCGCGCGGCGTGGCATCGACGTTACTGTGTTGGAAGCTCACAAGGACTTCGATCGCGAGTTTCGTGGCGATACGATCCATCCTTCGATTCTGGAAATCCTCGATCAGATTGGGCTGGCCGAACCTCTCCTCAAGCTCCGCCATAACAAAATTTATGGGCCGACCTTCCAATCATCGGGCGGCGCATTTTCGCCGATCGATTTCCGGAGGCTGAAAACGCGTTTCCCGTACATCATGCTGGTACCGCAAACGAAGTTCCTGGAGTTCCTGGCCGCGGAAGCGAAAAAGTATCCCAACTTCAAACTCCGCATGGTGGCCAACGTCGGCCAACTCATCGAAGGAGAGAACGGTGTTCAAGGCGTGCGTTATCAGAGCACCGAGGGTTGGCACGAAGTGCGTGCCCGGCTCACAGTGGGTGCAGACGGGAGATTTTCCAAAGTCCGCCAGTTGGCGGGGCTTGTGCCTCTAAAGACATCTCCGCCGATGGACATTTTGTGGTTTCAGCTACCCCACATGCCGGAAGACGCGCACTCGGATCGTGTTATGGGCGGCTTTGGAGGCGGCCGCATGCTTGCGGTGTTCGACCGGATCGATTACTGGCAGATTGGGTACGTGTTTCCGAAGGGACACTACCAGGATGTACGGGCCGCGGGGTTGGAGGCATTTCGGAAGTCGATCGTTGAAATCGAGCCCAACTTTGCAAGGCATGTGGAGTCGCTAACGGACTGGCACCAGTGTTCGTTGCTATCCGTGGAATCCAGTCGTTGCCCGGTCTGGTACAAGCCCGGACTGCTTCTGATTGGAGACGCGGCCCACGTGATGTCGCCCGTGGGCGGCGTCGGGATCAATTACGCAGTGCAGGATGCGGTGGTAGCCGTAAACGTGCTGGCGCGCCCGCTCAGCCAGGGGCAAGTCCGGGTCGAGGATCTGGCGGAAGTACAACGTCAACGCGAGTGGCCCACTCGCATCATTCAGAGAATCCAGTCCACCCTGCAAACGCGCATCATCGCGAGCGGCCTGCAGGTACAGGGCACACTCGAGATCCCCTGGTTCGTGCGGCTATTTTTCAAGGTACCGGTTCTGCGGAATATCCCGGCCCGCATACTTGGATTCGGGCTAAAGAGAGTGCGCCTGCAGGAGACTTCTTAACGTCCGCCGCGATCTTTCCTAGGGACGAGTTTGAGCCCGTCACTCTGGAGAATACGCTGGACTTGATTGCGGGCGTGGACAGCCCAGGGGCTCGTGGTGTCGAGCTTCACGTAGGCACGCCAGTGGGTGAGCGCCTTGCGGGGCTGCTTCAGTTTCTCGTAAGCCAGGGCCAGGTTGTAGTGCGCGTCCGCATACGTCGGAGCTAGTTGGAGAGCGGTTTTGTAGGTCTGAATTGCTTCGTGGACACGTCCGGTTTCGTCGAGCACGTTGCCGAGATCGAAGTGCGCTAGCGCATAACGAGGGTCCGATTCAATAGCGGCGCGGTAGTGCTTCTCGGCAAGTCCGAATTCCTGACGATTGTAGTGAAGAGTACCGACGTTGATGTGCGCCGCGGCATGCGACGGCTCCCGCTCGAGAACCTTCAAGTAGACAGCAATCGCGTCGGCATGTGTGTGGGGATCCTCCTCCAGGGCGATGCCGCGCGCGAACAGTTCGGCGACGTCGGACTCCTTCGGATCAGGCCGCAACGGGAGCACGGGCGTGCGAGAGAGTACTTTTTGCTCGGGCGAGAAATCGAACACAAACTGGCCGGCGATTGGTTCCAGCAATTTCCCTTCATGACGAAAAGCGACGCGATGTCCCGAGAGAAACGCTCCCGCTTCCAGTAGCGGGTTTTCCATCCCCGCAACCTGCTTCTGCATGGCCTGCAAGGATTGCCGGATAACGGCCGGCCGCACCTTCTGGGCGCAAAGGTCGCGTACTTTCTTGATTTGCAGGAGATCGAAAAACGAATAACTCTCAGCGGCAGCTACCAGTTCGGCTTTTTCCCAACTTGCCAACTGACGCGCCGTGAGCCGCAGAATCCGAAGCAGGTCCGCTCGACTATATCGGTACACGGTTGTATGGGTTCTTACCGTCTTCATTATCGAGATTCAGGGTTTGTGAATGCAAGTGGAAAGCGACATATGGGGAATACGAGGGGGCACTGCAACGAAAAGGGTGCAATACGGGAGTTGGGGTGGCCTCGCGGCATCGGGCAGAGCCTTTACTCGGCGAGAGCTTTTTCGATGGCGGCGATCACCAGCGGCGAATCGGGCGTTGCGTCAGGCTCGAATCGCGCGGCGATGTTGCCTTTGCGGTCGACGAGAAACTTGGTGAAGTTCCACTTGATTTCGCCGCCCGTCTTGGGATGCAGCGTGGAGTCGGTCAAGTATTGGTAAAGAGGATCAGTGTCAGAGCCCTTCACGGAAATTTTGGACATCATGGGAAACTGAACGTTGTACTTGCGGGTACAGAAGGTCTTGATTTCGGCGTCGGTGCCGGGTTCCTGGGCGCCAAAGTTGTTGGCGGGCACACCCACGATCACAAAGCCGCGATCCTTGTACTTCTCATAGACCGATTCGAGGGCGGAATATTGCGGAGTGTACCCGCAGCGGCTCGCCACATTCACCACCATGAGGACTTTGCCCCTGTACGCATTGAAGGACGTGGGCTGGCCATCGATCGACTTAAGGACGTAATCGTATACGGATTTGTCAGCCGCAAATGCCATAAGAGTGGTCAGCAAGGCGAACGGCAGGATTTTTCGCACAACACCTCCAAAGAATTGGCAATCCCCAGGAAATTTGGATGAATGGATCAGAAATCTGGAGCCGACGACCAGACTTGAACTGGTGACCTGCCGATTACGAATCGGCTGCTCTACCAACTGAGCTACGTCGGCCCGAAAAAAAACTTAAGCAAGTATATCAAAGGCTTACAGACAGGCCGCGGGGCTCATCCCACGATCGTGCCATGCATGTGCGCGATCTTCTGATATCGCCTCCCCGTTTGTGCCATGGACCCTGGGCTTTCTTTCACTGACAATCCATACAGCGGTGATGCGTCCTGCTCTCGGGCGCACGAACGCGGCGCACCGACTGTGAGGGCGCCGCCGAAAGCGTAAGTCAGTATGTTGGCCAGGCTGTGGACCCAAATTCGGGGAGAAGACGGTCAGAACGTCAGTGAGTACGCCCTACTTCTGGTGCTTCTTGTACTGATCGTGGCGGCGACCGTGCACGCACTCGGTATGAATGCGCAGCAAGTCATCGACAAAGTGAACACCGCGCTACACGGGTGAGCGCAGATCGCTTCCCGACCTTAGCTGCGGGGAACGATATCAAAGAGCACGCCGCCCGATTCCTCTTAATACGGTCTGTTGCTGCCCTGTGCCTTCTGAAGTGCCTTCCTTTGCGCTTTCGCCGATTTCTTCATGGCCTTCTGCTGTTGCTTCGAGTACCTGATCATATCTTTTTGCGCTTTGTGGGCGGCCTTCTTATAGGCACGACTTTGGGCCTTCGTCTCATAGGGTGGAAATGACTGCGAGGCGGACGTGGCGGCGACGAAGAGCAACGAGAGGATGAGAAAGCTTTTCTTCACCTGGACTCCGGTTGGTGAGATTGTACGACAGCTTTCGAGACACCGGCGGCCTAGACGTCCTTTAGGCGGTACATGATGTCACGCTGTTCCGGTTATCTTAAATGATGCGCCATTCCTCTTCCGGCCAGTTACCTTGACCCCACTCAGTCAGCGCATTCAAGGAAGATAGTCTATCCTGATGGTATGGATCACCTCGAGGTTCTTCGAGAAAAGGTCGGGCGTCTGCGGGCGGAGATTGCTCAGATTCAGGAATTGAACAACCAGCACCGCTTGCAGCGCAAGGATGGTCCGGAAGGGCAAGCCGCTCACGCCCAGAGACTTGAACGCCTGCAAGCCATTCAGCAGGAACTTGTCCAGTTGGCCAGCCTCGGCCAAAGGGTTCGGTCCGTAGAAGAGATGAAGGAGAGGCATCGCACCCGACTAGAACAGAAAAGCTGGTAGGCGGGGCAGGAATCGAACCTGCAACCCTCGGATTAGAAATGCAGGTGAGACCTCGTCATTTCAGCGCATTACAAGAAATTTCGAGGTTTGTTCTACCCCTGTATTTATGCGGGTTTGGACCATGTCGCCCTAGCAAATGTACGGGTTGGTACGGGGAATCTCCCCAGCCCTCGTTGAACCACGATCCAACGCGAAACCCAAGGCTGGGCTGGACTCGATGCACTACTCGGGAACACCCTCCAAATCATCCTCCGGCCAGTCGTCTGGCGGCAACAAAATCCCCCAAATGTTCTGTGACTGATCCAAAGCGACACCACAGAACCGAGGCTGCTCCCGATCGACGTAGATCACCGTCGCCCTTGCGCGTTTACCCGTTACCATCACGCGAATATCGATGGTCATGCCAACTCGCAGTGCGATGGCAGTCGAAATAAACGCACCGTGGCAATTGACGATTTCAGTCTGGCCCTCGCAGTTCAGTGGTTCAGCAACGCCCTGAGCCTCGATAGCAACCTTGAGGCGAACTCGGGTGCTTCTTCGGCGGTCAGGAGCTATGTCAGACGGCATATTGGACCTGCCTGCCCTTCGTTAGCGTCAGAATCGTTGGATTCGAGCCAAAATCTTATATCCAATCGCAGGGGCGCAGGACGCAAATGTGCAAGTCTAGCGGCTAACGACCCCCCAAGAAAAACAAAACGCCCCAAAACTCTTTCGAGTCATGGGACGCTCTGTTGAACAGCCCTCCCCCGAGTACTGCTCACAATCAGGCTATAGGCTCGGGTCGTGGAAGGTGAATGGCTCTGATGGGCTACTCACGAAATACGGCACTGGTCGCCAGCCAGATGCTGCTCTTGGGCCGTTTCCTGTCGAGCGAAGGATTCTCGCAGGCCATCCTCCTCTCTGGAGGACTTTCCCCCGCCTTGTTCTGCTCCTATTCGGCGGCATCCCTAACAGCCCAAGGGTTCTGATATGCGACCAATGGGAATGCTAGCGGGGTGGTGCGAAGGTCGAAAGTGACCAAAGTCGTAGCACCGGAGTAGACGTGAAGGGGTTGCACTCTCCCGGTTTTGCGAGGATGCTCGTCGCAGGATTGTCACTTCAGAGCGTCCGCAATTGACAAACTTAAAAGCGGGGTCAAACAACCATGAACATGAAAACCAAGTTGGCTCTCGGGATACTGACGGCACTGGCAATGTTGGTGCTTACGTTTGCACTTCCCCGAGGAGGTACGCTACGGGACGCGCAGTTGGCTCAGTTTCCGGTAACCGTTGGAGTGTGGGCGATCTTCGTTTTGCTGTTCGTGAAATTTAAATAGGCACCGCTGTTAAAACAACACCTGTGACGGCGGTCACAGACGGCATATGCGGTCACTGTTTTCCTGCTGAGGGCGCCGACCGCAGCGTTTCCGAAATCACATTCATCCACTTCGGTCACGAGGCCATTGGAGTCATAGGTAATGTCTCTTTCAGCTTGCTTCCTTGGGCAACAATATCCTCGCTAGCCCTTCCAGTGTCACCGTCAAGGACGCTTCTGATGCTGTCGTCGCTCAGACGACCTACCCCTACGACCAAGGAACGGTCAAGGCAACAACAGGTACACCTCAGCTGGTGGCTGCAATGGCTGAGTTCGAGCGTTGTCTGATTCAGGAGAGGGTCAGGGCCGGAATCCGCAATGCGCGAAACAAGGGTCGCAGGCTGGGGAGACCACGTCTGAAACTTGATAGGGCCAGAATTGGCCGTCTAAAAGCATCCGGGGCGTCCCTAAGGGCTATTTCCCGACAGCTTCGGATTTCTGTCGGTAGTGTCCATCGCTGCCCTTCAAGAGCAGTGTTCCAAAAACCTCTAGATTTGCTCCCTCCCCCTTCCCCTCTAACTTATTGATGACCCGGCACCGGATTTGGGCAGTCGAGCGTTCCAGAAATTGCTGTTTTTTTGAACGGGAGTTTAGAGGGCTTCTCGGTCGGGTTGTCAGCCGAGTTTCTGGCAGACAGGACATACACAAAAGGCGTAATGATCACCACCCATTTTTTGGCAGACTCGACACACACAAAAGTTGAAGTGATCACCACCCATCTTCTGACAGACGGGGCACACACAAAAGTTGTAGTGCTCTCCCCCAAACTTGAAGTCGCTCATCGCCAAATCGTAACACGCAGAAAGAGGCCGACCATCTACCTTGGTCATCTAGCAAAACTTGCTGCTCCTGCCGATGCTATGACGTGCCTACCTGTTGGCCGCTGAAGGGATCGGTGGGACAATTAGGCCGTGCAACAGCGATTCCTTACAGACGACGAAATCAATGACGCGAGAGCGATGGTCGGTTGGCAGTTTTGGGCTGCTCCAATCATGTTCGGTGTGGCGAGCTTTGGATTGGGAATTGGTGCTCTGGGCGGTGATCCAGTAGTTGTTTTCTTATTTCTTCTACTTGGCAGTTTGGCAGTAATTCTCTGGATCGTCCGACTTCGCGATTACAGCAAAGTCACTCATGACATTGAGATACGGCTCGTTGAAGTAATCGAAGACGCTCCAGAAAAGATCTGGGTGCCGCGAAGCACGATTGAGTTAACAAAGGTGGGGTTCTGTTATCTCCAGCTAGCTGGTCGGACGATACGAGTGCCAAATGGTTCGTACGGAGAATTGCGCGAGGCGAACATGGTGAAAGTCGCCTTCCTTCCCACGGCACTAGTCGCGGTACGAGTTGAACCCCTTCGAGGAATCGGGCCGCTCTAGCTCAGAAACCCCGCTCCCGAGATCGGAGAGATCATTGGGGGCATCAGGAGGTCGCAAAATGACGATTCGGGGTGTGGTTGAGATCGTAATCGTTGTGATCGTAATCTACTTTGCGGTTCGGTTTTTTATGAAAAGGGGATAATCCGTAATCCTTCTTTCGCGCCGTGGCGTACCCTTGACCGAGTTCCGTTAAGCAACAATCTTCGGCTTGTGAGCGGACAGGCCGCGTGGGAATGAAAAAGCAAATCGTTAATGTCTTCCCTTTGGCCGGGGAGCACCTCCCGAAGTGCCCACTCTATTCGTTCCACAGCATCTCGAACCTTTCTTGTGACTTCCTCCTGTTGCGGGACTGAGGTGGCAAAGGAGATTACCTGTAGAGAGTTGCGGACGTGGTGATTCATCATCCGTATCACTTCCAGTTTCCTGATGATGTTCTGCCTTTGCCGTCGCTCGTAAAAGAGCACCACAAGTCCAACCCCGACTCCGACGAGAGCGTCATCCATAATTGCGATCAACGGACTCCCCGCGTGCTGCTGCAACCAGACATCGGACAGACTTCCAAGAAAGAAGATGCTAAAGCCAGTAAGGATGCTCCGCAGAGGAATAACCCAACGCGAACGTGTACCGGGGGTAGCCATGGTGGGCATTTTGCCACCGTGCTATTGGCCACGTCAAAACAGTGTCCGACTCATTCTTTCGCGTTGTGGGCATGAGTGGCGGAAAGGGAGAGGTGGCGTAGCCCGAGAACGATTGGGGATTTTACTGAGGCTGCGCCACCAGAGAAGCAAGCAAATCGCGCCTTCACATCCTTGCTTCCAAGATGGAAGCAATTTACAGCAGTGCCAATTCTGCTGTCTGGTCAGAATTGCACACTGAAGATCATCACCGCCACAGGCCTGCGATCAAGAACTGCGACAAGATCGGCAGTGGCCTTCGTCCTCACTGATCTTTGGTTTAGTCTTCGCCATCCCTGCCGCCCTTCTTGCCTTCAGCCTGCTGCTCGACAGCATTGCAAGGTCTTGTCTTACTTCGGCACGATTGTGCCAACACGGCTGGCACGCTTTTCGCAGAGCGTTTGCTACAAACCTCTATCAGAAGGACGTGAAAGAGGTAACCGTGCAGTCTCTGATGGGGCACAAGAAAGGCTCCACGATCACTCGCGAACACTACATCCAACCGCAGGACGACAGCGCGAAAGCCGCCGTGACCCTGCTCAACTAGATTGTTGGTACGGGAATGGTACGGAGATTTTCCTTGCAACTCGTTGAAAAGCTGGTAGGCGCGGCAGGAATCGAACCTGCAACCCTCGGATTAGAAATCCGTCCCGAGTTCGCGCATAGGAACGCACAAAATTGCACCGTCTAACAGAATCAACGAGGTACCGATTCGTTTAATGCAGGTGAACGCACGAAGACGCACGGAATCTCAAAACGAACAGCCACCAAAGCAGCCACCAAGAAGGAGCTGCACTTTTTACTGACACAACAACTGACTCTTAATCTCCACTGGTGTCGGTGCACCTAAACGCACCGGGACGCATTGTGCAGTAAGGACATCGACTCAACCATCCAGTCGAGCGCATCGGCGTGCAGCGAAACGCACAGGATCGCAAAACCAACTGACACCAGAATTGACACCGACCGCGCATGACTTCCGGTTTGCGCGTCATCCGACAACCGAGAATCCATTGTGTTTCGCAGACAGAGTGTCGTCCCCGCGGTTATGGCCGCGCCTTTATGGCCAATCTATCGTCGACGGGGATAACCCCCACCGCAAACGCTGTTCCCTCGTCGTCCCCGATGGACGGAAGAGGGTTTTGAGGGTGTTTGGCGCCAAGCAGGGTTTCGTAGCCGGGAAGGTAAACCATGATATGTGGATGCCAATGGCCCGCCGGTCCAAGCACTTGGTCCGCCGACCACATGTAGGCAAAACACACTTCTGGGCGCTTGGGGATCTCGCCTTTCGCGTAAGC
>JBKPEB010000078.1:0-35320 GCA_046728215.1 Acidobacteriota bacterium | reverse complement strand
AGCTAGCCGGCGAGCCACAAACTGCAGTCTCTCATCCATCACCGAACACTCCTTCCAAGGCATCACTCCCTCCCCATTACGGGGAGAAAGTGTCACCCATGTGTCCGGTACAATGTGTCACCTATGTCTCAGGCCGCTCATAAAGAAGTTAACCAGGTTTTCGTGTTGACCTCCCAGTCCGCTTTCGGTCCGCTTTCCACGAGGGGCGTTCTAATGGGGTTCGGGTGGCGCTTGATTGCGAAGGACTTCGCTTGGGTCGTATTTGTTTTCAGTCCGCTTTCAGTCCGCTTTGGTCCGTCTCGATTCTGGGAATCGCACCATGCATTGCCCCAGTTGCAGCCGTATGAGATCGCGTTGAATGCTGGCCACTCAAGGCTTTCAAGAGTTCTTGGGACTCGACGGGCACAGGAGAACACGAGCAGTAAATTGGGAGACGGACGCCGTCGCTAGGTTCAGAACTATGCTCTGGTGGAAAACACGCTTTGGGTTCTAAGCGAGCAGCGCGCCGAAAAGATACCCGTCTCTGAGTTCGACATGGACACCGCTAAGAAATTGAATGCTGATCGTGGCGTTGCATTTGCGTGAAAGCCTTCTTGCCTTGGCAATCCGCCGGTCGTACACCTTGCTTTCCTGCTAAAGACGACCGGCCCTTCCTCTCACTGGCCAGCGCCGACAGTACGGAGTGTAGTCATGCTCATCCACCCCTGTGTAGAAGCAGACGCGATGTCGGGAATTAGTTACAAAGTTCTAACAATTGGGTGACAGTCGATGCTTGACACCTGACGTACACTCCCCAGCGTTCACGCTCTATCGCCAAGGTCCTTGTTGGCGCGCAGGTCTTCGATGTGCCCACCAGCCGCTCGATTTTCAGCATCGAGTCACGAAAGGAAATCCATATGCGAAACATATTTGATGGAGGAATAAACACGATTAACCGGCGCTCGTTCGTGAAGAGGGGGCTAGCGACAGCAGGTACGGCCACGATGGGGGCCGCGCTGCTCGGCAACAGCTCGTTAGCTTGGGCTGGAGAGGGGCCAGAGGAAAAGAGTGGCCGTCTCACCCCCGGAGACGCGGCCTTGCTGCGGTTTGCAGCAGCGGCAGAAACTCTCGAAACAGACTTTTGGGTCCAATACAACGAACTCGGAGGCGTTCAGGACAACGAGTTCCCCGGCGGCGGCGGGACTGGCAATCCAGCGTATACCGCTGCCCTTGAGGTCCTTGACGAGGACATGGGCATCTACATTCACGACAACACCGATGATGAGTTCACACACCAGGATTTTCTCAATGCATACCTCGTTTCAAAACGAGCGGAGCCAGTCAATCTCGAGCCGTTCCGGACTCTGCCGGGTAGCACGGCGACGGGATCGACGGGGAAGCTGCGTCTGACGAACCTGACTCAGCTCACACTCGACACTAGTTGGTGGACTCGGTATCGCAGCGATAGTAAAAATCCGGACTTCGGTGATACATTTCCGCCCGCTGTGCCGAGCTTGGCAGTTGGGCAGCATACGGCAATCCCCAGGACCGATGCCGACACGAGTGATCCCAATTTCCTGCAGGCGATCGCGAATACGGCTGCATTCCACTTTCCGACCATTGAACAAGGTGGGAACAGCCTCTATCCTTCAATGGCGCAGAGAGCCACTCATGTGGAAGTGTTACGAATTCTGATCAGCATTGGCCCGACAGAAACTATGCACTTCCAGACCTGGTCGGACAAGGCTGGCAATGCGCCTGCGTTGACCGCCGTCGATCCGGTCACCGGTGTCTCAGTAACATTTCCAGACCTAAGCTCTGCCGGCGAGGATCTGAACAAGAGCTTGATCATGCCAGAGCCCTGCCCGTTCCTGAGCAAAACGCTCCCGCGTTGTTCGGTCATTCGACCGACGCAGACGAAAGGCGCGGCCAGTGGCGCCCTCAGGTTTCTAACCGACATGGGACTCTTCATTGGTCAATCACCTGCGTTCTTCGCGTACATGCAAGACCTGGCTGAGGATGCCGATGAAGCTCGACGTGGACGATAGGCAAGCCGGATAGAACCAGCAGAGGGGGCGACGAGTGCTTGGAAAATCGCCCCCTAGTTTTTCGCTAGAAATACGTGACCAACGCAGTTGCAGCAGCTCCCGGTCTACACATGCGACATTTAGGTGGGTGCCAGCCATCTGTCTTCTTTTCCGCTCGAAGTGACCGCATCAAGCAGTCTTCTTCGTAGCCGGAACGGGCAGTGCCACTCGAAGTTCTACGCTTGTGCTGCCGCAGTGAGGACAAGCGAGTTTGCCTTCCTCGTAGTCTTGCTGAGAAAGAGTCTTCAAAAAGCCTTTGTGGCAATCCTGGCAGATGAACTCGTAATGAGGCATACGACACTCCTCCGTAGCAAGTCTGAGAGCGATATCTTACCGCTTCAACCTTGGAGTCCATCCTGCTATTTGTTCGATGCCCAACTTTCGTCCCATCGACAGCGAGTGCGCTGTTTCAGAGTAGATCCTGACTATTCTTGGCTTGTCAGTCGAGTACTTGCCGGTATTTTGCCCCTAGGATCCGGGCCTACTGCTCGGGTGGTTGCTGTATTCCTATAGCGCGATCTTCCGCGCCGCCATCAATACGACTGAAAGTCATGAGGCTATTACGACTACTCTCGGCGCTGGTCCTGGTGTCTGTACTGTTCGCAATCGGCTGCGGGGGCGGCGGTCACGGTTCCCCGCCTCCCTCATCGAATCGTGTTTTCCTGGTCGTTGAAGAGAACCACAGTTGTTCACAGGTGATCGGTAACCCTGGCATGCCATATCTGAACAGCCTCGCCACTAAATACGGTCTGGCCACGCAGTATTACGCCAATACTCATCCATCGATCGGAAACTATTTTGTGCTCACTGCCGGCCAGATCGAAACCGAGAACGACCAGTTCTCTGGCCTTATATCGGACGACAATATCGTTCGAGAGCTTGTGAAAGCGGGCAGGACATGGCGCAGCTACGCGGAAAGCTTACCCGATGTTGGTTATATGGGTGGTGATATTTTCCCATACGAAAAGGGCCACAATCCATTTGCGTATGCTTGCTCGGGAGTGAGGATCATTGCTTCGTACTCACTAGTGGTCTTGCAACGGACAAAGCGCATCGGGTTTGACTCCTGATTACGAGGAATCAGTCCATAACGCTGGCTGTGTCTGTAGACTAACGACATAACGCGACGGATCCTGTCCAGCGTCGGATTTGCGAGTGCTTTTTTGAGTTTCAAACTTTTCAACCAGTCCTCCACTTCCAACGGCTCGATGCCCAACGCAACTCGATTACCCCATCTTGGTAGCAGCCGATTCCGGAGCACTCGCTCATTTGCTCTGATAGTCGTATGTGCCTTTGGATGGATGGACTCGGTGGGTTCGACGAGTTCATGTTCTGCGTAGTGCTGTGCCAGATCGGCAAATGTGACACATCCGCGGAAGTCGATCTGGTTGATGTGGAGATGTTGTCGTTCGACCTCTGCCCACGCACAATCTTTGTCGGGGAAATCTCTGACAAGGCCAATTGGGATCTTATTCTCGACGCGCTTACCGTCGGATTTGCGAATGGTACGAAAGAACAAGACCCAAGTCTTACCCCGAGCACGATTTTCTTTCTTTAGCCAACCTCGTTGATGTCTAGGCGCCATTATGGTCCTCCTTTGGGCAAAGCAGATGCCAGTCAATCACGATTCGCAGATATTGAGGATTATGCGAACCCTATTGCCAAAGACACACTCGGCGAACCAACGAAACTGGCATAGCTCTGCGGGAGGCGAGAAAATCCTCGTTGGCGGGCCGGTCAGCGGGACTATCGGTATCGCTATGATCGTAGAGGCGGGTCTGCAATGGAACTCGACGAGCTTATTGAGGACGTGCCGGTATGGCGGCTGACAAAAACTAGCGTAACACTGCTGACGACTTTCGAGAGCCGTATTACCACAATTCGTCCTCGTTTGGATCGTCTTAAAAGAAATTTGCGGACAGAAACCCCGGCAACTCGCTAGCACACTCAGTGGACTCGGCTGACCGCTCTGGCCCGTTCGTAAACGTAGTCGCCGACTGGAACTTCGTCACTTCTCGGCGACAATCGAATCTAACTACTAGGTGACGGGGTTTGGGCCTTCCACAAGTATTGGTTTTGATCGCCTCGGAGCTGGGGTCATGGAAACAGTCCGTCCATTGTTCATACCGGTGATCCTTGGTACAGCGAGAATGGGCCGCATGAGTCTGCACGCAGCTCGCCTTGTTACCGGGAAACTCGACAAGCATACTGGCGTCGAGACCAGTCTGATCGACATCGCGAAGCTTCCACTACCCACAAACGATGCAGGTGAGGCCATCAAGCAAGATGAGTTTTCGTCCAATATGGACAGGGCGGATGCGCTGGTCGTCGTGTCGCCGGAGTACAACCACGGCTATTCCGGTCTTCTGAAGCATGTAATGGACAGTTGTCTTAAAGAGTACATTCATAAGGCTGTCGGGATCGTCGGAGTGTCGTCGGGGCCGTTCGGCGGGACCCGGGTAATTCAGAACCTGTTACCGGTAATGCGAGAGATTGGGCTAGTGACAATCTTCTGGGATGTAAATTTCTCGAGTGTGGGAAAGGTGTTTGGCGAGGACGGCAGCCTGCTCGATGAGTCCTACATCCGGCGCATCGATAAGTTTCTGAAAGAACTCATCTGGATGGCAAAGACACTGCGCTATGGGCGCGAACAGATATCGCAGGGCTGACCTGAAAGGCCGAGGATGGTTGCTGTGACTAACGCTGACAAAATGATCTGTTCAAAGTGCGAAGTCGAGATGAACCACCACTGCGACAAGATTGTGTACCAAGCCGGCATGGACGATGCTGGGACTGATATGGGTCTGGGGGAATCATTGAGGAATTTCATGCCTGTCCCAAATGTGGCGGTGGCGCCTCACGCCTAGAGGTTCGAGTGCACTGTTAACAAAGAATGCAGGGTGCATCTTGGAGTGTATGGGAATTTCGTCGGCACATTTCGTGCGCTGCGCACTGTTGATTGTGGCCTTTGCTGGCCTTGCGGTCAGCCAAAATAAGCCCCTACCCAAACCTCAAGTGGCCGACGCGGAAGGCAAAGCGGCACCTGATTTTACGCTCAGGGATCAGGATGGCAAAGATTTCCGCCTTTCCGATCACCATGGCGAGCGTCTGCTCCTTTATTTCTATCGCGGATACTGGTGACCCTATTGCATGACGCAACTGCGCGAGTTCGCGCAGCACAAACCCGATTTTGACAAGTTGAAAGTGCGAGTTGTCTGCGTCTCTGTGGACGATCTGGAACACACACGCATGGTCTGGGAGAAGCCGGGAAACCGACAGTTCACTGTTCTGAGCGATCCCGATGCCAAGTGATTCGCGAATATGGTTTGCTGCACAACAAAGGCCATGCCGGACAAAACATTGCCATCCGAGCGACCTTGGTGCTGGACGAGAAGGGACAAGAGCGTTGGAGACGAGTCAGTAAAACCGTGGGTGACATTCCAACGGTGCAGGAGGTTCTAGAGCGGTTGCGCGAGATCTTCCGCTGACAAGGTGGCGAACGGTGAGCTGTCTCGGGTCCCTAATTATTGTTCGGTTCGGCTACGACCTCCCGTACGCGGCTGTATTGGGCCAGTGCTTTCTTGATGTTGTCTTCAATCTCAGCCCGCCTTTTAGCCCGAATACCGTAACCACGTCTCTCCCATCGCGGCCTATATAAAGGTTGCAGGTAGCAATTGCGCGACATCACCTTGCTCGGCTAACCATTAGCATAAAGGGGGAAAGTGCTTCAGCCCCCGACTCATACAGTAGGCGAGATTGATATCCTCGTGGAAATCTTCCGACAACTGGTAGCCGCGGAAACGGGCGAAAACCAAGCCGACGTAGACTCGGCCCTCGTGGCGGCTGTTTTGCGGAAGGACCGTAAAGCCACCGCCGAGTTTGTGGCCAAGTATTCCGACTGTGTTTATCGATACGTTCGGGCGCGGCTGACCCCCCGGCTGGACTTGGTAGATGACACTGTGCAGGAGATCTTCCTGGCCGCTTGGGAACATCTTTCAACATATCGTGGGACTTCGCCCTTGCAAGGTTGGTTGTTGGGCGTGGCCCGCCATAAAGTTGAGGACTACTATCGCAGTGTGCTTCGTCAACCGGAATCGTTGAGTGACTTTGATCACAACGAACTGCACGGCGAAGGTGAATCTGAGATCGAGACTTCGCTGGATCGAAAGCGCGTTCAGGAAAAGGCCCAGCGGGTTCTAGCGAGCATGCCTCGGCAATACAGCGTGGCGCTGCTTTGGCGTTATTGGGAACAGCGTTCGGCACGGGAAATGGCAGGGGAAACCGGACGGACGGAAAAGGCGATTGAACGGCTTTTGGCACGCGCGCGCAGTCAATTTCGGGAGAAATGGAACAATGAATAGCCACAATCCAGCAAGCGACTTTTTCGAAAATCTCGCAGCAGACGCTCAACCGCTCGAAGGCGAAGCACGGGCCCCATCGTCGCTGAAGTCGCGGATATATTCCGCCCTGGTCCGTTTGCAGTCCTCGTCAGGGCCATTGCTCGGGCTACGAGAATGCCAGGAAGCGGGGCACGGGTTGTGTGTGTTCGAGCAGCTTGTGCGGATAGCTCCCGTCGGCGAACGACTCAAGGCGATGAACCCTTGCCAGGTATGTCATGCTCGCGTGCTAGCCGAGCGATTCGACAATGCTCCTATTTATTGGCCGCACTGTCCGTACGTGAAGTTCCAGGAGAGATGAGCGTCAGAAGGCTTTACTGAAAGCGAATAAGAACAAACTATATCTGCTCGAACTCCGCACTGAGTTCACATCACCCGCGAATCTTCTAATTCTTTCAGCGCACCTGTGAACACCTGCACGCGCGCCGCGACAGTCCTGCCAGCCCGATAACTGCAATTATGCGCATGATTGCGAGTGTTCTCCAGAGCGGATAGCCGAAAACTACTTGCTGTGTGTCGCTCCCAAAAATTGCAGGGGGGATTTCAACTTTCGGTTCGACATATTCCTCAACGGCATGATTGCTGTTGCCAGAGAAGCTCTCCCATGAAACTGAAGCCGATTAAATTTCTGAATCAAACCTGAAAATTCAGCTTATCAACCGAAAACCCATGCGGTTTTACTGACCACGAATCTTCTGAGGAGGAAGCAATGGACGGAGTAATGAACTCAAGCTGCACCCCGACTGCGGAGGTGCAAATCAAACCGAGGAAAAGCGCGCACATATTTGTTGCTTATCTTGCACTGTGGATATTAGTGTTGGCGCAAAGCTCTGCGTCCGCGCAGGGTAGGCAGAATATTAGCGAGCGTCGCGACATACGCCATTTACCCAAGCTGTTGAAGGCACGTCTGGTAGAAATTGCCAGACGCCCTCATTCTTTCCTGCCAATCACTGCTTTCAGTGAAGCGGACACGCCGAGTCAGCTGTTCCAGTACTATCTGCTCGACACGACAAGCTTTGAACCAAACGTCTTCACGTCGATAATTCCCGGCATCAATGACGGAACCAAGCCCACAGCGACTGGACCCAATGGCCAGTTGCCAACCATCGGTTCTGTGCGAGTGGTTTTAGAGCCAAAGCCCGGGCTCCCGAGTGATCCTCATGACGTGCGTGCCGCGATTGATGTCTTCACCGACATCTCTGGACTGTTTGTCATCAACAATGAGTCCGGCTGGTACGAGGGATGGATGATCCACGACTTGCTTGTCCCACCGATTGCTCAGCCGCGCCACAGTGGCCGCGCAGCCTACGGGACAATCACTCCAGAAGACGCTGCTGCCATTCGTGCTTTAGGTTCTCACAACAACCTGCCCGGCCATTTCTTTACTGTCGATGGCAACTCACCTGTGCTCCCGAGCGCCGCCGATCACTTCCCCGACCGCCAGACTAATCTGGTTTCCTTTCCTGTGAGCATCGGTACCTTCAATGCTCAGCAGCAGAGCGACATCCATGCCTACTGGGAGTTTAATCCTGGAACGGACTGGGTCTTCCCCCATTACGAACTGCCTTTCACGGGTGGCATCCCGGGAACGTTCGAGGCGGGGATGGTCGGCGCTTTGCAATCGATCGTTCCCGGTTCTGGGCCGTCAGGAATCCAGAACGACCGGGTCAAGTACGGCGACAATCCCAATGATCCGCGTGATCCAGACCGGGCGGAGGTCAGCAATGTCAATGACATTGATCGGCCTATGCCTGGTAACCCAGACCACCTGGAAAAACGTCTTCGCTTTATTCCCAGCGGTTTGACCGACGAGGTCATCCAAGATGTGTTTACTCGTATCAAATCGTTTGAACCTGACGTTACCGATACGGGTAAGCGCTTGTTTGACGCTTATGCATATGAGGTCTCCCTGGTCGACCAGAATGGCGATGGCGTAATCTCGTTCCAGGAAGCGGACGTCAAAGGAACATCCGACGGCGGTCTGCCAAACACGCGTCTGTACTTGCCAGCAACGGCATTCGATCGCTTCGCTGTTACCCGCGAGATCGACGATGGATTGCTCGCGCCACGTTTTGCTCCCAGTCAACGTGCCTACGTCTTAGGTGGGCTTCTAACACCGGTGCAACCAGCCGTCCCGGCTTCGATACCGCAGGACGCAGACAACCGCTAGCAAGAGAGAGCGACGGGCACAACGTTTTGGCTTCTTGTTAAAGCGTGCTTTCTCTCCCCCAAACTCTGCACACAAGCAGAGCCCCCAAGGGACGCCTTTAGCATCGCATCGCGCGGGGCGTCCCCGCTTTTCCTCCGTCTAGTACATGATCGGACTGAGTTTTCAGGAAACTTGAAGTCAGAAGGTTTTGACAAAACCAAAAAGGTGATGGAAGTTTTTGAGGCTACCTTGTCCCGGCGGAGAAAGGCGATCACCGATTGGATTCATGGTCATAGTCTCGCTGAAGCTGTAGCGAAAGGACCATCCACTGCGCATCTTGATGTCGGCGCCCACGGCCACTCGCAACGCTGCGTTCGTGGCTGAGAAGGTTCTCGGTGGCAATATGGCCGATCCCACGACAGACGTGATCTGCTCCTGACTGCTGTTCAGATGAACCACGCCGGCCCCTGCCGAAAGATAAGGCCGGACCCAACTCCGGCGATTGCGGAAGTAGAGCAAGACATCTCCGACGAAGCCGTGTTGCGAACTGCTACGCTTCTCCTCGTAGCTCGCTTCTCCCGAAGGCGAAAATGTAGCTGAGTTGAGAGTCAGGCTATTGCTGTTCCAAACATAGTTGCCCTGAACACTCACATAGTCGGACAGGTGCCGCCCAACGAACAAATTGAGGACGCCTCCAGTCTCCGGCTTATAGAGAGAGATGGCCGTGCTGTTCGGGCCCGCAATGGCCCGGCCGTCTCCCGACAAGATTGCCAAGCCACCGCTCACGCCAACGTAATTATTGTCGCCAGCCAGCACAATTCCCGGAGACAACAAGAAGGCCAAGAAGAAAACGATTCTTGTAAACGGAGCGTATTGGTGGCATGCCATCACGGTTTCTGGATTCTACAAGCTCGATTTCATTTTGCGAGATTTTGCAGGGGGATTTGATCTGAAGCTCCGACTATCAACAACGGAGTTGTAGGAATTCTCCTAGGCACGCCAAATCTACCGGAGGAACAGTCAAATGAGCCGTCCCAGGTTCTCGCATACCCTCGTCCTCAGTCTCTGCACACTTTTATCCTTGACTCTCTTAAGCACCGCCGCTAATGCCCAACGTTTCAAAGTCACGATTACAAACATCACGAGTGGAGTTACGTTCACGCCTATCATGGTCGCCTCTCACAAGGCGGGAGTAAAGTTGTTCACCCTGGGTACACCCGCAAGCGTCGAACTGGAGCAGGTCGCTGAGGCCGGCGATCTCTCAGCCCTCGAAGCGAGCCTAAGATCCAATCAGAAGGTTCTCGACGTGGTCGATTCAGGAGCACCTCTTCCTCCCGGCAAGTCGGTCACATTGACTGTCGAAGCACGAGGGCGGTTCGACCACGTGAGTGTTGCCTCGATGCTCGTACCCACGAACGACGCTTTCTTTGCTGTCAATGGAGCTGACGGCCCGGATTTCTTCAAGCATGCGGTTGTTTACTTCTCTCCCGCTTATGATGCAGGGACAGAAGCTGACGATGAGCTGTGCGCGAACATTCCAGGCCCGCCGAATGTTTGCACAGGAGAGGGTTTTAACCCCAGCCGTGATGGGGATGGCAATTTCGTCCACATCCATTCCGGGATTCACGGCGTCGGGGATCTCTCAGCCGCGATTTACGATTGGCGCAATCCCGTGGCCAGGATTGAAATCACGCGAATTCCATAAGCTGATTGTTGCGAGAGGATAACAGTCCACCAATCACGGCTGAATGACGGCGCTGCCATTCAGCCGCGTCTACAAGTCCTGTACGCGATTCCACACCTCGTGGTCCAGCCTTCTTTCTGCCGGAGCTCGGAAGATGCTTTTAGGCGGGTTTGGCCACCGGCGCTGAAGGGAACTTACCTCTCCGTTATAGATATGTGGCGCTCGTTCGCAACCAGCCTCCTCACAGCCGCCGTGAAGTCTTCGGGCGAATTGTACTCAGGGTGCGAACGATAAAGAGCAACCGCCCGCTGAGCGTTTTCGAGTCGGCGGATCGTTGAAAGCAACTGCGGAAACTTTGCCGCATCTATGCGGTCACTGGCAAACAGCATCTGTTGGGAGTTGACA
The DNA here is from genome assembly GCA_046728215.1 of Acidobacteriota bacterium. GTDB lineage: Bacteria > Acidobacteriota > Terriglobia > Terriglobales > Acidobacteriaceae > Gp1-AA133. The sequence goes on along the minus strand of JBKPEB010000078.1, from coordinate 24,619 downwards.
CGGCCAATTGCGATTGCGTGCGATAACCGCTTGTGACAGCGGCACTGATTCTGTGGGTCGACTAGGCCGCACTTGGCCTGCATGAAGCGCACAATACTCTGCCGGGCGCGCTCCAATCTCTTACGGAAGGTCTGAGGACGAATGCCGAGAATGGCCCCGGCCTCACTGCTATCGAGCTCCAGAATTTCCCCGATGATGTAAGCGATGCGATGCGCCCGGTCGAGACAGAGCAGCATGCCCAGCGTGCAGCCAACACGGATCTCTTGCAGAAGAATCAAATCGTCAGGATGAACCTTCGCCTGATCAGAAAGACCTTCGGCGAGGTCTTCGCCAAAAGATTCGAAGGTCATTTCTGCTGTTTCAAGCCGGCTTTTGCGGAAGTTGAGCAGATGATTGCAGGCAATCCTGTACACCCACGTCGAGAACTTGCTGTCTCCGCGGAATGTGCTCAAATGCGTGACAATGCGCAGCAGTATCTCCTGCGCGGCATCTTTGGCATCTTCCGGATGCCAGAGCATGCGGACGCTAAGGCTGTACACCTGCTTCTTGATCGTGCGCAGGACATGCTCCAACGCGTCCTGATTTCCGCTTTGCGCTTGTTCCACAGCTTTTTCGATTGAGTCGAAAGTGCTGTTATCCGACATGAGATTTCGCCCTGAGAATGTCGGTGAGCTTGGCGAGTTCCTGGCGCAGAATCACTGATTGCTGATTGAGCGATCCTTCCACCTGCTCCAGCGGGACAGGCGGTGCAAGCAGCACAAAGCTATATGCACTGCGCTCCTTCCCAAGCGGAGTCACTCGGGAGAAGGCTGCGGCGACGGTATCGTCCGGCATCGTCATAAACCAGTCGATAGTCCCGAACTGTTGCGAAGCTTTGACCTCGATCCCGACTTCAATGCTACCAGCAGGCGTTTCCATCAATGCCTTTCCATGGCCGACTTGCTTAAACGCGTGCGTCCACGAAGGCAGGTTCTGCGCGTCGGAAATGTAAGCGAACGCAACTTCCACTGGGCTTGAAATTTCAACTGATTCGACATGAAACCTTCTGGGTCCTGGGTTGCTCATGGATCCTCCAATTCCTTCCTTCAACTGATTAGACAGTCGCGGATCCATTAGTGTGACGGGAACGCAGAAGGATCCATGCGCGGTGGTGCGGCGTAAGGGTACCCAAGGCAGGGGCATCCTCTTTTTTATTAGTGAATCGCTTGCACACTGGAGACGTGTATCTGAGAGCCGGATGAATCAAGTGCGCCTCGTACGGTTACTTTGTCACCGGCCAGTGCTTCCATCTTGTCTTGCATGTCCAACTTGAACACCCGCCCGGTTTTTGCTTGGACCAGAACATACGTCCCACCTTGGTTTCGTACACAGATTCCGAACTCGCTCTCGACGGATGTGGGAGTCGACACACACGATTTTCGTCCTTGGCACTATGAAGAGATTGCCGAACTGATGAATAACAAGTCAGAGGCTCAGGAGCCGGGGCGAAGATGATCGCCTGGCCTCACAGTGTCCAGTCTTGTGGCATGGACCGCGAACAAGCTGGACACTGAGTCGGATGCTTCGCGAATGATGCCTAAGTCATGCCCAAGAAATTTGTCAGGACATGACATCTACGGCACATTCGGGCGATACAAATCGCTCCTGTCGCGCGAATAATAAGAAAGGCCTCGGAGACCCCGTGCCTTGACTCCCCGCGGCACGGGTGGCAGAGGGGGTCCTGGGGCCTTTACTGGATCGCAAGATGCGCCGAATACGCGAGCTTCCGCGATGAGATCTAAGTTACGCTGAATCAGGTGACATCAAGCGGCGCTTAGCTTGGACCGTGGCAACACGACAACCTTCCTTCGCAGCAGTATTCGAAACGCCAAGCCATGGGTTACGAGAAGAAGAGGCACGTAGGCAGCCAGGATGAAATAGCCGGCGCCTAACAAGCCTGGGTTATTTGGGAGTGATATGCGGCTTCCCAGATAAAAAGCGAAGAGCAGGTCAGCTGTTCCGAAGGTATTGAAAACCCACGTCAGCACAGTCCCCGTGCCGGTTCCCAGCGTGGCCACGGCGAGCAAAGCCAGAACCGCAGTGATGAAATCACCGTAAGCTACTGGTTGAGCAAATGTGGCAGGTAATTCTGGAGACACTACACCGGGCATCACAAATGCCAATCCGAGGAACCTGAACGCGTGCAGCAGAAGGATGGGCTTCAGATTCTCGGGGCTGGGGCGTTCACTTAGCGCTGGCCAAATGTATTGCCGCGCCACGACTCCCCCAAACAGCCAAACCGAACGTTACACTGATTCCAAACAAGACTGCAGATGGCATGATCGATCCTTTCTGGCGGCTTTCCTCACGAATGACCGCCTCCAATGTGCTCTTGCGAAGGGAGTCACTGTTGCGTTCCTGGACCCATTAAGGCCCTCAGCGGCATCAAGGGTCCGACGGGAATGTACTCGTGATCCATCAACTGTTCCTTCGCAAGCGGTAGGGTTTCCATAATGGCCCGTGCCTCGTCCTCGGTCTTCGCGTCGACCAGGAAGATGACGCCTTTGCCATCGCCGCGCGAATACCACTCGCGGATTTTTCCGTCAAGATAGAGCTTCACCGTTGCCCGAATCTCTGCCGGGATGACGTCCATGATTTGTGGAACGGTTACGCCCTTCCGGGGAGTCTGAATCACCAGTACTTCTGTGGTTTTAGGTATAGCAATGCTCGGCACGCCTGAAGCGGCTCCGGACTGCGGTTGCGCTAACGACGCAGCGGGAAGCACCGCCATAAGCAAAGGGATAATGAATTTCATTGGCTTTGTCCTCTCGATTCAGTTTGATATTGCTAAAAGAGTACGACCATACTCTTTGACGATCAAAAAAATCAGTCGTTAGCGACGCACGTCAAAAAAACGTTCTTCGCCCATCGGCCACCTGCTCACGCCTTTTAGGGTTCGAAATAACCCGCACCATCATTCACGCTTTCAACCACCGAAACTTACTTTGCCCACAATGAATCGGTGGCGGCGCACTGGTTAAACTCAGCGAGGAAAATTGGTCGATTTCCGGACCCGCTCGGCTTGCAATAAATGCCGCCGTTCATGGCCTGCAATAATTTCCAGTCCCGTCCCCACCGTGAACCGAATCCCTTTAAAAAGGGGATTCCAAAAACGGACGCGGTTTACGTCCTTATTTCGTGCGTCTGCAATGAGAGTGCGGCACACCTGGTTGTTGGACAAAAACCGGTCCAGGACAGACAAGCCGACAATCGCCGTAGGGCGGATCTTCGGGGGCGCAGGCGCCCGCTTGCTCTGTGGTGAGGTTCGATGAAATTGCGGATAAACCATCTGCCGAACCACCCGGGAATGATCTGCTCCACCGGCTCATCGGGCTTCTCCCTCAGCGCCGCTGAAATCGCAGGCAAATATGCTTCGTTCGTGATGCATAAATGTTCCAGGCACTGCCCCACGCTCCAGCACCCCCGCGCCGGTTGCCAGTTGAGCTGTTCTACGCCGAGTCCATCAACCAGCTTCTCGGCTCGCTCATCGCTCGCGTTGAGGTTTTCAACGAGCCGCATATGCCAAACCGGCTGCAGCGCTCTTTTTGCGATGGCCATCGCCTTCCCTAACTCCAATCACAAACATTTCTGCATTCCATTGTCCGGCAAGGGTGCGCCCCCACTCCTGTGAGCACTAAACTTAGTCGCCAGCGAAGCACCTTAAAAAAAAGTCCCTCGCCTCCATTAAGATCTGCTCGCGCCTTTGAGGGTCCGGACTAACCCTGGCCATCATCAACACTCCTGCCATGCTGGGGAACAACAATCTGATCTTCGCGCGTTTTTCTTCCCGCGTCTGACCGGGCATGAACGGCAAGAACCGCTCACGATATGCTTCCAGTAACGTCTCAATCCGTTTTCGCACGGACACGGGCTTTCGCGCGAGTTCCGGCCCGAGAGCGGCGCGCACGCAACCGGTTCCCGGCGAATTCGCGTGGGCGACGCTCAGATAGCGTTCGATGATCGCCCGCAGAGCCTGACCTTCGGGCGCGGACTTTGCAACCTCCACCATGCCTCTCCCCGTCTCGTCGAGCGCCCGTGCCACTGCTTCGACGAACAGGTCGTCCTTGCTCCTAAAATGCCGGTAGAAGCCCCCCTTTTTCAGGCCTACCTTCTTCATCACCGTTCCGATGCCGCTCGTGTCGCCGCCTCTCTCGCGGAAAGAGCGAGCGGCCACGGAAAGGATTTTCTCGTGGTTCTGTGCTTTGTGTTCCCGCGAATATCGCATGTCCTAAGAGTACGTCCGTACTCTAATGTTTGTCAATCGCTATAGTCTTCTGCTCGCTCTGGCTTTCTCGCGAGTCCTTGCTCGAATTTTGTGATCAGCGCAGCTAAGGCTTCGGGCTGCTCATGAGTGGTGAGGTGACCACCGGGCAGACGCTCGATCCTGAGACCGAGTTTGCCCAGTCGCTCACGCGCGAGGTCGACCTGCCGGTGTTCAAAGGGATCTTCATCGCTGCCGCCCACCAGGAACGGGAACTGATCGCGATAAGCCTAGAAGAGCGGACCGAAGTCCAGCCGGTCGCCTTGCGCTTGGTGATCAGCGACAAAGCCTGCTGCAGCTGCGAGGTAGAACAGACCATCGTGGCGGTCCATGGCGCTGTGGAGCTCGCCGAGTTCGGCGTCTGTTACCTGATAGCCTTTGGACCACATCTTTCTTACTCCTGGCATCCTCTTGAACAGCCAGAAGGGACGGCCCACGCGCCGGCGGGCTCGATTAGGAAGGCGGCGCAACATCGGCGTGGTGTACCACGGGTGCGTGTGCCCGTCCGTGAACAGCCCACCATTGAAGATGAAGACTCCACGTATGTCCGGTCCGCCAGCGGCTTCGTCCCGCTCCGAGCGCTCAATTCGACGCCGCAAGTGCTGCAAAATGACCAGAGAGGAAAAATCGAAAGCGACCAGCGTCGTCGACTGGACACCGAGATCGCGCCAGATCGCTTCGATCAGATCGGTGCGCCGGCGGTGGAATAGGCGTAGTCCTTGGGCTTGTCGCTGTCCCCCATGCCGACGTAATCGAGGAAAAGTTTGGCATCTCAGCAGCATTCGGCAAATGCGGCAGTACCTTGGCCCACCCAAAGGAGCCATCTGGAAATCCGGGCAGGAACGACACAGCGTGAGCAACATCTCCTTCCTGCCTTATGAACACTTTCAGGGGAGGGCTTTGCACTCGAACGACGGCACGCGCATTGGGGTCATAGCCGACACGCTCACCACCCGCGAACCAAGCTTGCGCAGACGGGATGTCGCGGGTCTTCGCGGTTGCTGTCGCGAAACATTGATCCGCCACCGTGCTTCCGGTCCCGCCGGTCGCGCCTTTCACCAAAATCTCTGAGTATTTCATCGGGGATCTCCTGACTGAGTATGAATTTCAGCTACTGCTGTGTCGGCCCACCGCCAATCAGGCCAGCCAGCGGGAGGAGGGGACCGACGGGAATGTAGTCGTGGTCCATCAGGTTCTCTTTGGACAGCGGAAGCGTGTCCATGACCGCATGGGCTTCGTCAACGGTCTTGACATCAAGAAAAAGAATCACCCCTCGACCATCGCCCCTTGAGTACCACTGGCGGATCTTGCCGTCGAGATAGAGCTTCACCGTCGCCCGGATCTCGGCTGGCATGACCTTCATGATCTGCTCACGGCTTATTCCTTGCTTGGCAGTGAGTACAACCATCACTCCGGTTGTCTTGGGCGACACCGCACCTGAAGTTGGTTGCGGCGAGGGCAATTGAGTTTGCATCACAGCGTTGTTCATAAAAAACCTCCAATCGGTTTTGTTTTCACAGCGAAAGGTGACAGCGTTTCATCGCGTTGCACCTCGTGTTTGTTTAACGTCCTCTGGGTTGATCTGTGGCGTCTGTTCGCAGGCTTTTGACGAATAGATGATGAATTTGAATGGGTCCGTGTTCTGATTCTTCTCCATCAGCTTCAGGTACGCGAACCGCTTGGCGCGTTTGAGAGCGTCGCTGGTCGGGAACCTTGGCTCCGCAGTTTCGAGCAACTCCGCTGCCATTGCATACTTGCCGTCTGTTGAGAGGCGGTCCGCTGCTTTGAGGAGTTGCCCTTCGGAGACTCCGAGGTAGTCAACGAGGAGTTCCGCACGATCTGTCCGGCTGGGATGAGCGAGCCCTTGCAGGCTGGCCTGCCAATACCCGACGTTTTGATCGTAGACTCGGTCGATTACATGCTCGCGCAGGATGTAGTAAGGAAGGTAAGCATCGGGCTGCGTGGCCAGGAAATCCGGGGGGATGAGGTTTGCCTCTTGAATGGCAGGCCGATCGTCACCCCGGCGAATCGCCGTGAGCACTTGGTCTCGCAACCACGTTAAATCCGTTTTCAGGTGGCTAAGGACCAACGGCGAGTTGAAAATGCGAGTGAGCGGCTCGTGCCCTTGTAACAGGTACTGGGGATTCTTGCTCACGATCACATCGATCGCATCGAACAGTCCCTCGAGATCGCCTTCCTCAACAAACGGTGCCCCTAGATAGGGCATGATGACATCGCCCATCAACATGACTTTTTCGTCGGGGAGATTAATCAACATGGCATCATGTGTCTCTCCGCCTCGAACTGGGATCAACTCAAATTTCGTTCCGCCGATGTTCAGGTCCGTTCGGTGGTCGATCGCAACGTCCGGTTTGTAGGTCAGAACATTCTCGGTATTGAAGCGCTCTCCGAAGAACTGCTTCCCAAAGACATCCGGTCCGTTGAATTCCTTGTTGAACTCGTCCTGATAATTACCTCGCCCATAAAACTTGGGACGAGAGCTTAAACTGCGGAAGTAGGAATGCCCGCCGACGTGGTCCCAGTGTGCGTGCGTGATGAACACGGTTGTCATGGGAGGCAGTCCCGGCGCATAGGCCTGGAGGGCTTCGTATGCTCCCTTTGCGAAATCCGGTCGCGTCCCGGCGTCGATGCTGATGAGGTGATGCCCGTCCTTGGAGACCACGAAGTAGTATTCGGTGAATTCGAAGCCAGTCAATACGTAGACACGACCGGGAACAATCTGCCGGATGCTCCGAGGCGCGAAGGCATGACCGGACACCCTGTCTTCGGAAAACGGCGTTGCCAGTGTGATCGGATGGTCGAAATCCGAATAGCCGCTGCGCCGCAGGTAATCGTTTGCCTTTGGAGTGTCGCCATCCTTCAGCGCTAGCTTGCCGAGATGAAAATAAACTTCGCGTAGCCACGCCGGGTGAGGCGCTTTGTCTGCGTGATCCAAGCACCAGGTGAGTTCTTCCCGCGCAGCTTTTCGCTGATGAAAGAAGCCGGGGAGTTCAGTATGCACAACTCCGGCGATCCAGTTCACGACGAAAACTTGCCCGCCGGAAAACTGCTTCGCCTGATCGAGGATGGCAATCGTGTCGTTTACGTATCCATAGCGCTTCAGAAGCGGTATCCTGGACACATTCTGAGCGCGAAGCAAGCCAATGATTCCCAGGTACAGAGACTTCTGCACCGGCGTCAACTGAGGCTCGAAATCCCTCAGACGCGCCCTGAAAAAGTCTGCTCCCTCATCCTGCAGATTCGAATTCGCGAACTCGGACATCAGGATGAACATCAGTTCCGGATCTTTGGGTGGGGCCACCCTGTTTACGTCCTTCAGATACTCGAGTTCTGGGCTGTGCAGCTTCGTGGAGCGCCTGTCAGGACTGCGAAGAACGACAACGGCCGCAACGATGAGGAGCAGAACGCACAGCAAGAACCCGATCCGTAAACGAGTAGTCATAAGCCCTCCATTGCTTCGCCAAGCGCGGCGTAACTCCAATCTCTAGATTCACAGCATTTCGGCAACACACGAGATGCGTTATGTCGCCGACGGCTTGTGTGCTGAATTGCTCAGCCGGCGTTGGATCGATAGCGCGCGGTCGTCAAAAGTCGTGAGCGGGGTAACCTCGGTTTCCATTCGCGGCCATACAGGCAGGCCCGTCACAAAATCGTCCAACTCCTTTGCGGAGTCCGCCTTTACGACTAGCGCGAGACCGATGGTTCCGCTGATGGGCCCGCCAGCGAGGATTTTCTTCTCAGCTTCGAGCTTCTTGCACAGCTCGAGTGTTGGGTGAATGAACTCCTTGAAGAAGATTTCGCCTTCCTCCACACTCTTGGGGCGACCCTCAGGCACAATCTTCATTTTCACGAGATATTGCATATTTGTTGCTCCTGCTTTTTCCTCTTTTGAAATGTCTGCTCTGCCAGTTTCTTGTCGCATTTCATAGGATTACATAGATCATCCTATGGATTCTACTTTTTACCGGCCTGTTCCAGGGGCTCGCGGTGGGTTGCATCTTGGGATGATTCGCAGCATCCTATTTGTTCATGCGTTATCGGCCCGAACACAAAATCGAGACTCATCAGAAGATTGTGAAAGACGCCTCGCGGCGGGTCCGCGCCGAAGGCTTGACTGGCGCTGGGGTTGCGGCTGTTATGCGCGATACCGGCTTGACTCACGGAGGTTTTTACAAGCATTTCGCGAACAAGGACGAGCTGCTCGTGGAATCACTGAAGGAGGCTTTCCGGGAAATCGAGGAGAGTCTGGCTCGTGCCGCTGAACAATCACCCCCTGGCGAGGGCTGGAAAGCCATTGTGAAAACCTACCTCCGCCCGGAAATGTGCGAACATCCCCGAACACGGGTGCCCCTTGGCGACACTAGGACCCGAATTGGCGCGGGTAGATAGGCGGATGAAGCCTCAGATCGTAGCGGAACTGGTGAACTATAAGAGCCGAATGATCCCGTTCATGCCTGGCCGGCGAACCGCGGACAAAGAACGGGCTTTCTTTGCGATCTTTTCCACAATGGTCGGGGCAGTCGAAATTGCTCGCCTGCTGCCAGATCCCGCAATGCGTGAGAAGGTACTGGGGAACGCAAGAGATCTCCTCCTGCAGAGCTTCTGACCTGCGCGGGTTCAGGTCTATCTTAATCGTGAAGTGACACAAATCGCCTCTTGTCATGCGAACCATTCAGAGGAAGGCCTCGAGGACTCCTCCTTGTTGTTAATTCCTGAACGGCGGGGACATCGGAGACCCCGTGCTTAGATTCCCCATGGCACGGGCGGCTGAGGGGGTCCCGGGGCCTTTGTGGGAACGAAACCCAGTGGAACCAGCAACCCGGGACCATCCCGCACTGTTGTGGTGCCTCCAGCCAAACTGCAATCGGTATCCGCTCGGTTGCTCAACTCCTCCAACCGGCCGGGGCGTAACGCGCGCGCGTTTTCGAAGACCAATGTCTCCTGTTCACAAAGTCAACTGCTAGCCACACTTCTATTAAGCCCACCTCCACTTCTTTGCTGAAATTCGCGGTCTGAATCGCCGTGAAAGCAGGCGCGCATATCGCTGCTGATTTCGGCTTCTTTCCTAGCGTGCGTTTTTGACACAAGGAGCATTAAGGCTTATGAACAGCGCCATGAGTTCCAAACAAATCCAGCCAATAGCCGCAACCAGCGCCTTGGATGCAGGATTGCCGTTCTTCCGCGAGGAACTTCCACTCACCGTGCGACAGGCGGCAATTTACCTCGGCGTAAGTCCGCAGACCGTGTATCTTTGGGTGGAGCGAAAGCAGATTCCCCACCTACGCGTAATGGGTCGAAACATTCGCTTTCTGCGAGCGGATCTCGTGCCATTTCGCGCGACGTTCAAACAAGAGGTGGGAGATGGCTAGACCTAGAAAGCATGACGGGATCGTCTACAGGCGACCCGGCACAAAAGTTCTTTGGATGTGCGATTCGGACCGCGAGGGAAAGCGCATCCGGGAATCAACCTTCACTGAGGATTGGCACGAAGCAAACAAGAAACTCCGCGAGCGGCTCGACGCCCGAGACAATCGAGTTCTCGAGATTGTGCGGAAGGGCGAGCAGATGAGGTTCGAACCATGGGTGAATTTTTTCCTGGAAAACTATTCCAAGCCACCCATACGCGCTGCCAAGACTCACGACGCCAACATGCGAGCCAGCAAGCATCTGAAAAGAGCGTTTGCGGGCTACAAGTTGGCCGATCTCACGGCTGATGAAATTGAGTTGTACCTGCGCAAGCGGCTTCGGGACCGCGTGTGTATCAAAACAACCGCTGGCTTCATCGAGCACGGGCTACTCAAACCCGCGACGGTGCACCAGGAACTAAGAGTACTGCGGCGAATGTTGAACGTTGCCGTTCGGAAGAAATTGTTACCCTCCAATCCCTGTGCGGGAGTGGAGTTCCCGGTCGCGGTAAAAGGCCTGTTCCGCCCGCACTACCTTACATGGTCGGAACAGCGGAAGATTGAAATTCATGCTCCGGAATACCTGCGCAACATCGTGCGGATCATTACCGAGACGGGGCTGCGCGTGTACAAGGAGCTTATGCCCATGAAGAAAGAACATCTGGATCTGGAGAACGCGGTGGTTTGGATTCCCGATTCCAAAACACCAAACGGAGTGGCGGAGGTGCCGCTGACGCCGATTGCGGTCGAGGCGTTTCGCGATCAACTGCGTCTTTCTCCGTGCAGTCCGTACCTGTTTCCGAGTGATGAGAACCCGAGCGGACACCAGAAAACTTTGAAGACCGTCTGGAGCGCCACGTTGCGGCGCGCCAAGGTCCCGTACTTCCGCATCTACGATCTGCGATCCACCTACGCCACGCGCCTCAGTGCTGGAGGCGTGGCCGACGAATGGGTCACACAGTTACTGCGGCAAGGGGACGCGAAGGTTTTCAAAAAGTACTCCCAGATGAAACTGCAGATGAAACGCGAGGCTCTGGTCAAACTCAATCGCTATGCGAACGAGCAGAATGTAGGTCAGGGCAGCGCCATGAGCCTCAGTTATGACACAGCGAGAGTCAATTGAGGGGTTTTGACACAGTTTTGGCACAGTTGCACACCAAATGGGGCATAGGTTCGAGTTCCATCGGTGGTTCAGTTCGCGGAAGTGATTTAGAATCAGTAGAGCTTTTCTAGTCGGGGCGTAGCGCAGCCTGGTAGCGCACCTGCCTTGGGCGCAGGGGGTCGTAGGTTCAAATCCTATCGCCCCGACCATTATTATTTATCAGTTAGCGCGATGGTCGCCGGAATTTGCTTCTGAGTGTAGTGAAAATTGTAGGGACCCTGTCCTAAAAACAGTTCGGTCTGCGACGTTGCTGCTGATTGCTTCCACCGCCCCGCGCAGTTCCTCGATTCCGAAGTGTCCATATCTTGCTGCCATCTTCGCCATCGTGCCAGGCGCCCATCCCACGATTTTCGCTATGATAGGTAACGGCACCCGAGCGGTAATCATCCGACTGACTGCGGAGTGCCGAAGGTCGTGGAAGCGGACGGGCACCAAGCCAGCCGGTAGCTCTCGTGTTTCAAACCTGCATTCGACACACCCGTAGCCTGTCTCTGGCTTCTCCTTCTCGGCCAGAATACCGGTGGTACAGTTTGGGCAGTGGCGCCGGGTCCGTCTCTTTGCGCCTTCCCATGCTTCCTTTACGTCCCCGATGGGTTGCGTCGGATCTGTGTCGTAGACCAGGCTGCCGGTAAATCCAAAGCTGCCTTTCGTTCCCGCTCCGGTGGACTTCTCAAGTGCGAAGACGTAATGCTCAGGGCTCCGGTTGGGGAACTGCTGCGCCCAAAATGTTAGCGCGCCGAGCGCCCGCTGATTCAGCGGAACTACACGGCCCGTTCCCGCTGATGTCTTATCCCTGCCAAATTGTAGACATCGATTGCCAAAGTTGATGTTTTTCCATTGCAAGGTTCGGATCGTATTGAACCGGGCACCGGTTTCCAATGCGAGGAGCACGAATGGCAGGAGAATGCGCGAACGGGATCTACCACATTCGAGCAGCAAGGCGGATTCCTCCTCTTCGGACAATGCCCGTCCTGCGTCTTCCCGCTCGGGAAGCATGTTCACATCCGGCTGGACTCGCGCCCACGTTCCATACTTCTTCATAATCTGGCGCAGCACGCCCACTTCAATGTTTACTGTTCGGTTTGAAGCACCATCTGCCAAGCGCGCCTTCTGGTACTTCGAGATGTCAGATGCTTCGATGTCAACTAACAATTTCTTCCCTAATACGGGCAACAGGTGATTGGTGCTGTTTTTAGCTATGTCGGCCATCCGTGGTGACCATGCCGGCTGTTTGGCTTCCTGCCATTCTTGGGCAGCGACCGACAGTAAGCGTGGTTGCTGCTGCTTACGAATACCCGCGGCACCGTCTTTCAATGCCTGTTTGCGCTTCTCTTGAACCTCACGCGCGCGCGTAATGGACCTCATTTCTGTTGTTTCCTGGATTCTCTGGCCGTGGAAGTGGAAATCCATCCACCAAACTTTGCCGCGACGGTACAAAGACATGATGCACTCCTTATTTGCGAACCGGCACTTTGAGTTCGCCCTTGTTCACTGCTCGGGTTAAGAACTTTGACGTGATGTCCCGTTCCCGCCTAGATACCCACTGCTTCCAGTCGAGTTTGGTTCGGGTTGTAGCCCACTTTTGGATAGCTGCTCTTGACCGCCCCAGCTTATCTGCGTGTGTCTGAATCCGCTGCTCCCGAGTACGGACAGTGGCCGTTGTGGCGTTGCCACAACGTCGAGAACAGTAAATTTTTTGTGATACTCGCTTCTTCAGATAATAATTTCCACATCGGGCGCAGGGGCCGGCGAGTTTATTCGCGTATGGGTTCGTTATAAGCAAGAGAAAAAAGCGAATCGCTTCTCCGTAAGGCGTGCTGCCCGGCTGGTCCAAAACTGTGTGCAAGAAGGTCGCGTTGCCCGAATTCCCCCAGTAGAGTTCGACCGGGATCCGGCTGGACAACGAATCAGCATCAGCACTCACCTTCGGGTTGGCTAGACGAAACTTCTGCAGGTTTGGGCCCGATTTCCACCACGCATGAACAATCTTGCGCAGGATCCGCGGCGTTTCTCTCAGCTTTTGGTCGTAGTCTCCGTGTTTCGTGCTCCCGGGTCCTTCGCTAGCCAGTAGGGAGCGAAGTTCCTTCCCGTTCAATGCGTCCACAACTGCTTCAATTTCCAGATACCAAGGGTTTAAGCCCCACAATCTCGGTAGGAGTTGTCCGCCACCGGGTTGTGCCTTCAGTATGGGCAATCTCCCAACCCAGTCCGGGGCTTCTGGCAATGAACGCTCAGCGATTCTCTGGCCGAATCTCTTCCTCTTCTGAGTGCTCTCTGTGCTCACAGAGATTATTGATAGCACTATAACTACTATGAGAGCAAGCCAAATTTAGTGGCACACACCAATAACTTTTGACAATATGATTTTGCACGCTAGAACAAAGCAGAGATTAGGAAGGAAAAACAAGAATGAGCGTATTGAAGAGGGGATTGATGACGGTTGAACAGTTCGCCGAAGCTGTTGGCCTGAAGCCAGCAACTGTTCGCCAGAAGATATGGCGTCGTGAGATTGAGTTTGTGCGCATTGGTCGCGCAATTCGGTTCCGACAGGAGACGGCGGAAAAGTTGATCGAGCATGGCACGGTGCCGGCAGTGGATCGGCGCAAATGATCTCGAGAGCCATTGAATTGGAGAATTCGAGTACAAGTGCATTCTGCGCACCAGGAGTGCAACGGGCGATTCTTGGATCCCTCCTATTGGACAATTCGTTGTTACGTGGACCGCTCTCGAGCCTTGCTATCAGCGATTTTGTCGGGACGCTACATCAGGCGATTTATGGGGCGATTTTAGAACTCACGGAGAACGGCCTACCATTTGACGACATCATTCTCATGCGACTCGCGGAAGAGAAATGCGGAGGCATTGAAAACGGAGGAGTTGCCGTCATCGGGGATCTCATCGACGGTGCCGTAGCCGATCCACCGGTATTAAAGCGTCATGCGGAAACGTTACAGAAACTTTCACAACTCCGCCGGCTTGGACGCTTCGGCGAAATGATCGAACGGGAGGCGCGAGAGTTGGGGGCTGATCCGGCAGTCTTACTGCAAAAAGCAGAGAATGCCGTTCGTGCACTGCGCGATGGATACGACCTCGATGCCGATCTGCTGCCCTATACGCCATATGACCTATCCCGATGTCCTGAGATTCTCACACTCGTCGATGTTCAGGCACGAGACGTAGATTGGCTTTGGCAGCCTTATCTCCCCATGTCTATGTTAGCAATGCTCTCGGGGGATCCAGGTGCCGGGAAGACCTACCTCGCGCTTGCAATCGCTGCCGCCCTCAGCGCTGGACAGCGGCCCTGCACTGCCGAGCCATGCGCCCCGATGGATGTCCTCTACCTCTCGGTGGAGAACTCCCCAGAGCATGTGTTGCGTCCACGTTTCGATGCGCTCCGCGGAGACCCTTCACGATTTCATCTTCTGCGCGGTTCAGTTGCTGGCAACGGAAAGTGTGCCGACCGCAAAGCCGTGAAGCTTTCCGATCTCCAACTACTTGAAGAGTCGCTCACGAGGACGAAAGCGAGGCTGGTGATTGTCGACCCGATTCAGTCATACCTCGGGGCTGAAGTAGACACACATCGCTCGAATGAGACCAGACCTGTGCTTGACGGCCTTGGGCAACTGGCGGAGAAACACCAAACTTGCTTCTTTTTGATACGCCACTTTGCGAAATCGCTGGCCGGGCGCGCAATTCATAGGGGATTGGGGAGCATTGACCTTACCGGTGCCGTCCGCTCTGAGTTGCATGTGGGGGAGGTAGATGAGCGACGGGCGCTGGTTCATGCGAAGAGCAATCTGGGCCAGCTTGGTAGGTCCCTTGGCTACTTGATCGAGGCTGACGGATCATTTCGCTGGACTGGAGAAACCAACATCACAGCGAGCGATTTACAGGTACCGGAACAGACGCGCGAGGATCGAAGCGCTTTAGAAGAGGCCGCAGCGTACCTGCACGACGCGTTAGAAGCCGGTGCCCGTCCAAGTAAGGACGTTATAACGGAGATTCGCACAGCCGGAGTCTCCGATGCAACATTACGACGAGCGAAGAAAAAAGTAGGCATCTTGTCGCGCAAGACGCAGATGGAAGGTGGCTGGGAATGGTATTTGCCCGAAGGCGCTCAACCATGACCGAAGGTGCTCAAGTCTCGGGGCTGATCATCTTCGATTCTGTTGAGCTTCTTCGGCGCAGACATTTGCGCACGGGTTCTGGGACTCCCTTCGGTGAACAAGCGGGATTGGAGGATGCATGACCGAAGCTAAATGCAGAGCACGGACCACGTCGGGAGAGCCTTGCAAAGCAAGGCCGACCGCTGACGGTTTCTGCTCCATTCATTCCTACCCAGAACGTGCTGCAGAGCTCGGACGCAAGAGTGGCCAGTGTCGAAAGCTGCCGCAGGGCGAGCCTATTGCCTTACTTCCTCCGAAGACGGCGGGTGATCTTCACTGGGCACTCGGGCAAATCTTTTCAAAGGTCAGTTCCGGAGAGATGGACGAAAGGCTCGGTAGAAGCCTTGGATACATTGCCTCCGTGTTGGTCAAGACAACGGAACTGTCGGACCACGAAATTCGGCTCCGAGCGATGGAGGAGATGATTAAATCGATTAAGTCTGTTGGAGATAAAAGATGAGCGTCCATTCTCGCCTGAGCAAGTTCGAAAAGTCCTTGCGGTACCGCGAGTTGGCATTACTGTGGTTGAAGACCGCCCAGGGACGAAGCCACTACTCGGAATACTGGAAAATCAGCGAGTTTCAGCCCTGGGCGTCAGAGAACGAAGAAGCTGGACTGATGTACGGGCTGACATTCGAGGTCAACGGAGCCGTGATAACGGCTGCTCAGGGATGGCGTGTGCTCATGACTTGGGCCAGCCTGCTTGGGCTCTCGATGCTCGCCACGTCGCCACAGTCGAAGACGTTCGAGTTGCCCAAAGATTTCCTACACCTCTGGGGTGAGAAACTCCGCACAATCCTCACCGAAGTGGTCGCCCTTGAGCGGGCAGTGGACTTGATTTCCGAGGGGTACTTCGACGGACACGATGTCCTCTTCGCAGATTCCCGGAAAAAGCTCACCACTTCTCACGAAACCGCACGGTTATTGATCGTCGGCTACAACTGCTTCGCTGAGGAAAACGGAAAAGAATCCATAGATATGGAAGCAATCGAGCGTACTCCAGGGCGTAAGGTGAATTCCCTTCTCAAAGAGTGGGTCATGTTATCTCGCAGTAAAAATCTCGTTGCGCGTGGAGAGATCTTTGCCGCTCGTGACGAGGTATTGGCCTTGCTAAGAACGGATGATCCCGGCACCAACCCTTGATCACGGGATGTCGTTCGATGTCGTTCGTTCCTGGAATTGGCGCCGTTGAAACCCTCGCCTTTCACCGTTCCCACCGTTTAAACGACAGGGGAGGGGGAAACGTCCTAAGCGGACGGCGCACTCAGCGTTCGTCTCAAATTCTGTGTTTTACTGGCGCTGGTTGTGCGTGTAAGCCTTGCGCTGAAACGAAGGTCCGCAACCCAGACGCAGGGATTGATTAACCCCACCTAGCTGGGTTTTGCAGCCGCTGGGGCTAACGAACCCCACCAGTTCAGAAGTGTCCCCCTGGTGATGTACTCGAAAGTGTGAAGTAGGAGTGGGATGTCTTTGCTCAAGCCAAACTCCGCCTCCCATACTGGAGGAGCCCAGAGGCCTTTCCGTCGGCGTCAGCCATGACGGGTCCATATAAGGGGCTTGGCACATGGGACCAGGGAATGGCTTCCCGGAGTGGAGAGCTTTCGAGCGGTAGTTGTAAACAACCTTCAGAATCCTTTCGAGTGACTCCTGCGACCAGTCAATTTTCCCCCAGAGTGGGCGCTCACCCGGCTCCGGGGGACGGAACTGGAGAACGAAATCGAGAAAGTTACGGGTGGCCCCAAATGAATCCTTGAACTCTTCGGCTACCAGCTCCGGAATGTCTGGATGATCTTCAATTTTTGATAGTCGTTCAAAAAGTTCGGGCTTCGCCGTTCGGAACCTCAACAGCGACGACTCCTTCTTTGAGCGCCAATGCAGCGCGGCAGTTTCCAGCGCAGATATCAGGAGCAGCCATGAGAGTTCCGGTTCGGATTCACAAATCCAAAGCCCGTCTTGATAGAGGCGTGCTGAGCGCACCAGACTTATTGCGTTTTCTGGGCTCATTTTGGGCAACGTCGCTATGGGTGAAAGCAGTTCCAGCGAGTGCTGCCCTCGGGCCAAGCGCGGGACAATCCAGTGGTGATGTCTCGTGATGCCAGCAACGGAGGGTGCCGGGCGGCTTCCCCAAGCTCTGGGAGAACCTTTGGGATCACCATTCGGATCGAAGTCCCGCGTTGAGTCATCAGCGCGAAATCGTACTCCAACTGCCAAGGACGCCAGGGCAGCGAGTTCCTCCGGTGGCGTTCCGCCGTGGTATTGCTCAGAATCAGTTCTTGAGAAGTCAGGGAATTCTCCCTCCCAATGCCAGTCCCACCTGAGGACGATTATTGGCTGTACGAGTCCTGGCGTGGGTAAGGGGACAGTATGCAGAAAACGATATGGACCGTACTCCGCTTCCCCGACAACATGGCAATCGCTGTAAAGAGGGAATTCTTCAGTACGGAGTGGCGAATTCTGTTTTGCGGCCAACCAATTCAGATAGACGACGGGTCCGCGTTGCGGTTCGGCTGCCATTGAGAGGGTCAGTCGACTTCCTCGGTCATCTTGCTAGCTTCAGCAAAGTCGATTTCTCCGAGCGCCATTCGATCACGTGCTTTCAGTATGTCTTTCGCGGATGGTACACCCTCGAGAACAATTAAGGCCGAAATTCCTATCCGTTCAAGAAGACGATTCAATTCGTGGATGATGTGCGATCTGAGCACTGCTTGGGCCCATCTGAATGTCAGGAGCCGGTAAAATTGGTAATATTCGGTGATGTATTGCAGTGACCAATCTCTGCCGTTCCACCCCCAGGTTCTTGTTGCTTCATACCTGTGCGCCTCGAACGCCTGCCTGTAGTCTGCGAAATTAAACTCCTTTGGCAGTTTCCGCAGTTCGAGGTCCTCCTTGTAGAAGTCAGGTCCGAGCGACGGCCAAGCTGACAGATTTTTCAGCATATCCGTGTAACCTTGCGTGCCGCCCAACTCACTGGGCATTTCGACACGCCATACGTCCGACGAATTCAGCATCACATACTTCTTGCCTGCCTCGCGCCAATTCCGGCGTGGCACGACTTGTACGTACAGACCCACGAGACGAAAGACGCCGTGCGGCGAAAACGACTGCAGGCCAACGACCGAGCCTTCACTATCACGCAAAAGCTCAAACAAGGCTTGGCCGTAGTGTGTGAGGTTGAGGAGTATTTCTTCCGCAGCGCCCACCATGTTCCCTTCCCGCCCGTAATGATCTCTACCGAGCGAACCGAAAAGATCGCCAGCCCGAGCACACTCCTCGTGCAACCCTTCAAACTTGAACAGCACCCGGTCGGAATGCCAACGGGACGGGAAAGTGCGCACTTGCAGGTCCTCGATGAACATGTGTCTATCCAGGGCGAAGCGGTCTTCTGGCTCCGGTGGCTCCGGATGTCCGAACCTCATGGCTCTGCCCTGACCTTCTCGCGACCTATTCCTGTAGTTCATTCCCTTCCTCGCCAGCGTCCTCTTCCTCATCGTCACCTTGGTATCGCTCTTCCTCACGCTCCAAAGAGTTCTTGAGGTCACGCACACCATGCCCCCATTCGAGTTCCCGGCCACCTTCAAGTTCGGAAAGACAGAGTGCGGCAAAGATGTCTTTTCCATTGTGGAAGTGGTGATTTGCACAGTAGCGCACCAACGCCCTCGCGTGGACCACCGATCCGGAAGCGAAGATTCCTCCGAGTCCTCCACGAATCGTGTTATGCCGTGGGAGCTTATCCAGCTCGTGCTGCACGCGCATCGACCAATTTGTCCGGATGAGGCCGCGATGAGGCATCTGAAAACGGGGGATTCCACCAGTCATAATCGCAGCGAGCCAAGTAAGGCTAACGACGTTGGTTTGCAGGATCGAGTCCCATACGGACCACACGGCAGTCCAGATTTCCTCGACTGCGTAGAGTTCCGCGAAAAGCTTCGCGTATCCACTCAACTCGAGAACATCGATGACTGGCGCAGCCGCAATTTGCAGTTTCTGCTCAGTCCATACATCGAGACTCTGGTTGCCTGAGGGACACAACTCGTTGAAAAGCGAAAAACTGCCTGCTAGATACGGCTTCAACAGCGCGTTGGCAGCGTCCGCTTGGCGGCCTTCCAGTGCGTTAAATAGGCTTTCGCCCGTGGTGTGAACAAATTGACCCCGGTAGTCCGGTACGTCCTGCGGTTGCTTCGACTGCATTAACAGAATGATGTGATTAGCGATTAACGGGGCAGCCTCCAAATTTTGCGTTCGCAGAGCG
This sequence comes from Acidobacteriota bacterium, assembly GCA_046728215.1. Classification (GTDB taxonomy): domain Bacteria; phylum Acidobacteriota; class Terriglobia; order Terriglobales; family Acidobacteriaceae; genus Gp1-AA133. The sequence continues at coordinate 5,316 of JBKPEB010000078.1, read as the reverse complement.
TCTGTCCAAGCTTCGGGTTTGAGATCCGGCCATTGCAAATCCGTTAAATGTTTGGCGAGCTGTAGTTTCTTGGCTTGGCTGATGAAGTAAGGCACGTGATAGTCCAGCTTGCTTAAATACTCCTGGTACCGACTCAGGACCGCTGCGGACTGCCAAACTCGACTACCCTCAACCAGCCGACCTGACCAAGCGGACAGTGTGGCGCCGACTTCCAGTAGTTTTTCGACCCCCGCACTCACTTGACTCAACCATCTGCCCATGTCCCAGAAGAGGGAGCCCGCCAGTCTGGTGGGGTCGAATAGGTTAAAGGCGCGGCGGCCCAGTGCTGCAAACGCGATGATACCGATGCCTGTAATCACAAGGAGCAGGGGAACGGCAAGTCGGAGTGGCTCCAGACCGGCAAGGTGCAGGGCGATCAGGCAGAGAGGAATAAATGTTGCCAGCGTGAGATAGCGGATATAAGTGTTGCCAACTCTCTCTCTCGCAAGCAAATCTCTCACGTTGTTGGGCACCTGAGCGTAAATCGCTCCAGCGGCGGCGGTAACTGCAGTGAAATAGAGTGCAATGAATACTCCGCCGATCTGCGCAGTCGTGCTCAGCCAGCTTACGTAGTTCGATGAGTCGGGTATGGGCCATCGGTCCACGAGTTCGGGAACCAGCGCGAGTTCAATAAGCTCAAGAACGCTGGTGATAGCGATAGCCAATAGCAACTGGAGGAATGTGAGCCCCAGAAACGAGATCAAAATGCTCGCATTTGCCCGCTCATCCCGTGCAAGATAGCGTGCCCGAAAGGCCTGGCTTAGCAGCCGGAATCTTTGCTTCGCTGCATAAGCTCGCAACCGCCAAAATGTGCGGTACTGGGACAGCCTCAGAAAGGTCTCTGCGTTCACCAAAGGAAATGGTATTCGCTCAAAATCTCAAATGCCAGTCTGTAGCTAAGCACTGGGGAACGTCGCCACTGCCCCGGCATGTCCGATGGAACGGATTCGCTCACTACTGCTCCATTGTCGTCGGCCTTCCCCACATTACAGTTGGGTCGGCTCCTGCATGTTTACGCCAATCATCAAGAAACACGAAGTAGAATGCCGATATGAAACCCGGTGACACCGCGAAGCTCATCGGTATGCCGCCGAACCTCCGCGACGATGCAGACCTCCAGACTCGCGGGGATTTTTCGTCAACCATCGACAAACTGAGCGGGAGCCTTACCATCCCCCCATGGCGAAGGTGAACCACACGGTACGTGAGTATTTAGCCGAGTTGGAGCAGGAGAATCCGGTCGAAGCTCCCGTTCCGCAGCAAGAGAAGGTCTCGACCACCGACCCGGATTCGACCTACGCGACCAAAGGCGGTCCGGCGCGGCTGGGCTATTACGACAACTATCTAGTGGATAACGGCAGTTGCGTCATCGTGGGGGTGCAAGCCACCCCGGCACGACTCAGTGAGGAAAGTGCAGCGGCCCGAGACATGATTGAACGCCATCGTGAACGTTACGGCTATTTTCCGCAGACGCTGGCCGCGGACACCACCTACGGCAACGGCGAACTACTGCACTGGCTGGATGAACGTGGCATCGCTGCTTACATCCGGGTAAAGGAAAATCCCGCGGCGACGACGGACCTTTACGGCATCGACAAGTTCACCTACGTGCCCGAGGAGAACGGCTATCTCTGCCCGGAAGGCAAACTCCTGAAATACGTCGGCATCAATAAGCGCAACCGCACGCACGTCTATTACTCGACGGTGAAGCGCTGTCGCGACTGCTCGCAAAAGAGCTGCTGCACGCGGGGCAAGTATCGGACCCTGGCCATCCACACTTGTGAGCCAGCGCGGCAGCGTGCCCACGCCATGGCCCAGACACCAGCCTTCGCGATCGCGCAACGGGCTCGGCGGAAGGTGGAAGCACTGTTCGCAGAACTGAAGAATTACATCGGATTACGCCGACTGAGGCTGCGCCGGATGCGCTTTGTACGCGAACAGTTCTACCTGGCGGCCACGGCGCAGAACCTGAAACGGCTGGCTCGATTCCTCCGCACTAAGCCAACACCGGAGCTTGCAACTGCATGAACGCGGCTTAAAGAAGCCAAAGAAGCGAGTAACTAGGCAGGCAGTACGGCGAAAGGCCTGCTGCAAACCCAGAGTTTTTCAACAGACACAGGCGTTCTCGCAACTTCGCGCCTTTTCTTCGCCTGAAACCGGGTCATTGAGCGTTATCGCGATATTACGTCAGCAATGCGTTGATGCCCTGCACGTTGACCTTCCCCTCGCCCACACCTAACATGTCTAACCGGTGTCCACGCCTTCCCAACCCGTTGGTCAAACGGTTTCCCATTACCGCATCCTCAGCAAGATCGGCGGTGGGGGCATGGGCGTGGTCTATCAGGCGGAAGACCTCAAACTCGGTCGTCACCTTGCCCTGAAGTTCCTCCCTGAAGAACTCGCCAACGATCCGCAAGCCCTCAGCCGATTCCAGCGGGAGGCCAAGGCTGCGTCTTCTTTGAACCATCCGAACATCTGCACGATCCACGAAATCGATGAGGCCGATGGGCGAACCTTCATCGCCATGGAACTGCTGGAGGGACAGACACTCCGGCATCGGATCAGTGGCAAGCCGCTGGAGATCGAAACCGTGCTCGATCTGGGCATCCAGATCGCCGATGCACTTGATGCCGCGCATTCGAAGGGCATCATCCATCGGGACATCAAGCCCGCGAACATCTTTGTCACGAATCGAGGTCAGGCGAAGATCCTCGATTTCGGGCTGGCGAAGGTCTCGCTGAAGTCGGAGAGCGTTGCCCCGAGCGCCGCGACCATCGAATCAGAAGAGCATCTGACCAGTCCCGGCAGTGCTTTGGGCACGGTCGCCTATATGTCGCCTGAGCAGGTACGAGGGAAGGAACTCGACGCTCGCACCGACCTTTTCTCTTTCGGGGCGGTGCTGTATGAGATGTGTACCGGAATGCTGCCATTCCGGGGCGATACATCGGGAGTGATCTTCAAAGCCATTCTGGATGGGACGCCGACGGCGGCGGTGCGGCTGAATCCTGACCTACCAGCGGAATTGGAACGCATCATTAATAAGGCCTTGGAGAAAGATCGCGATGTTCGCTGTCAATCTGCCGCAGAAATAAGGGCCGACCTCAAGCGGCTGAAGCGGGACACGGATTCAGGAAAGGTTCCCAGATCCAATCTCGCGACAGCGGCGACAACTACCGAGAGGGAAGCGCCAGCTCGGCGGTTTTGGTCGAGGTGGGCAGTGCTTTTTATAGCCGTCGTGATTGTAGCTGGGGTGCTCGTGGTTTGGCTGAGGTGGCCGGTGTCATCAGCCAAGGTCTTGGGTTTAACACAAGTCACAAATGACGGGAGTTCGAAGGTCCCGCCAGCTCTTACAGACGGCTCGCGCCTGTACTATATGACGGTCTTCCAAGAAAATGTTCTCTACCAGGTCTTTGTGACAGGCGGGGGAGCCGCGCCCATCTCAGAACCATTCCCAGGTTTTTATAAATTGGAAGGAATCTCCCCTAGTGGCACGGAGCTCTTGGTAGTGGGTAGTGAAGGGGGATCAATGGGCGAAGGCCACCTTTGGGTAGTCCCAACTCTAACGGGATCAAGGCACCGACTGGGGAGCATCATTTGCAGTGGCGCGAGTTGGTCACCGGACGGACAAACAATTGTGTTTGCCAAAGGTGGCACCCTAAATCTCGCACGAAGTGATGGTTCCGGAGCACATACAATCTTGACCGTGAACGGAACACCCTCGTGGATTCGATGGTCACCTGACGCCCAGAAGCTACGTTTCACAGTGGATGACCCAAAGACCGGATCGCAGTCACTTTGGGAAGCTGGAGCGGACGGGACCGATCCTCATCCGTTGCTTCCCGGCTGGAACAATCCTGCCTCTGAATGCTGTGGCAGTTGGACCCCTGATGCAAGATATTTTGTCTTTCAGTCCACGCAGCGCGGCAGGTCGGATGTCTGGGCGATACGCGAAAAGGGAATGCTATTGGGAAGGCCTAACCAGGCCCCCGTGCACCTGACGGTGGGTCCGATGGACTTTCTGGGGCCGGTTCCCAGCAAAGATGGCAAAAAGCTGTTTGTGGTAGGTTGGCAGCGACGCGGCGAACTCGCGCGCTACGACATAAAGTCCCAGCAGTTCGTGCCGTTTATGTCAGGAATATCCGCTGACGGTCCGAGCTTCTCAAAAGACGGGCAGTGGGTAGCTTACACAAGTATCCCCGAGGGGAACCTTTGGAAAAGTAAGGCGGATGGAAGCGAAAGGCTGCAACTCACGTTTCCTCCTTTTACTGTTTACGAGCCACGCTGGTCTCCGGATGGCAAGAGGATCGCTTTCCAGGGGATCGCGCCAGGACAACCGTGGAAGATGTATCTCATTTCCTCCGACGGGGGTGAGGCGGAGGAAGTCATGACCGGTATTGGGGATCCGGGCTGGTCACCTGACGGAAATGCATTGATCTTCCATTCGGGCATGGCAGACTTTGCATCAACCTCTCCGCGGGCTATCCAGCTACTGAACTTGGGGACTCGGCAGATTTCAACCTTCCCAGGTTCGGAGGGATTGTATTCCCCACGCTGGTCGCCAGACGGACGCTACATTGCTGCGCTCCGAGTAGGTTCGGAGACTTTGCAAATCTTCGACGTCCGCACCAAAAGGTGGACAGAATTGGCTAAGATTGTCGTTGGTTTCCCAATGTGGTCTAGGGATTCGAAGTACATTTACTTTGATTCTATTGAAAGCAGCCCGAACTTATATCGCGTTAGGATTGCCGATCACACTTTAGAGAAGGTTGCAAGCCTAGGGGGCATCCGCCTCGCGCCATCGTTGGGCGGTAATCTGACTGGTCTAGCCCCAGACGATTCTCCTTTGGTGGTGCGGAATGCAGGCAACCAGGAGATCTACGCGCTTGATCTGGAGTTGCCATAGGACTCATGGTGTTGTTTCGGTCTGACCCCGACATCCCCATCCGGAAGCAAGCCAAAGCGGAGTACGCCAAGCTGCAATAGCCGGAAAAGTCGTTCCTCGTCGCCTACTGTTTACCGATAGCTGGTGAAAAATCAGGCGTTCTCACCACTTTGCGCTGTTTGTTCGCCAAAATCGGGGTCAATTGGTGTAATGGCAATATAACGACAGCCGGTAGCTAACCTAGTGCGTTGCGAGGGCGACTCCTCGGATAGTCACGTCCACACTCCCGAACTGTGGACCGTCGAACTCAAATTCCACTGCTTTCGTCCCGATGCGAGGCCTGCCCGACTCGCATCGCGTCGTGAAACGGAAATCGGATGTGAAGCACTATCTAG
>JBKPEB010000077.1:0-56214 GCA_046728215.1 Acidobacteriota bacterium | reverse complement strand
TCAACTCGTCCAAGGTCACCGGAAACATCGTGGTCTGCTCCCTAGCCTCGCCCCGGATGTACGCCATGAAAAATGCCCTCGCTCTCGCGAGGGCATCTTCTCATCACTTTTGGGCCCCGACTAGTGTTTCGTAACAGACTCTTACGCCCGGGGCTACACTCTGTCGCCGCTTTGCGGCTTTGTGCAAATGTTTCAGACTCTGTCAATGAGTGGGGTAAGGCTGTGTCATTCCGTGGGAATATCAGGCTTCCCGAACCGGGTGCGGGACGCTGCGTCAGGCTAAGGAGTAATGATCCGGCTGGCGGGTTGGGATGCGGAGGCCAGGGCGGATTCCCTTTCTGGGAATTGGGCGTGGAGGAAGTCGACGAAGGTTCTTGATTTTGGCCGGCCTGAGGTGCGGCTGTAGGCCATGCGGATTAGGAAGACAAGAGCCTTCAAAACTTCCGAGTCGCGCAAGCGGGAGTATCCAGTGTGCTTGAGTTCGGCTTCACGGTATTCCTTGATCATGTTCAGCAGCTCGGCGCTGACAGCTTGCTGCAAGAGGCTTTGCGCGGGTTCTTCGTAGTGCAAGCCGGAGTTCACGAGACGCTCGTAACGATGCGCGAGGGTGGTGAGACCTCCGATCAGATCGCGATCGTAGATTGAGCGATCGGCGCTGGATGCTTTGGCCAAGGCAAAGCTGAGGCCCATGACGAGGTGTTCGTGCTCGTAGAGGAACTGATCGCCGATCTCGACCTTCAGGAACAAGGCAGCCGGGTCGAGGTTGTCCGTAGCGTGATCCTTTTCGTGTTCGCGAGCCTGCTGGAGGTAAGGGCAGTCGCTCGGGCAATCGAGCGTGACTTCGCGCTGCTCACCACAACATTGTGGGCAGATGCGCCCGTGAATGGCCGGGCAGAATCGCTTCTCTTTCCGCTTTTCGCAGATAGCACAGCTCACCGAACAGAGTCTCCTGTCATCATTATGGCATTCCTGAAGGCTCATCGCTTGCGGCCAGCGGCGGGGTCAAACCTGCTTGGCTGGTGCCTTTGCGACGAGTCAAGTTGGCAAACAGGCGATTTTCGTGCCTTTTTGGACTCCTGTGATGTTAAAAACCGCATAAAACGTGGGGAAAACGCTACTTTTCCACAGGACGCGTGGTATAAGATGCGCATATCGCAACAAAACACACGTAGTTCCATCGAGGAGGATTCATGGCTGCAGGTATGACCAAGACACAGCTGGTGCGTCATCTGGCGGAGAAGCTTGAGACGCCTAACAAGACCGCCGCGGCGTTTCTCGAGCATCTCGCGGACACCGCAGTGAAAGAGACCAAGAAGAATGGGATTTTCGTAGTACCCGGTCTGGGCCGCCTGAAGAAGGTGCATCGCAAGGCTCGCGTGGGACGTAATCCGCAGACGGGCGAACCGATCCAGATCAAGGCCAAGACCACTGCAAAGTTTTATCTGGCCAAGGCTGCCAAGGACGCGATCGCTCCCAAGAAGTAGTCATTTGCTCGCGTGGAAGTTCTGTGAGAGAAGGCCGGCTGCGAAGCCGGCCTTGTTATTTTGTGGCGCGAGCGCTCCCGCGCGCGCACTCATCCGTGGCAGAAAAGCTCTTAACCGCAAAGAGCGCGAAGAACGGCCGCTAAGGACGCGAAGGGAGCGAGTCGATCACAGTGGCTATTTGGTCGTCCTCGCTGTCGGGGTTGGACTCGAGAGTGGACGATTATTTCGAGTATCCGTTTTTCACCACTTCTCCGCCCTTCATCACAAACTTCACCTGCTCGAGAGCGGTGACATCTTTCAAGGGATCGCCGTCCACGGCAATGATGTCAGCCCATTTGCCGGGCTCGAGTGTGCCAACCTTGGCGGACCATCCCAAAAGATCGGAAGCATTGATGGTTGCGGTCTGGATCGCCTGCAGGGGTGTCATTCCCAAACGCACGTAGACCGCGAACTCATGGGCGTTGAGACCGTGCGGGTAGACGGCGGCGTCGGTGCCGAAGGCGACTTTGATTCCTGCCGCGAATGCCTTCTTCAAGTTGTTTTGCCCGACGGCGGAGACGGTCTGCATCTTTTTGACCATGTACTCGGGCGCATTGCGCTTGCTGAGATTGTCGCGGTTCCAGTCCATCAGGTAGAGCGTGGGTACGATGTAGGTGCCGTTCTTTTTGAGCGTGGCGATGGAGTTGTCGTCCATCAGGTGGCCGTGCTCGATGGAGTCGACGCCCGCATCCGATGCCCAGCTGACGCCCTCGGCGCCGTGGGCGTGGGCAGCGACTTTGCGGCCCAGGCGATGGGCTTCCTCGACGATGGCTTTCATTTCTTCGCGCGTGTACTGCGACGCGTTGGGGTCGTCGCCCTTGGACATGACGCCGCCGGTGGCGCAGATCTTGATGAGGTCGGCGCCGTACTTGATGTTCTCGCGGACCTTGTGACGGACGGCGTCGACACCATCGGCGACACCCAGTCCGCTCCAGTGATATTCAGGGGCGAGCAGGTTCTCGTCGCAGTGACCACCCGTGATACCCATGGGCGGCCCACTTGCCAGGATGCGAGGACCGGGGACATCACCGTCGTTGATGGCGTCGCGCAAAGCGATGTCGCTGTAGCCGCCGGCGCCGACGTTGCGCACGGTGGTGAAGCCTGCCTCGAGAGTGATGCGCGCGTTGCGGGCGCCTGCCAGGGCCTCACGGGGCGTGGAGATGCCAAGGCTTTCATAGCCGAGATCCTTGGGACTGAAGGTGAGATGGGTGTGGGCGTCGATCAAGCCGGGAAGCACGGTAGCGTTAGGGAGATCGATGGTCTGCGTGTTGGCCGGTATCTTTGTGTCGATTGAGGGCCCTATGCTCACGATCTTGTCACCCTCGACGACGATGGCCTGGCCGGTGAGCGTGTTGCCGGTCTTGACGTCGAGCACCCGACCGGCGCGGATTACGATGCGATGTGCCGGCGGGGATGGAGCGGATTGAGCCATCGCCCAGGAGGCGAGCCATAGCAGTGAGAAGATTCCCAATCGAGAGGCAAGCTTGGAGAATACCGGTGAGATCAAGCGATGGAGCATGCGGATTGTTTCCCTCGGGAAAAAATATCGCGGAAGGATAACGGAAATTTGCGTTCGAGGCGAATTTCAAAGACGTTTGCGGAGTGTGCCGTCCAAGCCCCAAGTCGTTCCCGCATCGCTAGCGAGAAAAATCATGAAGAGGAAGAGAAGCGGGATCGTACTGAGTTCCGCGCCGAAGTAGCGCCACAAAGGGGCGTCGTGGCCGGGCTCCCACCAGGTAGCGAGGGTGAGATTCAGCATAAAGAAGGCTCCCATGATGGAGGTTGCCCGCACCCACAAGCCGGAGATCAGTGACAAGGCGATCCACAGTTCGAGTATCCCGACCACGTATCCGAAGAGCACCGCGTGAGGAAGGACGATGTGCGCGAGGATGGGACGATAAAACGAGACGGCATCGTTCTGGATGTATCCCTGGAGATACTGTTGGAAGCCGCCGTGGGCGAACGCGGGACTGGCAACTTTGTATTGGCCGAAGAGGAGGAAGAGGAAACCAGTGGCGATGCGGGCCAGGGCAATCGTCTTGTGCATCCCGAACTGGTCAGGCATGTGTGAGCAAAGTCTCTTCGAACAAACGACGGGCGAGGACAACTGCCCGTCGTTTGTGGTGGGTCATGAAAGTGCCGCCGCTTAGCGGACTAGCCGCCCGGACCATCGTTGCTGACGTACTGTTCGAGGGAGTCGAGTTCCTGGGTAAGGCCGTCAATGCGCCACTCCAACAGATTACGGATGGAAAGAATGCCGAGAAGCTTCCCGTTCGAGTCGACTACGGGCAGATGACGGAAATGACGTTCGACCATTGTGGCCATGGCCTCTCCGGGACCGGTCTGCTCCGTGGCCATTTCGACCGAGGTGGTCATCAATTCGCGAACGGGCGTGGATTCCGGATCGCGTTTTGTCAGGGAGAACTTCCGCAGCACATCGCGCTCAGTGAAAATGCCGGCTACGCGGCCTTCCCGGTCGATGACGCCGACGGCGCCGACGTGGTAGTCGAGCATTTTGTGGATGGCGTCGGCCACCGTGGCCTCGACAGGGACGGCGGCGGCTTCGGGATCACAGAGTTGCAAGACGTTCATAAAACCTCCGGACCGAGCGTGGCAGAGAGATTCCGGCAATTATGAACCGCGGAGCGGCGATGTCAAGAGAAGATGTGCGTAAAACGGTGGCTGGTCGTAGGCGTTGGTCGTTCGATGAGATGGTCGTGAGTTGCACCGTGGCTGGCGAGCTCACGCCCGCTGCGCTGGGTGTCGTCCCTACGGGACTGACTGAGGATGCGACGCCTACCCAGCGCTTACGCGCTGGGCTATACTCTGCCGCCGCTCCGCGGCTCGGATGCGGGAGCGAACTGCGGGCACGGCCTATCGCGGTTACGAATCCCTGAAAGCTGACGGCTTGGTAATTGAACGACTGGAGTGACGACGGGTTTAATGGATCTCGTTCTTGAACACCTTTCCGTCTTTCATGACGAATTGTACATGGCCGAGCTCTTCGACGTTCTGCAGCGGGTCGCCCTGGACGGCGATTACGTCGGCGTAGGCGCCGGGGGCTAGTACGCCGATCTGTCCGGTGGCGTCGAGCATTTCGGCGGCGCGCGAGGTGGCGCTGCGGATGGCGTCCATGGGGGACATGCCGAGCTTGGTCATTTGCGGAAATTCCTGGGCCATCGGCTCGGTCCATGGGATGCCGCCGATGTCGGTGCCGAAGACGATCTTTACACCAGCCTTCATTGCCTTGCGAAAACTCTCTTCGTGGACGGAAGCGCGCAGGCGATCGCGCTTGCCGGCGGCCGTTTCGGCGGGGGCCCAGTCGGTGTAGTAGACCGCGATCGTCGGGCAGTACCAGGTTCCTTGTTTGACCATTTGTGCGATCTGGGCGTCGTTGATCTGGAGACCGTGTTCGATCGAGTCGCAGCCGCCATCGAGTGCCCGCTGCAGTCCTATGCCGCTGTATGCGTGGCAGGCGACTTTCTTACCCCAGCCATGGGCTTCGTCGACGATCGCTTTCAGTTCGTCGAGCGTCAGTGTCGGTTGAGACACCAGTTCGCCGCTCTTGCCCGTCCACGAACGATGTGTCATGTAGACCTTGATCCAGTCGGCGCCGTGGTCGAGTTGTTCGCGCGCCGCTCTGCGGGCTTCGACCGGGCCGTCGATGATCTGCGCGCCTTTGGGCATGGTGAGTTCGGGGGCATAACCTTCGAGGTTGTAGCCGCCGGTGCTCGAGATGGCGCGCGTCGAGACGAATAGGCGCGGGCCGGGGATATAGCCGCCCTCGATCGCCTGCTTGATGCCGACGTCGCCGTAGCCGGCGCCTTCGGTTTCGACATCACGCAAAGTGGTGAATCCCTGTTCGAGTGCGCGGCGCGCGGAGACAGTCGCGCGGGCCGCGCGCAGGGATGCGGGATACTTGAGAATGTTCGCGTCGTAGCCGCCTTCGGCGGGATCCTCTCCCTGCAGGAAGATGTGGGTGTGCGAGTCGATGAGTCCGGGGAGAACGGTTGCCTTGGAGAGGTCGAGGACGGTTGCGCCCTGCGGGGGTTTGGCGGTGGCTGCGTCGCCGACACTCTCGATGCGGTTGCCACGGATGACGATAAGTTGATCGTGACGGGGACTGTCGGATTTGCCGTCGATGAGTGTGCCGGCGCGAATGACGGTGAGAGTGTCGGGGGATTTCTTATCCTGCGCGAGGGCGCAGAGGGAAAGGGCGAGTGTGCAGATGAGTAGTGTTCTCATGGACGGGTCTCTGGGAGTGGGATTGTACGACGAGTGTGGGGAAGTTGGGGAGGTTTGTGCGGGGAGAAGTTCTACGGAGTCGTGGTGATTGAAGCGAACGCAGGAGGCTTCGACTGCGTTCGGCTGTCACCTCACTTCGCTCAGGATGACAAGACTTAAGAGGTGACGAGCTTAGTCATCGATGTAGGCGTCGGCTTCGATTTCTACCAACATCTTTGGGTCGATCAGGGCGGTGACCTGGACCATGGTGGCGGCGGGGCGGATGTCGCGAAAGAATTCTCCGTGGGCGCGGCCAATTTTTTCCCAGTCCTGGATGTTGGTGACGAACATGCGCGTGCGAACGACATCCCTCATGCTGGCGCCGGCTTTCTCCAGCGCCGATTGAATGTTCAAAAAGACCTGTACCGCCTGTGCGTAGGGATCCCCTTCTCCCACAATCTTTCCCTGCGCATCGGTGGCGGTGGTGCCGGCCACGTGCACGTAAGGGCCGATCCGCACTGCCCTACAGTAACCAACGACTGGTTCCCAAGGAGTACCGCTAGAAATATTTCTTCGCGCTGCATCCAAGTCGAAAGTCCTCGCTGCCGATCATTTTATTGCAAAATACTGGCGCCGAGGGAGGGAGCTATTAGCAATCTCGCCGCATGAGTGCCAGGAATGTAGCGTACAACTCGCGCTTATGGTGCGTATTTCTAGATAGGCGGGATCGATTTTTTGAGTGGCTTACAAAAGTCACTTGCATTCGAAAATGAGCTGCGCTAATTAGTGAGGCAACGGAGGATGGATTCGCGAAACGCACGGATCACGGGGGCCCAATGAATATGATCTCGGAGTCGCATCCGTTACGGCAGTTCTTCACAGAACTTGTAGGGCGACACTACGCAGAGGAAATCGGGATCCGCGATCCGCAGCTGGTTGCCTACGTGGCGCAGCTGCTGACGGAGTTCTGCGACGTCGAACAGCTCTGCAAAATTCACAATGCGAGCGGCCGTCCTCTGAATGATGTCGGCGAGATGCTACTCGAGTCCGATCCGGTATATGGCTCGGCCCCATCATTTGATCGCGAGCGGCAGGTGCGCAAGCACATAGGGGACTTCACCCTGTTTTTCGCGGGCATGTTTCCCGAGAGCGTCAATCAGTATCGTCTACGTCGGCAGCGGCTGGAAAGCCTGGTCGACTGGATGAAGGCAGGGAAGGAGAGCTACTACATCGTCTCGAAGTTCGAGCACTTTGAATATGCGAAGGTTGCGCCGCTGTTCGCCAACCTGTCGCGAAATTTCGAGGAGTGCGTGTACGGATTGAATCGCGTGAAGAATGAGCTTGAGGAACTGCAGCATCCGATTGTTCGGCGGACGCAGGAATTTTTGATGTAGCGGGCAGGTCTCAGGTCTCGACTCCGCTGGTGCGCTGTTGGTGATCAGTGTTTGCGGTAGAAACTCAAGGCTGCGTCTCCTTGCAGCAGTTTTCGATATCTCTTCAGCTCTCCTTTGAATTCTCCTGGGTCGAATTTTTTTGTATGCTCGGCGATGACGATGCTGGCGCTGGTTAGAACGTTTGAGCCGGCGAGGAATTCGAGCGTCTTCTGATATTCGTTTTCGAGCCGATATGGTGGATCGAGGAAGATGTAATCGAAGGCGACTCTCTGCGACTGCCAGCGCTCAAGGTTTTTCCGCACTTCTCCCTGAAACATTTCAAAGCCGTAGGTGACGTCTAGTGATTTGAGATTCTCTCCAATCAGCTCTGTAGCGTTCCGGGAAGAATCTACGAAAAACACCTTACGAGCGCCGCGGCTGAGGGCTTCGATTCCGACCGCACCCGTGCCAGCGTAAAGATCGGCCCAGGTGGAACCGGCGATCGCTTCGGGATTCCCGGCCGTCAGGATGTTGAACAGCGTTTCGCGCAAGCGGTCGGCCGTCGGCCGGAGATCGAGACCGCGCAAGGATCGGAGGGGTCGGCTGCGGAACTGTCCGGCGATGACTCTCAAAGTGGCTGGCCTTCCGTCACGGCAAAATCGAAACGCAACGCACGCGAGGGGAATCTAACTATATAGAATAGGTCTAGTCGCCAGTCGTCAGCCTCCAGCACGGGCCTTTGATCGTCGCGTGCTGGGGAGGCCGCTTGCGGCTGGCAGCGAATTTCTCATGCGAAATTGGTCCATTCCGATTGGGCGGTTGTTCGGCGTGGAAGTGCGCCTTCATTTGACGTTTGTGTTTCTGCTGGCGTTCGTCTGGATGGCGGAATCGTCGATGAAGAGCAACGGCACTCCCGCGCGAGTGGTGGGGTTGGTGGGGATTATTTTTGGCGCGGTCGTGCTGCATGAGTTGGGACACGCGCTGGTGGCGATGCGCGAAGGCCTTCATGCGAAGGCGATTATTCTACTGCCGATCGGCGGGATCACGCTGCTGGAAGATCCGGAAGCACCCACCCCCGGGAAATCCACCTGGGCGAGAGATATTCGCGTGGCCCTTGCGGGGCCGCTGGTGAACATCGCGATTGCGCTGGTGGCCGGCGCAGTTGTCCTTTTGAAGTTTCCGGACGCACATCTTTGGACGAAGCCGTTGGTGCACTCGAATCATTTGCTGCGCAGCCTTGTATGGGCGAATCTTTATCTGGGCTTATTTAACTTGCTACCCGCCTACCCCATGGACGGCGGACACATTTTGCGCGCCTTCTTCTCACGCAAGATGGACGTGGTGACGGCGACTCGGCGAGCGGTTTCGATTGCCCACGCGCTGGCGCCGCTGGTAATTGTCGTAGGCATGCTGATGCTGTTTCAGGGTGGCTATCCAGATAGCTACCTGGTGGTCACGCTCGGTTTCTTCCTCTTGATTGGGGCACAAGTGGAAGAGAGATCGGCGGTTTTCCAGAAGGTGTTGGAAACCGTTCACCTCGAGGATGTGATGCTGACCGACTTTGCGACACTCTCCCCGGCCGATACGTTGGAAGATGCGCTCGAAAAGGCAGTGCATACGTTGCAGGACGATTTTCCCGTGGTGCGCGGCGGCGATATGGTGGGTGTTATTTCAAAAGGGAATATCCTGGATGCGCTGCGTATGGAAGGGAACGGCTACGTGCAGTCGGTGATGAGCCGCATTTTTGAGGTTTCGACGCGGCAGGAATCACTGGCATCGGCGTTTCGCAAGTTGAATGCGCGGAATTTGAGCATTATCCCGGTGGTGGAAGATCAGCGGCTGGTGGGCATTATTACGCTGCAAAATTTGATGCATTCGATGTCGTTGTTGGCGGAGAGCCGCAAGCTTCGCAAAGAAGCTTTGAATTCCTGAAGAGCGGACCTCAGGGGCTGAAGCCCCCATGGTTGGTCTTGGCGGCACGACTGAAGCCGTGCCCTTCCCATTTGTAGTCGGCGCGGAGGGTGTGTGCAAAGGTGTGTCGAGGAAAAGCCAGCGGCTAAAGCCGGCCTTGCTCTTCCGCATGACGGCGCGCCTGAAGGCGCGCCCTGATACGAACCCGTCCAGTGAAATGGTCTGTAAAGATCACAATGGACCTTACGAACCAGTCCAGTGAAGTGGGTTTGTAGAGATCTCACAGCGGACCTCAGGATCTAAAACAGGCGGATAGCCTTCGCCTGTTCGATGGCTGGGATCTGGCGCAGGGCCTTGAGTGCAGCTTCCGACACACGATCGTCGACGTGGACTACAGCGACGGCGCGACGGGGTTCGGCCTTCTCGGCGGATTCTCCGGCGGACTGGCGGCCTAACGAGAAGTTAGCGATGTTGATCTGATGCTCGCCGAGAATCGTCCCCACTTTGCCGATGACTCCGGGCACGTCGCGGTTGCGCAGATAGACCAGGTCGCGCTCGAGCGGCGCTTCCACATCAATGTCGTCGACCGATAGCAGGCGCGGCGCGTGCCCGTGCAAGACGGCGCCCTTCACACAGTGTTCTTGCGTTGCGGTTTTCAGGAGGACGGAGAGCACGCTTCCCGATCCGCCGGTGGAACTCTTCGGCTTATGTTGTTCGTGAATGCGCAGGCCGCGAGAGGACGCGATCGTCGCGGCATTCACCAGGTTGGCTTTTTCGTCGAGCATCTGGTTCAGGACGCCCTGGATAGCGGCGTTGCGGATCAATTCGGTTTTCCATTCCGCGATGTGGCCGCTGTAGCGGAGAGAAATTTCCTCGAGCATGCCATCGCTGACCTGCGCGAGGAAAGAGCCGAGCCGTTCCGCCAGCACGACGTAGGGTTGCATCTGGGCGAACTCTTCGTGCGAAACCGAGGGGACGTTGACCGCATTCTGAATCACTCCACTCTTCAGATACTCCTTGACTTGCTGCGCGACCTGAACGCCGACTGCTTCCTGCGCTTCGTGGGTGGAGCCGCCGATGTGGGGCGTGAGAATGACGTTCTCGAGGCTGGTCAGAGGGGAGTTTTTCAGCGGCTCTTCCTGGAATACGTCGAGGGCGGCGCCGGCTACTTTGCCTTCTTTCAATGCCGTGGCCAGGCCGGCCTCGTCGATGAGCTCGCCGCGGGCGCAGTTCACGATGCGCACGCCGTTCTTCATAAGGGCGATGGACTCGGCGTTGATCATGCCAGTGGTCTGGGGCGTGAGGCCGACGTGTAGCGTGAGGTAGTCGGCGGCGGCATAGACTTCTTCGAGCTTGCCCATGCGAATGCCGTTTTCCTTTGCGACGCTGGCAGAGACGAAGGGATCGTGGCCGACGATTTCCATGCCGAAGGCCTTGGCGCGGCGCGCGACCTCCATGCCAACCTTGCCGAGGCCGATGACCCCGAGCGTCTTGCCGCGAAGCTCGGTGCCCTGCAACGATTTCTTTTCCCACTTACCGGCGTGCATCAAGCCGTCGGCGCGGGGGATGAAGCGCGCCATGCCCAGCATCATGCCGAGTGTGAGTTCAGCGACGGCGACGGCGTTGGCGCCGGGGGTATTCATGACGGCGATCCCCTTGCGAGTGGCGGCGTCGAGGTCGACGTTGTCGACCCCAACTCCGGCGCGGCCGATGACGCGCAATTTGGGGGCATGCTCGAGTAGCGCTTCATCCACCTGCAGGGCGGAGCGCACGATTAACGCGTCGGCAGATTCCAGATGGGAAGTGAGTTTGCCGTCAATCTGCTCGGGCGTGATGACAGTCCAGCCTGGTTCCTGGAGCGTGGCTACGGCCGAGGAAGAAATCTTTTCGGCGACAATGATTTTCATAAAATGCAGGATCCCTGGGTCTTAAGGATAGCGATCCGAAAACTGTGTGCTTTTGCCTGATGAATACGCGAACAGGGTATTGGAATCATTCAGACCACGAATCGAACGAAGACATTCGCTGTTTCTTTCGAGCTGATTGTTCGATCCGTGGCCTGTGTCACTATTTGTGCGGCTTAGCATCGAGTACGTCGTCGGCACTTTTTTGTGTCTGCGTGTAGCCGGCGGGCGGAGCGAACAGGCTGGCATCGAGGCTGTCGCTTGAATAACTAGTGACTTCGGTCTGCATGTCCATCAGAGAGCCCGGGGTGCTGGCCGGGTTCGGGTTGGCCGCCTGCGATTCCTGTTGCTTCTGCTGTTCTTTCTTCTTCTTGAACATTCCGCCGAGGCCTTTCATGACGGCTCCGCTGGCAGTGGTGGGGATGGAATCGTCTTCGTGTTGCTGGGACGGCGGAGGCGGAGGAGGTTGCTGAGCCGCGGGTTGACCAGCGGCGGCATTCCCACCCAAGGTCATGCTGACGTACGTGACGACCGGCATGCCGGTGATGTGCGCGAGATTGCTTTTGCGCACTTCGGCAAGGCTGATTTGGATGTTGCTGTTGGCCATGCCTTGCGTTACCTGTCCGGGGATCCAATCGAGTTCCTTCGCCATCTTCAAATAGAACTGGCGGATCTCGCTGTAGCCGGGCACGTCCTCGGCGATCCACTGATCGGTATTCACCACCGTGGAGACCTGCTGCCCTTTCGTTTTTGGATCGTCGGATTCCATCAGCATTTCGACCTTGGCCTTCACTTCCTTCGTGGGCAGACCGAGGATGGTGCGGCTGGCACCAGTCTCGCTGCTCTCGAACTTGGGCGTGATCTTCACATTCGCATTCTGCGCCTTGTCAGGATGCTTGGCTTGTTCTTCTTTCATTTTGGCCTGCATCTCAGCCTGCTTGCGCTGCATGGCCTGCTTCATTTCCTCGAAGGTCATGATGCCGTAAGTCTTGGACTGCGGATCGATTTCGATGAAGCGCCTTCCGTCCAGATCGATGATCTGAATTTTGCCGTCGGAGTGCTCATCGCGGAGTTTGTTGCCCTTGACGGCGACGGTGCGGGTGGTAGGCGCCATCGACTGCTTGGCGTCTTTGCTGAACACGGATACGAATTTCACGGCACCCATCATGGCGCCGCCGGTGACTTTGGAAGTTTCCGAATACTTGAAGTCGGCGTGGCAGGTGCCACACAGCATCCCAATGGCGGTGAACAGGGCCGTACCAGCTTGCAGTCGCATAGACACTCCATTCCGGATATTGGGGGAAATGGTTGGATGGAGCGGCGGACGAGGCCGCCCCGATTCTACTCAGCGCTAACTTTTTTCTACGTGACCGTGCTATCGGGTTCCGGCCATTTCGGTCTGCCGGGCGAAAACTTCC
This sequence comes from Acidobacteriota bacterium, assembly GCA_046728215.1. Taxonomy (GTDB): domain Bacteria; phylum Acidobacteriota; class Terriglobia; order Terriglobales; family Acidobacteriaceae; genus Gp1-AA133. Next base: position 43,861 of record JBKPEB010000077.1, on the reverse strand, counting down.
TGCGCGGCGCGGACGGCTGACCCGAACTGGCCAGGCTTTCCCGAAACGTGCGTCAACACATGCTCCAACGCCGCCAAGGCGCCGATCGTGTCGAGATAATCGTAGTAGCCGATGTGCGCCATACGGAACAGCTTGCCCTTCATTTCGCCTTGTCCGTTGGCCACGACGGCGTTGAAGGATTCGCGGAACTCCTTCACGATAGCGCCCGAGTCTACACCTGCCGGTGACTCAATCGCCGTAACGGCGGCGGCGGGCGATGAGGGCGCGAACAGCTTCAATCCCAGGGCTTGTGCGCCGGCGCGAGTCATCTCAGCGGCGAATTCGGCGTTGTTGACGAGGTCTTCGCGTCCGGCCGCGAGGTCGCCGTTCCCGAGAGCGCGAATGTAGTCGAGGGCTGCTCCCAGCGCGGCGAATAGCGATGTGGCCGGGGTGTACGCGGATTCCCCTTTGGCAGCGGACTTGCGCTCTTTGCGCAAGTCAAAGTAGTAGCGTGGAGACTTGGTGGTTTCCATGCGCTTCCAGGCGCGCTCGCTGACGGCGCAGTAGGCAAGGCCGGGAGGAATCATGAGCGCTTTCTGTGATCCGCCGACGATGATGTCGACTCCCCAGGCGTCGACGTCGAGGTGCGTGGTGCCGAGGCCGGTGATGGCGTCCACGACCAGTAGGGTGCCGTCTCCCAGGGCGCGAACCAGCTTGGCGATTCCCTTCACATCGTGCCGCGCACCCGTGGAGGTTTCGGTGGCCTGCACGTAGACGGCGCGGATGTCGGGTGTGAGTTTGGCGCGGACTTCCTCGAGCAAGAAGGTTTCGCCATAGGGCTTGTTGAGCACGTCAACACTGCAGCCGTAGGCCTTGCCGAGTGCGGTCCAGCGCTCGCCGAATTTTCCGGCAGTGAGTACCAGGATCTTGTCGCCGGGCGAGGTGAGGTTCGAGATGCTGGCTTCCATCACTCCGGTGCCGGAGCAACCGAGTACGAGGACGTCATTCTGCGTGCCGATGAATTCCTTCATGTCGGCGAGCACGCGGGTAAAGAGGTTGCGGAAATCCGCGGTGCGGTGATGGGCAGTGAACGAGGCCTCGGCAAACTGGGCGGCGGGAAGAAGGGGCGTCGGGCCAGGAGTGAAGAGACGATTTTTGCGCAGCATGGGCTATGAGTCCTTGTGGAAAGCAGGCTGGTGGATAGTTTATCGGAAGGTGCTGGGAGGGCGCACCTTTTGGAGGATAGCCGAGGCGGGCTATGCACACGCTGGGTGCGATCGATCGAAGTCAGATTTCGGCAACCGCTATAATTGCGGCACTATGAGCCTGATCGATCAGATTCAAAAAGATCTTGTAGCTGCCATGAAAGCTAAGGACGAGGCGCGGCTCTCCTGCCTGCGCATGGTGAAGACCGCGCTTACGCTGCGGCAGACGGAGAAAATGGGGCCGCTCGACGACAAGGAATCGCAGCAGGTACTGACGACGCTGATCAAGCAGCGCAAGGAGTCGGTCGAGCAGTTCACCAAGGGCGGGCGCCAGGAGATGGCTGACAAGGAAGCCGCCGAGATCAAGGTGATCGAGAGCTATTTGCCCAAGGCCGCGGGTGAAGAGGAGATTGTGGCCGGAGTGAAGGCAACGATCGCCGAGATGGGCTCGCCGACCATGAAAGACATGGGCACGGTGATGAAGAATGCCATGGCACGGTTTTCGGCGGCGGGGATGCGCGTGGATGGAAAAGTCGTAAGTGATGCAGTGAAGAAGGAGTTGGCGGGGAAATAGACTTGAACTGCGCAAGGCCGCCGCTCGTCCGCCGCTCGCGCTCAGCATGGTTAGATTCTTTGGGGCGCTATCCCGGTGCTCACCTTCAGCCGTGTGCTTCGTCTCTTGATCGTCTCTTCGTTCAATCCTTTCATCTCGGGATCCGAATCATGATTCGTGTTGTTTGTGCGTCGATGATAGCGGTTGCATTGTGTGCCTGCTCCGTCATGGCGCAGACCGCCAAAGTCGAATCTATTCTCGACATGCAGGAGTTTGTCCATGACTGGACGATCTCCAAGCAGTTCACACTGGACGTAGCCAATGCGATGCCCGCGGAGCTCTACAGTTTCAAGCCCAATCCGGACGAAATGACCTTTGGAGAGCAAATCGTCCACATTGCTGGTGCGAATGTCTTCCGATTTCACGAAATTACCGCGGTCAAGCCTCCGTTCGAATTCGATCCCGGGCATTTGCCGCCTACGGACAAGGCCTCGGCGGTGAAAATGCTTGGGCAGTCGTTCGATTATGTGATCAGTGTGCTGCCCGGGATGACTTCCGAGCAACTGAAGCACACTTGGCACATTCCGTCTTGGAAAGGGCGGACCGATCCTGACGGGCGCGCGATGATTCTGAATATGTTCGTACACACGGCCCATCATCGGGCGCAGTGCGAAGTTTATATGCGGGTAAAAGGGATCAAGCCGCCGGATTACACGTTCTAGAGGGCGGCCAGCGACCAGGCGGGGCGGCTGGGGCCACGCTACTTGCTTCTTTGCAGTTCGCGGTAGGCTTCGCTTTTCGAGACGCCCATTTCTTTGGCTACTCTCTTGAGGGCGGCTTTTTCGTCGACTTTTTCTTCGGACATGATCTGATCGACGCGCTCGCGCACAGAGAGCCGGGCTGTCGGTGGGGCTTGCGCAGTCTCGTCGGCTTTCGCGATCAGCAGCGTGATCTCGCCTTTGACTTTGTCGCGGGATTTCAGGGTTTCGAGGATGTCGGCGGCGCGGCCGCGCAAGAATTCCTCGTGCAGCTTGGTGACTTCGCGGGCGATAACTACGTGGCGATCCGGTCCCAACACTTCGACAATGTCTTCGAGCGTTTCCAGAGTACGGTGCGGCGCTTCATAGAAAACCTGTGTGCGCGGCGAGGTGCGGATGTTTTCGAGCAGCGTGCGGCATTCACCACGCTTGGCGGGAAGGAAACCGCTGAAGCGGAATGAATCTGTGGGCAGTCCGCTCGCGACCAGGGCGGCGAGAAACGCGGACGCTCCCGGAATCGGAATGACCGGCACCTGGTGGCGAATGGCCAGAGCGATCAAACGGTAGCCGGGGTCGGAAATTCCGGGCATGCCGGCGTCGGTTACAAGCGCGATCCTCGCGCCGCCTTCGAGATCGACCACGAGTTCCGCTGCTTTCGTCATCTCGTTGTGCTCGTGGTAGCTGATGGTGCGGGTCGAAATCCCGTAGTGATTCAGCAATTTTTGGGTCTGGCGCGTGTCTTCACAGGCGATCAGGTCGACGCCTTTCAGCACACGAAGTGCGCGCAGTGTGATGTCCTCAAGATTGCCGATGGGAGTAGCTACGAGGTAAAGCGCTGGGCCGGGATCGAGGGACTTGGATTCGTCGGCCATGGCGGGAAGGATAACATCGGGAGTGGTTAGCACTCAGCATTCGGACCGTGCACTCGCCATTCGATCGTGCGAAGCCTTCGACCTAGCCAAGAAGTTGAGCGCCGCATGCTGAGCGCTCATGCTAAACCCTAGATGCCACGTGCCTGGCTGCCAAATTGACGCGACCTGCGCCATCCCCCTAGAATCTAAACAGTCGAAAGGGCCAGCCATGCAGGTCCCCGCGCGGCCCGTGCTTTCGAAAGACATCGGAGTTTCATGCCCCTATACGAGTATCAGTGCAAAAAGTGCCACCATCGTTTCGAGCGGATCCAGAAATTCTCCGACCCGCATGTGAAGAAATGTCCCGATTGCGGAGGCCCGGTGGAACAGGTCGTGTCGGCGCCGGCTGTGCAGTTCAAGGGCTCGGGCTGGTACGTCACCGACTACGCGAAGAAGGCGTCGTCCGGCGGTTCCTCGTCGAATGGCGAGTCGGGCGGCAAGAAGGAAGAAAAGAAGGAAGACAAGAAGGAAAGCAAGACGGAGAGTTCGACGAAGAAGGCGGAGAAGAAGTCCTGACGGCTGTATCCCTCCTCTAAGAGTCCCCGACCTTCCGACAAGTACCAAATCGAGCCTCGCGGTTGCTCGGCTGAACCCAGGCGGCTTGTCCCTACGTGGCCAGGAGGCGTCGCCAAGCGGCTGAATCTTTTGGGGCGAAGTTCTCATCCAATACTTGACTAGTCAAGCATCGACGAGAACGAATAGTTGGAGGGACAGCATGATTAATCTACGACGTGCTAATGAGCGGGGTGGCGGCGATTTCGGCTGGTTGAACACCAGGCACACTTTCAGTTTTAGCGACTATTATGACCCGCGTTGGATGGGATTCCGGTCGTTGCGCGTGATCAACGAGGACTATGTCGCGCCTGCCTCGGGCTTCCCGACCCATCCCCATAACGATATGGAGATCATCACGTACGTGCTTGAAGGCAAGCTGGAGCATAAGGACAGTCTTGGCACGGGGTCCGTCATTCTGCCGGGCGATGGACAGCGCATGACGGCCGGGCGCGGGATCCGGCATAGCGAGTACAACCCCTCAAAGAGCGAACGGGTGCACCTGTACCAGATCTGGATTCTACCCGAGAAGAAATCGCTCGAACCGAGTTACGAGCAGAAGTCGTTTCCGACGGAAGAGAAGCAAGGCAAGCTGCGCCTGATTGCCTCCCCCGATGCTACAGATGGCTCGGTGAAGATCAACCAGGACGCGCGGCTGTATGTCTCCTTGCTGAAGCCAGGAGAGGAAGTGGTGCATGACTTCGGCAAGGGCCGACATGGATGGCTGCAGGTTGCCAAGGGTGGCATTGAGGTGAACGGGCAGAGGCTCGAACAGGGTGACGGAGCGGCGGTCAGCGATGAGCCGAAGTTGACGATCAAGGGCGCGACGGATAGCGAAGTGCTGCTGTTTGATCTGGCGTGAAGTGACTCGTTTGAGTTGGCTCGGTCCATGGCTGCGACTCAACAGCAATCTAAGCGACTGAAGCCGCACTCTTTCCCACACATGAATACGGCCCGGCTGAAGCCGGGCCGTTTTGAAGCAACTAACAAACCCCAAGGATTCTCATGCCAACTGAAAGCGTTGATGGAGCACGCACACGCTCACCATGGTCATGAGGACCTGGTCGTTGGCGACGCGGGCCCCGTCATCCATCGCATGCCGGCTGTCGAGCAGGTCCACGACTTTCTTTCGATCGAAGAACGGAATCGACGCCAAAACCGGGCCGCGTAGCGTGTCTTGGACGAAAGCGTTTAGGCGTTGGTCGGGATTCAACGTCGCCGGCGGGCTCAGGAACGGATGCTTCTGCCTGCGGTAAACCGTGTCGGTAATTACGTCGCGTGCGGCCTCTCGCAGAACGTATTTCTCCGTCATACCGCGGACCTTTTGGTTCACTGGCTGGGATCGAATGACTTCCACGACGTGGTGATCGAGAAAGGGCACGCGCCCTTCCACGGAGTGCGCCATTTCCATGCGATCGCCGAGAATGGTCAGTATATAGCCCGGCAGAGTGGTCTTCGCCCACATGTAGAGCGACTGGTGCAGCGGGTCGCGTCCGGCTAACTGGCCGCGGACATCCACGTCGCCGAGGAACGGCTGAAAGCCCTCACGATCCCCAAACGTTCCAAGAAAGCTTTCCGAAAACAATGCCCGCATTTTCCGAGCGCGGGCTGAGAAGGCTTCGATCCACGAGGGGACAAAGCCGAGTAGCTTTTTCACGCGCCGAAGCGGGCCGGCTTCGCCATCGGGTAAAAGCAGTCCGCGCGACACGGGGTTTCGTTGGTCCAGTCCCTGCAGGAGAGCCGCGACCACCGCAGCGTCTTGCCCCTGATTGTTGTAGAGGAGCATGTCACGGCGAAAGTGCGGATAGCCTCCCAGAATTTCATCGGAGCCTTCACCGGTGAGGACGACCTTGTATCCGGCATCGCGTACCGCACGGCTCAAGAGGTACTTGGCTACTCCGTGTGCGTTGAAGCAGAGGTTCTCGGATTGCGAAATCGCGTCGGCAAAGTGATCGGCCAGGTCGTCTTGCCGGATGGGAATGGGGAAGAAATGAGCGCCGGCCTTGGCCGCCATCTCGCGAGCAATTTCTCCCTCGTCATATTCGGCGCGGTCGAAGGTCAATGTAAAAGCGCAAATCGATCCGGGATGATGCTTTGCCGCCAGGCCGAGCACCGCGCACGAGTCCAGCCCGCCGCTGAGATAACAACCGACGGGAACGTCAGCCCGCAAACGGATGCGAACGGCTTCCTCGAGGGCGTGGCGGAATTCGGCGGCGTAGTCGGCATCGGAACGTCCAGATGTAGCCCCGTTGAGCTTGGGGTAGTTAAAGTCCCAATACTGGTGCAACTGGAAATGCTTGTCGGTCGCGATCAGATAGTGACCGGGCGGAACCTGAAAGACTCCGTCGTAGAGCGTGCGCGTCGGATGATTGCCGTATTCGATGCAGTGATAGATCGACTCCGCATCCCACCGGGCGGGGACACCTGCGGCAAACAAGGCTTTCACTTCCGAAGCTAAGTAGAGCGTGTCCTTGTGAAAGGCATAGAACAGCGGCTTGATGCCGAAGCGATCACGCGCAGCGAACATCGTGCGGTTGGTCTCGTCCCAAACTACAAAAGCGAATTCACCACGCAATCGGTGCAGGCATTGCGTGCCAAGATCTTCATAAAGGTGCAGCGCGATTTCACTGTCGGAGCGTGTACGGAGACGGTGGCCTGATGCTTCCAGCTCACGCTGAATGGCTTCATAGCCATAAAATTCCCCGTTGACCACGATCCGGGTGCGCCCGTCTTCACTCGCAATAGGCTGCTCGCCGGTGGTCAGGTCGATGATGCTGAGGCGGGCGTGTCCGAGCGCGACGCGGCTATCCTGCGATTTCCAATGGCGCTGCCCATCCGGGCCGCGATGATAAAGACTCTGTGTGGCCCGTTGCAACGCTGCCTCCGACACAGGGGAATTCCGGGAAAAAAAAGCGACAATTCCGCACATGGGCTTCTCCTTGGTTGATCTGTAGGATTGCCTTGGGTCGGGCATTGCGCTGTCTATGCGCGTTGCCACTGAAAAACCCCTAGCCGTGATGGCGATATGCGCGGAAAGGTGCGCGATACTGCTGGGCAGGTGGTTCTCTTCGAAGAGCGCTCAATAGAATCCCATCCAAGATGCGCTCGCGTGCCTACTATGTATTCGCGGTGAGTCGAGGATAACGACAGGTCGACCCCAAGGCGTAACCTTTGTGTCACTTTGATGTAATGGTTTTGTAAACGCGGATCGGACCTCGGCCGGGCGGACGAGGGTGATCAAAGCAAACCCCAGCGGCTCTGAAGCCGCGACACTTTTAGGCGGCGCTCCTGAGGGCGCGCCCTGATACAAACCCTGATCAATCAAGTTGGGCGGACCAGGGGCGTCCGCCCAGCTTGAATACATTCCGTGGAGTCCAGGACTTACGCTTTCGACTTGGCGGGCTTTTTCTCTCCCACCCGCTCGCTCACTTCGAAATTCAACTTGCCGGCTTTCTTATCCACGTCCACGATGACGTGATCCCCGTGCAGCACCTCGCCGTCGAGGATTTTTAAAGCCAGCGGATCCTGGATCGCGCGCTGGATCGCCCTCTTCAGCGGACGGGCCCCGAAGTTCGGATCGTAGCCTTCGTTCAGCACGAATTCCTTGGCAGCATCGGTCAACTCGAGCGAGATTTTGCGCTCGGCCAATTGACGGCGCAGGTCTTCGAGGCGCAGGTCGACGATCTTGACCAGTTGTTCTTTGGCTAGCGGACGGAACACGATGATGTCGTCCACGCGATTGAGGAACTCGGGCTTGAAGTAGCCCGCGAGCGAACTGGTTACTTCCTTCGCAGCCTTCTCGAAGTCCTCGTTCGTGCGGATGTTTTCGGCGACCAGGAACGATGAACCGATATTGGAGGTCATGATGATGATGGTGTTGCGGAAGTCGACCTCGCGACCCTGCCCATCGGTGAGACGGCCGTCGTCCATGATCTGCAGCATGATGTTGAAGACGTCGGGATGAGCTTTTTCGATTTCGTCGAACAGCACAACCGCGTAAGGCCGGCGGCGGATCGCTTCGGTTAGCTGGCCGCCTTCTTCGTAGCCGACGTATCCCGGAGGCGCGCCGATCAGGCGAGCGACGGCGTGCTTCTCCATGTACTCCGACATGTCGATGCGCACCATGGCGTGCTCGTCGTCGAACAGAAACTCGGCGAGGGCGCGGGCCAACTCGGTTTTACCGACGCCGGTGGGTCCGAGGAAAATGAATGAGCCGATGGGGCGCTTCGGATCGCTGAGCCCGGCGCGGGAGCGGCGGATGGCGTTGGCGACACGTTGCAGCGCTTCGTCCTGGCCGATGACACGATGGCGCAAGCGGTCTTCCATCGTGACCAGCTTCTTGACCTCGCTCTCGAGCATTTTCGATACCGGAATGCCGGTCCACTTGGAAACGATACGGGCGATGTCTTCTTCGTCGACTTCTTCTTTCAGCATGCGGCGGGCGCTACTCTTCTCAAGCTGCGCGGTGAGCTTCTTCAGCTCTTCTTCCACTTGGCGGATGAGGCTGTAGCGGATTTCGGCTACTCGCTGCAGGTTCCCCTTGCGCTCTTCGGCCTGCTCTTCGATGCGCAACTGTTCGAGCTTTTCTTTCAGTCCACGCTGGCGGGCGATTAAGTCCTTTTCCTGTTGCCATGCGGCTTTCAGCGTATTGGATTGTTCGCGAATTCCGGCCAATTCTTTGTCGATGACTGCGAGCCGCTCGCGCGAATTGGGGTCGTCTTCCTTCTTGAGTGCCTGCTTCTCGATTTCGAGTTGCATGGCGCGGCGTTCGAGCTGATCGATCTCGGTGGGCATGGAGTCGATCTGAATGCGGAGCGAAGCCGCGGCTTCGTCGATCAGGTCGATAGCCTTATCAGGCAAGAAACGATCGGTGATGTAGCGATGCGACAGAGTTGCCGCCGCGACGATCGCGGAATCCTTGATGCGCACGCCGTGGTGCACTTCGTAGCGCTCCTTCAGGCCGCGCAGGATTGCGATGGTGTCCTCGACCGTAGGCTCGCCCACGTATACGGGCTGGAAGCGGCGTTCGAGGGCAGCGTCCTTTTCGATGTACTTGCGATATTCGTTCAGCGTGGTGGCGCCGATAGCACGCAGCTGGCCGCGAGCGAGTGCGGGCTTCAGCATGTTGGAGGCGTCGATGGCGCCCTCGGCCGCGCCTGCTCCAACCAGCGTGTGCAACTCGTCGATGAATAGAACGATCTCGCCCGCGGAATCCTCAATTTCCTTGAGCACCGCCTTCAGGCGGTCCTCGAACTCGCCGCGATACTTTGCGCCCGCGAGCATGGATCCCAAGTCGAGGGCGACGACGCGCTTGTTTTTCAGAACTTCGGGGACGTCGCCGGAGACGATGCGCTGGGCGAGACCCTCTACGATCGCGGTCTTGCCGACACCGGGCTCGCCGATCAGCACAGGATTATTTTTGGTGCGGCGGGAGAGCACCTGGACGACGCGGCGAATCTCTTCATCGCGTCCAATGACGGGGTCAAGCTTGCCGCGTCGGGCCTGCTCGGTGAGGTCGCGGGCATAGCGCTCCAGCGCCTGGTATTTCGCTTCTGGATTCTGGTCGGTGACTTTCTGGGTGCCGCGGACCGAGGTGAGCGCTTTCAGGATGGCGTCATAGGTCGCGCCGTGGCGGGCCAGGATGGTCTGCGCTGCATCGCGCTTGGCCTGGGTTGCGGCCAAAAGCAAGTGCTCGGTCGAGACGTACTCGTCTTTAAAGTTGGAAGCTTCTTTGAAAGCGCGGTCGATGAGCTGCGTGAGCGCCGTCGACATACTGGCCTGGGTTGCGCCCTCGCCCGACACCTTGGGAAGATTGTCAATTTCTCGATAGGCCTCATTCAGGACGACCTGCGGGCCGATTCCGAGTTTTTCAAGAACAGGTGGAACGATGCCTTCTTTGTCTTCGAGCAATGCGGCGAGCAGGTGCACAGGCAACAATTCGGCGTTGCCGTGTTCGGATGCAATGTCGTTGGCGCGTTGGACCGCTTCCTGCGCCTTTACGGTAAATTTGTCCCATCGAATTGCCATGGGGAACCTCAAAACGAAAAAGTTTTCAATTTTGTAATTTGGTAATTGAGTAATTTCGTAGCTGGCGACGGTTTAATGCTTCGGAAACTCGGTCGGGAACACGATCTACCAAATTATCCAATTACGAAATTACAAAATCAAACGGGAGACGGTCACCTCTGCCGTCTCCCGCCGGTGCCGATCTTTGCTCGGCTGGACGGCCGAGGCGGCCGTCGCTATCTGGTTCGATCAGGCAACTTTGCTGGGGCCTTTGGCCTCGAGCGTTTTTTCGCTGCCGACGTTGACTTTGATTTGCTTCGGCTTGGCTTCAGCCTTCTTGGGCAGGGCGATCTTCAGGATGCCCTTGTCATAGTTTGCCGAGACTTTTTCTGCGTCCACCGTGGTGGGCAGGGTGAAGGTGCGAGTGAAGCTGCCGTACTGGCGCTCGACCCGGCGGAAGTTCTCTTCCTTCTCTTCCTTTTCGAACTTGCGCTCGCCGTGCACGGTCAAGACATTGTTCTCGATGCGGACATCGATGTCCTTCTCGTCGATGCCCGGGACTTCGATCTTCAGGGTGACGCTGTGCTCGTCTTCGTACACATCCACCGGCGGAGCGAAGGTGGTGGTGGTCAGCGACTCCTCCCGGCCCTCAGGTCCGTAGGACTCGCGGAACAAGCGGTTCATGCGGTCTTGCAGGGTGGAAAACTCACGAAAGGGATCCCAACGGGTAATGACGGTCATAACTCGAAAGCCTCCTAAAAAGCTGATCTTGGATTGAGTGGTGCTTCAGTCACTCAAGTTTAGATGAGCGATTAGCACAAACGAAGCATAAAATATGAGTGTCATATTGTCAATATACTGTAACTAGTTGTTTATAAAAGTGTTACATTGAATATGATACATTTCAGATAGGCTGTCTCTGGCACGGAGGGCAGGATCGGATGATCTCTCGCCTGGGTGCGTTTCTCCAGGAGGCGCAGAGTTTTGTGGGCATCGCGAGCGGCCTCTGAAACCACTTCGAGGAATTCTTCCTCGCTGACATGGTAGGAGCAAGAGCAAGTGACGAGGATACCTCCGGGACGCAGCATCTTCAGGGCTCGGAGGTTGAGTTCCTTGTAGCCTCGGAGTGCCGTCTCAAGGTTTTGCCGGCTCTTGGCAAACGCAGGTGGGTCGAGCACGATGGTGTCGTAGTGGCGTCCGGCCGCGGAGTAGTCCTTCAGAAGGTCGAAGGCGTTGGCCTCGATCCATTCCACCTCGCGCTGGTTGAGCAAGGCATTCTTGTCAGCGACTTCGAGGGCGGGACGGGAACTGTCGACTCCGGTCACTTGGTTGCAGGACTTGGCCAGGTGCAAGGCGAACGCGCCCTGGTAGCAGAAGACGTCAAGCGCTTCGCCGTGCGCGTACTGGGCAGCAGCGGCATAGTTTTCGCGCTGGTCGAGGAAGGCGCCGGTTTTCTGGCCTTCCCGGACGTCGAAATGAAAGCGGATGCCGTTCATCGTAAATATGGTGCTGGATTTGTCGCCTATCAGCAGGCGCGATTCACGGTGTGGGAGCTGCTCGAGTTCGCGGATGTGGGCGTCGACGCGCTCAGCGGTCGCGGCAGGTTTCAGCTGCTCGGAGAGTTCGCTCAGCAGGGCGTCGCGAACGGGGGCGGTGTCCATGGCCTGAATGAGGACTTGGAGGGAGAGGATGTCGTTGTAGCGATCGACGATCAGTCCCGGGAGGAAGTCCGCTTCGCTGAAGATCACGCGGTAAGCATCGGTGTCATGGACAAGCTTGTAGCGGTAAGTTAGCGCGTTGCGAACGCGCTCGCGGAGCAGCGCGGGAAAATCAGTGACAGGTGCGGAGGAAATCATCCGCAATGCGATTTGCGAGCTGCTGGAGTAGAGGGCGGAGCCGAAGAAGTGGCCTCGCTCATCGGCGACCGCGACCACTGAGCCGGGACTGGCGTCTTTGGTGGAGAGTACATCGGAACGGTAGACCCAGACGTGGCCCGACCTTAGGCGATTGACGCCACGTAGGGAGATGACGGCTATGGGCCCGGCGGGAAGCTTTAGTCTCTCTCTCTTTTCCGGGTGGGGGACGGCACGTGGCCGATTGGTGGACATCGTTCCATCTTAAACGCGGTGGATGTGGTTTCTCCGCTCGCGTGCTGTGGGCCCACCTACGACTTTCACGCCCGCAACGGGCGGTCCGTGCCTTTTAGACGCCGCGGAGCTTTTTGTTGAAAGCCCCGGCATAGCAAAGACTGCGGTCCGGTCACTGTGCGATGCGCGTGCAGGTTCCTCCCGCAACCTGACAACTAATGATAGAGCTCCCAGCACTCCGATCGCTGCAATGAAACGGGGCATGTATCCGATCCTGCTTGCAACAATCGTGAGGTGTTGTGTGGTTTCGTTTCGTGGAGAGTCGGGGAACTGCAGTCCAGAGACACTGAGATAACTGGCACCAGATCGAGGATCAAACTTTGGGGTTGGAATGGGGCGGCATGGATTGATGGACTTGAGATTCGAAGGAAGACTGGTTGCGATCGGTGTCATCTCGGAAGAGGAGGAACGATTGCATGGTTGCAGTGGGCCAGAAGGCGCTGGTGGGGACGTGGGAGTTGCTGTCTCGCGAAGACGTGACTTCGGATGGGCGGCGGCGAATCGATGCGATTCTGGGGAGCAATCCGGTGGCATACCTGATGTACGACGCGGCTGGTCATTTTGCAGTGCAGTTTATGAAGCGGGATCGTGGGTCGGCCGAAGACGCCATTGAGCGGCAAGTGGCGGGCGTCACTAAAAACAGCGGCGCGATCCATGGGTATGACGCGTACTTCGGGCGGTATATGGTCTCGCGGGAGGGCACCGTCACCCAGGAACTGGTCGGCGCGTTGTCGCCGGGCGACGTTGGAAAGATGGTCACACGACGGTTCCAGATTGATGGCGCCGAACTTGTTATCGAGCTTGAGACGACGGCCAGCGATGGGGATCCCGTCACGCGAACGCTTCGGTGGCAGCGTGTGGGGTAAGCGTGCGCTCATTGAGCCAGATCAGATCGCCTGATTCTGCAACAGTGGGTGCTGAAGGCTTCGATATGCAGATGTTAACTAGCGGCTGGATGTTCCGAAGACGCTTGCCCGGCCGATGCCGCGTGTGAGGTGTGCACCTCGGCGCGGGCTGCGGCTAGATCGGAGAGCAGGGCATCGAGCACGACCATCGGAAGTTCCGCTCCCCAACTGTCGATCTCTTCTTCATCCCAGTGCCCGTTGAGGCGAATGACACTGTTGAGATCTTCGGGGAAGGCAAGGCGGAAGCTGCCTTCGCGGTTGAGCGTATCGCCGACCTGGCGGCCGGTGTGGAGCTCGTAAACACGGCGGGAGGAACTGGTGGATGCGTTCACGAAGGCGATAAAGGCCTCGCCGATGTCGCCGTAGCCGGGGTGATAGAACCAGGCTTGCTGGGAATCGACTTTCGGACGCGCCCGGCGCTTGGTGGTGAAGTTGGTGCGCTCGATCTTGGCTTCGTTTTCGGGATTAAAGTACAGAAGGCGCTGGCAGGATTCGCACTCGATGACTTTCTGTCCGGCGCGGACTTCGTTATAGGTCTGGGGACGCAGCATGACCTGGCAAGCCATGCACTTCTGATCGCGCACTTCGGAAATCCCCGAGCCGCGAAACTTCATGACCCGCTCGTAATGGCGCAGGATGTCGGCGCTCACGCCGGCACGGAGTTTGTCCCGCTTACCGTTCCATTCCGTGAGCAGTTTCTCGTCTTCGGCAGTGCGTTGGCGGGCCGCCTCTTTTTCTTTTTCGATTTCGGCGGTTTCTGCCTTCAGCTCGACTTCGGCCGCTCTCACGTCGCGTTCGCGCGCCTCAGCATTGACCATGAGGTCGAGAATCTTGTCTTCATTGCTGCGGATCTCTTGCTCGGCGAACTGGATCTCCTGCATCAACGCCTTGTACTGGTCGTTGGTTTTTACGGCCAGGGACTGGTCGCGGTACTTGGAAATCTTGCCCTGCACGTCAACGATGGCGGCTTCGTATTTCTTCTTCGCGGCCTCGTCGGCTTTGGCGGTAGCCTTGGCTTTTTCTAGATTGGCCTTGGTGGCGGCCAGCTTTTGTTCGATGACGGCGACGCGTTTGGGGAGCGCGGCGACTTCCTCTTTTAAGCGCAGGATTTCCTTGTCGGCAACCTGCAGTTCCATCAGGTTCTGGAGGTCTTGCAGCATAGGAAGTACCATCATTCTAGCATGCACGGGTTGGCGGACTTGCATGGAACCCGCTTCCTTGCGGTGTTTCAGCGCGAAATGAAGGGTTCTGCGAAACTGTGATGTTAGAAAGAATTCGGCAAAATGGAGGTTGCTATCCGCAACTGAACACTGCAAGCGAGGAGCAGATGATCATCGACCTCAGCCACAAGCTCGGCCCCGGCATGCCCACCTACCCGGGCTTGCCCGTCCCGAAATTTCACGTTTTTCTCGCGCACAGTGACGCCGGCAAGCATGCGCACTACGCTCCCGGAACGACATTCCAGATTGCCTCGTATGAACTGGGCGGCAATACGGGGACTTACGTTGACGCTCCGTTTCATCGTCATCCGGGTGGCGCGGATCTGGCGGCAGTACCTTTGGAAAAGCTGGCGAATCTGCCTGGCATCGTGATTCCCGCACCTGAGGATGGTCCTATCGAATCTGCCGTCATTTCAGGAGTCGCTGTGCGCGGCAAGGCCGTATTGATCCACACGAACTGGTCACGCCGGTGGGGCGGCGCAGACTACTTCCGGTCCGGCCCGTTTCTAACTGTGGCGGCGTGCGAGCACCTGGTGCATGCCGGGGCCGCGCTGGTCGGCATCGACTGCGCGAACATAGACAACATGCAAGACCCGGCGAGGCCAGCGCATACGATCTTGCTGGCAGCAGGTATTCCAATGGTGGAGCACTTGCGCGGGCTCGGCCAGTTGCAGGGGCAGTTTCGTTTCTTTGCGACACCGCCCGCGATTGAAGGCGGCACGTCATTCCCGGTGCGCGCGTTGGCAGTATACGAATGAATCTTGGTAACAGCGGAGGCGGGACTTTCCGCGTGCTAGTATTTTCGCCCGTGCGCGATCCGTTACCTGCTGTGCGCGATTGCGGCCTTCACTTCGGCCAGAGCCAGCCTGAGGCAAACGGCAGGTGGGTCGACAAGCGAAAGCCGTGCTGACAGGACGATTTGGCGAGAGTGGATGGGATCGCGCTTATCGAAGCCTGCTTAAGATCTTCTGCTATTTCATTTGGCCACGTTAAAGCTTGTCCACGGATACGCCTTCATGTCGCGCTGAAGTTCCTTCTGCCATGCGAACTCCGGATGCGCCTTCAGGTGCTCGGCTGCTTTGAAGTCCACGCCGCAGGCGTGGCCGGCTGCCGCCATGAACGTCATGTTGGTGGTCAGGGTTGCGTCTGCTGCCTTGTTTTGTACAGCGCCGGCGATTCCGTAGGGCGGTTGCCAGGGCTGCGATCCTCGTGGGGAAAGATCGATGTGGCCATCGAGAGTACGCTCGTCGGCATCCTCTTTGTGGGTGAACGTGTCGTAGTGGTCAGCCATGAAGCGCTGGGCGGCGGCCAGGTCGATCTTGCCCTTGTTCTCGGCCATGAGTTGCTCCCAGCGCACGTGGCGGGCGGCCGCGCTCTGGCTCATGTCTTTCGTGTCGTAGTCGGTCTCTTCCTGAATCAGTTTTTCGTTGATCGGAAAGTTCGAGCCCACAAAGTAGCCGTCGCTCTTGCGCTCGAGCGTCACGTTCTTCAAACCCAGTTCCAGGCGGCCGATTTCGTTCTTGTGAGTATCGGCGAGCAGCCAGGTGTTGGCGTAACCGCCGTTGTTACCTTCCTTCATGATGCGCGTGAAATCGTCAATGGATGAAGAGTACTGGGCCGCTTTGCGGGCGCGCACGAATTCGGGGATGCCTTCCGGATCGAATCCGAAGAAATGGCCGATGGTGGTCTCTGTAATCACGATGCCGGCTGAGTTGGTCACGAAATCGTCGGCGCTGTGGATGACGCCGGGCAAGCCATCCATAAGCATGCGCTTGCCGCTTGCGGGAACGATGTCGAAGATGATCGTCCAGCGCTCGCCGTCGAGGTAGCTTGTCCAATTGTTGTGGGCGATGACGATTTTGCCGTCTTTGGTGTAGCTGCCGGTGGCGACAAACGCGCTGCAATGCTCGGGGACGCCGATGGATGCGGTCTTGATCCCGTGCAGCCGGTCGTATTCCTTGACGTAGTAGCCCCACTCTTCCGAAGCGTTCATGGCGACGACGTCCCAAACGTCGAGTTTCACGCCATGAGCGGTGGCGCCGTCGGCGATGCCCTGCAGCTCTTCACGGTACTCGGCCTCGATGTGCGGCCACATCATGTTCTGTGCAGCGTCGCGAAAGAAGGCCCAGTCCTTTTTGTTGTCGTGAGTCTGCTCGAGGATGGTGACTTTCAGGAAGTCATCGATTTCGGGAGCGAGCAGGTACCCGTTCTGGAAGCCGATCTGGTGCGGCGTGCCTTCGAGATGGACGAACGTCCAGCCGTTCTTGGCGGGGCGCCGGTAGCCGCCCTTCAGCGCGCCTTCTTTGGCGGTGGCGCGTGAGACAGATGATGAAAACGATAGCGCGATCGCAACTGCAGCCAACACCACAACAGCGGCGAACCATCGACGCATGGCAGGGCTCCGAAGGAACAAAAATCTCGAGGATTCTAGCAGAACGCGGTGCCAGCAAAGTCCCGGCGAGTGGGGCGTCATCCCTCAGCGTGGTGATTGAGAGAACTCAGGAGACAAAACAGTTATACGACTGACGGACGCATGACGGAACTCCCGGGTCTGCACCTGGGGTTGGGATTTTTCTTGCCTGGGAAGACCGGGAACGTCGTTTACCAGACAGCGGCGTGTCCTTTCTGATACATCTACTTTCTTGTCCCTGCACTCTGCCATCGTGTTGTTTGTCGCCGGGGTGTTAGGCGGCGCGCTGAATGCGGTTGCCGGAGGGGGAAGTTTTGTAGCATTCCCGGCGCTACTGTTTTCGGGTGTGCCGCCGATCCCAGCGAATGCGACGAATTGCTTTGCTCTCTGGGTGGGCACGACGGCCAGTGGGGGCGCCTACCGAAACCGGCTCGACATCAGCCGCCGCGTGCTCGTTCCTCTTCTACTGATCAGCGTGGTCGGAGGAGTCGCCGGTGCCATTCTTCTCTTGAGAACTCCGGCACATACCTTTATGCGAGTTCTCCCCTGGTTGATGCTGGGGGCCACCATGCTTTTTGCGTTCGGGAAAAGACTGTCGGCCGGACGCCCGTCAAGTCTCGCGCGCGATGCTTCGAGCACGGCCTTGTTTTGGGCTTGTGTCTTCGAGTTCGTAGTCGCGATCTATGGAGGCTACTTCGGAGGCGGGGTCGGCATCATCAATCTCGCGATGCTGGCGGCGCTTGGGATGACCGACATCCATGCGATGAACGCGCTGAAAGTCGTGCTGGGTGCCGTCATTAATGGAGTGGCGGTCGTGACGTTCATCGCGGCGCGCGCGATTGCGTGGCCGCAGGGCACCGTGATGACGGTGGGTGCAATTTTAGGGGGCTACTCCGCGGCGCACTTCTCCCAGAAGTTGCCGCAGTCGTGGATCCGGATCTTTGTCATCCTGGTGGGGACGGGGATGACGGGGTATTTCTTCTATAAGGCGTACCTAGCTTGACCACCGACGTCTGCCTTGAAAGAAGCCGACTCCCGCTCGTATCGTTTCCAGTTATTGCATCGGCGCTGAAATGTGCTCGTGCACGATCAGCCACTTCCCACCCTGCTTTTCGAATACCACGGTCCAGCGAAAATTTCCCATCTCGCGCTTGCCCGACTTCATGGTGGCATCTTCCTTAACGGTCGCGGTCGCCCAGACGATGGAACCTGCGGGATGGATCTCCGCGTCGTCATTCATGGTTAGCTTTGCTGTCTTAAAATCGGCCAGCACCGCCACCACACCCTTTTGATACTCGTCCCAACCGGCATACTTGAGCGGAGCAATATCGAAAAAAACGTGCGGACCCTGCGCATAGAACGGAGCCGCGTTGGCTGGGTCGAGCGTACTCCAGGCGTCCCAGATCTTTTGAAGGTGCGCCTTATCAGGAGCGCCGCTGGCTCCCTTCTTGGCCTGCGTATAGCCGAGGGTCGAAAACAACAGCATCACCGCCAGGACCGGGCCAGCATATTTGTGACTCATGCATCCTCCGTCGAAACCGCGCGGCATTGTCGCATAAATCCCTTTTGGTTTGACCAATTTCCGGGGGGCACGCTAAAATAATCGGGTTTGCCTGTATCTGCGGACCCGTTCTGGGCCGCCCGCCGTGGCTGAAGAAATCGCCAAGCGGCAAAACACAGCAAGCACAGAGAAATTAAGGCTCCCCGCCAAAGCGCCCGTGTGCGCCGGGGACAAGAATTCTTTCGGAGGCGAGAGTATGTACGCGGTGATCCGCGCCGGCGGTAAGCAATACCGGGTGGCGCCCGGGGATGTGATCCGAGTGGAGAAGGTCGGCACCGGGACCGACGGCCAGGTCGAGTTTAACGACGTGCTTGCCGTGTCGGCGTCCGAAGGCGAAGTCGTCCGGCCTGCTGCAGAAGCGCGGGTAGTCGGCGAAGTCGTGGAAGAAGGCCGCGGCGCCAAGATTCTTGTCTTCCACTACAAACGCAAGAAGCAGTACAAGAAGCTGCGCGGACATCGCCAGTCATTCAGTGCGGTCCGCATCACGGAGATCGCGTACGACGGGCAGTCGTTCAAAGCTCCCGAGCTTCCGAAGAAGCAACCGAAGGTGAAGAAGGCCGCAGCCGAATCGGAAACTAAAAGCGCGGCGCCGAAAGCTGCCAAAAAGAAGGCGGCCAAGAAGACTGCTGCGAAGAAGTCGACAACGAAGAAGAAGTAGTCGTCCCGTCTCGGTTGTACGAGAGCCAGGGATTGCAGGCAACGACCAACGACGAAGGACCAACTGATTTTATGGCACACAAAAAAGGACAAGGCACATCCCGTAACGGCCGCGACTCAAATGCGCAGCGGCTTGGATTCAAAGCGTTTGGCGGACAAGTCGTCCCCGGGGGCACCATCATCGTGCGCCAGCGCGGTACGCGCGTGAAACCCGGTCTGAACGTGGGCCGCGGCAAAGACGACACGCTTTTTGCGAAAATCACCGGCCGTATCAAGTTCAAGGACCGCGGCCAGTTGGGCAAGTTCGTCATGGTCGAACCGGTGGAAGTGGCGAAGAATTAATTCGTGGAGCGGCGGGCGTCCTCGCCCGTCGGGACGATAGCCCCTTGCTGGTTGAGGGGCTATTGTCTTTTGAGAGGCAGTGGGCTAATCGCTAGTCGTTCCGTCTCCAGTCGCTAGTGAATGTCCGCAGAGATCGGCTAGTGGAGTTGGCTTTGCGAACGACTAGCGACTGACAATTTCCGTGTTCATCGACGAAGCCACAATCCGAGTGAAAGCGGGCGACGGCGGTAACGGCTGTCTCGCCTTCCGGCGGGAGAAATTCGTTCCTCGTGGGGGACCCTCGGGCGGCGATGGCGGCAAGGGTGGCGACGTGATTATGGAGTCGAGCGAGCGCCACAACACGCTGGTGCACTTCCGTTTCAATCCCGAATACAAAGCTGAGCGCGGCCGTCACGGCGAGGGCTCGAATAAGACGGGCCGCGAGGGTGTCGATGTCGTGTTGAAGGTTCCCGTCGGCACGATCCTCTATGACGAGGAAACCGGGCAGAAAGTATGGGACTTCTCCCGCCCGGATGAGCGCATTGTCGTTGCCCATGGGGGCCGTGGCGGTCGCGGCAATGCCCGCTTCGCTACCTCAACCCACCAGGCGCCCCGGGAGCACGAAGAAGGCCGTCCGGGCGAAGAACGTGTGTTCCGTCTTGAACTCAAACTCCTGGCGGACGTTGGGCTGGTGGGTTACCCGAATGTAGGCAAGTCGACTTTGATCTCGCGGATCTCGGCCGCTCGCCCGAAAATTGCTGACTACCCGTTCACCACTCTGCAACCAAATCTCGGGGTTGTGGCCGTGGGCGACAAGAAAGACGAAATCAGTTTTGTGGTTGCCGACATTCCGGGGCTAATCGAGGGTGCGCACGAAGGCGCCGGCCTGGGTATGCAGTTTCTGCGGCACATCGAGCGCACGCGCTTGCTGGTCCACCTGGTTGACGTATCCGACGCTAGCGGCCGTCCTGATGTTGTCAAGGACGTGGAAGTCATCCTTGGGGAACTCGACAGCTTCGGGGCGCACCTTGCCGAAAAACCGATGCTGATGGTCGCGTCCAAGATTGACGCTGCCAACAAGGACAAGCTCACCAAGCTGAAGCAGTATTGCAAGAGGAAGAAGCTGGCGCTTTATCCGATCTCGGCAGTTATTGGGGAAGGTATTGAGAAATTGAAGTTTGCGATGGCCGAGAAGGTCGAGGGGCTCAGGGAAGAGGAGCAGGGGGCTTCCGCGAGCTCAAAAGAAAGCGCTTGAGCTGTGTCCAACGAGACAGTGGCTAAAAACTGGTCATCTTGATGCGCCTCATGGCACGCCTCGACGGCGCGGCCCTGATACGAAACCCATTTCAGGCAACCCTATTCGCAGACCGCACTCAGTGGGCCCTTAGCAAGCGTGCCATAGCTCAACCCAGGCGTGAAGCTTCCGCAGTCATTCGACATAGAGAGATACTCGCGAACCTCGGAGCGGCGAGCGTGGCTGACTCACCGCAGAACCTGGGAGAACTTCGCCGTGCTTAGCGCCCGGCCCGACCGGCATTGCACCGGCCGTCTCGTGCTTTAGGCTTCCGACACGCGCGAGCCGTGCTGGAAGTGATACTGCAGGATTTTGGCGGCCAACGATGGACTCGTCGTGGTGCCCTCGGTTTCTACGGAGCGAACGACTTCTCCGCGGCAGACCACCTCGGTCGGACTGAGTCCGGCAATTTCCGCCGGCAATACCAGGTTGATTTCCAGTTGAACGTTGGGCTGCAGGACTTCCTCCGCATTGAAGAGAAGCCCGGAGCGACTGATGTTCGACGTCGTTCCTTGCCGCCATCCTTGTTCGCCCACTTGCCGGTAACGCAGCGGCAGATGCAGATTGAAACGCTGCGCGCGGAAGCGAGGAACCTTATCCCGGGGCACGCGGGCCTCGGCGTTGATTACGGCTCGAGCAGACATAGCAACCTCCTGGGGGAGCGTGGTTTGATCCAGCACCTCACGCACCTTCGCCTTCAGTGCGTGCAGGGTAAAGGGCTTCTGAAGCAGCGTGATGCCCGCATCCAGCGTGCCGTTATGGCCGATTGCGTTTTCCGTGTACCCCGACATGTACAGCACTCTCATGTTCGGACGTATTTCAGAGACGCGTTGTGCAAGTTCCCGTCCGTTCATCCCCGGCATGATGACGTCGGTCAGCAGCAGGTGAATGATTCCCTGGTGGGCGACACAGATCTGCACGGCAGCCGCCCCGTCGGCGGCCTCGAGAACGGTGTAGCCCTGGTTCTCCAGGAATTGGCGGGTCAGGCGGCGAAGATTGACTTCGTCTTCGACCACCAAAATCGTTTCGTGGGCAGCGTCCGCGGGTGCGGCGGCCGTCGCAGCAGGCTGCTCCACTGCCTGGACTTCCTCTGCTGTGGCGTGCGGCATGTAGACCTTGAAGGACGTTCCCTTGCCCGGCTCGCTATATACCCAGATGTAGCCGCCGCTCTGCTTCACGATTCCGTATACCGTGGAGAGGCCGAGTCCCGTCCCTTTAGGCCCCTTCGTCGTAAAAAACGGTTCAAAGATGTGGGACTGGGTGTCACTGTCCATGCCTACACCAGTGTCGGTGATGGCGAGCATGGTGTAGTCGCCAGGTTGTACCGGTGCATGAAGGCGGGCATAGGCTTCGTCGAGCGTGACGTTCGCAGTTTCGATGGTGAGCCTGCCGCCTTGGGGCATTGCATCGCGCGCGTTCACGGCCAGGTTCAGGATGACTTGCTCGATCTGTCCCGGATCGGCCTTCACCGCGCCCAGATCGGGCCCGGGAATCATGACGAGATCGATGTCTTCGCCGATGAGCCTGGTGAGCATTTTCAAATTTTCGGTAACTACCGCATTGAGGTCGAGCACCTTAGGAGCCAGCATCTGCTTACGGCTGAACGCAAGCAGTTGCCGAGTAAGCGACGTTGCACGTTCGGCCGCCGAAGCGATTTCCTTCGCCGGGCCGCGCAGGGCCGGATCCGGTCCCAACCGGTCGAGTAAAAACTCCGAGTAGCCGGAGATGACCATCAGGAGGTTGTTGAAGTCGTGCGCGATGCCGCCGGCCAGACGTCCGATGGCCTCCATCTTCTGCGATTGCCGCAATTGCTGTTCCAGTGCGCGACGTTCGGTCACGTCTTCGGTGAAGATTTCGAAACTGACGTTCTTCTTTTCATCGCTGATGGCGCGCCCGGACAAACGGACAGCGGTGGTTGATCCATCCTTACGCACCCACTCGCAGTCGAGTCCGTGAAATTCTTTGCGATTGCGCAGGTAGTCGGCGAGCGTGAACCATTGCTGACCGTCGGCGTAGAGGGTGCTGAGATCGCGTCCTACAAGCTCGCTGGGGGATGCATATCCGAGCGAGGCGACCAGCGCGGGGTTGACATCCACCAGGTGACCGAGCGAGTCGCAACGGCAGATTCCGTATGGCGCATTCGTGACTAACGAACGAAAATTGCTCTCGGATCTTCGCAATCCTTCCTGCGCTGCCCGAAGTGCAGCATTAAACCAGCAGATCAGGACGGCGACCGTGACGAAGAGGGCGAGCCTGGTGACGGCCTGCCGGTATTCCGTGGGACTGTGGGGACCGGCGAGCGAGTAATAGGCGCTCACCGTCAGTGCGAAGGAAGTCGCGACGAGTCCGGGCTTCCAGCCGCCGTACCAGGCGCTGACCATCACGGCGACGGCAAAAACCGCCAGGCGGCTCTCAGCAATGTCGGAAAAGAGTAATGCGGGAATCAGCGCCAGCGTGGTACTGAGCACCGCGACGCCGTAGCGCAGGATAGGATCCCGCGCAGGCGGAACGACACCGGTGCGAAGAAGGGGGAGGCTCTGTCGCATACAAGTAAATCTTAGAGCCGCAAGAAGAAAGCGGCGAGTTACAGCAGTGCAACAAGAAGAGCCCGACCGGCCCGTGTCCTAAGGGACATGGGGCTCGCGGGCCAGATTCGTGCAAACGAGTAGCGGCATGCAACGTGGTGTAGCGTCTTTCGAGTTGCGCCAGCATACGCTCCCTTCGTGGCGTTCTGCAACGAAAGGAACAAAGACTTGCAACAGGCCACCGAAATCGTGAGACTAACGGGCGAACTTCGGAAGGATAGGCATGAAGCTCGGAGTCTTCGGCGGCACGTTCGATCCCATTCATCGGGGCCACATCGCGCTCGCGCAGGCCGCGCGCGAGAAGTTCGGCCTCACGCGGGTGCTCTTCGTACCCGCGAATGTCCCGCCGCACAAGCAGAAGCAGCCGCACTCCCCCTTCCCGCACCGCTACGCGATGGTCGCGCTCGCAACAGCTCCGGACAAAGCGCTGGTACCGTCGCTGCTGGAGGCGCCGAATGAAGATGTGCCGGTGTCGTCGAAGGCAGTTGCGATCAGTTCGAAGAGTGCACCGGCGAAGTGCCCTGACGCCAACTACACGGTCGACACGCTACGGCGGCTCAAGCAGTCGCTCAAGAAGATCGATGAGGTATTCTTCCTGATCGGCATTGACGCGTTTCGCGACATAGCGAAGTGGCACGATGCCGAAGAGCTATTTGGGCTTTGTGAATTCATCGTGGCGTCACGCCCGGGATACTCGCTGGCCGATGTCGCGAACTCGCTTCCGGAAAAACTGCGACCCGCAGCTCATATCACCAAACCGTTCGAAAAGCAGCCAGCGCGGGGGGATCTTGTTCTGAATGGCGCCACGGTCCATCTGCTCGACGGCGTTCATCATGCGATCTCAGCGACTGCGATCCGTGAAGCGGTCACTGCCGGCAAGCCTCTTGGCAGATTCGTTGACCCGGCCGTGGCGGACTACATCAAAAAGTGCGAGTTGTACAAAAGGGCAATCTAAGCCGTAAGCCCGCAGTTACCCTCGAACTGTGGAGACCATTGTCATTTACAATCAAATCCTAAGGACCAGAGATCGACCAACGCTTTCATGAAGACCAACGAAACCCGCCGCCAAGTCTCCGAAGCCATTACCGCCTGCCAGGAAAAGAAGGCCGAAGAAATCACGATTCTAGAACTGGAAAAGGACTCCGGTGCGTTTACGGACTACTTTGTCGTGTGCAGCGGCACGAATCCGCGGCAGATCCAGGCGATTGCCGACGAGGTGGAATTGCGTCTGAAGAACGCAGGACTCTATCCGGCCCACATAGAGGGCTATCGTCAGGCGGAGTGGGTTCTGCTCGACTATGTGGACTTAGTGGTCCACGTTTTCGCCGAGAAGGCTCGGCGATACTACGAACTCGAGCGTCTGTGGAAATCGGCCAAGCGCCTGGAACCCTCTGATCTAAAGACTCCAGCCAGACGCGCGGTGAAAAAACGCACCGATGCATCGACCGCCAGGCGAAAGAGGGCGTAGTCCTGCGGCCAAGATTCCGGCTTGCTTGTGGTTAAATCGCTTCCGTGAAATTGCGAATCGCCTGGATCGGCAAGACCAAGAACCAAGCCATCCAGTCGCTTACCGATGAATATCTCAAGCGCATTCAACGGTATGCCGACGCGGAAGGCGGTTCGCTTGCTGACGAAGCCGCACTTCTTAAGTTACGGGAAAAGTCCGCTACCCGGCCCGCGCACACGATTGTGCTAATGGAATCTGGCGGGAAGCAGCTTTCGTCCGAAGATTTTGCCCAGTTCCTGCAAAACCATCAGGATCGCAACCCGCAACCCCTGGTATTGGCCATCGGCCCGGCGGACGGATTCTCCGATGCGGCGCGGAAGTCGGCGGCCGTATGCCTATCATTTGGGAAGATGACCCTCGCCCACGAGCTGGCCCGTATCGTGTTGCTGGAGCAGGTTTACCGTGCTCTTACGATCCTGCATCGCCACCCCTATCACACCGGCCACTAAGGCCAACGTGTACTTCTGAGACGTACCACTGGTGCCACCTCTGGCGTAGATTTCTAGGCTCGTGGCGGAGAAGTTGCCCGCAAATTCCAGCCCCGCCGCAAGGATTCATCATGAAAACGATCGAGGAAGTTCTGCGCGCTAAGGAAGAGGAAATCGCGCGCGTACGCAAGGAAGTGGAAGCTTTAAGAATCGCCGCCGGACTGCTTAGTGATCAGGACAATGCCACTGATCGCAAATCGGAGTATCGGCCCCTGCTGCAAATGCCATAGTGACTGCTCCCGACGCGTTGAAATCTTTATCGGGTCACGGTTGCCTGATAGCTCACTGTCTGCCAGTGGCCGTTTCGCCGTACCCAGACCCGTGTGAAGCGGTATGGTCCGCTGAACTCTTCGCCTAACTCTTTGCCACGCACGTCGGCGCGCGCGGTGACGACCGCGGTGGCTCCATACAACCGGACCACCATATCCGTGACCTCGATCGAGTCGTACCGCAACTGGGCGGTTTTCCGGGCAGCAACCGTCTCGGCCTTTCCGATGACCTGGCCCAAGGGACTGATGGCGACATAGTCATCGGCAAGCGTCCGTTCCGAGAACGCCGCGTCGCGATGCAACGCCGCCTCTTTCGCCTGACGCTCCAGGTCCACAATCTCACGGACCGCTTGCTCGTCGCGCGGACCGGTTGCGTTGGCTTGCGGCCGCGTCGTTCTCGCCTGCAACGTCGTCGTCAAAACCAACGTCACAACAAACAGTGCGATGCTGTTTTGCTTCATGCGGAGAGACCTCCGGATGACACCCAGAGTGGGACCCGTTCTTCGGATGCATACGTACGGGCCAGCGTACCAGTTCCGGATATACAGATGTAAGGGAGATGGGTCACGGTGCACAACATCGTGAGAACGATCACCTGGTTCAAACGGGATAGCCGTCGAGGGTCCTTGCTAGCCGGACGTCGCGGATTTGACGATTGCAGAATGCGCACCTTAGAAAGGGGGAGCAGCCGTACGCCATGAGCTCTGACAACCAGGGGCAACATCCCGGAGTACAATAATTAGTTTGTCGCATATGCCAGACATCCGCCGTGGACTCGTCATTGTGAATACTGGACCGGGAAAGGGCAAAACCACAGCGGCTATGGGTACCGCGCTGCGCGCCGTCGGCCAGGGAATGCGGGTGCTGATGCTGCAGTTCCTTAAGGGGTCTTGGCATTACGGCGAGCTCGATGCCGTGCAGGCATTCGGCGACAAGTTTGTCATGAAGCAAATGGGGCGTGGCTTTGTGAAGGTTGGGGCCGAGAAGCCCGATCCGGAAGATGTTCGTATGGTGGAAGAGGCCTGGGCAGAAGCCAACAAAGCCATTCAGTCGGGTACCTGGGACTTGGTCGTTCTTGACGAGATTAACTACGCCATCAGCTATGGCATGCTCGATCCTGCGAAGGTGGTCGAGAGCCTGCGAAACAAACCGGAGGGGGTGCATGTTATCTTGACGGGCCGGAACGCCCATTCGACAATTGTCGAGCTGGCCGACACCGTTACCGAAATGCGCCAGCTCAAGCATGCCTACGAAAAAGGAGTTCAGGCGCAAAAAGGGATCGAGTATTGACTTCTGCTACTGGCTGTTGGCTCCTAGCTGTGCAACGACCGAGAGTGGGTTTTGTTTATGCAGCAACCAGCGACGAGCAGTACCATGCGAAGCAGGATTAAGAGTCGACGGCAGGCCGGCAAGAACTTGCACAACCGTAGGCCAGGATGCCGTGCTGAAAGCTCACGACTAGAAATTAGCCACAAGCCAACGACCAATCGCTATTAGCCAACCATGGCATGGTTCAAACGCCAATCCGGTGAGCTGGACGCTTCGGGTGAACGCAAAATGCGCACCGAGGGCTTGTGGGTGAAGTGTGACAACTGCCGGCAGATCATCTGGAAGAAGGATCTCGAGGACAACCTGAACGTGTGTCCCAAGTGCGACAAGCACTTTCGGATCGATGCGCGCTCGCGCCTTGGCTTGCTATTCGACGAGGGCAAATACGAGACGTTCGATGGCAACTTGGTTTCTACTGATCCCCTTAAATTCGTCGATCTGAAGGCCTATTCCTCGCGGCTGAAGCAGGCGCGCAACGATACGGGGCTCACCGATGCGGTAATCAATGCGCAAGGCAAGTTGAACGGCCGCCCAGTCGTGATCAGCGCGATGGAGTACGCGTTTATCGGGGGCTCGATGGGTGCGGTTGTCGGTGAGGTCATCACCCGCGCGATCGAGAAGGCCGCCGACACCAAGCACCCACTGGTGATCGTCTCCGCGTCCGGCGGCGCACGAATGATGGAGGGTGTCATCAGCCTCATGCAGCTCGCCAAAATATCCGCCGCGCTGGCTCACCTCGACGAGCTCAAGGTGCCTTACATCTCCGTTCTGACCGACCCCACCACTGGCGGTGTGACGGCATCGTTCGCGATGTTAGGAGACTTGAACATCGCCGAACCCGGTGCCCTTATTGGATTCGCCGGACCCCGTGTCATCGAGCAGACCATCCGCCAAAAACTTCCTCAGGGTTTCCAACGGAGCGAATTCCTGCTGGAGCATGGCATGCTCGACGCGGTGGTCCATCGTCGAGACCTGAAGCCCTACATCGGCCGCGCCCTCGACTTCATGGCAAAAGCCGCCTGATTCGGCGTCGTCCGCGTCATCACCATATTGGCAGCCGGTCACGCGCAACTTTCTGCGAACCGTGACTTCAGGTTGACGGACTCTGGGCGTCGTTTGTAAATGCAGAGTACTTTGTGATACAAAGTGCCATGCAATCCGCTCCTTTCACTCGCCCTCTCCGCCGCCGCTGGATTCCCGAGGAAATGCTAAGGGCACCCGCACTCGACCCACGCACCCTGGGTGTGCCTGTTGAGCGGCGCTACTGCCTGTTGATCAATCCGTTTTACGCCAAGGATGCCAACGCCAGTTTCGGAAAGCACGTGCTTACGCCATCCCTGGCCCTCACCAGCTTTGCCGCGATAACCCCATCACACTGGCGGCTTCAATACTGGGACGAGAATCTCCTTGCCGGCGCTCCGCCTTGCCGGCCCATGCCCGAAGTTGTGGCGATTACTGTTCATCTGACCTTCGCGCAACGCGCCTATGAGCTCGCCGCCTGGTACCGAACCCGGGGCGCGAAAATAATTCTGGGTGGGCTGCACGTGCTTTCCTGTCCCGATGAGTGCGCCCCCCATGCGGATGCACTTGCCCTGGGAGATGGAGTCCAGCTCTGGCCGCGAATTCTGCGCGACATCGAGGCTGGCCGGCTGCAATCGCGCTACGTGGCTACTTACGAGAACGATTACAGCGATGATCCTGCGCCCCGGCGTTCCATCCTGCCGCGTCGGAGTTTTCTTACCACGACCAGCCTGATTGCGACGCGCGGATGCCACAATCGCTGCGGCTTCTGCTACCTGGCGACCGATGGCCTGCGCATGCCTTACCGCATGCGCCGTCCGGAGCAGGTGGCCGAAGAGTTTGCCGCGGATGGCCAGCCGTACGCTGTGTTCATTGACAACAATCTCGGTTCCGGGCGCGACTACCTGCACGCACTGTGTAGCGCCCTCCGCCCGCTCAAAAAGATATGGAGCGCGGCGGTGACGATTGATGTTACGGACGATCCCGCGCTCGTTCGCAACATGGCACTTGCCGGCTGTACTGGGGTGTTCGTCGGGCTCGAGTCGCTGACGGATGACAATCTAGCGGATGCTCACAAGAAAACACCGAGGACGGCGGACTACGCGCGCCGCGTTCGAATGCTCCACGACGTGGGAATTCAGGTGAACGGATCGTTCGTGCTGGGATTCGATCACGACCGGAAGGATGTGTTCGAACGCACCGCGGATTGGGTCGAGACAAATCGGCTGGAGTGCGCGACGTTCCACATCCTGACGCCATATCCAGCAACCCCGCTGTTCCATCGGATGGAGGCGGAGGGCCGGATCCTGCATCGCGACTGGTCGCGATACGACACGTCGCACGCCGTTTTCCAGCCGAGACATATGACGCCGGAGGAACTCGAGCACGGCTATGGATGGATCTACCAAAGACTTTTCTCGCACAGCTCCATTTGGCGCAGACGCCCGGAGGACTGGCGGGCCGTGCCGCTGTACCTGGCTATGTCGTACCTGTACAAGCGCTCCAACCGCTTCTGGCATATGCTGATCAAACACAACCTCGTGCACGCAGTGTGGAGTCCGTTGGTTGAAGCCACCCGCCTGCGTCACGTCCGTTACCGGCGGCGATTAGCTGATTCTGGAAAACTTATCCAAAATCCCGCGCATGTCATTCCGGCCGGAGTGTAGTTAAGTAGTCGAAGCCTGAGGGAGGCAGCTGAAAAGTGTTTGAAATCATATACTGTGTGTAATATAGTATGCGTCGTACACTATATGACGAACGGTAGGCAGGTCGGGGCTGAGCTCTTCGAGAACTTAAAGCTAGAGCTTCGGCGTGGCTGTCTCATCGTGGCGGTCCTCGGTCAGCTTCGAAAAGAGCAGTACGGGTACACCCTGCGCAAGGCGCTCGCTGACGACGGTCTTGAGATTGACGAAAGCACGCTCTACCCCTTACTGCGTCGACTGGAGTCGCAGGGCTTGCTGGTGAGCGAGTGGCGCGAAGAAGACAAGCGCAACAAACGGTTTTACCGGCTGTCTCCGGTCGGCGAGCTCATGCTCACCCAGTTGCTCGAGGAATGGCAGCGCATAAACGCATCGCTCGAAAAAATTCTTCAAGAGGTATAGCTCATGACCAAGTCATCCAACCGCAATCCCATGGAACTCATCGACCGCTACTTGCAGGCCGTGCGATTTTGGCTGCCCAAGTCCCAGCACGATCTCGCCCTGGAGCTCGCCGAAGATTTGCATTCCCAGGTAGAAGCAAAAGAAGCCGTTCTGGGCCGCCCGCTCGATGAGGGTGAGGTGTCGGAGCTCCTAAAAGAGTGCGGGAGGCCAGTCGTGGTGGCGGGCCGCTTGCGGCCGCAAGACTATCTGATGGGGCCGATGATGTTCCCCGCGTACCGCTTCATTTTGAAAATGACGTTGCTCTGGATGACGTTGCCGATCTTCGTCTTCATCGTGGGCCCGGTCCAATTGGTCAAGACAGGGAGCCTGGGCGCGGCCATCGGGAGCACGATCGGCGCGATGTGGACCGGAAGCTTCATTGCCGCCGGCATCATCACGCTGGTGTTCGTGGTGATTGAGCGCACGCAGACGAAGTTAGGGCTGGTGGACAAGTGGGATCCCCGTTCGTTGCCGCCGCTGCAGACGCAGGAGCGCAAGGCGTCGGGCGGCACAACTACCTGCGAGTTGATCTTCAACCTGATTGCGCTGGTCTGGCTGTTGCTGGTGCCCTACAAGCCTTTTTTGATTCTCGGCCCCGCAGCGACTTTTCTGAATGCGGCACCGATGTGGCATACCTTTTACGCGCCGGTTTTGCTGCTGACAGTGGCTTCCATTCTGCGACTGATCGTGATTCTTGTGCGGCCGCAATGGGTGCGCTTTCCGGTGTGGAGCAAGTTACTGCAAACGGTGCTTAGCCTGGTGGTCGTGAATTACATGATCAATGCAGCTGGACAGGCCGCGGGTGGAGGGTGGCATCCGTTCGTGCTTGCTGCGCAAGGGGGCGAGCAGTCCGTGAAGATCGCCGCCATCGTGAATGTGTCGATACTGGTGAGCCTGGTGTGCACCTGGCTGGGGCTTTGTGTTGCGGCCATTATTCAGACTTGGCAGTCAGTGCGCAGCTTTACTCGTAAGCAAAGTTTCGCGCCCGGTTCGGCATCGCTGCACGTGTTCTAGAGTTCATTTTTTACGTTCGTGCACCATTGACCGAAAGGCCGCGGCCGTGCCGCCAGATCTTGGGGAGCGTTGCTCCGCTTGCGAACGGGAGTGTCCGCTCCCCACGTTATAAAATACAAAGCTCATGACTCCGACTGACTCCTCGCCTGAGGGCGCGGCACCCGCGACGGCGGAACCGCGGCCTTCCAACTTCATCCGCGAAATCATCCTTGAGGACCTTAAAACGAATAAGTTCCAGGGCCACGTGCAGACCCGCTTCCCTCCCGAGCCCAACGGGTATTTGCATATCGGGCATGCGAAGGCGATCTGCCTCGACTTCGGTCTGGCGGACGAGTTTCACGGCCATACGAACCTTCGTTTCGACGATACGAATCCGGAGAAGGAAGACACCGAGTACGTCGACTCGATCATGGAAGACGTGAAGTGGCTCGGTTTTCACTGGGACGGGCTGTACTACGCGTCGGACTACTTCGATCAGCTCTACGAATGGGCGATCAAGCTGATCAAAGACGGCAAAGCTTACGTCGACGATCTCGCGGCAGATGAGATCCGAAAATATCGCGGAACTTTAACCGAGCCGGGGAAAAACAGTCCGTACCGCGATCGCAGCGTGGAAGAAAACATGGCGCTGTTCGAGCGCATGAAGGCCGGGGAATTTGCGGACGGCTCGCGTGTGCTGCGCGCGAAGATCGACATGTCGTCACCCAACCTCAACATGCGCGATCCGGTGATGTACCGCATCCTGCATGCCGAGCATCACCGCACGGGTGCGAAGTGGTGCATCTACCCGATGTACGACTACGCGCACGGCCAGTCGGACTCGCTCGAGAAAGTCACGCACTCGATGTGCTCGCTCGAGTTTGCCGATCACCAGCCGCTCTACAACTGGTTCATCCAGCAGCTTGGCATCTTCCCGTCACAACAGATCGAATTCGACCGGCTGAGCCTGACTTACACCATCATGAGCAAGCGCAAGCTGCGCCGGCTGGTGGAAGAAGGCCATGTGAAGGGCTGGGATGATCCGCGCATGCCCACGCTGAGCGGCATGCGGCGTAGGGGATATACGCCGGAAGCGATCCGCAACTTTGTGGGCGCTGCCGGGGTTTCACGCACCAATGGCGTCGTCGATCTCGCGATGCTGGAACACTTCGTGCGCGAGGACCTGAATAAGCGGTCACTGAGGTATATGGCCGTGCTGCGGCCGCTGAAGGTGGTTATCGACAACTATCCGGAGGACCAGGTCGAGGACATGGATGCAGTGAACAATCCGGAGGACGCGAATGCGGGCACGAGGAAAGTCCCGTTCTCGAGAGTGCTCTACATCGAGCAGGATGATTTTCGGGAGAATCCGCCGAAGCAGTACTTCCGGCTTTCGCCCGGACGAGAAGTCCGCTTGCGCTATGGCTATCTGGTCACCGCAACCAGCGTTGTCAAGAACGATGCAGGTGAGGTCGTGGAAGTGCACTGCACGTACGATCCGGCAACGCGTGGAGGCAATACACCGGATGGACGCAAGGTGAAGTCGACCATTCACTGGGTGTCGGCAGCACGCGCGGTCGACGCGGAAGTCCGAATCTACGACAACCTGTTTACCAAGGAAGATCCGGATCTGGCGGAAGAGGGGAAAGACTTCATTTCGAATCTGAACCCGAATTCGCTTGAGGTCGTGAGTGCCGCGAAGGTTGAGCCTTCGCTGGCGAAGCTTGCGGCCGGCACGCGTTGCCAGTTTGAGCGGTTGGGCTATTTCTGTGTTGACACGGATTCGGCTTTGGGCAAGCCGGTTTTCAACCGCACGGTAGCGCTGAAAGATACCTGGGCTAAGGTGGAGAAAAAACAAGGCGCAAAGTGAGGTCGAGCATGCGAACGCTGATGTCGATTTCCCTGGTGTTGACGCTGTTCGGCACGGCGGCAAGCGCGCAGAAAGGCGGCGCAAGGCCGCCGTCTCCTTGCAAACACTGGAAGGCGTGGTACGACGTTCAGCCGGGAACGAATCCTCCCACGTTGCACGTGACCGCGACCTGCAAGTTCCCCACCGCCGGATACACAGTGGAGCTGGTGCCGGTGCAGGCAAAGAATGCGGAGGCGCATCCGGAGATGTACGTGTTGAAGCGCGTCGTGCACAAGCCGGAAGGCATGGCGGCGCAGGTGATTACGGACGTCCGTCTCGATTACAAACTCGAAGCGTCTACGGAATATAAGGAAGTGAGGATTCAACCGGATAAAGTGCGCGTGCGGGTGACGAAGGTGCAGTAGGACGTGTGTCGCCGCGGTGGCGATGGCCGACATTGGGCCGACTGACGATTGGGTGACACAGGGCACACACAGAAGCGTTCTATTTGTTAGTCGTTT
This sequence comes from Acidobacteriota bacterium, assembly GCA_046728215.1. Classification (GTDB taxonomy): domain Bacteria; phylum Acidobacteriota; class Terriglobia; order Terriglobales; family Acidobacteriaceae; genus Gp1-AA133. The sequence continues at coordinate 10,680 of JBKPEB010000077.1, read as the reverse complement.
TCACTCACAACCGGCTCGATGAGTGTAATCGAGTGTGATCCTGGATCTGCCAGTCACGTGACGCTACGGCCACATTGTCTTTCACAGCGTCAGTTACTTCCTCTAAAAGTCGAAATCACCGTCGATACGAAAGAGTCGGCCGATCGAATTGTAGAAATTCCCGAAGTTCGGAGAGCCAGTGTACTGCTGAACATCGCGAGGGTTGGAATAATTCAGCACATTGAGCACACTCAATCCGGCGCGGAATTGAAAGTGCCTGCCGTGGAACTTGAAGTCGAACGGATACTGGATTTTCATATCCAAGCCGACGAAGGTCCGGAAACGCCCCGCCTCGTTCTCCCTTCCAATGTAGTTCCAGTTCTCGTCTAGCTTGGAGAACGGAAATCCCGTGTGCACATCCAGCACAGGAATGAAGTCCAGCTTGTGAGGCAGCCCCACGACTCCCCAAACCAGGCCCCGGTTGGGGGCGTCGGAGGTCATGATGCCGTACTGGTTGGAGCGAACAAGTGGATATGGGATGTTGCCGAAGAACTGGTTGTAATCATTCAGGTCACCTCGGGCGCGCGAGTTGACATAGCTGGCGTACAGGGTGGTGCGCTCGCGCGGCCGCCAACGCAACATCCAGAGGAATTCGCGATAGGTCTGTCCCCCGGAGTTGAGCAAACGCAATTGGGCGCTCCCACTGGCGAGTTGGAGCGGATCCACATAGAACTCGCGGTATACCTGACGACCCTCGTATCCGAAGCGAAACAGCAAACCGGTGTGGAGCTCCCGGTCGAATTGCACACTCCAGCCCAGGCTGTAGGGGACGCGCAAGTGGCCATCCGGCGTAGCCACCACGTGAGTAAACGTTGCCGGACCATCGCTGATCGTGGTGCCATCACTGGCGTAACGCGCAATGGTCTGCGCAGGAAAATCGCGAAAGACCGAAACGTTGATGGGAATCTTGTCGAAAAAGACCCCGACCCCACCCCGGATGGCGGTGCGGTTGTCGCGCGTGGGAGCAAAGACAAAGCCAATGCGGGGAGCGACATTCAGCGCTTCGGCAGACAGGTTGTCATGGTCAAACCGCATCCCCAGGTCAACCGTGAACCGCGGGTAGATCTGCCAATTGTCCTGCACAAAAAAAGCGAGCTCGTTCTTGTTGGCTTGAGAGCTGAGAGGAGGGGCGTAGGTGACCTGTCTACTTACGGTGCCATCTTCGCGCAACACTTTGAATGGAAGGTTGGCAACCTGGCCCTGGTAAGTGGAGCGCGCGTAGGAGTATCCGAAAGTCAGCAGGTGCCTGCCTGCAGATTGCAGCGGCCACAAGTGCAGGGTCTGGGACCACTGGTAGAGCCTAGTGCGGCGGTCCTGTCGCTCGAAGAACGAGCCCGAGTTCTGCTCGGGAAATAAAACCATCTCCTCGGCCGCACCGCGCGCCGGGAAGACGTGGGCATCGAGGCGCTTCGCGGCGAACAAGGATTGTACGAATCCTCCCGACGCCAGGATCCAGCGATGTGTCACCGAAGTGAAGAAGCCGCGCTGGTGATAGTCGGCCGTGACCGGCTGGGGATTGAAGGTATTGATGTTCGCGAAGTCCGTGTCCTGCGGATCGGCGGTCAGAGACACGCTGAATTGCTGGTCGGGCTTGAGATTCCAGTCGAGTTGAGTGTAAGTGGTAACACTTTCCGATACGCGCACGTTGTTCGGGTCGGGAAGAGATGGCGTTCGGACGGTGTCGTAGCCGTAGGCCAGCGATTGAAACAGATAGAACTTGCCACGCTTGATCGGGCCGGCAAAGGTCAGGTGCGGCGAAGCGCTTTCTACGCCGTGCGTACGGTAGTTGATCCAGCGGAAGCGCGGAATCGGATCCTCGAAAAGCCATTTCCAGTCGTCAGTCCCACCTCGGGTGTTGACCTCGACCACCCCACTGGAAAACTTGCCATATTCCGAAGAGAAGGGATTGGAAAGCAGCCGCACGGACTGAACCGCCACAACGGGCAACCGTAACGCGGGCTGGCCGGTAAAGGGGTCGGCCACGCTCGCGGTATTGACGAGAGTGCTCGTTTGGTTGGTGCGACCTCCTTTGATGCGGATGAGCCCGTCGGGCCCGCGGACCACGCCGGGCAACAGGGGCAAGGCTTCCTGAAAGTCCTGACCGAGTCGGACTGCCGATTTGAGAATATCCTCGGTGAGCACCGGGCCGCCGCCAGAACTCGAATTCAGGTCTACGCCTTTAGGCTCGGCATTCACGGTGACGGTCTCGGTCCGCTTTCTGAGGTCGAGTTGGAAATCGAGCCGGGACGTAGGGCCCTCGTGAACTGTCAGGCGCTTGGTGATCGTTTCAAAGCCAGCCAATGCGACGGTGACTTCGTAATCACCAACTTGTACACCAGCGAACACATACATGCCGACGTCGTTGGAAACGGTGGAGACTTCGTTGTGGGTCGTGAGGTTCTTCAGGGTGATGCGAGCATTGGGACAGACGATCTGCACCTGGTCCCGCCCCGCGGTGAAGATGGACCCACTCAATTTTCCGGTCTTCGCGGCCAAAGCCGGCGTCAGCAGCAACGCTGTCAGTGACGCCAACCAGAACTTGCAAGCGCGGATGCCCACGCGCAGGCGTTGATGGCGGCGCGAAAGACACATCGGGAGGCCTTCGACATTTTAATCGACGTTCCCTACACGCGACCTAGCAAGGTCTGGAAGGAACATGACGACGAGAGTAGAGCGTTGCCGTTATCCGCAATCCCTATCCAGAGTCTTCTGGCAACTAACTGTTGAAAAATGGCCTTTTCACCAACGATGCCGATAGTAGATCGGATCCAGCATCTTGGCCGATGCCTGGCGCTTCAGGTCGATGAACAGCGGTGCGCCTGATACGAAACGTGAGAAGCTTTCGGAATCTGGTGCATCCGCGAGGGCTGCTGCGTCTGCCGCACGATGGGCGCGCCCGTCGCTCCACCAAGCGTTACCGATGCGCGTGCGGGCTTTGGGCTGGGTTTCCCTTACCGACTACGGCGTTCTTCAGGACTTTCACTTCGAAATCCACTGGCAGGTGTTTGGGCGGGTAGCAGGCGGCATTGTCGCAGGCCTGGTATTTCAGGTCTCCATGGATCGCGTACTTGCCGGGTTGCACGGTATGCAACGGCCGGATCGTCATGCTGACGGCGAAGTCGCCAGTGTAGACGCTGAGCGGTTCATCGGGCGCGAACGGGAACTTCATGTCCTTGCCTTCGGGATAACTCACCTTGGTGATGGCGATGTCGGTGGGCGCGTCCAACTTGAGCGCGGTGGGAATCAGGAACTCTGACTTGGGTGTGTTGGAGTTGATGTGGTAGCCGGGCGGCACGCGGAAGTGAATGGTCACCGGCGCGCCCTTTCCACGGGTGACGGAGACAAGATCGAGGGGAGCAACCATCACCGCAGGCGTTTTCTTGCCAGGTGACTGCGCGGCGGCCAGAGTCGCGCACACAACTAGTGCGCTGACGAGCGACTTTTTCACGATTTGCATTCCGCGATACTAGTCTGAATCCAGGCCTGGGCCTACGTTACTTTTGCGCTTGTACCGCGCTTCCCTGAGCCAATGATTTCTTGATGTTATCGACAAACAAACTGCGACTTTGCAAGCCGAATTCGCGGGCGACGATCTTGCCGTCACGGTCGATGAAGAACGTGGTCGGCAACACGTTGACGCCGCCGTAGTCGTTGCCGACGGCTTCCTTGCCAATCAGGATCGGGTAGTTGACGCCCATCTCCTTCACGAACTTCGCGATGTCCTCTTTGCTGGCGTCATCCATGGCCACGCCCACAATCTGTAGACCCTGCGGGCCGTATTCTTTCTGTAGTTCGACGAACCAGGGCATTTCGATTTTGCAGGGACCGCACCAGGTCGCCCAAAAGTTCAGCAGAACGGCCTGTCCCTTGTAGCCGCTGAGCTGGATGTTCTTGCCGTCGAGCGATTCAAGGGTGAAATCAGGCGCAGGCTTACCCGCGACATCGAGACTGTCGGAAGCGCCGCTGTCGGCGCGGCGCGCGGCGTGAAAGCCGACGAACAGCATTGCGGCGACCACCGCGGCAACAAAAAACAAAGCTGCAGGATTACGTTTCACAGTTCAACCTCACTAAAGCGCAAATCGGTTCAGGAACGAAAAGTATCGCGCGATCACGGTAAAGCGGCCGAACACCAGCAGGCCACCGAGCACGATCAGGAGGGCGCCGCTGGCAACCTCGAGGGCGTGCATGTGCGAGCGGAAACGGCTGTAGAACTTCAAAAATCTTTCAATGCCAATCGACGTCAGCAAGAACGGAACCGCCAGGCCCAGCGAATAAATGGCCAGCAAGAAAATTCCCTTGGCGACCGAGTTCTGGGTTGCGGCCAGCCCGAGAATCACCGCGAGTATGGGGCCGACGCAGGGCGTCCACCCAAAGGCGAATGCAAAGCCGATGACGAAGGATCCCCAGGCTGTGCTGCCACCTTTCACACTGTGCAGGCGCGCGTCCGTGTAGAGGGCTTTGATTTTGAATATGCCGGCGAGGTGCAATCCGAAAAGGATGATGATGAGACCGGCCACCTGGGCCAGCACGGACTTGTAGCGCGCCAGCATCTGGCCGACCTGGGTGGAGATCGCCCCCAAGGTTACGAACACGATGCTAAATCCCAGGATGAAGGCGATGGAGTTGAGCATGACCTTGCGGAGGAGTTGGCCGTCGCTGGCTTTGAGTTCCTCCACGCCAGCACCCGAGATCAGCGAAACGTATCCGGGTACGAGCGGCAAAACGCACGGCGACAGGAAAGAGATGAGGCCCGCAACGAAGGCCGCGATCGGAAGTGGGAGCGTCGACATTGTGGATTATTTTACCTGTCCCGTGATGAAAATACGCTGAAGCTGCCCTGTCGAGGCTTGGGCATCAAGACGCCCAACCCTCCGCATCGATGGAGAGATGCGCCGAAAGGGCCGGATGTTACAAACGCGGGGCCAACTCGGATCCGCTTTTACAGGCTGGAAACAAAAGGTGCCCAGCGTCCGCCGAGCTCAAACCGCTACTATTTCTGCGCCTTCGAACGTCCATAGGTTCAAAACCGGAACAGGTATGACGCCTTCACGAAGAACTGGCGGCTATCGTTGATGTAATCGTTCTGTGTAGTGAGCAGGCCAGTTGGAGTCGGGATAAGGCGGCGGTCGAGGTTCTGAAGATTGCTGTTGTACCCGACATAGATTGCCGTACCCGGATGCACAAGGTAGGTAACGAGAAAATCGGTGTTGAAATTCTTAGTTGGTGAAAGCGAACTGATGAGTGGGTTGGAGAGCACGCCCGTGTACTGAAAAATGACTCGGGCCGAGAGTTCTCGGGTGAACTGCCAATTCCACTTGCTGCGAAAGATGTGATTCGTCACAGCAGTGAGGTGCGTGTCGCGCTCCCGAATGTGCTCGAGCAGGTAAGTATTGTCGATGCGCACCCGACCGGACGCATGGATTGTGAGGGTAGCGTTGCCCTGGTCTTCATGCGCGATCAACGGAATTCGCCCCACCGACGGGTTGTAGTTCACGCCGGCACCAGAGACGAAGAACCAGCTGAAGTCGATTTGCTTGAACCAACTGGTCGCCCCTTCAACGCCCCAGAAGGGTTGCGGGTAACTCTTTACTGTGGGGAGGCCGGTGAAGTCCTGTGGTCGCAAGAAGACACCGTCGTAGGCGAAGGGATGGAAGTTGATCCACGTGGCTCGAGCCATGTCGAAGCGTAGACCGGGATACGCAAAATATTCGAGCGCCGTGCCGCTATGGTCGAAAATAGTGAACTGCCGCAGCGTCGGTCCCCAGGAATTCAGAAACTTCCCTTCCGGCCGGAAGAAGTAGCTCGCGTTAACGTTTTGCTGGCGAATGTCGACGCGATTTACGAACCCGGTCTCGGTTACGAATCCCGGGCTGTAGTCGAGGTACAGCGACTGCAAGTTGAATTTGCGGCCGGAGCGTTCCAGGTCGATTTTGTATCCGGGACCTGCAGAGTGGGTACCATCGACATTCAACGTGGAACTGGTAACAGCAGCTCCCTGAATGCGCCAGTTCTGATCGAGCTTTATATTGGCATCCACGCCCCCGACGCGGTTGTAGCCGCCCGCAAACTCCCGATCCGTGAAAATCGCGCCAATGGTGGACTGATCGAGGATGTCTCGGCTGACGCGGGCGATGGAGAAGGTGGCGCGTTCGCCGCTATGTGGGTCGGTCGGAGGCAAGACTTCGCCCGGCGCGCGGTCGTCGCTGGCGAGAATGCCCAGTGCCCAAGGTCCCGACTTTCCAGTTAGGCGGAGACCGAACTCCGGATGCCCGATGCGACGGGTGAAAACCAGGTTGATTGGCGTCGTAAAGAAATTGCTGTTCTCCAGGAAGAACGGACGTTTTTCTGGAAAGAAAACTTCGAATCGCTGATTGACCGTGATTTGTGGTTGATCTGATTCGATCTGGCTAAAGTCAGGATTGACCGTTGCGTCGAGCACAAGACGCCCATGGAGGATGAATTTTCCATCCAGTCCGATGTCCGGTTTGAGAGTGCGACTCTCGAAAACAGGATGGTTCGGGTCGCGTTGGTCGATGTCGCGGAAACTGCGGACAAGTCCATAGGGAATCAGTTGAATATTCCGTCCGGGAGAGACATGCTCTATCCCATCTGCACTGGCGGCCTGGTTAAATCGCCCTTGAATTCGGTTGGAAATCCTAGGCCAGAAAATATTTTCGTTGGTTCGTGGGATGCTGCGATTCAGGATGATGCCCCACTCCTGCCGGTCGGCTTCGGGGAAGCGCAAGCTCTTAAACGGTATGGCAATCAGGGCAAGATACCCACGCTTGGTCAATCGTCCCTCGGAACGCCACAAGGTGTCGAATGATGGGTCGAACCCACTGAAATCTCCTGCGGTACCCGTACCAATCGAGCCTTCGGTCCAAAGCGCATCCCACTGGATTCCGAACGGGTTGACGGCGAAGGCGTAGGCTCGGCGCGCGTCGTGGAACGTGTCGATCATGATCTCGACCGAATCGTCTGAAAAAATGTCTTCCCGCCGCGTCATGCGAGCGCGGATCTTGTCGGGCTCAATGTCCCAACAAACGAAGACGGCATAAAGGTTGTGCACGTCGTAGGCAAGATAAACGTCGGTGTTCTGCGAGGGCTGGGCCCCATCCGCTGGTTCGCGGACGATGAAGCCGGTCACTTTCAGCATTCGGCCAGCAACTTGAGCACTCGGCTCCATGTCGCTGAAGTCTAGAAGCGTCGGCGGTGTGTCGATGCGCGGAATCTGAACGGAGGGCCCCGCTGCCGCGAAGAGATCGGGCGTCAGAAATAGCACCAACCCGACCGCCGATCGAAGGGCCGAGCGGAGCTTTGTTTGGAGGAAGAGCCCAAGCAGCATAGCAATGGCGGCGACTCCGAGCCGTTCTCGATCCCGCCTTACTCGAGTTTTCGATCGTGCTCCCGAGAGTGCCCGAAAGTTAGACGTACGAAACGGGTTCCGGAAACCCAGAGCCCCCCACTTTATGTAAGAGACCGTTGGGTTTTAGTTTTGTGTTTTGCGCTCGGATGGCGGTTGCTCGGAGTGCATAGATTTTTCCGTGTCAGGTGGAGTGGGGTCTGCTTCGGTGGCGGGGGGCTCCAATTGGGTGGCGCCGACTACTTTGCGGAGAAAACCGGGTGGGACTGCGGCGGTGAGGACGGAGCGGTCACCGTGGCGCTCGACCTGGAGGCTATCAAAAAAGGCCTTCACATCGGGGTCGGCACCTCCGGTAGCTACGGAATTCTCAGCGGCGTGAAAAAGGTTCACGAAGGCCGCGACTTTGTCGGTCAGGGTTTGCGCGTCGTCCTCGGTGCCGGAGAAGGCTTCCGCGCGCAGGTGCAGTGTCGGCGAGTAAACCGCATAGTAGGCGGATACGACCAGTGAGGCCGGCTTGGGAAACAGCATCGACCAGGTGCCCAGGTTCGCCGTTGCGGAAGGATTCACGCGTCCGATGAACCATGCCAGTTTGAGGACAGGAAGCGATTTGCTGACGACCGGCAGCGACTTGTAGTACTGGCGCAGAAGCGCAGGACCGGCGAAGGGGGAAGCCAGTTTTCGCGATCGGTCGACCATGCCGCGGATCACGGCGATGTCGTCGTGGTTTGAGATCGCGATCGTGTCGATGCTGAGGATGGCCACGCGGAGAGTGCGCCCCTCGAGCGGAATGCTGTAGATGTCGGTGGAACGATAGTTATCGACGTGTGCCGCGATTTTGTGCAGGTAGGCAATAATTTTTTCGCCTTGCAGCTTGCCGATCAGGACTTCGGAAAAACGCGGTTCGGGGGCAGCCCCGCCGGTGGCACCCGGTCCCCACTTGGAGGGGTAGTGAATGGCGAAGGCAGCTTCGTCGAGGTCGCGCTCAAACTGGAAATCGGTCTCCTGAAGAAAGCGCTTGTAGTCGGCGTCGTGCGGGACGACGGGCAGTTGGCCGATCGCCTTGAGCGTGCGGAGCCACTTCAGGTTGACGTAGAAAAAACCGTCGGCCCCGGGCAAAAGGCGGGCTGGTTCCGGAGGTGCACGGCGGCGTAGTTGCACCACCGCGAGCAGGGCGGCAGCCACCAACAGGACCGCGATCAGGACGGGAAGTCTACGTTTCAGGCGCACGGAAACGCATATGATAGCACTGGCGAGGTGCCAGATTCCCCCTCGGACAGGGGTTCGGGAAGGCGACCGCGGCAGGAGGATCCGGGCTGGTGGTCGAGGCTAACGGATTGTTTGCAAGCAATTTGCTGTTTATGGTACCTTTTAAAATTGTCCCGGTCATCTGAAAGGGATCCGTAGGAGATTTGCGCCTGAGAGGGCGCATTCCTCAGTTGCTGGCGTAGCTCAGTCGGTAGAGCATCTGATTTGTAATCAGAGGGTCAGGGGTTCAAATCCCTTCGCCAGCTCCAAGAACGAATTTTCCGGCAGGGCGGCGGAAGCAGTTTAGCGGCGCAACAGGTTTTCCAAACGCACTCCATTTAGGAATTTTTCCGACGTGTAGTGGTTTCCGTGCGCGAGTGTGTTCGCGCGATTCCTGTTTTTCTGTTAGTTGCGAAGCCTGCAGATTTACTCCGCGTGTGTGATTCCCGGCTGTCGGAAACAGATGCTTCCGTGGGAAGCGAAAGCTTGGCAGTTCTGCACAGGTGGGTGAGTGGTTAAAGCCAACAGACTGTAAATCTGTCCCTCCTAGCGAGGTACGAAGGTTCGAATCCTTCCCTGTGCACCAGAGTTGAGCCCCTTCCGCGCTTCGCCTGGCGAAGTTGCGAGGGATAGATGAATCGATTGTTTCTGGCATTCGCGGCGTTTGCAGTTCTGGGAGTTCTGGCGTACGTAACGTTGCCCGACCCGCGAATTCGCATGATGACGTTTGCGATCCTAGGCCTGTTTGCCGTGAAGACGTGGCTGCGTCGCGGTGAGTTTGTGCACCGCGACAAGGACAACGAAGATGGCGCGGGTGTGAAGTAGCTGAAGGCGATGATTTCGGTTGCTGAAAGCTGACGACTGATAGCTGACAGCTGGGTTCGAGCCGATGTAGCTCAGTTGGTAGAGCACTCCCTTGGTAAGGGAGAGGTCACCAGTTCAATCCTGGTCATCGGCTCCAGAGTTGAGGTTAGCGAGTTACGAAGAAGATGACGGGTCGTGGCTCATCTTGAAGGGCGTGGGCATGGAGATACTGGTTTCGTATCTGATGCTCCTGCTGGTGGTGTTTTGGCAGTTGCGGCGGGAGTTGTCGCGGCTGCGTTTTCGATGGGTCGCGCCAATTGTTGTAGGTAATTTTGTTGCGCTCACCCTGCCGTGGATTTTTGACAGTGCGCCTGCTCAGAGAGCGTGCTTTATTGTGGCGCACGCCATCTACCTTGGTGGAATGGCGGTTTTGGTCAGGGACTTGGCTCGGCATGACGTAACTGTGGTAAGTGCAGTAGTTGATGTAAGTCGGTAGCTAGAGGCTAGTAGCGGGTTTTGCGGGAGTAACTCAGTGGTAGAGTCACAGCCTTCCAAGCTGTTGGTCGCGGGTTCGATTCCCGTCTCCCGCTCCAGATTTGGAAACGCGCCAGGCGCGCGATTTGAAGGTGAACGACGGTGGGCTACGAGCAAGCGGTAATCAAAGTTGAGAAGGAAATGCAGTTTGCGGAGTTGAAGGCTGCGATTGAGCGCACGTTCTCCGCGGGATCGGTCGAGAAGCTCCTGAAGCGGCTGGACAGTCGGGGCGCGAGGATTCGCGACTTTGACAACCTGTTAGAGAAGCAGATGATCGAGCACGTCGACGGCGCGCTGCGCGAAGCTCGCAAGACGGCAAAGGGCTTGTACCAGGAGCTGACGGTCACGGATCAGGGTCAGATGCGCGAATTTTATTTGTCGAAATTAGAGCAGGTGGAAGAGACTCTTCGACATAAATACCGCAAGGTTTTCCAGTATTACTGAGTGCGCGGGCGGGTCGCCCACGCTACAGCACAACCGAGCGATGAGCTCATAGCTAGAGGCTGAGGGAAATGGCGAAGGAAAAATTTGAGCGTAATAAGCCGCACTGCAATGTAGGGACGATTGGTCATATTGACCACGGCAAGACGACGTTGACAGCGGCCATCACGAAGGTGTTGCAGAAGCACAACCCGAAAATCGTGTTCCGCTCGTTCGATTCCATCGACAACGCGCCGGAAGAGAAGGCGCGCGGC
>JBKPEB010000076.1:0-38237 GCA_046728215.1 Acidobacteriota bacterium | reverse complement strand
GCTGGTCAGCTTTATGGATTATGATCTGGGGTACTTCGATCTGGAGACGCGAGTGCTTGAACCGCTCGAAAATCCGTTTGGCCCAAAAGTGTTACCTATGTCTTAGGTACGATCTGTCACCCATGTCTCCGGGCTGGACCTCCAATGTATGGTAGGCCCGAATGGACTCGAACCATCGACCTCTTCCGTGTCAAGGAAGCGCTCTAACCAGACTGAGCTACGGGCCTACATGAAGATGGCTGCGGTTTCAATTCTACCGGGCACCGGGTGATTACGGCAACGTTTGGATCGTGGCTCTTCGCAACATTGGGCCGATCCTGCCCAGCAGCCCTGTTTGACCGCAAGATCAGGAGTGCGTGGCATGGGAACGGAATCCTAAACTACCGCTGTTCGAGAATCTCTTGCCATCTTGAATCCACAGTGTTGATGACAAGATCAAATCCCGATAAGGGCGAGCCTGTTCGATAGAGCCTGCGCATCTCAGCAAGAACTTCAGAGTGATCTTAGGGGAGAGTGGATGGACGCCAACGAATTCCGTGATCTGGGGCATGAAGTGGTGAATCTGCTGTCCGACTACCTTGAATACATCGAGGCAAAGCGCGTATTTCCCGACGTCGAACCGCGGACGCTGCACGAACTCTTCTCCGAGTCTCTGCCCGAGAATCCGTCCTCTCCACACGACGTCCTCGCCGAACTCGAACAAAAGCTGCTGCCGTACTGTACGCATGTGGGTCATCCCGGCTACATGGGTTTGATCACGCCATCCCCGAATCCCATCGGTGTGATTGCGGATTTTATCTGCTCCGCGCTCAACCAGAATGTGGGTGCTTACTCGATCGGGCCCTCGGCGGTGGCCCTAGAGCGGCGCGTGGTGCGCTGGCTCACCGACTTATGTGGGTACGATGCCAAGGCCGGCGGAAATCTGACTAGCGGCGGCATGATGGCCAACTTCATTGGGCTCAAAGTAGGCCGCGACGCTGTCACTCACGATCACGCGCAGCACGACGGCATCGGCGAGCGCTGGGCCGTGTACGCCTCCGAAGAGCGGCACGTCTCCGTCGACAAAGCGGTCGACTGCATCGGCTTGGGCCGAAACGCATTGCGTGCCTTGCCCACGGACTCCGATTTCCAGGTCCGCCTTGATGCCCTCGTGAACGCCATCGCCCAAGACAAGAGAGACGGCATTCGCCCCATGTGCATCGTGGGCGTGTTTGGGACCACGAACACGGGCGCGGTCGATAACATCCGCGAACTACGTCGTATTGCCGACCGCGAGCATATGTGGCTGCACGTGGACGCCGCATATGGTGGTGGCATGTTGTTGTCTCGCGAATGGCCGATGCGCAATCGCGGCCTGGAACTCGCCGATTCCATCACCATCGATCCTCACAAGTGGTTCTATGCTCCCCTCGATGCCGGTGCGGTACTGGTCAAAGATGAGCGCCGACTCACCGCATCCTTTGGGATCAAGCCGTCGTATCTAACCGACGAACTCGACCAGGCCGACGAGCGCTACCAGTATTACGTCCACGGCTTCGAGCAGTCGCGCCGTTTCCGGAGTCTCAAAGTCTGGATGAGTTTCAAGCGCTACGGCACGCGCCAGATCGGTGAGTGGATCGACAACAACGTCCGCCAGGCAAAATATCTGCATGCGTTAGCGGAAAAACATCCTGACTTCGAGGGCGCGAGCCGCCCACCCATGTCGGCGATTTGCATTCGATTCACGGGCGCCTCCCTGAATGAAGCGGACTCCAAGAAACTGCACGCCGCGGTGGCGCAGCGCGTAGAGCAGAGCGGCCGCTTCTGGATGTCAACCACGGAACTCAAGGGCAAGACCTGGTTTCGCATCAACCCTGTGAACTTTCGCACACGCGAACAGCACATGCAGGAATTGTTTTCGCTGCTCGAGCAGGAGTGTAGGGAGTGGGCGCGCAAAAGCGGCACGCTCAGCCACGCCAGTGACTAAGAGCAGATTGGCGAAATGTTAAGTTTCGATTGGAGCGACGGGCGTCCCCGCCCACCCCAGGGGGAATCACGGGCTGATCACGGGCTGAAGATCTCCGGCGTTCTCTCTAGGCGAACGGAAAGAATGGCAACTTCGAGTGCATTCACATTTCTGGTTTCTACCGTGTCAAGGAAGCGCTCTAACCAGACTGAGTACGGGCCCACATCCCTCAGCGAACGGCGGCGGCAAGGAAGGTGCTCGCGCGGGCCACTCTGGAACACTAGGATTTTAGCAATGCGAGCGCGACTGCTTCACCGGCCGAGCTTTGTTTTGTCAGGGGTTCGCGTCGTCGGACTGGGAAGGAAGGCGCTGCTGCTCGCGGTATTTCTCGACCACCCCTCCTCTCTGTTGCTTCACGAAAACTCCGAAGCCGATCAGAAACAGGGCGGTCGCGGTGAACATCAGGCGTTCATGATCTCGCCGCTTCTCGGGCGACTCGGTCAGTTGCGGCGCCAACAACGCTCCAATCGCGAGCCCCGTGAGCAGGCCGCCGATGTGCGCGGAGTTGTCGATGCCCGGTACCACCGCGCCGAAGAAAAGATTGTAGCCAGCGAAACTCACCAGACTTCTCATCAGGCCGCGCAGCGTCTGTCCCGGGTATGGAAGTTTTCCCAAATAGAGCGCCGTAATCAGTGCGCCCGCCAGGCCAAAAATCGCGCCCGACGCTCCCGCACCCAGGGCCGTGGGATGAATCCAGAGGCTGACCAGGCTACCCGCGATGCCGCACGCCGTGTAGGTGAGAAAGTACGTCCAGGGTCCCAGAATGCGTTCGGCGAGCCGGCCCAGGTTCCACAGACACCACATGTTGAACAGGATGTGGAACAGGCCGATGTGCACGTAGTTCGACGCCAGGATGCGCCAGGGTTCCCCATCCAACGAATAGGGACCAAAATCCGCGCCCCACTTAAGCAGTTGCGCGTTGCTCGGCCCCATGGGCGACACACCGCTTAAAATCATGGCGACAAACACCAGCACGTTCAGCGCAACGATCGCCGTCGTGACCGGCGGCCGGTAGGCCGCAGGGCTGGGTCGCGCCAGCTGCGGGCGCGGGGGGATCGTCGACGGCTGGGCCTGCCCTGCGAAGGCTTGCCGGCATTCCGGGCAGAGGTTGGTGGCTGTAGGGCTAGTGTCGTCGATCGGACGCCCACAGCGAATGCAGTTCGTCATGAAAACTCCGAGTGGCGAGAATAGTGTAGCGGAGCGCGAACGTATTCGTGATGGGCGTTAAGCAAGCACACATCCCAAGCACCATAGTTTTAGGGAAGGACACGACTTCAGTCGTGCCATCGTGTCTCCGTAAAGTGCGAGGCTTCAGCCTCTGACGCTTGTGCCCTTCCCGTACAAATCAATCGCCAGCGGCTTCAACGGCGGGGAGTTCTTCGACGACTGTCTTGTTCGCAACTTTGGCGCTGGTCACCATGATGACCGACGCGATGATGATTCCGCTGCCGATAAGAATGTAACGGTCGATGGCTTCGTGCAGCACCAGCCATCCAAGAAACACCGCGACCACGGGATTGACATAGGCGTAGGTAGAAACTTTCGAACTGGGCGCGTGACGCAGCAGCCAGATGTAGGACGTATAGCCGATCCACGATCCGCCGACCACCAGGTACAGCACGGCACCGATTCCACGCGGTGTCCAGACGGCGCGCGCGAAGTCGTGGTTCACCATTGCGAAGATCATGTTCGAGACCCCGGCGAAGATCACCTGCCAGGCAGTCGAGCTGATGGGATCGAGATCCGCCGTATGCCAAAGCTTCGACAGGACAGACCCCAGCGCCCAGCTGAACGAGCCGGCGAGCAAGCTGAGCGAGAACCAGAGTTCGCGGCGTCCCAGAGTTCCGCTGGCGGTTAGCTTTGGCCAGAGGAGCACCACCATACCGAAAATGCCCAGCGCAAGTCCGAGCGCTCCCCTGCGCGTGATGTGATGGTCGCCCAGCAACCACGTGTCGAGTACGAGGAACCAGAGCGGCGTCACGGCAATGAGCAGCGCCGACAGCCCGGAAGGAACGACCTGCTCCGCATACGACAACGTTAGGTTGCCGCCCATCAGCAGCAAAGTTCCGACCACCGCCATGTGCCAAAGCTGCCGCGGGCTGTAAGCGATGCGGCGGCCGCGGATCGCGCAATACGCCAGCATCAGAATGCCCGCGATGAGAAAACGCGTGCCGCACATCAAGGCAGGCGGGATGTGTTCCACAGCGATCGCGATGCCAAGATAGGTCGATCCCCAGAAGACATAGACCAGGGCGAAGGCGAGGATAACCATCCAGCGTTGCGTTGAGGTTGTCTGGGTCACGGGTGTGGAGAACGGCTAACATACCAGATGCGCGCCGGGCATCCGGGGACGCGGAGATCGTTGTCGCGTACCGACAAGAGCATTGAACCTAAGGAATCGCAAAACGTCGCAACGAAAAACCCTCTCACGAGTTTGCGGCCGTTGCGGCATTTCTTTGCGTCCTTTGCGGTTACAGGCTTTCAGGGCTAGCCCACCGATGCCATGGCTCGATTTTGAAAATGAAATTCATTTTCTTAAAGCATATTTTTGCGTAAGGATGCTCCAGGATCGCCGATCGCATCTCTGGACGACCCCCAACATCACCCCGGTCCTAAAGTGCGCCTATAAGCTCTCTAAACGCTAACAGTGGGCATTCCACGGGGTGTCGGTGAGGTACTTTTGAGGACCTCAACCGCCTGGGAACACCTGCATAAAAATATCAATAAGCTAAGCCACTGAAAAGGCGGGCTTAAAATGTGCTCTGACGGCCCATCGGCACATCCCCGCGTCGAATCGCAACCACCCACGGAAATCTTGGGGACCGGCGACTGGACGACGGCCGACTGACGACTGACCTTCGCGTTCCCGCTTCCCTGCTCCATTTTTTCGGGCTATAATGGGCGCGAAGTGTTGTACTTCCATGAACCTGCATAATGTCAATTCGCACTTGCCCGTTTGCTGGCTGCACCAGCTGTGCTGCCCGCGGCGTCACCTGGCAGTGCTGCCTTCCCAGGTCCGCCCGAATCTCTTCGGTAGCGACTAGTTCCAATCCTCCCTGTGCAAATTTCTTTCGGGACGTAGTCCGCGCAATTGTGCGATGACCCGAAGGGGTTGGCAAATGTACCGCCAAGCCAACGACAGCAGCCAACGACCGCCTTTTAGGAGGATTCCATGCCGACCAAGACCATGACCGCCGGACCGAAGATCAAGACTGCCCTGCCCGGCCCCAACGCCAAGCGCGTGCTGGCGGGCGATGACAAATACATTTCGCCGTCGTACACGCGTTCCTATCCTCTGGTCGCAAAGAGCGGGCGTGGAATCGTCGTGACCGACGTGGACGGCAACGAATTTTTCGATTTCTCCGCCGGCATTGCCGTGACGTCCACCGGCCATTGCCACCCTGACGTAGTCGCTGCCATTCAGAAGCAGGCCGGCGAGCTCATCCACATGTCGGGCACCGACTTTTACTACGAGAACATGGTGCAACTGGCCGAGCGCCTGTCGAAAATTGCCCCCATGCCCGGCCCGCACAAAATCTACTATGGCAACTCGGGCACCGAAGCGGTTGAGGCTGCCCTGAAGTTGTCGCGCTATCACACCAAGCGGCAGAACGTGATCGCGTTCTTCGGCGCGTTTCACGGCCGCACCATGGGCGCACTGTCGCTGACCGCGTCGAAGCCACAGCAGAAACGTCGTTTCGCTCCGCTGGTGCCGGGCGTCACGCACGTTCGTTATCCCGACGTCTACCGCGGATGCTCCGGTGGGGCGCAGGATGCCGAAGCGTTTGCGCTCGGCTGCGCGCGCTATATCGAAGAAAAGCTCTTCAAGACCATTCTGCCGCCCGAAGAAGTAGCGGCGATCTTCGTCGAGCCGGTGCAGGGCGAGGGTGGGTACGTGGTTGCGCCTACGCCGTTCATGCAGGAGCTGCGGCGCATCTGCGACAAGCATGGCATTCTGCTGGTGGTGGATGAAGTGCAGAGCGGCATGGGCCGGACCGGGAAGTGGTTCGCGGTCGAGCACACTGGCGTGCAGCCCGACATCGTTTGCATGGCGAAGGGCATTGCCTCGGGCATGCCGCTGGGCGTGATGATGTCGCGCGCCGACATCATGGACTGGGTTCCGGGATCGCACGCTTCGACCTTTGGCGGCAATCCCGTCTGCGTCGCGGCGGCCTTGGCCACGCTGGACGTCATCGAGAAAGAGCACCTGCTGGCGAACTCCGCCGAAGTCGGCAACCACATGCTGAAGCGCATGGCGGGCTGGGCCAGCAAGTATCGCGTTGTGGGCGACGTGCGCGGACGTGGCCTGATGATCGGCGTCGAGATCGTAAAAGATCAGAAGACCAAGGAATACGGCGCAGAACTTCGCGACAAGATCGTCGAGGCAGCTTTCGAGCGCGGCATCCTGTTCCTGGGCTGCGGTCCAAGCACGGTGCGCATCGCGCCGCCGCTGGTCGTCACCAAGGACGAAGCCGACGCCGCCGTCGATGCTCTCGAAGAGTCCATCGAGATCGTCAGCAAAAGCGTCTAACTCTCTCCACGCGATGGGCGGCGCTCGCAACCTACGGCGAACGTCGTCCGTCCTGTCTCGTGCTCGAACAAAACAGGAGAAGTGTTTTATGTGGACTGGCAAAGTTGATTCAAACCACATCGCACCGGCCGCGAAGGTTCCGACGCAGGCGGTCGAGCAGGTAACCGCCGTGCCCGGAGCGGGCCTGCAGGGCGACCGCTACTTTCTGAAGCAGGGAACGTTCTTCAGAGCGGAACCGGATTTTGAGCTGACGCTGATCGAGGCGGAAGCGATCGAAGCGGCCGCACGCGAATACAAGGTGAGTCTTCCCCCGGGCGAGGTGCGCAGAAATGTGGTGACGCGTGGGGTGCCTCTGAATCATCTCGTCGGCCGCGATTTTCTCATTGGCGGCGTAAAGGTACACGGCATCCGTTTGTGCGAACCGTGCAGCCATCTGGAAGCGCTGACTGGAGCACCGGTCATTAAAGCGCTTCGTCACCGGGGTGGATTACGCGCACAGATTCTGACTGAAGGCGTGATTCGGGTCGGCGATGCGGTGACGGAGTAACTGCTGAGGGGAATAAGGCAATGAAAAACGCAAATTACCAGCGTCTGTTGCGGGGCAAGGGCGCACATGCGGATCCGGTCGCGAGCCTGGCCAGTGTTCCCTTCGACGTAACCGGCAAGACCCTCGAGGGCTATCCCCATTCCATCTGGCAAATTGTCGGGCACATGAATTACTGGATGGAATATGAACTCCAACGGATCGGGGGCAAGCGCCCGAAATATCCGGAACACGCGATCGAGGGATTTCCGTCGACCCTGGCTCCTGCGAATGAAGAGGAGTGGGCGAAGGCGCGGGAAGGGTTTACGGATCGGATAAGACGCCTGGCCGAGCTATCCGAGGCTGTTCACGAGATTTTGAATGCGCCTGTAGATGTCATGGATGTGAGCGAAGAGTCCAGATCCTCGTCAGCCGAAGAGGTGCTGTGGCGGATCATGATGCACAACAGCTATCACGTTGGCCAGATTGCGATCTTAATGCGTTGTTTCGGACTTTGGCCGCCCCCATCGGGAGCAGACACTTGGTAAGCGTAGATACAGACGTGGCCGTGGAAAAACTCGAAGCACCCGCGATCGTGGTGAAGCGGGCGGTGCCGCGCGATTTCACGCCGGTGCACATGCCGGCTCGTGCCTATGTCGCGCTCGCTGTGGCCCTAGTGTTCTGGGCGTCCGCATTTGCCGGCATCCGGGCGGGATTGCGCGGCTACGCCCCGGCTCATCTTGCTCTGTTCCGCTACCTGATCGCTTCGGCGGTGCTCGGCGTGTACGCGCGCTTCGCGCATTTTCGACGTCCGGCGTTGCGGGATATTCCGTGGCTGGTTGCATGGCGTTCGATTACCCGCGCCATGCGAACGAACACACGCAGTGGCGCTTCGACGTGATCAGCGTTTACTTCGAAAATTCGAATCCGTCGGTGCGCATTGAATTGTTTAAAAATGCCTTCTCGGTAGCGTAAAATACCAACTTCATCCGCCTACTGAAAGGATTTAGTAATTGCCGGAGCTCAGAAAAGATCCGATTGTCGGCCGCTGGGTCATCATCTCGACCGACCGCGCCAAACGTCCCACTGATTTTGTCCGGGAAGGGGTAAGAATCCGCGGCGGTTTCTGCCCATTTTGTCCGGGCAACGAGAACAAAACGCCTCCCGAGATTCAGGCCTACCGGCCCAATCCCAACGGCGGACCACCGCCGCTCCGCGACACCCCGGGCTGGACGGTGAGAGTCGTCCCCAACAAGTTCCCCGCGCTCGGCATCGAGGGCACGATGAATCGCCAGGCCGAAGGCATGTTCGACAAGATGAACGGCATTGGCGCGCATGAAGTCATCATCGAGACGCCCGATCATGCGGCCTCGCTGGCGAGCATGCCGGCCAAACGGATCGAAGACGTTTTGTGGACGTTCCGTGACCGGATTCTCGACCTGAAGAAGGATCGACGATTCAAGTACATCCTGCTGTTCAAGAATCACGGCGAGCCGGCAGGCGCATCGCTGGAACATGGGCACTCCCAACTGATCGCGCTGCCCATCTTGCCGATTTACGTGGCCGAGGAAATTGAAGGCGCGAAGCAGTATTACATCTTCAAAGAGCGCTGCGTGTTCTGCGACCTGATCCGGCAAGAAGCTGACAACGGCGCACGCGTGGTGGCCGAAAACGATGATTTCATCACGCTGGCACCCTATGCGCCGCGTTTTCCGTTTGAGACCTGGATTCTTCCCAAGGAACATGAATCGGCGTTCGAGAACTCGTCGTCGCACATGTTCCAAAACCTGGCGAAAGCGTTAAAGACGCTGCTGATCAAAGCGGATCGCGTGCTGGATAACCCGCCCTACAACCTGGTGATTCACAGCTCGCCGGCGCAGGATTCGATCAATGATCATTATCACTGGCACATCGAGTTCATGCCGAAGCTGACCAAGACTGCCGGTTTCGAGTGGGGGACGGGGTTTTATATCAATCCAACGCCACCGGAAGAGGCGGCGCGCTTTTTGCGGGAGGCGGGAGTGGAAGAGCCGGCACCCGCGACCGTCGGGTAGAGAAGGCGAAAAAAGAGGGCACGCTTCCCCGAAACCGTGCCCTTTTTAGCTTTGCGAGAGAGAACTCGAAAGTCTTTGGGTACGCCCGGGCGGCGTTTGCTCGCGGAACAGGCCCCTGTCCTGCGGCAGCCGCCCGAACATACTTCCGATCAAGTTCGAACGGAGTCTAGTGCAGAGCGGAAGACGATTTGTCATAAAGATGTAAAGGCTTCGTCACTTATGCGCTTTCAGGGCCTTTCGGCCCGGAGTTAGCCGGAGGTTAGCTGGAGTTAGCTTCGGCTCTTGGGACTGGGTTTGGCAGTCGAGCTTAGAGGCTTGGCAACTTTACCTGTGTTTAGAAATTCGACCTTCGCTCTTCCAAACCACGCTCTCTGCGGTTCGCGCTCGACCGGTTATGGGTATGGTCTCCCGAATCACCCTTGCGTACGGTCGAGAAATTCCTCGTGCCAGGCCATCTGAATGGCTTCCAGTTTGGCTTCGTTGGACTTCTGGGGATCGTCCTTAAACTCAGGAAGCTCCGTCACATAGCGGTGAAGGTCAGTAAAGCGCACGGTCAGCGGATCGACGTCCGGATGCTTCTCGGAAAGTAGGATGCCGATGTCTTCGGCGTCAGTCCAGGTGATGTCTTTGGGCATCAAAGCTCCTTAAAGACAGCAATTAGCACTTGGCACTTAGCACTCAGCACTTAGCCAGCAACGGGTCTTGCAGAAAAGGCCGGTTTGGTCCAGTAGCGGTGACCGGCTAAATGCCAAATACTAAGTGTTGACGGCTGTTACCAGCCACCGACGATCAGCCATCAGCTTTCTCAATGCTCTTCCGATACGTAGTTACGGTTCCAAGCCGGAATTTCGACCACCACTTTGCCCGGCTTGTTGATGACGGCCTGGCATCCGAGGCGGGAGTTTAACTGGAGATCGGCCGCCATGTCGAGACGGTCGGCCTCGTCGTCATCCATCTCGGAAAGATTCTCGGCACCTTCCTTCACCCAGACGTGACAGGTCGTGCATGCGCAGTTTCCACCGCAGGCATGATCGAGGCGTACACCGTTGTTGAGCGCCACATCGAGTAGCGACTGCTCTTTGCCGTGATCCTTGTAAGGCAGCTTGCCGTGTTCGAACTGAACCGTCTTCCCTTCCGGCAGGAAAGTCACCTGCACGGTGTTCTCCCCGGGTGCATCAAGGGTTGCGGCGGTGCCGCTGGTTTTGGTCTTATCGTCCATTTAGATACCTCTTGGGTGTCAGGTCTCAAGTGTCAAGGAAACCACCCGAATGCGACTTGGTGTGATTTGCCTGAGACCTGAGACCTGTCACATGTGACCTGCTTTACTGAAATTCTGGTGGCGCCATTGGATGCGGCGCGTCTGGGCCTTCGCCCAGATCGGCCTGATCCATGGTCTTTCCCTTCAACGCCGTGGAAACAGCGCTGTCCATCATCAATTCGGCCAGGCGCATCGTGCCCTGGTTCAACTCGTCGATTGCTTTGCGGATCGCATGGTAGTCATCGCCCTTCTTCACTTCGTTCAACGATTTCTCGAGCTTCGCGATGCGTCGTTGCTGGTCGGAAGTGAGCTGTCCCCATGCCGGACTCTGGCGGCCTTTGCCGAGCGCGGTGAGAATCGTTTCCGCCTCGTTGCGCGCTTCGATCACCTGGCGCTGGCGGAAGTCTTCTTCGGCGTAGTCGAACGACTCAAGCAGCATGCTTTCGACCTGGTCATCGGTGAGGCCGTAGCTGGGCTGCACTTCGATTTCGGCTTCCTTGCCGCTACGCTGCTCGCGCGCGGAGACGTGCAGGATGCCGTTGGCGTCGATGAGAAATTTCACTTCAATGCGCGGCATGCCGGCGGTCATCGGCGGGACGCCCTTCAGGTCGAAGCGGGCCAGCGAGCGGCAGTCTTTGGCGAGTTCACGCTCGCCCTGCAACACGTGGATGGCGACGTTCGCCTGCCCGTCGACTTGCGTAGTGTAGAACTGCGTCGCCGACGCTGGAATGGTCGAGTTGCGCAGGATGATCTTGTCGGTGACGCCGCCGGCCACTTCGATGCCCAGCGAAAGCGGCGTGACGTCGAGCAGCAGCATCTCCTTGGTAGCTCCCGAGCCGCCGCCGAGAATGTTGGCTTGCACAGCCGCGCCCAGCGCAACGACTTCGTCAGGATTCAGATCCGTGTGCGGCGTGCGCTGGAAAAGATCCTGCACCAGCGCCCGTACTTTCGGGATGCGCGTGGAACCGCCCACCAGCACGACTTCGTCAATCTGCTCCGGCTTGAGTTTCGCGTCTTTCAAGGCCTGCTTGCAGGGCGCGAGGGTGCGGTCAAGAATCGGCTGGATCAACTGTTCGAACTGTGCGCGCGTAATTTCTCTCTGGTAGCGGTTGCCGTGGGGCAATTCGATATCGAGCTTGGTGGAATCCTGAGAGGACAACGCAATCTTGGCGTCGATGACGGCCTTGCGGATGGTCTGCACACCTTCGCCGCTGCGGCGCAAGTCGAGAGCCATGTCGCCGCGAATATCATCGAGCGCGATGGTGATCAGCAGGTTGTCGATGTCGTCGCCGCCCAAATGCGTGTCGCCGTTGGTCGAGATGACCTCGAAAATACCGTCGTGCAGCTTGAGGATCGAGATGTCGAACGTGCCACCACCCAGGTCGTACACCGCGACCACGCCGTTTTTCTTCTGGTCCAGACCGTAGGCGAGCGACGCGGCAGTCGGCTCGTTGACCAGGCGCAGCACTTCGAGCCCGGCGATGCGGCCGGCGTCTTTGGTGGCCTGGCGCTGCGCATCGTTGAAATACGCGGGAACGGTGATGACGGTCTTCGTGACCGGGCCGCCGAAATAGCGTTCCGCATTGCGCTTCAGTTGCCGAAGGATGAATGCGGAGATTTCCGGGGGCGTGTAGGTTTTGTCTCCCAGCTTGATGCGCAGTACTTCACCGGGTTGCAGATCTTCAGCCAGACGGAAGGGAAAGAGCTTCAACTCTTCCCGCACGTCTTCGACGCCACGTCCCATGAGGCGCTTGATGGAGTAGACTGCGCGCTCCGGAGTCTCGATCAGGTATTTGCGAGCGGCGCTCCCAACGATGATTTGGCCGTGCTCGTCGAGAGCGACGACGGACGGCACGAGGTTGAGGCCGTCTTCGCCCGGAATGACGACGGGCGTCTCCCCTTGCATGAACGCCACGAGGGAGTTCGTGGTTCCGAGGTCGATTCCGACGATGCGATCAGCGGGCATTTTGAACTAACTCGCCTTCCGTTCTGCCGTTTCTGCCGGCTGCGCCTCGGTGGCCCCGCTAGGCTCATATAGGCGCGCCGGTTTCCAGGCGTCGATGGCGGTGCCTCCACTGATCATGCCCTGAATGAACGACTCGAAAAACATATAGGGATGGATCGAAAGTAATGCGCTGGCCTCGTCGAGACGGCGGCGGAGTTCGGCGGGAATCGTGAATTCGATCGAGCTCAGATTGTCGTTGAGCTGAGCCAGCTTGCTGGCTCCAATGATGGTCGACGTGATGCCGGGCTGAGTGGCGACCCAGTTCAGTGCAACCAGGGCCGGGGAACGGCCCATGTCCTTGGCTACTGCGAGGAGGACGTCGAGAATTTTCCAATTCTGCGCATTGAAGCGGAGGAGCGTCGGATTGCCGGAATCTTTCGTCTTTTCGAGCCGCCCATCACCGCTCCCATCCTCGCCCTGGCGCTTGTACTTGCCGGTCAGGAATCCGCTGGCGAGCGGGCTCCATGGGCAGATGCCGAGTCCAAGTTCCTGAGCGACGGGGATGTGCTCGCGCTCGATGTTACGTTCGACCAGCGAGTACTCCAGTTGCAGGGCGATGGGACGCTCTTTGCCTTCCTTTTCGGCCAGGGTGTAAGCGCGCGCTACGTACCAGGCTGGGGTATCGGACAGGCCGTAGTGGCGGATCTTGCCTTCGCGCACCAGGTCGTTCAAGGTGGCCACGACTTCTTCGACCGGGGTCACCGTATCCCAGGCATGCAGCCAGTAGAGGTCGATGTAGTCGGTGCGCAGACGGCGCAGCGAGCCTTCGAGCGCGCGATAGACGTTCTTGCGGCCGTTGCCGCCCGTGTTTGGATTGCCGGGTTCGCTGTTGAAGGTGAACTTGGTGGCCAGCACGATCCGGTCGCGTAGCTTGCGGTCGGTGATGAACTTGCCGACGAGTTCTTCGCTCTTGCCGCCGGTGTACGCGTCCGCCGTGTCGACGAAGTTTCCTCCGGCGTCGATGTAGCCGTCAAAGACGGAGCGGGAAACTTCCTCCTCCGAGCCCCAGCCCCATTCGGTGCCGAAGGTCATGGTTCCCAGGCATAGCGGGCTAACTCGTAATCCAGAACGCCCAAGCGTAATGTATTCATTCACTCGCATAACACACCTAGCTTTCGAGAACTTCGGTGACGTCGCGCACCAGGTTGCGCAAGTAGTTTCGCCGGTTCAGCAGGTCGAGCATTTTGTTGCGAATTCGGATGCGGTCTTCTTCAGTGCCAGCATCCACGGCTTGATCCCATTCCATCCACGCGCGCTTTAGCTCCTCCAGAAGCGCTTCGTGCTTTTCTTCGAGTTCCAGCTTCTGGCGGCCGACTTCCTCGATCAGGGCGGGATCGTCTTCGCCCATCTTTTTCTGCATGCGCAATTCTTCGAGCTGCATGTTGAGGTCGAAGACCTCTTCCAGCAGATCGGGCGGAACGACTTGTTTCTTGATCTGGCCGGTGGCTCGCGCCGCTTCGGTTGCGCTCTTGGATTGCTCTTCGAGTTCCACGCCTTCGAGACGAAGCAGATACTCCGTGCGCTTGATCGGATCTTTTAGCGTGCGATACGCGTCGTTCAGCAGCGAACTTTGTTCGAGGCTCCACTCCTGTTCGCGCGCCTCGGCGCGGGAATAGAGATCGGGATGCAGCTTGCGGCTGAGCTGATAGAACTCGCGTTCCAGCAGTGCGACGTCGACCGTGAGCTTGCGCGGAAATCCGAAGAAGGTGAAGTAGTCCACCGGCACCGGCGGCTGTACTTTGCCGCACGCGCTGCAGAAGTGTTCGGCGCGCATGGTTCCGCACGACCAGCAGGTGGAGGTGGCCTCGCCCGGCATGATCAGGGACGATTTGGTTTCTGGATTCGCCATGGTTTCAACGTGTTTTAGAGCTCACCTCAGCGGGTTGAAGCCGCATTTCCGAGGCTTTTTGCGGCCCGACTGAAGTCGGGCCCTTCCCCGTTCTTGCCAGAGGCGTCGGGGTTCCATCTTTAGCCTGCGTGCGTCGGCTCCTCCGTTCTTGGCTGGGGCGTTCGGCATTTCCGCTCTTGCCCGGGGCCGTAGAAAGATTCACCACGAACGCTTGTCTTGCACCATGAGCCCTCACGGTGCGAGGCAGAAGCGCCGTGGTGCAAAGGTCCTGGGATTCGCCTCCTGGTCCGGCGGACAAGAGTGTCCGCCCCACATCACGCCGTAAAAGAACTGCCGCAGCCGCACGACTTTGTCGAGTTCGGATTGACGAACACGAAGCCTTGCTGCATCAGCGTCTCCTGGTAATCCAGGATCATGCCGTGCAGGTAAATAAACGACTTCGGGTCGACAAACACACGCACGTCGTCGAACTGGAAGATGCGGTCGCGCTCCCGGGGCTGGGTGTCGAAACGGATGTTGTAGCTTAGGCCGGAACATCCCCCGCCCTGCACGCCCAGGCGCAAGCCGCCTTCCGTGGGCGAAATGCCTTCCTTCGCCATCGCACTGCGAATTTTCGCGATCGCTTTCTCCGTCACCTGAATGCCTTTGATGGGGGCAGCATGCTCCGGAGGAGCGATCGTCTTTAACGTTTCTTCTGCCATGATGCTCATGAGTCTAGCCGCACGTTCGGCGCGTCAGTGATCCACAACGTCGAGCCCGACGCGCAATCCGTTAGTGAGCCGCCTGGCTTGTCGGCACGGGCGCGTCTGCCGCCACCTCGCCGTTCTTCTTTTTCCAGTCGTGGATCGCCGCCCGGATGGCGTCTTCCGCCAACACGGAGCAATGGATCTTCACGGGAGGAAGAGCCAGCTCCTTCACGATCTCGGTGTTCTTGATCTGCAGGGCTTCTTCGACGGTCTTGCCCTTCACCCACTCGGTGGCGAGCGAAGAGGAGGCAATCGCCGAGCCGCACCCGAAGGTCTTGAACTTCGCATCCTCGATCACCTGCGTCTGCGGGTTCACCTTGATCTGCAGCTTCATGACGTCGCCGCACTCGGGCGCGCCCACCAGACCGGTGCCGACTTGCTGGCTGTTCTTGTCCATCGAGCCGACGTTCCGGGGATTCGAATAATGATCCAGAACCTTATCGCTATATGCCATGATTCTTACTCTCCTAAACTTTGGACTTTCTTGTAACTCGCTACTCGCAACCCGCTGCCGGGGACTTACTCTCCCGCCCACTTCACATCTTTCAGGTTGATGCCTTCCTTCGCCATCTCGTAGAGCGGAGAAAGTTCGCGCAGCCGCTCGACGGTTTCACAAACGCGGTCGGCCACGTAATCGACTTCGGCCTCGTTGTTGAAGCGGCCGATGCCGAAGCGGATCGAGCTGTGCGCCAGGTCGTCACCCGTGCCCAGAGCCTTCAATACATAAGATGGTTCCAGCGTCGCAGAGGTGCATGCAGACCCACTGGAGACGGCCACATCATTAATGCCCATGAGCAGCGACTCGCCTTCCACGTAGGCGAAGCTGATATTCAGGTTGCCCGGCAAACGGTGCTCCATCGAACCATTGATGTAGACCTCGTCAAGCCGGCCCATGATGCGGTCGCGCAGACGGTCGCGCAGTGTTCCGAGGTGCGCACCTTCTTGCGCCATCTCTTCGCGCGCGAGTTCGCAGGCCTTGCCTAGTCCCACGATCCCCGGGACGTTTAGCGTTCCAGAACGCATACCGCGCTCGTGGCCGCCGCCATCGATGATGGCGGAAATCTGCACGCGGGGATTCTTTCGGCGAACATACAAAGCGCCCACGCCCTTGGGACCGTAAATCTTGTGCGCGGTGATCGACATGAGATCGATGTTGTCTTTGTTCACGTCGATAGGAACCTTACCAACGGCCTGCACGCCATCGGTGTGGAACAGCACGCCGCGCTCGCGGCAGATCTTGCCGATTTCGCGCCAGGGCTGCAGTACACCAATTTCATTGTTCGCCGCCATGATGGTGACGAGAATCGTCTTGTCATCGATCGCGCGCTTCAGTTCTTCCAAGTCAACCAGGCCGTCCTTTTGCACGGGCAGGTAGGTCACACGATAACCATACTTCTCGAGCCGCTTACAGGTATCGAGCACAGCTTTGTGCTCAGTGACCGCCGTGATGATGTGGTTTCCCTTCTCGCGGTACATCTCGGCCACACCCTTGATGGCGAGGTTGTCGCTTTCGGTGGCGCCGGAGGTGAAGATAATCTCTTTGGCGGTGGCGCCGACCAGCTTCGCGATCTGCTCACGCGCATTCTCGACCGCCTCTTCGGCCGTCCATCCGAACGGATGGTTGCGGCTGGCGGCGTTGCCGAATTTTTCCATGAAGTAGGGCAGCATGGCCTCAAGTACGCGCGGATCCATGGGGGTGGTGGCATGGTTGTCCATGTAGATGGGCAGCTTGATGCCGGCGGGAGCGGGCGTACGCTGCTCCTGGGTCGCGGCTTTCATATCGATCGTCATGAATTCGTTCTCCTACCAGAATTCCAAAACCTGGGCCATGCTGACTCGGGTCAGCTCAAGGTAATCAGTTCCGCCAGCGATTTCTTGGACTCAGCGGCTTCGTCAGCGGTTTCCGTCATTTCTGCAATCTTGATGTTCTTTAAAACCTCTTCGATGCTTTGATTCACCTTGCGCAACGGCTCGCGAATCGTGCAGCGCTGGGTCTGGTCGCACTCGCCGCGCACCGTGATGCACGACGTGATGAATAGCGGCCCGTCGATCGCTCGGATCACTTCGTACGCCGTAATCTCTCCGGCGGGACGGGCCAGCGTGTAGCCGCCGTTCGTCCCATGCTGTGAATGCAGCAGACCTGCCCGGGCCAGGCGCTGAAGAATCTTGGCTAATGCTTCCGGCGGAATGCCGTACGAGTCGGCGACATCCTTGGCGCTACAGGCTCCATGGGGCGCCCGCTCGGCCAAGTGCTTCATGGCCATCAGCCCGTAGTCCGCCTTCTTGGAAAGCTTCAGCATGCCGAAATCCGACCAAATAACTCGGATATATATCCGACCAATTGAGTCGCCTTTCATTGTAACGCCCTGATCGACTCCTGCGCAACCGATGGCAGGGAGGGGTCAAAAAGGCCACTTGGATGGCAATTAATTGAGACTCAATGGCTTATGAGAAGCCGACCAATACGATCGGATTTAAGAAATCGGGCTCAGATGCTGGGATCTGGCCGGTACTAGGGCTATTACTGAAGGGGACTTGACTTCCATTCCGGTGGGTCTAAAATACCAAAAATTTCCGGCAGCCAAGGATTCCCGTCCTTCTCGAGGACAGAATCGCCACCCGGAGTTATGAAGCCAACCGCCGTCGCAACCCCCCTAGCAGAGAAGGATCATGAATCAGTGTAAGCACCCGCGCGTGCAGATTGTCAGCCGCGATGAGGACACCGAGTACGTCGAGTGTCTCGAATGCGGAGATGTCTTCGAATCCAGTGAATTCAAGGACATGGCGATCGAAGAGCGCACGCAGTCCGACGAAGCCTGAACGCCTCCCCGTCCCTCGCAAGCCCGGATGCTGCTCATTCGGGAGAGGTTTGCCTGATGGGGTGACGTAGGTAATCTCCCTGCACGCTTTGTGTTTGTTGTGTCGCAAACCGCTTTGGTCTAATGAGCGGCACGGATATCTTTGTGTGTTCGGCGGGGGACCGGATGCGGGGCGCGGTTTTGGTTGTCGACGATTCGATGGTAATCCGCCACACCGTCTGCCGTTTCCTGGAAGACCGGGAATTCACGGTCATTGCCGCTTCGAACGGGATGGAAGCACTGCAGATCCTGAAGCGTGTTCAGCCGGCCCTGGTCATCACTGACATGCGAATGCCCACCATGGGCGGCAGTGAGTTGATCAGCGCGCTCAAGAGCAACAGCGAAACTGCCAAGATTCCCATCGTGATTCTGACCGGGTGCTCCAGCGGATTCGACCGCAACGAGACCCGCGCGGAAATCGTCATCTTCAAGGACATCGACATTCAGGAACAGCTGGAAAAGGCTCTGGATGCACTGGAACGCGGCGGGAAGGTGAAGGCGCACGCTTCGGGGAAGTAGCATTCAGCTGCTAGCTGCTGGCTTCTGGCCTTAAGCTCTTAACTTCGGGCGCCAGATCCGTATTCAGCAATTTGCGATCTGCAGACTCGTCCCTTCCGTACCCTGCTTGCTTCTGTTTACCTGGTTGCTTCCATCGCAACTTTGAAGAGCTCCCTTTATCCGCGCTGCAGTTGCAGTCCTGCTTCGGCGGAAAAGTCCATGGGGGCAAAATCTTGCGCCAGCCATTTGGGATAGGCGGCGGCAGCGATCATGGCGGCGTTGTCGGTCGAGAGTGGGCGAGACGGAAAAAATACCGGCAATCCCTGCTGGGCTGCGGTGCTTTCGAAGCTCTGGCGAAGTTCGTTGTTGGCGGCAACTCCCCCGGTGATGAAGAGCGTCGCCACATCGTAAGCCTCGGCCGCGGCCAGCGTTTTCGCGATGAGATCGTCGACCACGGCGCGCTGAAACGAGGCAACCAGGTCCAAAGTCTCGCGATCGCACAGAGCCAAATAGTCCTCGAGCTTCGGCTTCGCAAGTGCAGCCAGCGTCTGCCGCCGCTTCTCGACCCTATCCTTCATATTGTGCGTCTCGACGTAGCGCAGTACGGCGGTCTTGATGCCGCTGTAGGAGAAATCAAAACGTGGTCGACCGTCGCGCGCCGCGCCACGTTCTTTGCGGTCGGGATGCTTGATCTGCGAGGCGGCGAACTTTACGGCGGCCGGGTCGCCGTGGGCGGACAGACGGTCGATCACGGGGCCACCGGGATAGCCCAGTCCGAGAAGCTTGGCGACTTTGTCGAAGGCCTCCCCCGCGGCATCGTCGCGGGTGTGGCCAATGTTTTCGTACGACCAGGTGTCGCCCTTCTGTTCGGCGAGGTAGAGGTGCGTGTGTCCACCGGATACGACTAACGCCAGCACAGGAAAATTCAGCTCATGATTCCCCTTCTGGCGCTCCTCGAGCAGCACAGCGTGAATGTGCCCTTCGAGATGGTTGACGGCAATCAGAGGCTTGTCGAGAGCGAATGCCAGAGCCTTTGCATAGCTGAGTCCAACGAGCAACGCGCCGGCGAGGCCGGGTCCCTGGGTCACGGCAATGGCGTTCACCGACTGGTAGGTGTGGCCCGCGTCGGCGAGCGCCTTGCGCACGACTGGAACAATGGCGCGGAGATGTTCGCGCGAAGCCAGTTCCGGCACCACGCCGCCATACGGCATGTGCGTGGCAATCTGCGAAAAGACGACGTTCGAGAGAATCTGCTCGCCCGAGCGCACGACGGCCGCGCCAGTCTCGTCGCACGAGCTCTCAATGCCGAGGATGAAGGCGTCTGGCATACCCTCTATATTATTTGAAGCGGGTCCGCAAAATGGGCGGTAGCCGACAATTCGCCGAGTTGATCATCCGCACGCTGCGCGAGCGCGGCCACCAGGCCTTCCTTTGCGGAGGCTGCGTGCGCGACCTGCTGCTCGGCCGTGAGCCGGCGGACTATGACGTGACCACCGACGCCACGCCCGACGAGGTCATGCGCATCTTTCCGCAGACCTACGCCGTGGGCGCGCAGTTTGGCGTCGTGCTGGTGCCGATTCCGCCTGCAGACGACCAGAATACGAACGAGAGCGCCGAGGATTCCGCGGTTGCAACTTCTCATTCCGGCAAGGCAGGCGTGGTGGAAGTGGCCACGTTTCGTTCGGATGTCAGCTACAGTGACGGGCGCCATCCGGATGCGGTGCGCTTCAGCAAAGATCCGCGAGAAGATGTGCAGCGCCGCGATTTCACAATCAATGGGCTGTTGATGGATCCGGTGTGGGACGAAGTGCTTGATTACGTGGGCGGGAGAAAAGATCTCGAGGCTCACGTCGTCCGGACGATTGGGGACCCCGAGCAGCGCTTCGCCGAGGACAAGTTGCGCATGCTGCGGGCGATTCGCTTCGCTGCACGATTTAGCTACCGTATCGACGATGCCACGTTTGGCGCCATCCAGCGGATGGCCGCGCAAATTCATCAGGTCAGCCATGAGCGCGTTCGCGACGAGCTGACGAAAATGCTCACGGAAGGCCACGCGCGGAATGCGTTTCTCCTCCTGGACGATTCGGGCTTGCTGCGCGAAGTGTTGCCGGAAATTTCCGCGATGAAGGGTGTCGAGCAGCCTCCGCAATACCATCCGGAAGGCGACGTCTTCGTGCACACATTGTTGTTGCTCGAGAACCTGCCGCATCCCTGCCCGCCAACGCTCGCCTGGGGAGCGTTCCTGCACGATGTCGGGAAACCTCCCACATTTCGGGTTGCGCCCGATCGCATTCGCTTCGATGGGCACGTTGAAGTGGGCGTAAAGATGGCGGAGGCCATCTGCCGGCGGCTGCGCTTCTCGAATGAGGATACCGAGCAGATTCTCGCGCTCGTGAACCATCACATGCGCTTCGGCCAGATCATGCTGATGAAGGAACCGACGCTGAAGAAATTCCTGCGCATGCCGAAGTTCGAGGAACATCTCGATCTGCATCGCATGGATTGCCAGGCGAGTCACGGGATTCTCACAGCGTATCGCTACGCGCAGGAAAAGCTGGCCGAGATTCCGCCCGACAAGATGCGACCCGCGCCCCTGTTGACGGGCGATGATCTGATCGCCGCCGGCTACGCGCCCGGCCCGCGCTTCAAGGAAATTCTTACCGCGATTGAAGACGCGCAACTCGAAGGACGCCTGCGCTCGAAGGAAGAAGCGCTCGGAGAAGTGGTCCGTGAATTTCCGCGATAGAGGAACGCGTTCTGTGATCTCACTCGTCGGTGGAAAACGCAGACGCACGCGGATGCTAAAATCTTTTCTTCTTCGACGCGCCTCCCATGACTTCAAAGAAACATTCCATGCAATCGGCCCGAACCGGTCTCAACAGAGTGGTGGCACGTTCCCTGCGCAAAGCGCCCGCGGCGGAAGTCCCTTTGCTGGCGTGGCCCATTGCCTGCGGCAGCGCGGTTGCGGCGCGCACACGCGCGCTCGATTGCATAGACGGGGTGTTGCGTGTGGAGGTTCCGGACGCGGGCTGGCGCACTGAACTGAAAGCGCTCGCGCCCCGTTACGTCGCGACGCTCAATCAATATGTGGCGGACACTGTGACCCGGGTGGAATTCGTGATTGCCGGTCGCAAGCCCGCCAGCAGCGTTCCGGCCAAGAAATCGCGCAGCAAGCGAGCCTAGCTTGATGAAAGTCACCGAAAAAGATGTCGCCTATGTCGCTGACCTGGCCAACCTGGAGTTGACGGAAGAAGAACGCGCGCACATGCTGCGCGATCTCAACTCGATTCTCGCATACATCGATATGCTCAACCGCCTCGACACCGAGAAAGTCGAGCCCATGGCGCAGGTCTCCGACCGCTATGGGGTCGATCAGTCGAAGGCCGGAAGCGAGCGCTTCGCCTACGCCAGCTGCGAGGATATTCTGTTCGGGCTGCGGCCCTCGTTGCCGCAGGCCGAGGCCCTCGCCAATGCGCCCGACGCGGACGAAAATTTCTTCCGGGTTCCCAAAGTCATTGAACGCTAGTGAGGAGACCATGCCGGAGCTGCCAGTCCCCCCGAACGTTGCATCGGACGCAAAAGCTGTGGAACTGATTCGCGCCTGGGGATCGGGGGGAGGCTTAGTTTGTAGCCTGAATCCCGGAGCGTGGCCGCAAGAGCAGGCGCCCATTGCATGGGGAATTCTTTTGAGCGACATCGCGTGGCATGTGGCCGACGCGCTGCAGCAATCCTACGGGCTGGAGAAGTCGGAAGTTCTCGCTCGCATGCGCAGCGTATTCGACACGGAACTTGATCGCCCCACTGCCGAGACGAAAGGAAAATTCGTTTAAGCGTGGAACTGAAGAGTCTCACCATCGACCAAGCACGCTCTGCGATTCAGGAGCGGAAGACCACGTCCATGGCGCTGGTCGAGTCGTACTACGAGAGAATCCAGAAGGAAGACTCCGCCATCGGCGCGTTCCTGACGCTCACCAAAGAACGGGCGTTGGAGCAGGCCGACCGTGCCGATCGCCTGGCCGCCGAAGGCAAGCCGCTGCCGTCGCTGGGGGGAGTGCCGGTGGCGATCAAGGACGTGATGTGCACCCGCGGCGTGCGCACGACGGCGGGATCGAAGATTCTGGAGAACTTCATTCCTCCGTTCGACTGTACAGCGGTTGCGCGACTCGAAGCGGCCGGCGCGGTCGTGCTCGGCAAGCTGAACTGCGACGAGTTTGCGATGGGCTCGTCGAACGAGAACTCGGCGTTTCGTCCAGTGCGTAACCCGCACGACACCAGCCGCGTTCCCGGCGGATCGTCGGGCGGCTCGGCGGCCGCGGTGGCCGCCGATATGGCGGTGGTCACTCTCGGCTCGGACACCGGAGGATCGATCCGGCAACCGGCATCTTTCTGCGGCGTGGTGGGACTCATGCCGACCTACGGCCGCGTCTCGCGCTACGGCTTGATCGCCTTTGCTTCGTCGCTCGATCACATCGGGCCGCTGGCGAAGACTGTGAAGGACGCCGCCACCGTGCTGCACACGATTGCCGGACGCGATCCCATGGATTCGACATCCGCCGACGTGCCGGTTCCCGATTACGCCGCGGAACTCGAGATGCCGGTTAGTGGACTGAGAATCGGCGTAGCGAAGGAATATTTCGGCGAAGGCCTGGACGTCGAAGTCCGTAAAGCCGTCGAGGATGCGATTCAATCGCTCGCGAAACTGGGCTGCGAGGTCGTGCCGGTATCGTTGCCGCATAGCGAATATGCGATTCCGACTTACTACATCGTGGCGACGGCGGAAGCGTCCTCAAACCTCGCGCGCTTCGATGGCGTGCGCTACGGCTACCGCGCCAAGAATGCGCACACACTTTCCGAGATGTACCGGCGCACGCGCGATGAGGGCTTCGGCGCCGAAGTGAAGCGGCGCATCATGCTGGGCACGTACGCGCTGAGCGCGGGCTACTACGATGCGTACTATCTGAAGGCGCAAAAGGTGCGCACACTCTTGACGCGTGATTTCGATGAGGCCTTCAAGAAGGTCGACGCGATCGTCACGCCCACCAGTCCGACGGCCGCGTTCAAACTGGGCGAGAAGGCAAATGATCCGCTGGCGATGTACCTCGCGGATATTTACACGGTGACGGCGGATCTGGCGGGGATTCCCGGGATCTCCGTGCCCTGCGGAAAGACGCACGACCAGCTTCCCATCGGCCTGCAGATTTTAGGCAAGCATTTCGACGAGGCCACGATTTTGCGGTTGGCACATGGGTACGAGCGAGGGGCGAGCTGAGACTACCCTCCGATGCGAGTGCTGCTGATTGGCGGAAATGGCTTCATCGGGTCGCCCGTCATCCGCCAATTGCGCGCTGCGGGACATTCCGTCGCGATTTTTCACCGCTCTGCGAACCATACCCAGCCTGAAGAGGTAGCCCTAATTCAAGGCGACCGGAATCGACTCTCCGATTCGCTGGGGCAGATCCAGCACTTCTCCCCTGATGTGATTGTCGACCTGATTCTGAGTTCCGGGGAACAGGCGCGCCAGTTGATGAGCATTTCCAGCAAGGTTGCGCAACGCGTGATTGCGATCAGCAGCATGGATGTGTATCGCGCGTGGGGCGTGCTGGTTCAGAGCGAGCCGGGACCTCTGCAGCCATTACCGATCACTGAAGAGTCGCCGGTCCGAAGCAATCGACAACTCTACCCACTAGACACCGTGAAGATGTTGCAGAGCGTTTTCACCTGGCTGGACGACGCCTACGACAAGGTCGCAGTGGAAGAAGCCGTCTTGGGCAGCTCAGTGGTCAAAGGAATCGTTCTGCGCTTGCCGATGGTCTATGGTCCCGGAGATCGGCTTCACAGATTCTTTCCTCTGGTGAAGCGTTTCGCTGACGGGAGATCTTCCATCCTCCTTGCGGATGACCTTGCAGCGTGGCGAGGACCACGGGGATACGTGGAGAACATTGCGCACGCAATCGCAATCGCTGCAACTTCAGACCGAGCGATAGGTGTTTACAATGTCTGCGAAGAGCCGACGTTGTCCGAACTGGAATGGCAAAAAAGAATCGCATCGCAAGCACACTGGCTTGGGAAGTTTGTCGTGCTGCCGCGCGAAAAGACGCCAAAACATTTGTTGCAGCCGGGCAACTTGGCGCAGCATGTCGACGTCAACTCGGGTCGCATTCGCGCAGAGTTGCACTACAAGGAGCCGGTCGATGTGGATGAAGCCATCCGTCGAACCATCGCATGGGAACGAAGCAATCCACCAGACATGATCCAACCGCAGCAATTTGACTACGAAGCCGAAGATGCGGCTCTCGCGAGTCGAGACTGAGTCCGGTTAGCTAGGGTAAGAGGATCTACTTCCTTCTCCAGCGCACGCCTTCCTTCGTGTTCTCAATCACAATTCCCGCAGCGACCAGCTCCGCGCGGAGGGCGTCCGACACTTTGAAGTTGCGAGCCTTGCGAGCCGCCTCCATCTCGGCAATTTTCTTTTCGATGTCGGCATCGGATAGTTGACCGGAGCCGGCGAGCGTCCGGGCTTCCTCCGTGATGTCTTTTTCGCGGCCTTCAGCTTTCGCCCATTCGATGATCGCCTTTACTTTCGGTGCGTCATCATCGGCGAGTACGGCGAAGATCTCATCGAACTTGTCAGTTGCGCCTAACAGGGGCGGAACGTCGTCCTTGCGCATTTCTCCTGCGTCGATGGCGGCGTTGGCCGCACGCACCATTTCGAAGATCGCAGCCTGCGCCTGGGCTGTGTTCAGGTCGTCTTCGAGCGCGGTCTTTATGCGCCCGATAGTGTCCGCAGCCAATTTCACCATCGCCGCATTCGTCCCCTCGGGAAAAGAGCCGCTCGACAGGCGCAGCCGAAAATTGCGCAAGCGATCGACCGACGTCGCTGCCTGCCGCAGGCCGTCCCAGGTAAAGTTCAGCTGGTTACGATATGGAACCGATGTCAGAAGGTAGCGAATCGAGGACGGCCGGTAGCCTTTCAGCACCAGATCGCGAGGCGTAAAGAAATTGCCGAGGCTCTTCGACATCTTCTCGCCCTCGACCAGCAGGAAGCGGGCGTGAAACCAGAAATTCGCGAACGTCTTGCCGGTCAGCGACTCCGACTGCGCAATCTCGTTTTCATGATGCGGGAAAATCAGGTCTTCCCCGCCGGCGTGCAGGTCGAATGTTTCGCCTAGCTTCTGCATCGACATGACGGAGCACTCGATGTGCCAGCCCGGTCGGCCTGGTCCAATGTCGGTGTTCCAGTAAGCCTCTCCCGGCTTGGGAGCCTTCCACAGGGCAAAATCACGCGCGTTGTCTTTTTCGTATTCGTCCACGTCCACGCGGGCGCCGTCTTCCATGCCAGCAAAATCTTTCTTCGAGAGCTTGCCGTACGCCGGAAATTTCGCGATGCGGAAATAATACGAACCATCCTCCGCGCGGTAGGCAAAGCCCTTCTGCTCGAGCCGGGCGATGAAATCGCCCATCTGCGGAATGTGTTCGGTGGCGCGGGTCAGGTCCGGCCGCTCGATGTTCAGCATGGCTGCGTCTTCGAGAAACGCTTTCTCATACTTTGCGGTGTATTGCGTAACGCCGACGCCGTCGCGCGCGGCGTTACGGATGATCTTGTCGTCCACGTCGGTGATGTTCATGGCATAGCGGACCTTGTATCCGCTCTGCTTCAGAAAGCGCTGCAGAAGATCGACAACAATAAATGTACGAAAGTTGCCGATGTGTCCGTAGTCATACACCGTGGGACCGCAGGCATACATGCGAACTTCGTTGGGCTGGATCGGGCGAAACTCCTCCACCCGGGCGGACATAGTGTTAAAGAGGCGCAGGGCCATAGTTTAAGAGGGCGTAAGAATGAACCGTTCATTCTAGGGTGACGGCGGAAAGGGCGTCAATGACAGGGAGGGGTGGTGTATACAGACGGCAAAATGCTCCCTCCTTTCTGGTGGGGGCTTGGGAGCGGTGCGGTGCGGGTGTGCACGGTGAAGGCGCAGGAGCAGCGTCCGGGCGTATGCAGCACAGAACGCGATTGAATAGACCACCCGCCCACTTCTCACCGGGGTAGGGTAGATATATGAAAAAGGTCTTAGTCGTACACTGATGGGGCTAAACGAAAAAGGTCTTAGTCGTACACTGGTGGGGCTAAATATGGTTTCGAGATCGACTGGATAATATCCTTCGGATTCTCAACTGTGTCGTTGTCCTCGCCCGGCGCCTTTGAAAATTCAACATCAACCTTGATGTATGGCGACTCTTTATATTCATAGGTGCCTGCTAGTCGGCTTGTGGTGAAGAACCCACCTGCTCTCGTGAATACTTTCAGGAGATCTTCGCGGGTCATGCCCGCTTTAATGGTCAGCATTTCGGTCGTAGCTTTAGTAATCCAAACTTCATGCTTACCCGCTGTGCAGTTCGGAGGGTTGGGGGTACCACCGAGTGCTGCAATTACTAGGAACGTAACTACTGTCAATACCTTCATAATCGACCTCTGTTCCCCGTTCAGGGGAGAAGCGTACTAGCCGTTACGCCTGAGTTCGTGATCGTATACTGCCACTTGCCGGAAGGGCTTAGGAAACTGACCGTCCTTCTTATTGAAATCGGTCCCATGATGTTTACAGGCTGGCCGCCATTCGCACAGGGGCATATGTACTGATAATACTGTATCGCAGTGACTGAGTCGGCCGAATAGGGTGTCACAAAGCCTGGATGACCGTGAGTATCGGGGGCGGTTCCCGTCGTTGCTGCACCACCCAGAGTAATCGGGAAGGGGGTTTGGGTTGGAGCATAGGGTGGACTCTTCCATAAGAACGGACTGGTCCCCGGAAATGTAACGTATTCGCGAACCGTGCAAGCGGACAAGTCTGGGAAAGGGGGACCAGAACTGCCTGTACTTGAAGTCCATGTATATTGGAAACTGAGGACCCCGTTCCCAGCATCGAAGCCCTGTGTTTGTTTGTAATTACTCGGGACAGCGCAGCTTCCCACATTCACCGTGCCGAAGGTAGGCACCGAAAAATATCTACAGTAGCCTCTCGAATCCGTTGTGTGATTCGTAACGTTGGCGTGATCTGTCGTCGACCCCGCCCCCACGGCGGTGACATTGCCGCTACTGTCCACTGTCGCCACCTGATGGTTGCCTGTATCCCGGTTCGAAGCAGGCAGCTGGCTCTGACTATTATCGCAGGCATCGGTACCCCATACGGCTTGAAGATTCGAATGGCCGACGCTAAGGTATAGGGGATCCTGCAGGACCCAGCGGTCGTCGTACTCGTGAGGGCACGGGCGAACCTTGCCGAATCACTACTGGAGAACCCACCAGCAGGGGAACCGTTGCCGTTCGGTCCTACCGCTCAGTCCTCAATGCCTACATAAACAATTCCGAATCGAAGTTCGATGGGCCGGACGGAAGGCAATGCGGCAGTTGGACTCGCGGTGTACTGCAGAGAACATATATTTTGGCAGGGGAGCATCGCTATTGCGGGAAGGAATTCAAACGGAAATTAGAACAAGGCCCGGTCGATCACGAGATCGAATTTAGGTGCAAGCTATACGAAAATGGGCGGGTTGTGGCCGGTCCCGAAACTCTGCGCCTCTTGGCCAGCTTTTCCGAGCGCCAAATTAGGGAGGCAACCGGAGTACGTCGCGACACGATCCGGGCGATGCGCCATGGAAGAGGTGTAAAGCGTTCTACGTACGACAAGGTAATTAACTTTTTGAGAGAAAACGAACGCCGGGCGGAGCAGGCTTACCCAGCGAAAGCCTAATTCTTATGTCGTAACCGTCTACGGGTACACGGTGCACGGTGCACGCATCTGAGTAAAAAAGTATGCCTTATCGTGCTCCA
This sequence comes from Acidobacteriota bacterium, assembly GCA_046728215.1. Classification (GTDB taxonomy): domain Bacteria; phylum Acidobacteriota; class Terriglobia; order Terriglobales; family Acidobacteriaceae; genus Gp1-AA133. The sequence goes on along the minus strand of JBKPEB010000076.1, from coordinate 10,081 downwards.
GCACAGAGAGCGGCCTGGATGCGGGAATACCGCAGGCGCAAGCACGAAATACGGACGAGCGCGCCAATGTCGGTTCGCTCCACATCTTCTATCGTGCGTGCACCAGAGCCTTCGAGCGTCCTCAGGCGAATAATAGAGAGACCGGGTCCCCAACCCGCGCCTGCGAACACCGGGGCTGCCCGAAAGCGTCCCCGCAGCAGCTTCAAAACCGCGCTGCAACTGGCGCGAACGTTTCCTTCCGGGGTCCTCGCCTCTCAAGCATGCCCGTATTGCTATAACATCGGATATAGCTCGCCCGGCACACGGTGCAGCTACTGTCGGAGTGGAGAGAGATGAGAGCCCTAGCTTGGCTAGCCTTGCCACGAGTAGCCGAACCCGGGGATTCCTAATCCTCGTCCCGGTCATCTTTATCAGGATGGAAGTATCTGAGCGATCTCCTCCACGCCTGCTTTGCCACGAGCTTGCCTGTCGTTCTTCCCACAAGGTCGCCAAGCTCGAAGTGAATACCTCCGTAGCGGCGTGAGATGCCCGCTTGGTTTGCTGCGTCGGTGAACGTCGCCCAGTAGAGAGTCACGGCGTGCTGCGGCGTGAGTCCCGGCTCGATCACTGAACTTCCGGGAGCAAAGGTGACCGAGGCTCCAAAGTCATCGCTGCCGGTGAAGCGCTTCAGGATTTCCGCGCCCGCCGCGCTGAAGGTGCTATGCCCTGACGTGTATTCCGGGAACGGAGGGGTCGGAAACGTGCTCGGCTGATAGGGAATCCAATTCGCTCCGTCGATCGTGATCGTTCCCTTTCCAGGACCGCCCCATGCCTGCACCTGCTGACCATGAAACAGGTACGGAATTGCGGTCACCGGACGGACCGAGTCGAAGTGACGTTTGGCGTCCCAGCAGGCGATTCCCGCATCGAAGATTGCGTTCGTGAGAGCGAAGAACATCTTCGCGTCCTCGTCGACGGTGTGATGATCACGTGCGGAGACGAACTGCGCGAACAGATCCCAATGTCCGGGAGGCAACTCCGAATGCGGGCCGTTGGCCCAATATTCCGCGATCATCTTCTGCTCGTCGTTGAGCCCGGCACTAAGAGTCAGCAGATCTTGAGCCTGCTGCAAAAAGGTTGCAGACCCATTCAACGCAGGCCCGAAACTTCCAATAAACGCTTGGAACTCATCGGGAGAAGTGAGGGCAAAGGGAATCACCTTAAACCACTGCGCGCCGACAAATGCAGGAGTCACAACCGCTGTTCCATTGTTGTACGTGAGCGGCTGCCAGTGATCTGGATTGAGAATTGTGGAAAGGTCGCTCACTGGCACCGTGCTCGGTTTGTTCTGCGGAACATAGCCGGTGTAATCAGAGTAGGGCAGGCCACTCGCACTTAAAGTTCCAAGCTGGTTCGACCCGTCGTTGTGCCGGAAGGCGAGCACCGCAGCACAAGCCACGTTTCCGACGCCGCTCGGGGTTCTGGTGTCGGCTGAGCTGTCATTGATGTCGTATACCAGTTGAGCCATCAGCGGATCGAACACCTTGACCTTGTCGCCTGGTAGCAAGTCGACCGCAGCCCTATAGGCGGCAAAACTGATCGCCTTGTTCTTATTTGCAAGAGTGTGTTCCTTTGTGGGACGCCGCAATTGTCCACCGAGCTGTGTGCCCACAGCATGCTTGTCGTAAGCGGCCCAGGCATCGTAAGCGCACGTATGCACGACCGCCAGCGCCCGAGCCACCATTGGCGGGCCAAGCGTGCTATCGCGCACCCCCTGCAGTACCGCCTGGTTCCACTGAACGACAATGGTTGGACCTTGGGCGTAACTTGAAATTGCGGCAGCAAGAAAAAGGACAAAGAAAATGGCGATGGCGCAGACTCGAATGAACTTCATAACGGTACTCCCGCGATTACAGTTGCGAAATGAAGCAAGAGAGACAGGATTCCTCGCCGGCGAACCGGCGAAGAATCCCACAACAATATTTTGTCTGAAAGGTTAGAGAAATCCTTTGCAGGGTTATGCGAATGCGCCGTTCCGCTCTCTTCCAATCTGAGCGAAGTTGCTCACGGTCGTGCTCGCAGGATCGGATACAAAGTGGAAGCCATGCCCAGTGCTGGGCAATGTAGTGACATCCACTTCAATGGTCGCCGAATCCTCAATGAAGTCCCCTGCGAAGTGATCTTGCGTATCAGTGGACGTAAACGAGGTTGTCCGCTTGACTCCACTCCAACGAATTTTGAAGGAGTTGAGAACGGCAGCAACCGGGTGACCCAACGGATGGCTCGCATCCAAGCTGTTTGGAACCGCGAAGGCATCGAGCACGCAGTGGTTTCTGATTTGCAGCACCGCCTCAGCATCGTCAAAATCCACTTTAACGCTGGAGGGGGAGATCAGGTCTGTCCAAAACAGGGTTGTGCGTGAGATGCCCAGGTCGTAAGAGTGTGGTCCTAAAGGGCTACCCGAGCCCGGAAGGCTGTCGAGTCAAATAAAGGCGAAGTTGCCTCGACGTTTCCTCCCGTCGGTGCCCAAAAATACGCCGGACATGAAACGACTATCGGTGTGGAAAGTGTACTTTCCGCTCATGCCCGTTATCAGATCTGTCCCGGTGCCAGTGATATCCAAATCGGCTGTACCAATAAACCCTTTAAAGTCGTAAATCGCAGAGGGATCACGACCGCCGGGATGTGCTCCCGTGGGATCGGTGGCCGCCGGCGTGCCTTCAACTGGGCCGGGAAAGAAGAAGTGGGCCTTAACGCCGAATCCGGCGAGGACCGCTTCATTCACGTGCGGAATCGGATCTGGCGACGAACAGAGTTCTCCTGCATTGCAAGATTGTTCACGTTCGTCGTCATCCGCGAATGTTGTTAGGGGAAAAGCTGAACCCAGAATCAGCCCGCCTCCGGCAACTCCAACTCCGGTGAGCAAGCCGCGCCTGGAAAGGTTACGTGGGGCCGGGGTCCCGTTTTCTTTCATGGAGCCCTCCTTTACTAAGTAGGAGTGCGCTTTCCCCGTTCAAGGATAAATCGGAAGGAATTTCCCAATGGAGCCCGTTGGCTCGGAATCGTGCAGTAGAGTTGCACATTAGTCCTTCGATTCGGCTTTGTCAATACAATGCACCCCACTGAGCCTCGTACCCCGTGCGCTTGAACCATGTTTACTCACCACACGCTGTTGTAACTGTCATCGAGGGAATAGATGGCGAAAAAAGGTGAGCCACGATCTCTTCAAGTGAGCTACGCAGTCTATGCATTGCCAGTCCTCCTCCCCGCCCGCCCGCTCGGCGCACGTCCGCTCGCCGTTTACTCATTCGTTATGAGCGTTAACTCGTTCGTTACGGGGTGGCCCCGTTTTTCCCGTCGTATCCACTACCCCGTCAATGACAGGGAGGGGTTAGCTACTTGCGCGGAAAAATTGGGCCACCCCGTAACGCATGAGTAAATGGCATTAACTAATCAGTAATCGCCAAGCGACGAACGAACGAGCGGAGATGCGACGAGCGACGAGCGGCGTGCGAGCGAGCGGGAGAAGGATAGGGGGCGTTACCTGTTCACAAATCTCTAGTACTTTTAGATGCTTTTTGGGGCTAGTCCAGTCGTCCAAGAAGCACCGCGACAATTGCCAATCCAAGGGCTGTGCATGCCCACCACGCGAGTATGGTTGCAACCCATGATCCAAGTTGTTTTGTCAGACGTTCCATATTTCGTTCTCCCAATCTCAGGAAGCTCTTGCGGATTGCGATCTCGGCAAATGCACACAACCGTGCGCATTCGGCTTAAGTTCGCAGCGTGGACAATACGGAACAGCGAAATGCAATTGCTGATCCTGTAAGGTGACGCATGAGTCCGAAAATGCCTCGTCGTGTATGGACAACAACGCCCGATAATATTCGATCGGGGCTTGGCAATCGGAGCAGAGCAGCATGCGATCGCATTGTACGCAGCGCAGGCTAAGGAATTGTCGGATTGTTTCCCTGAATTCGGCCAGTGTCACGCGACGGGGGGGTCTGCACGGCAACCTACCTGACGGACAGATTCACTCGGGTTCGGCCTTGGGAATTTTGAGATACGGTCGCACGATCTGGTGATGCGGACGGTGGGGTATATCACGGCATTCTGTGACCCACGTCACAACAAGATGGGCAGGGCAGGGTCAATCTTGGACTTGTAAGTAAGTCTTTCTCCATAGCCAAGGTTTTCTGGAGGTCCTCCGATGCCACGTTATTCAGCGCCTCACAACGTGTTGGCAGAACTGCAGCAAAGCTGTGAAGTTGTTCGGAAGCCAAAGCACACCATTCTTTTCAAGCGCGGCCAGGCAGCTTTTGGCATGTTTCTGGTAATGAGGGGCAAGGTCGCACTGGATTTCGGCGTGGATGGCTCGTGCTCGCTCAATGGTGCTTATGGACCAGGTGCCGTGGTCGGACTCCCCGCCACCTTGACTGGCCGAGCTTACAGCATGACAGCCACAGTCACCGACGACGCCGAACTGGGTTTTATTTCGAGCAAAGATTTGAAGGGAATACTACATCAGCAACCAGAGCTTTGCCGACGCCTGCTAGATATTTTGAGCGCGAAAATCACGCACACCTATCAGATAACCAAAGGCTACCTTGATCCGAGTGAAGTTGCAATGGCGTGACGTAATGCATTTAATTGCAAAAAGTGAATTCCGAAGGGCAGGGTACCGTTCGATCCAGTAGTTCAGTCTCTCAGAGGCGAATCTTGTCAACCACCGATGGGTGAAATGTAAGGGTCGTCCTTTGCTATGCCACCGAGTACTATGCCACCGAGCGGCACAACCCGTACCGGCTTTGGCAGATAACCGAGCGCAGCAATGCGAGGAGCGCCGTCGAAGGCTCGCCTTTCTGAAAACAAGCATCCGCGAGCTGAAGCTGACGGCACGGCGCAGCACAATAGCCTGAAAACATAACCACAGCGACACGTGGCTGCAGAATCCTCAGAGCCATTACGAGCTTTGAGTTGTCTATCCCATTCTGGCAATTGAGAAGCACAGCCTCAAGAGAAGTTTCGGCCGCGAGCTCAAGAGCATGGACATTGTCATCAGCCACGAAAACCGTATAGCCGTTACTCCGCAGTAGTTGAGCCGCGTCGGCCAAGGTACAAGTAAAATCGTCTACACACAAAATCGTGGACATCCGTAGTTCCCCTATCTTCTATGCCGCGCTAGACGTGGCATGAATACAGCTGGCGCCCATCCTGAGCTCAATAAGGTCCAGCAGCGCTTCAAGGCTCATCCCGCCTTTTAGCATACGAACGAGATCGTGGACCGTGAAGCCAACCTCTTCACCGGCCTGGACAAGCCGTTCGATAGCGCCATACACGTCTTCGTTATGAGCCTCGCCAAGGGTGTCGAAGCACTCCTGAAAAGGCGATATGACTCGGTTCCTTCCGAATCTCACTGATGTTGCTGCCATATGAATGCTCCTGTTCGCAACGTCTAGTCTTTTGGACTCCGGCGCCAGGCTGCCGCGCGTACCCACGTAGCCGACGTAGTCGCGACGGTGCGCATGCTCGCCTCGATGGTATTGGGCTCCTCTTCAACGAGCTCATCAGGATTTCGAAACTTTGCGCGAAAAGCAGGATCCGGTCTAAAGGAAAGAGATGGATCACATGACAAAGCGGCCAGTTCCGACATCATTGCGTTCGTGCTCCGTGAATAATCTGCTGTCATCCTCATAATGAGTACCCTCATTAGCTGCACCTATGGTCCCGCAACCCCGACCAACCATGGTGTGACAGCGATCACAAATCAGTGTGATCGGAACCACAATTGGAGCTCGAGAGAAAATATGATGTGGGGAGGCACTCCGGATGGAGCTACCACCGAGTATGCGGGCGTTACTGGTTGTTGCTGCGAAACAGGTCAGATGCCCCTGCTCAGGCATGAATAGCCACGTTTCCCGCGTCAGGTTGTTTCATTTGAAAATGTTCCTGACTCGACGATGGGGAGCTAGCTTAACGAGGAGGCAAGACACCGCAGTTTCGATGAGAAGGAGAAAATCCACGAGCGCTACTCCTGTATCTTTTCCTCCGACAGTAGCTGCACCGTGTTCCGGGCGAACTATAGCCGGTGTCATAGCAATACGGGCATATCCGGGAGGCAAGGACCCCGGAAGGGAAAGGTTCGTGCCAGGTCCAGCGCCGTTTTAAAGCTGCTGCGCACCTTTTCGCACGAACCCGGTGTTCCTACTCAGGCCAGTAGAAGTGCTTTAAGTATAAAGAATACGACTCAAAACGTATTGGGGATGACCTATCGAGCCGCTTATTCGTCACGGGAAGGGTGTAAAGTGCTCTACATACGAGAAGGTAATTAGTTTTCTGAGGACAAACGGACACCCGGCAGCGCAGGCATAACGAGCACAGAGTCGGTTTTTGTATCTCAATCTTTTGAGGGTACACGGTACACGGGTGCACGCATCTGAGTGAATATATATGCCTTATCGCGATCCGACAAGGAAAGCGGCATGGATGCGGGAATACCGAAGGCGGAAGCGCGCGAGACAGGTCGGTGCACCCGCCGCTGTGCCATCAACGCCTTCTGTCGTGCGTGCACCGGAGCCTTCGCGTGTATCTCCGCAAACAATAGACACGCCGGGTCCCCATCCCGCGACCCCGAACGCCGGGTTCGTGCGAAAGGCTGCACGCAGCACCTTCAAAACCGCGCTGGACCTGGCGCGAACGTTTCCTTTTGGGGTCCTCGCCTCTCAAGCATGCCTATATTGCTATAACACCGGCTATAGTTCACCCGGCACACGGTGCAGCTATTGTCGAGGCGGAAAAAGTTAAGTCGGTCCGAGCCTTTTTTCGTCTTTGGCAGAGTGCGGACCATATCGGCAGGAGAGACTGCGGTCATCCTCTCCACCGGCTTCAGGGGAGTGAATGAAAGTCTAATATCTTGCAGGTCGGACAGGAACGATGCTATACACCTTCTGTCATGAGTTCTGCATCACAAACCCCGGCGCCCGACACTCAGCTCTTCCGTGACGTTTTCAACGCAAGTCCCATTGGAATCGCCGTAGAGAACTTGGAGGGACAACCCCTGTTCGTAAATCCTGCCTTGTGCTCAATGTTAGGTTTCAGCGAAGAAGAGTTGCGGAGCAAACACTGCGTGGATTTCTCTCCCCGTGAAGATGCTGAAAGGGACTGGGTGCTGTTTCAACAGTTGCGAGCTGGGTCGATAGATCACTACCAACTGGAGAAGCGTTATTTCCGTCGAGACGGCTCATTGTTCTGGGGACGGTTGAGCCTGTCATTGTTGAACCATCGTCCCTCTCCGCTAGTACTCGCGATGGTCGAGGACACTACCGAGAAGAAGGCGGCGGAAGAGGCTCGATTCCGACATGCCGCAATTATCGAATCGTCTGAAGATGCAATTGCTTCGGGAACTCTGGATGGAATCATCGTAAGTTGGAACGCCGGTGCGCAGCGTATGTACGGATACACCGAAGCAGAAGCGCTTGGAAAGCGTATTAGTATTCTTGTCCCACCTGAGCTGCCAAATGAGGAGACCAAGATTCTTGAAACGTTGAAAATGGGTGGTCGCATCGAGAATTTCGAAACGGTTCGCGTTACGAAAACGGGGAAACGAATTAATGTATCCCTGACTATTTCGCCAATTAAGGATTCAAGTGGCAGAACTGTGGGCTGTTCCGGCATCGCGCGTGACATCACCGAGCGCAAACGTTCGGAGGAGGTACTGCTGAAGAGCGAAGAACGGTTTCGTCTAGCGGCCCAGGCAGGGAAAATGTTCGCCTATGAGTGGGACATTGCCACCGATGTCGTCGTGCGCTCGGAAGACTTTGCCCGGATACTTGGGAACGATGAACAGCTAGAGACCACTGGTCAGCACGTACTGGGCAGGATTCACGCGGACGACCGAGAAAGAGTTAAGGCTGCGGTTGCCGCCCTTAGTCCTGTGAACCCCAACCTCCAGGTTACCCATCGCATGCTACGGCTCGACGGCACCATCATTTGGGTGGAGAGGAACAGTCGCGCTCACTTCGACGATCAAGGCAAGATGCGGCGGATTGTAGGTATGGTGAAGGATGTCACCGACCGGATTAAAGCGGAACAGGCACTACGTATCAGCGAGGAACGGCTGCGATTGGCCCAATGGGCTGCTCACATTGGCACCTTTGATGTGAACCTTCGAACTGGAGTGGATATCTGGCAACCGGAAACGGAAGCAATGTATGGCTTGCCGCCTGGCGGCTTCGGCGGGACACTGACCGCGTTTGAAGATCTGATTCATCCCCATGATCGGAAAAGAATCATCGAGTTAACTCAGGAGATGATGAGGACCGGACAACCCGCTGAGGGAGAATGGCGTGTGGTCTGGCCTGACGGGAGCGTTCATTGGATAGCTGGTCGCGGGCAGGTATTAATGGATGAGTCCGGCGAGCCTTCGCGAATGCTCGGCGTCAACATGGATGTCACCGAGCGCAAGCGGGCAGAGGAGGCACTTACCGGAATGACCCGAAAGCTGGTTCAAGCTCAGGAGCAAGAACGCGCCCGGATTGCGAGAGAGCTTCACGACGACATTAACCAGAGACTCGCGATGCTGGCAGTGGAACTTCAGCGACTGCAAAGCGATCCTTCTGAGGTTCAAAGCCGCGTACCCGAACTCAGCAGGCAGACGGCCGAGATTTCGAATGATGTGCAGGCCTTGTCTCATGAGTTGCACACTTCGAAACTGGAGTACCTGGGCGTTGTTGCGGGCATCAAAAGTTGGTGCAAGGAATTTGCAGAGCGTCAGAACATCAAAATTGATTTCAAAAGTGATGTCTGTAGTACTCTGCCTCCCGAAATTGGGCTTTCCCTTTTCAGGGTTCTACAAGAAGCTCTTCACAACGCCCTGAAGCACAGCGGAGTCAGACGGTTTGAAGTGCGATTGCGAGAAAACTTGGGTGAAGTACATCTAGCAATTATGGACTCGGGCAAGGGCTTTGAGGTGGAAGAGGCGAGCCAAGGTACAGGACTGGGTCTTACAAGCATGCGAGAACGGGTTCGGTTAGTAAATGGGGCGATCTCGATTGATTCGACGCCAATGCGCGGAACAACAATTGACGTTCGCATACCGCTTGAGCCAGAGAATGGCTCACAGCGAGCGGCTGGATAGCAGACGACAAACGCTAGAACAACCTGATGGTGCAGGTCAACCAATCCCTGAAATGAGCGAGAGAATCCAAGAAATCTCCGTGGTTAGTGCAGTACCCAACGTTGTGGTCACGATAAAGTGACCTGCCAAGCTGGCGCTGATAAATCGCTTACCTTCAAGAACTGCTTTCACAGCAGGCATGAGTTCGCTCCCCGCATCCGATTTAACAACGTATCCGCCTGCACCCGTGCTCAACGCTTCTGCTGCAATATCCGGAGAACGGTTTTCGCTCACGAAGAGGATTTTTGATGTGGGAGAAACTTCTCCGATTTGGCGAGCGGCTTCAATCCCATTCAGAGTAGGAAGACCTATGTCTAGTAGGATTAGGTCTGGCTGCAATTCTTTGGCCTGCTGAACTGCTTCCGACCCATCAAATACCTCTCCGATGACTCGTAGCTCCGGTTGCTTCAGAAGCGTCGTACAAGCGAAACGACGCCAAGGCTCGTAATCATCTACTACGAGAACTCGAATCGAGGATTCACCCACGGGGTTTCCGCCTTTGTGATAGTTGAACCCAAAAATCACTATTAGGTTGCCGAAAACCTTAAATCATCACATAACGGGGACGGATTGTTCGTTGCGCAAAGGCAAGGTCGCAACTGCTTTCGAAACCGAATGGCGCTCTAATCCGACAACTTTAGACTTCGCCGTGATGACAACCGTGGCTGGAAGAGGAACGGCGTTTGCATTCTATCCCTTATTCGCGCAATGAACAGCAGATTTCTCCGCTGAAACCTTTGGCGGTTGGACATTTGGGGGTCGCGGTAGGGACGACCATCGCTGATTGCCACCGGGTGGCCGGGGACGGTTGCCCGCGCCCCGGCTCCCACAGAACGTAGCATGCAGATTTCCCGCACTACGCTCGTCAGAAGTTGCTTCACAGCGTGGCGATAGCTTGCAGCTCCGAGTAAGGGAGATACAGCTTTG
>JBKPEB010000075.1:0-8983 GCA_046728215.1 Acidobacteriota bacterium | reverse complement strand
TCGCATCTTGGGCAGAGCCGATCACCGGCCCATTGAACAAAGCGTTCACATGTTTAGGCAAGAACAGAACGGACGGACATTTCGGTCCGAATTAAATCATTGAGAATAAAGAGAGGCAGGCATGCAACGGAAAACGATGGTAGCGAATGTGATGGCGTTGTTCTTTCTGGCATCGGTGACTGCGTTTGGCGCCGACAAAGCCGAAGTCAAAGGAATGATCACTTCCCGGACCGGAGAAACCTTGCTCGTGAAGTCCTCGGAAGGAAACGTGACCGTGGTCCTCAACGACGATACAAAGACAAAGGATGACAAGGGACTCTTTGGTCTGGACAAGCAACTGATGTCCAATGCAGTGCTGATACCCGGCCTGAAGGTGGACGTCGACGGAACGTCGGATGAGCAGGGCCGGGTGGTAGCGAAGACCATCACGGTCGATGGCGACGACCTGGAAACGGCCGAGATGATCCAATCCGGGTTACATCCCACCGCACAGCAAGTGGCCGCCAACATGCAGGCGATTGAGGCCAACCAGCAGGACATTGCGGCGAACAAGGTGCAACTCGCCGCGCACAAGGAGAACATCGAAACCAACCAGCAGAATATCGCGACCCATCAACAGCACATTGAGAAGAACATCAAGGACATCGAGGAGAACACGCAGCGGTTTACCGCGTTGAGCGAATATGACGTGAAGGGTGAAGCCACCGCGAAATTCAACGTTGGTAGCTCCAAGATCTCGGCACAAGACCAGGAAGAACTCAAGAAGTTGGCCGAAACTGCCAAAGGCCTCACCGGATACATCATCGAGGTGACGGGCTATGCTGACTCGACCGGTAGCGCGGCCATAAACACGAAACTGAGCGAGGACCGTGCGAAAGCGGTGGTTACTTACCTGATGCAGGAGGGTAGCGTGCCGATTCGCCATATCGTGGCACCGGGCGCCATGGGCGAGTACGGAGCAGCGGCACCGAATGAGACCAAGGCCGGACGGGCCGAGAACCGTCGAGTTGAGGTCAAAATCCTGGTCAACAAGGGCATTGCCGGCAGCTAACAGCCACGTGGAATCAAATAGGAATCAATGGCCCGAAACAAACGGGAGCGGCGGCCACGAGAATCGATGCCTGCGTGGGGCCGCTCCACGTTATTCTCGCTGTCCGGACGCCTGATTCTCGGAGTTCTCCTGGCAGTGTCGTGCGCTCCAGATTGCGAGGGGTATTCCGTCCTTTCCCATGAGGCCATTATCGATGCAGCATGGAAGGACAGCATTGCACCCCTGCTCCTGAGCCGCTTTCCCGACGCGAGTCCAGAAGAACTGTTGCGGGCCCACGCCTACGCCTATGGAGGCGCAATCATTCAAGACTTGGGTTACTACCCATTCGGCAGTCAATTCTTCAGTGACCTCACGCACTATGTCCGAAGCGGTGATTTTGTAATCGCCTTGATCGAGGAATCGAAGGATCTAAATGAATACGCATTTGCGCTGGGTGCTTTGTCGCATTACGCTGCCGACACCTCGGGGCATCAGCTTGCAACGAACCGAGCGGTCGCAATAATGTATCCCAGCCTCGCAAAGAAATATGGCTCCGTTGTCACCTATCAAGAGAAGCCGTCCGCACACATGAAGGTGGAATACGGGTTCGATGTGGACCAGGTCGCGGAAGGAAATTACGCACCCAAAGCCTATCATGACTTTGTTGGCTTTGAGGTGTCAAAGCCGGTCCTCGAAAGAGCGTTTGCAAGAACTTACTCGCTCCATATGTCCGATGTTTTCTCTAGCGTGGATCTGTCCATCGGCAGCTATCGCCATGCTGTTTCAACCGTTATTCCACGCATGACGAAAGTAGCTTGGCACCTTAAGAGAGATGAGATTCAGAACAGCCACCCCAGCGAGACAAAGAAGGAATTCATCTACAACATCTCAAATTCGGGATACCGCAAGGAGTGGGGCCATGTCTATGAAAAGCCGGGTTTCGGCGCCCGCCTCAAGGCATTCTTCTTGCGCTTGGTGCCCAAAGTCGGACCGTTTAGTGGCCTCGCGTTCCATCCACCCACGCCGACTGTTGAGCAGTTGTATATGAACAGCTTTAACCAAACCTTAAGCCACTATCGAACGCTGCTCATTGAACAACAGGAAAACCGACTCCAATTGCCCAACGACAACCTTGACACGGGAGTCGCTACCGGAGCCGCGACTTATAGACTCACTGACAAAACTTATGCCAACCTGCTCAGCAGAACAAGCGGCAAGCCTGTCTCAGACCAGCTCCGGCGAGATCTGCTCTTCTTTTATTCTGATCTTGAAAAGCCGTTTGCAACTAAGCGAAACCCGAAGGCTTGGCATGAGCTCATCAAGGAACTGGATACCCTAAAATCAGCCCCCATTGTTGGAAGTTTGCTCCCCAACGAGCCCCCGTGTGTCTGCCTGTTCCATTCAAGATTTACGATGCGAACCAACCAGAACCGCTTCCCGCAATCTAGTGTCGCCTTGGCTTCCATAGCTGTCCCGTGAGGAGTAGTTCCCACCTCAGGTCACTCAGGGCTTGGTTAGGCAGACTGCCGTCGCATAGAGTCTAGATATTTGACAAGAAGGACCTCGTTGCCGTTCTGTCCATAGATGAGCTCGTCAACGAGTCGCTGCGCTAGGAGAACGCCGAAGCCGCCCGGACGCATTCCTTGTTGTTCGCGTAAAGCAATGTGGCGGATTGGGTCGTCAAGCGGGTTAGCGATGGCTGCGTGAGGGATTTCGTCAAGCGTAAAACCCGGGCCGGGATCGGTGATATGACAAGTCACCATATGGCGTGCACGGACGTATTCGATCTCGACATATTGATTTGGATCGAGTCGTCCGCCATGCTCGATCGCGTTCAGGAGCATTTCACGAAAAGCCGTGGCTACTTGATTCCTTTCCGGGTCAGGCAGTTCGGCGATCTCGTTGAGGAAGTGCACTAACCTGTCGGCCGTTTTCAGGTCGCAACGTGCGAGAATCCGAATCAATTCCGACGTTCCCGAGACGACCTCGATGCCATCGTCCCAGCAGGGCTCCTCCGTGGCCAATCGAATCATTTCTGCGAGCGTTTCCAATGAGAATGGTTTCGAAAAATAACTGAAGGCGCGTTCGCGCATCGAGGTAATCACATCTGAGGGTGTGCCTTCGCCAGCGAGGATGATCACGCGAGTATGGGGACGCACGCGCCGGATCTGGCGCAATAATTCAACGTCTTCTCTGCCAGACGTTTTGTCGCTGGTCACTATCAGATTGAAAGCCCTCACCCGTACCGCGGCAAGTGCCGCCAGATTATCTGGCACACTCAGCACAGTCCAAGCGCCAGGCTCGAGAACTCGCAACAGAAGAGTATGGATCTGAGGGTCAGCGCCCACCACTAGCGCATTCTTGACGGCGGAGGGCCGCATCTCGGTGCTCGGGGTAGAACCCATCAAACATCCTCGGATTTAGCAGAGCAGTCAAGAGTGAACCTTCTCTCTTGACCTTGCGCAAATGTGGCGGAATCAAACGATTCCCACACAAGAAGTGTCACCGCTGACTATCCGACAGTAATTGCCTATGCCTCCATGACAACTGGCATTGTTGCCAGTTTGCGGTGAAGCGCCAACGTCTTAATGTCTCTTTTTATTCATGGTTCTGCAGCGAAACTGCCGGGTCATCGAGATCCAGTAGTGTGTTGACTGCCAGTTTTGTCAGTTATGAGAGGAGAGCCGGTGCTTTTGAATCCACCCACCCGGCCAGTGGTGTCTGGTTGAGTCTCTCAACCGGATATAGGGTCGTCGAGTCAGCTGTCAAACCATGCACGACGAGACCCGAGCAACTGCAATGAGAACGCGAAGGATACGGAAACTGAGGCACCTCTTGGGACGAGTCGCTTTTCTTGTTGTGTCCCTGGCGGGTATCGGCGTCGGGCAACAACCCGACATCAGGAATCTGGTCACGAATGGGCATCTGCAAGAGTTGCGCTGGCCGAACTTCAGCGATTACCGCAACGCGCTCCAGAAGTTCTACGAGCCGGCAGGGTATGCTCCTGCCTGGGTCCATGGGTCGCAACCGGTACCTCAGGCACTGGCGCTGATCGAGCTTTTCAGGGATGCGGGGAGGAAGGGGCTCGATCCCGAGGATTACGACGCTTCTCGGTGGGAGGAGAGAATTCGCACGCTGCAAGGCTCGTCAAGTGCCTCGGTAGTGGCGCATTTCGACGTCGCTCTCAGCGTTTGCACCATGCGCTACGTGTCCGACTTGCGAATCGGACGGATTAATCCACAGCATTTCGACTTCGGACTGAGCGTGGAACGGAAGAAGTATGACCTGGCAACGTTTCTTCGCGACCGAATCCTGACGACTTCGGACCAGCAAGCAGTCTTGGATAACGTGGAACCTGTCTTTGCTGGCTATCGCCGGACCGAGCAGGCGCTTGCGCGCTACATCGAACTGGCACACGCAGACGACGGGCAGAAACTTCCTGCTGTCAACAAGCCCATTGAGCCGGGTCAGCCCTATTCGGGTGTTCCTCGTCTCGCCAGTTTCTTAAGACTGGTGGGCGACTTGCCAATGGACGCCACACTTAGCGGCGACCCGCAAACCTACAACGGCCCGCTAGTGGAAGCAGTCAAACGCTTCCAGCGCCGCCACGGTCTAGATGCTGATGGCCGCCTGGGTCCCTCCACCATCAAGCAACTGAATGTGCCACTACAGGACCGGGTGCTCCAACTGCGACTCACGTTGGAGCGTTGGCGGTGGTTACCAGCTGAATTCTCAGAGCCGCCCATTATCGTTAATATTCCCGACTTCCGGCTTCGCGCCCTCGATGAGAACAACAAAGTCGTGATGGATATGCGTGTGGTGGTTGGGAAAGCGATGCGCACCCAGACGCCCGTCTTTACTCGCGACATGACCTACGTTGTCCTGCGGCCCTACTGGAACGTTCCTCCCAGCATTCTTCGGAGTGAAATTGTTTCGGCGATTCAGCGCGATCGCAGCTACATTGCTCGCAAGAACTACGAGGTGACAACGCAAGACGGTAAGGTGGTCACCTCAGGAGAGATTTCCGATGAGGTATTGGCCCAGCTGCGAGCGGGAAAGCTCGCCGTGCGGCAGAAGCCCGGCCCGTCCAACGCCCTGGGATTGATAAAACTGATATTTCCCAACGAACATAACGTCTACCTTCACAGTACACCCTCGCAGTCTCTATTCTCCCGCTCCCGCCGTGATTTCAG
Organism: Acidobacteriota bacterium; assembly: GCA_046728215.1. Taxonomy (GTDB): domain Bacteria; phylum Acidobacteriota; class Terriglobia; order Terriglobales; family Acidobacteriaceae; genus Gp1-AA133. Next base: position 3,760 of record JBKPEB010000075.1, on the reverse strand, counting down.
CCACGGCTGTATTCGCGTCGAGAGACCCGCCGAACTTGCTGCCTGGGCACTGCGCAACAATCCCGGTTGGACGCAGGAACGAGTGCAGCAAGGGATGCTGAGCGGCAAGGATAACGTCACCGTGAATCTCTTGAAGCGGGTACCGGTCTTCATTGTCTACGGGACGGCGCTCGCCTATGAGACTGGCGAAGTTCACTTCACCGAGGACATTTACGGTCACGATGCCAAGCTGGCCGGGGCGTTGGCCAAGGGATATCCCTACCCGTAATGTGCAGATCTACTTACCAACGCCGGACACGCCCGACGTCGACGTGCACAAAATCAGAAGCCTCGTAGTAGCCGACACCGCCCCGATGAAGCGCCAAGGCAACATCCCTCAGTTGTGCGGTAGGGACCCCGGGTACCCGAATGTCAATGGCCATCGCTTGCATGTGCAGACTGTGGCGTGCGACGCCGTGTCCATGAGTACGCAGGAATTCGTTGCTCCACGGTGTTCGGAAACCACAAACGACATCGATCTCAAGATTGGGATTCCCGAGTGCAGTAGTCAGGTCGTGGAGGAGATCAAACACCCTGGGATCGTATTCATGAATTTCACCGGTGCGGTGGTCGCGCAGAAAACTGTTCAGGCGAGCCAAGGATTCCAGGTAGTATCCTTCGCCACCGCGGTAAACAATGTTCAATCGCTCTCCAGTGTGTGTGTGAACAAAATTCAGCGAATATGAAAGGCCCGGATCTATAGGCGTTTTCGGCTCGATGGCACGGGAGGCCTGACCCGCGAAGATCAGCGTCAACAAAAATGAATGGAAAAGATGCTTCATGGAACAAGACAAAGCACAGGCTCCGGAACCAGACGGGCCACCTAAAAATGGCCTCGAATCCATTGTACCGCGCAAGCGCAGTCGGAACACGCGTTACACCCAGATTGATCGCCATCATGGATGGCTCGTTGCGACCCTAGAACATTGCCGACTGGTCACGGCTCAGGCGGTCATGCGGTATTCGCGGATCAGTTTGGGGGCCTGTCATAGTCTCGGGATAAAGCTGTCTGGTGGAGATCCGCCGGCATCCTTCCATTGAACGTGATGGTTTTTAAACACCGCTCCCCTCTTGCCGGTCGGTACTGGCAGTTGTGACAGTTTCCAAAGGACCTTGTGACCTTGTCAGATGATAACCAGAATGCTAACTTGCGATGGTCCTGCAGTTAGGTACGTGCGGCTAGTTGTGTCCCAATCCCATCGATATGTATGAGTGCAACAGCGATTCCGGCTACCTTCCAATTCATTGCCGCTTGAGTAAGGGAAATGTGCCATGAGCGGAATGCAGAGGAAGCACGAGTGGAGAGAATTCGGCCTCAGAGCTGTAAGCGAACCTGATCCTGTGAAACGGGCAGCACTTGTTGCTGAACTGAATGGCCTCCTACAGAACCAAGTTCGAGAGTTTGGCTCGATCAGCGTAGATTTCCGACGGACGCAGGTCACTCGAGACGGCAAGCCGGTGTATCTCTCACACCAGGAATTTCGGCTTCTTAGGCACTTGATTGAAAGCACGGGAAGTCCTGTCCCTCGCACGGACCTACTGCGCGTGGTCTGGGGCTATAACACCGATGCGCACACACGCACGGTGGATGTGCATGTGGCCAATCTGCGTAGAAAATTGGAACGGGACTCTAGGCGACCTGAGTTCATCGTTACGGTGCCAAGAGTTGGTTACAAGTTCGTGGGATCTAAAGGTGAATGACGGCCGCGATGCTGGGGACTCCCCAAGAGACGTGAGTGGTGCGTTGCTATCGATGGAGACGATCTGCCCACTGGATCAGTTGGCAACTTCTTCAAACGGAACGACCGTGGAATCAACGACTGGGAGCACGTGCAAATGATTTGAAGTTGCTGTCAAATCCCGAAGTCGGCGGAAAATCGAACCGTGCAGCATCTCCTCAGTGCAGCGCCGGCGCCAATGTGCATCCGTAGATGCCGGCAACTTCATGCGCGCCTAGGCCCGAAGCTCAGCAAGTCTTGCAATGGGGCGATCGAAAGCTCAGCGACCGAAGACCACACTAAGCGAGTAACTCCTCAGCGATTTCGTTGCTATCCCCCGTCGACTCTCTTCAGATACATCCACACCCGTCTTTGTTCAGCATCGGGTAGCACCTCGTACCAGCCACGAGTTGTATTGTTGTCATGCATTCCGTGTTTACAACCGTGTTAGTTGAGTAGTTCTCGGGCAGGTGGGGTTAGGAGCATTTCCATCAAAAGGCAAATTGAAGCACTTTCGTTCAGGAATATAGAACTCATCGCGTAGTGCGCAAACGTCAGGCGTAATCACACGAGATCCTCGGCGATGTATGGGAGAAAACCCGCTTCTTTCTGGACGGCTTCGAAAACGCGGTACCTGGGCCTCGCATCCAGCACCCTGTCCGTGCCGTCTTGGCCTCGACGGGTAGGTGCCTCTCCTTGTTCAAAAATCAGAAATTGGGCAAAGCGTGGCATGCGGATATTGCGCATGCTACCGATTAGCCCCGTCGGCGGTACTGTCGGCTTTACGCGAGTCGGGATCAGAATCGCAGTATCGGCCCTGCCAAGACCTCGCCCTGAGAACTTAACGTTCCGCCGACGTGAACAACGCAGCCCGCCCCGCAAATGAAAGCCACGTGCGGGTCCGCAAAAATCGGCACCCACTCGGCCTGAATCTTGAAGCCGAAATGGCGACTAGCATACAGCCTAATCCCCCCTCCGATTCCAAATGAAAAGCGTGTGAAGTTTATGTTTGTACCACTAGAAACATGTGTGGCACCGACGCTGGCCACTACGAACGGCTTCGCCCAAGAAGGCCAGTCTTCCACAAGTGGTTCGTGGCTGAAATCTCCATGAAACTGATCAAGAATCACCCGTTGACGGGGAGGTTGGGGCGTGATGTCCTCCGCGTGGACATAGGAGTCTTGCCTGGCCCAGCGTACTTCGACCAGGTCTTCTTCTGCACGGAGCCGTACACCGAACGAAGCACCATAGCTCGGGTTTGCGTCGAGTACGACACGAGGGTTCGTGCCCGTAACATGTGGGTCAACCGGAAAGCTCATGCTGGTCCGATAACCCACGAATGGAGTGAAATCAAAACGTAGCGGTTTTGGCCCAGCTTGCTGCTGCGCACTCAGGGCAAGTGGAAGCAGGGTCGCGATGGCGAGAAGTATCCGGATTGTTTTCTCAGCCAATTCTCTGCATCTCTCGACTCTGACGCTAACACCATAGCACCGGAACACAATGGAGGATATCAACCTGTCCGCGACTATCATGAAAAGCGCGCACTGTGCCCTCACAGATAAATTCATGAGTGAAGTTTCCGCAGAAACTGGGTTCAAGTCGTCCTTTGACTGGAATTTCTGATACGGCTCCCAATCGAAGTTCATTTCCTATCCACCCCTGCGGACCTCACCCAGAGTTTTCTCGTCGTGTGCACCGAAAATCCTTTCCCAGTCGCACTGCCAGAACTGCTGCCGAGTGCTGTTAGTTTTCACAGTGGCATGGTCTGGCGGCTGGGTCGAATATCTTGCATAGCAATGCGCGGGATTAGTCGCTGATCTGTTTCTCGGCACTAGCATTGTTGCTGACCAAGCGGTTTGGAATCGCATCTTGGGCAGAGCCGATCACCGGCCCATTGAACAAAGCGTTCACATGTTTAGGCAAGAACAGAACGGACGGACATTTCGGTCCGAATTAAATCATTGAGAATAAAGAGAGGCAGGCATGCAACGGAAAACGATGGT
>JBKPEB010000074.1:0-57023 GCA_046728215.1 Acidobacteriota bacterium | reverse complement strand
CTTTTTCCGCCGCTGGCGCGGTTGCTGATCGAGAAATTGATCGAGAACCCTGCGAAGTGCTTCGCCCAACGAAATGCCGGACCTCGTCGACTCTCGCTCAAGAAAATCGAGCTGGCGTTGGGTCAAACTGAACTTGATTTGTTTCAAGGTTGACATGACCTATATATAGCTCTATACAGGTCATTCGTCTATGGCCCTAAAGTGTCAACCCAGCGGTTACCCTCCGCCTCTCCGTGTGTATGTCTGAACACCACAGGATGCCGCGCGGGTGGGGCCACTCTGGATTCCACCAGTGGATTCTAGTTGGTTGTGAGTGCAATGGCCTGGTCACAACAGTTATCAACAGCCGAGCGCGAACAGCCTCAGGTCTGCATTCCGGGAAGCGCGTTGCAACGCCCACAAATGTCCCGTTTGTCTATAATCCCGGCGAGGTTCTCTCAATGACCATCCGCATTCTTTGGGCTTTCGTGCTTCTTCTTGTTTCTACCTACTCGGTCACGCAAACCCCATCGGCTGGATTCGACGGAGTTGAAAAGTGGAAGGGTACATTAACGGCGACAGCCATAGCCTCGCTAAAGAGTTTGTATTCGACTGATCCGCCTGCGAGGTTTATGGGCAAAGACCAAAAGCCGACACCCGACATCGTCCCTGAGACGGATTTCTGGCAAAAGCTGGTTTCTTCGGGCATGACCGACTTCGAGGTCCATACCCTCGGAGAGCAGGACCAGCAGGGGCTCCATGTTGTGAGTCTGTCAGTTTCCATGAAGACGAAAACGGCAGACGGTGCGCGATCCCGCTACGTAATGGAGCAGCAAGCGTGGCAACAGCAGGGTGACCGGTGGCGCATCGTATTGGCGGCGCATTCCGATGTGGTCAAAATGCCTCCGGCACTGAAGCCAAATCCGAATCTCTATAACAAAAACGCAGACGCCAAAATTGAAATTGAGGAAGCCGTGGCCAAGGCGAAAAAAGATCATCAGCGTGTAATCCTGGTCTTCGGCGGAAACTGGTGCTACGACTGTCACGTGCTTGACCAAGCATTTCATCAGACGGATGTCGCTTTCCTTTTGGAAAAACATTTTCAGGTTGTGCATGTAGACATTGGCGACGACGGAAAGAAGAACAATGATTTGGCGGCGGAATACCAGGTTCCACTCGAAAAAGGTGTCCCGGCTCTGGCAATTCTCGGCCCGGACGGCAAGCTGCTTTATTCGCAGAAGAATGGCGAGTGGGAGTCAGCTCGGTTGCTTGATCCTGACGACGTAATCGCATTTCTGGATAAGTGGAAGCCGTGAGGCGACAACGCCTGTTGACCAACTATTGAGATTCATCTGAAACACGAAGTGCAATAGCGTGGCCCTTCGTCAACTGGCGAAAAGTCGCCATAGCACTCACTGACCCAGAATTTGGCGAACAAAAGGCGCAAAGTGGTGAGAACGCCTGATTACGTCAGTGATGGAATCGGGGCTATAATCTTGATATCTGGCAGACTCGCCGACCGGGGAGACTCCAATGCACAGATTCTCACCTTTGCTCTTCGTGATCGTTCTCAGTACGCCGTTATTGGCCCAATCATTCGATAAAAAGGAGTCGAAGGATTTAATCACCATCACCAGGTACTGTGCGAAAGTCCAAGACTATTCCGACTCTCAAGTCCCGCGCATTTTCGCACGGACTACTTCTGCCTATCGACCATCGACGGGCTGGGTGGAGTTCGACACCAGAGCAGCTTGGAGCAGAGCAGGAAGCCCGAAACCGGTGGCGTTAGTCTGGTACCGGGATGCCAAGATTGTTCGCGTTGCAATCTCTGCAAACGACGATGAGAACCCACGAGTGTACGCTGACTACTGTTATCGTCAAGATAGTACGCTTGCTCGACTTCGGTCGGTGCCAAGCGAGCGGCAGAAGTGTGAACCACGCCGGAGTCAGTGTACTGTGATGCTGCGGGAGGTGCGGTTCTACCCGCCCGAAGGTCCGGTCCTAAAGGCCTACGGAGGATTGGATGGACTCCTAGATGTACTGAACGGCACTGCGCCGGTACTTATTGGAGGAACAGCCGAGCGCGTGGTTCAGATCTTCGTTCCGATGAAGTGGCCTGAATACCTAAACGTCACAGACTTGCCCTTCAACGAGTCGCTTTACCCAGCCTTGCGGTAACTCACCGAGTTGGTGAAACATCTCTATAGCACTCACTGACCCTGATTTTGGGCGAAGAAAAAGCGCAAAGTTGCGCTATCGCCTGTTAGCAACATCTATCAAGGTACTCAAACAAGACGGCACCGGGGGAGGCCCAACCCGCCGCCCGACAAAATCCTCAGTTGGAAGCGGTGTCGGCGGGCCACAGGAATCTTGGCCGATAATGCCATTTAAGGTATGTCCGTGAGTTGGGGTCGAATTCTCTTATATGGAGATGGATCACATGGGGTTCCCGACGGCGTGCACGAACCGCCTCCAACGACCCCAGGACCCAACGGATCATTCGATAAAGGAATACGCGTACGTATCGAATGGGTCTGTCGGAGCGTGTCACGGTCTACTACAGAGAGTTTTTGTGTAAGTCTGTGATTCGCACCAAGGGCAATGTCCAATGGCTGACCCGGTTGGGAGACGTCGCCAAAGGGACTAGTCGGAAAGTAACCCGACCCGATGGTCGTTACCAGGACGGTGCCGTCTTCGAGGCACGTCCAACTGCCAATAAACGGGATGAAAGCTCCCGTTAGAATTAAGTCAAAAGACGAGCTACTAAACCAATACGCCGTGCCATCGACGCCCAGCTTGAGTTGTTCTATATATGGCTGGGTTTGACGAACATAAGACCCAGCCACCGTGAAGGGATTGCATCGGGCAGCGAGTGCGGTTGAACTCAAAATCAACAGCGTAACCACTGCGGCTAATTTGCTCTTAAACATAGAACAATCCTCCTAATCTGGGTAATTCGCGATCTCTATTTTGGGTTTCAAATGGCCGACGGTACACGCACGGTTTCGAGTTCCGCATCCCCTGCGGCAGTGCAAGCTAACATTCTCCAACAAACGTGTCAACAATTATCTAATTACAACAGTTAAGCAAAGTACAATCAGTCTGAGATTAGCGACTATAGGTTGGAACCCGGTGAACACTTCTGGCGTCTTCCCTGTAAGTGCTGCGGGAAAGAGAAGAACCGCGTCATGGGTTTTTGTGTACAAGCGCGGTTGTGCGCACGCCAAGTATTACGCTTTGCTAAATGTGGGGGAGGAACATCCGCGTGTCGGACTAACACTCAGCGTTTGGGCCGTGGGGCGACGGCGCTGACCCGTCAGAGCGTTCATATGTGTATCTCGATGTCTGGTCCGAAAATCATGAAAAGCACAGTGATATTCGAGATCCCAAGCAACCGAACCATTATCCCTGGGGCATCGGCGGTATGCCCCTAACACCACAGCAAGCAAAGGTCAGCGGCGCAATTCAGGAAATTTTGTCAGTCGCCGATTTTATTGTCGATACTGACCTAGCAGTTTCATCGTACCTGAACGGCGGGGGTGTCAATGCTGAGGGGCGCGAGATGCGACAAGCCGTCCATCCTGTACGTAGTTGTTGAAACATCGCCATAGCACTCACCGGCCCAGATTTTGGCGAACAAAAGGCGCGAAGTTGCGAGAACGCCTGGGTGGCCGACGATCGAACACAGCCCGGCCACCAATCTTTTCTTTGCGAGTTTGGTTGGTAAGACCACAGGAGGAACAACCCGGGCAATTCCACGAGGGGCAGCAATCAAGGATGGTAGCTAGTGAAAATGGCAGGGAAGATTTGGATATCAAAGGCCAGGTCACCGCGTTGCATATTCGCGACAGGCGTTGCATATTCGTTGCATAATCCGTCCCGATCACACCCGATTATGCCCCGATTCAGGCGGTCATACCGTCGGCATCTTGTTGTGGGGATTCAGAACCGTTGCATTCGATCTGATTAGCAAACCGCCGCATTCGGCCACTCTGCCACCTCTCCGGCGTGCGGAGGTACAGTTTATCACGGTCGATATGAGTGCGGTTACCGCTTCAATCGTAAAGCATTTGGGTCATCTCTGGTCTCACTGCACACAGGAAGCCACTGTCGTCCCTTTGACATCTTTCCTTGCCTCTGGGGAGCAACTGGAGAGCAATTTCGGCTTCTCTAGTGCCGAGAACGTCTCCGAGAAGCGCCGCATCGCAGCAATCGCTTCGATCGTGGGTGGCTTGATGTAGCGTTTGCGGGTGACGCGATCATTGGCTAGACAGCACCTGTAGCAATGCGTTAAACGAGGCCTCTGAAGGTCACACATTGGCTGTAACTTGTCGAAATGTTCTCTCTTTCAGAAACTTGAGGATCAGTGGTGCGAGTCTTGTTGGCAGTTCGAAAGAGTCGACCGGTAAGGATGTTGTACCGCGGCGTGGTGAATCGCGAAACGAACGTCGGGCACGTAACAATCCTTTGCGCCACAGTCAGCAGAGTTGAATGCAGCCTGTCCCACTATGCCACTATTGCTTTGTAGGCGGAATCGAAGGCTGTCCAGCGTTTACACTCCTTTGACCCTTGCGGGGCAAAGTCCGCGCGTTAAACAGGTTATGTTTGATACTTAGGCCGTGGCCGCCGTGTGTTCGGTAATATCCGTGACTTCCGCAATGCCGGGATGCGGTTGTTTCTCTTTGGTCTCCCACTTAAGGATTTTGAGATCCATCACGAAGATCGCGTACAACACGGGTACAAGCAACAATGTGATGAACGTGGCAACTGCCAGGCCGCCGATCTGTGTGTAACAAAGCGGCTGCCAGAGCGGACCTCCATGGAGTGCCAGCGGAAACAGAGCTAGAACGGTGGCACCAACAGTGATCATGACGGGACGCAACCGAATGATGCCCGCATCGATTACCGCTTCTTCGAACGGCTCGCCTTCTTCGTGCTTCTCTTCGATGAAGTCGAATAGGACAATTACGTGGCTCACGATTACGCCAATCAGGCTGGCTACTCCCAGGAAGGCCATGAAGCCGAACGGAGTTCCCATGATCCACAACGCCGCCACCGCACCGACGATTCCGTAAGGGGCGGCCGCGAACACCAAGAATGGCTTCACTGCATTGTTGAACTGAAACACCAGGGCCAGGAAGATCAGGAAGACCGACGCCGCCATCACCAGGGCAAGATCGCCGAACCCTTTGTGCTGCTGGTAGTAATCACCGCCCATGCGGATTTTGTATCCGGGGGGAAGGCTCTTCTCGAATGCCGCCAGCTTGGGCCCGGCCGCCTTCAACACTTCTGACGAGAGCACGCCCGGCGTGGAAAAGCAGCGCACGGCAATCGTCCGAAAATGATCGAGGCGGATAATGCGCTCAGTCTGCATGGAGTGCTCGATTTTGGAGATCTGCGTTAGGGGAATCTTCGACGTGCCTTCCATTGCGTACACATAGAGGTTTTGAATATCGGACAGCTGCGCGCGCTCTTCCATCTTCAGCCGCGCCACGACCGGGATCTCCTTATTGCCATCCTGCAATGTCGTGAGTTGCGCGCCGCTCATAGCGGAAGTGGACGACGCCGCAACGTCCTGATTGGTAATGCCCGCCAGATTGGCGCGGTCCGGATCGATGCTCAGCTTGACCCCGGAACTCTCCGTGTCCCAGTCGTTGCGCGTGCCGGCGGTGTTGGGCAGGCTGCGGAAGATGTCCTCGAGTTGTGCCGCCAGGCGCCGCAGCGTGCGGATGTCTTCCGCCGACTGGGCGGCGCTGACGTCAGCATTATTGGCAATGAGAATGTCGATCGGAAAATCAATGGCGGCGTACTGCAACTGACGGACGTCGATCCGTGCACCGGGCACGCTCGCGCCCATGATCGGACGCAGGTAATCCACAAACTCTGGCGTGATCTCCTTGTCCTTCACCTCGATGATGACTTGCGCGTAATTGAGTTGCTGCAGTTGCGGTGAAACCGAGAACCAGAAGCGGGGCCCCCCGCCGCCCACGAAGGTGGTGACGTACTTCAGGAAGTGCTCCGGTTCTTTGCCCTTGCCGGCATGCTCGCGCGCAAATTTGTCGGCGGCGGTTCGCACGATTTGCTCCACTTGTTGCGCCGTCTGGTTGGTTGCGTCGAGATTCGCGTCATTCGGCAGCCAGACGTCGATATACGACCAGTACTGCACGTCCTCGGGCATGAACGACGTCTTCAGACGCGACATGAAGAACACGCCGAGCACCAGAAATGCCAGCGATCCTATAAACACTTTCCAGCGATGCTCCATCGCGCCCTTGGCCACCCGTGCGTACCATCCCGTGAAGCCGGTAGTCCGGCGAACTTCAATGGGCTTCTCCGGTTTCTTGTCAGGCCGTAGCAGGTAGTAGCCGAGCAGGGGAACGAACGTCATCGAAGCCAGCCGCGATGCCACCAGCGAGCAAGCCATCACGATGGGCAGGCTATAGAGGAATTCACCCATGGTGCCCGTCAGTAAGAGAAACGGAATGTAGGCAAGAATGTTGGTGACCGTAGCGAACATGATCGCGGTTGCCAGTTTGGTGGGCCCAAGCCAGGACGCAACGACACTAGGCTGACCTTCGGCAAGTCCGCGTTTGATCGAATCGCCGGCGACAACCGGATCATCCACCAGCAGACCCAGCGCGATGATCAGGGTGGCAACCGAGACCTGCTGGATGTCGATTCCAAGCAGATACATCATGCCGAACGTCATGGCCAGCGTGATCGGGATGGAGATGGCCATCAGCACCGCCGAACGCCACTCCCAGAAGCCGATGAGCGACACCACCACTACCAAAACAATCGCTTCGTAGAGCGCGCCCATGAACAGGTCGATGTTCTCTTTGACCTGAAGCGGTTGGTCCGATGTACGCGCGATGATGAGGTCGTCCGGAAGGTAGTTACGAACCGCCTCGAGCTTCTCGTCCACGCTTTTGCCGAATTGCGCGATCTGCTGGCCATCGCGCATCTGGACGGCCAGTGTGACAGCGCGGCTGCGCCGCCAGGAGCCGTCTTTGGCCTGCCAGGTGAAGTAATTCAGATAGCGTGCCGGGCTGTCGTAGGCGCGGGTGATATCCACAAGATCCCGAAGATAAACTGGAGCGTTCGAGGCATTGGCCGCGCTGCCGATGATCACGTCTCCAATCGCCCGCGCACTCTCAAACTTCCCTGTGGGATCAAGCGTGAGATTCTTGCCGTCAGCTTCTAGCACGCCTCCCGGCAACGTCGAATTCCGAGCGGAGAGTATCTGCTTGAGGTTGCCCGGCTGTACTCCGTATTCCGCCAGCTTTTGCTGCGAGTAGTCGAGGTAAACTTTCTCCGCCAGCACCCCGCTGCGGTCTACCTTTGCCACCTCCGGAGTACCCTGCAAGGTTCGCTGGATGAGTGCGGTAAAGTCGTCCAACTCGCGGTAGGAGTATTTCTCGCCAGCCACCCTTGACAACTTGAATTCCGTCTCTTTCGGATCGCGGACAAACGCGGCTTGCCATGCGTCGGGATGAATCTCCGAACGATGGAATCGTTCCTGCAATATTCGATCGCCCCACGCCTGCAGCTGTTCGTCCGTCAACGCGGTGTTCACGTCGATCCCGATGAAACCTGGGCCCAGGAAAAGCTGAGGATCCCGAAAAGCTCCCTGGGCCACGCCGAGTTGGTCCACCAGACGAAACGACATCTTTACTTCTTCTACGGCCACTGACTGCGGAAAAGACACTACGACGCTCACGCGTGGCTGCGGCGCATTTTTGGGCAACACTGCGCGTGCTTGCTCGATCGCCTTCTTAACCGAACGTGCCCGGATGGCGACATCGATCGTGCTGGCGCGGGGACTCGCCACGGTCAGCATCAGAGCGGCCGTATCGCCGAAGTTGCTGTTGAACTGAATCGGTCCGGCGCCCGAGGGTAGCTTGTCACTCAACTCGTTCAGGCGCAGGTTGATGTCGTTCAGCTGCTTGACCGTGTCTTTGACATTTTCGTCCAGCTGAACAAAGACCAGCGCAAAGTTCGGAAAGCTCAGCGAGCGCACTCCATAGTCGGAGCCGCTGGGCGGCTTCACCGCTTGGTTCTGCGCCATAGCCTGTTCGATAGGACGAGTAATGAGCTGCTCCACTTCCTCTGCCGTTGCTCCCATCCATTTGCATGACGCCACCGCAACCCGGACCGGGATGACCGGATCCTTACGTTTGGGCATCTTTGAGTAGCCGTACCAACCCCAGAGAAAGGTGCCGAGCAGCAGGACTAGGGCGACCTGGCGGTGCTCTACGAAGAAGCGCGCCGTGTTGTGCGTGTGCTGAATGATTTCGGAATCAGATTTATGTGCCATTGGATTTCTCGTTTATGAAAGTATGCGCATCCGGATTCGGGCCTACTGCATGACGCGAACCTGCTCCCCGCTCTTCACCAAAGTTGAGCCGCTGGTGACCACGCGCTCGCCCGCCTGCACGCCGCCGCGAACCTGGATCATGTTTCCGTAGGCGTCGCCCAATTCCACCGTGCGGGCGCGTACGGTAGTTGGATCGCCGTTGCCTTCCGCGATCAGCACCGCAAAGCCTTCGAGATTCTGGGGATCACGCACAACCGCGCTCAAAGGAACTGCGAGCACGGAGTTCGGCAGGATCTCGCCATTCACCGCCAGCGATGCGATCATGCCCGCCTTAAGTTGGTCCTTCGGATTGAGCACTGTCACTTCGACTGAGTAAACGCGACTCTTCGCGTCGGCAGATGCCGATATGGCCGTCACACGCCCCGCAAAGGGCTGTGGGAACACGTCGGTGATGATCGATTGTTTCTGGCCCAACTTGATCCGTCCCATTGCATTGTCGGGGACCCCAAACACGGCGCGAACCGAACGTGTGTCCGCAATGGTGAATCCCGCTACCGACGGCCCGACCAATGCGCCCACATCCACGCTCCGCTTCAGGATCCAGCCATCGAACGGCGCGCGCAGAGAGGAATCCTCGAGCGCGGTTTGTGCTTCAGCCAGAATCGCATTCGCGTTGTTGAGTGATGCTGAGGCGCTGTCCAGTTGCGCCTTGGCAGAATCAAATTCCGGCTTGGTGGCGCTTTGCGTCGAGTAGAGCTTCGATGTGCGATCGTAATTCAGCCTCGCGTGCTCGAGGTCGGCTTGCGCCCGCGCCAGTTGCGCTTTGGCCTGCTCGCGCTGATCGACGTAGTCTTTTTGCCGGACTACGGCCAGCACCGTTCCTCTTGTGACCCAGTCACCCGTATCCAGGCTGCGCATGCGGCCGTCGGAGCCGCGCACCTGCCGGATACTTTGCACGTAGCCGCCCGACTTGAAGGCCAGGTCCACCTGCGCGTTGGGCACGATGTTGGCGGAATACTTGGTCTCGCTGCCCGTCGAGATCGTCTGCACCTGCGCCGTGCGGACGGGGGTCAGCGTCCGTTGCTCCGATTCCGCCTTCCCACACCCCGTCTGGCCAATCACGCATGCCAGCGCAACCGCCATGATGCTCATCCCACTGTTCTCGATACCATTGACATACTTCATTGGTCTTCTCCCATTGATTTCTCAAATTCCGATCGCGCTGTCCAGAATCCCAGCAACGCCTGCTCGTAGTTATCCATCGCGCTCGCCGTGTTGGCCTGCTGCTGCAACACTTCGCTCAGCAGGACGGCCTCCTGCTCGTAGCGGTATGTGACTTCCTTCAACCTTTGTTGTGCGGCGTCCCGGTTCGCCTGCGACACAGAGATCAGCACACGCGACTCTTCCAGCTTGCGGAACTGGGTGTTCACGTTGATTAGCACCCGCGACTGCGTCTCGAGCAACTGCGTCTGTGCCTGGGTCTCGGTGACCTTCTTCTGATTGACGACGTCTTTGCGACGACCCCAATCCCAAGGCTCCCATTTCAGCTCGAAGCCGATGCTCGTCATGTTTCTAGGAAGAACGTCCACGTTGAAGTTCGAAGCGTAGTTGAAAGCGATACCCACGTCGGGGATGAAATCGGCCTTGGCCATGCGGCGGTCGTACTCCGCCTGTCGCACGCTGAGCTCGGCTTCTCTGACCTCGGGACGTTGCGCAAGCGCACGACCCTGCGCCAGCTTCAAATCAACCTCTTCGAAAGAGGCGGCGGGAACATGTTCTGTACGGAATTCTGTCCGGATGTCACGACCCAGCAGGAGATTCAGATACTCTTTGCGGGAATCGAGCGAATTCTGCAGCTGGATCAATTTGTATTTTTCATTTGCAAATTTCGCCTTTACTTCCAGACTGTCGGACTTGAGGGCCGCCTCTTGCGACACCCGTTGCAGGACGACCCTATCCAATTCCTGGTATTGCTTCACACTGGCCTCAGCTGCTTCCAACTCGCTCTCCGACTGCAGGACCGAGTAGTACGCTTGCTTTACGTCTGCAACCAGCTTTTGCTTCTCCGCGCGAGTTTTTTCACCCGCGATCTTGGCGTTAAGCTCCTGGGCTCGCACTCCGAGCTGGATCTTGTAGAGTTGGGAGAGCGGTTGAGTCGCCTGGCCCACGACATAAGCAATTGGCTGGCGAGGAGTCGTGATCTTTGTGTCCGTTGTTGGGAGTGGTCCGACACCGGGGATATTGCCAAAAGCCCCTGCCGGAAAGCTGAAGCTGACCTCATTCAGTAGTTGCGATCCCAAGACCGTGCCGCTGAAGGATGGAAGGCGCTTAGTCTTGACCTCCGCAACCTGCCAATTGGATTTATCCACGTCCAGGCTGGCGATCTTCAGCGGGCGGTTGTTTGCCAATGCCAGCTGAATGGCCTGCTGCAGAGTCAGCTGGTTCGACCCCTCGGGTGCCTGGCCCACACTGATCCCACCTGAGAATGCGATCCATGCCGCCATGCAGACTGCGAATCTCAGGATTCTGCTCCTGCCTCTCTCTTGCAGAAGCTTCGCTTTTTCGTTTTTCAGTTCGCTTTTTATTTCATGGTTGCTCATACGAAGCTCCATCACTCCTACACGGTCATCGTTTTGAATCGGCGTGCCGCAAGTAGTAGCAGAACTACACCCATGCCAAACAGCACCAGCCCGTTCCACCACAGCTGAGCTAGCCCGGCGCCGCGCAGGATCACGCCTCGCGCAATCTCAATCATGTAAGTTGCCGGCAGAAGGTTGCTCGCGGCGTAAGCCCACAACGGCATGGTCTCGCGGGGAAACATGAATCCGGACAAAAAGATGCTGGGCAGCATCACCATCAGGCAAAGCTGTAAGGCCTCCGCCTGTGAGTTCGCCTTGCTTGAGATCAACATGCCGATCGCCAGGTTCACGAACAGATAGCCGGTAGTCAGGACCGTCAGCACCAATACGCTGCCGTGAATCGGAATCTTGAAGGCGTACCGCATGAACAGCAGAATTACCGCAAACTCGACGCATCCGGTCACGAAGTACGGCATGATCTTCCCAAGCATCAAGCCCAAAGGACGAACCGGCGTCACGAAGAGTTGCTCAATCGTGCCGCGCTCTTTTTCTCGTACGATCGAAAAGGCCGTGAGCATTACGGTCACCATGATCAGCAGCACTGACATCAACCCCGGAAGGAGAAAATTGGGGGACCGCGAGGCAGGATTGAACATCATTTTGGGCCGGATTGCAATTGGCTCGACCTGGCCCGTCGGCAGCATGCGCCGCAGCGATTCATCCATGCCGATCGATCCGGACACGTTCAGCGCCTGTCCGGCCACAGACGAGTCCGAACCATCCACCAACACCATGACCTGCGCCGGATTGCCCTTCAGGAGATTGCGATCGAAGTCCACTGGAATCTTCAGGCCCACGCTGGCACGTCCGGAGACCAGTTCTTCGTTCAACTCCGCGTCGCTGTGCACATAGCGATAAATGCGGAAGGTATCCGAATTACGGAAGCGGTCAAGAAAGGCTCGGCTCTCGGAACTTCCAGAAACTGGCGTCATCATCGAACTGCCGCTGACGTCGTATACGGCGGTGCGCACCTGGCGAATATTGGTGTCGATTGCGCCGCCCAAGATGGTCATGAGTCCCACCGGCATCATGAGCGCAAAAATGACCGCCATCCGGTCGCGGCGCATGTGCCGGACCTCCTTATAGAAGATGGCTCCGAGCCCCTGGATCGGGTTCTTCATTACGCTGCCTCCATTTGCGATTGCCGGCGCTGGCTCAATTCAACAAATGCATCCTCGAGTGTCGGGATGAGCGGCCGTATCTCTTCCACTTCAATGCCATGAGTGCGCAGTTCGTGGTCAAGTTCCTGCTGGCCCACGGACTCGTCCACCAGCGCATGAATCGAACGACCGAAGATGGTCGCGCTGCGAAACAACGCCATCTCCTTTGCTTTGCGGAGAGCGGTCGTAATCGCGGGCGCCGAAATCTCGAATCGATGTGTTCCCTCGGGATTGACTTCGGGCAGCGCGCGCAACGAATCCGGTGTCCCGTCGGCGATCAATTCGCCATAGTAGATGTAAGCAAGATGACTGCAGCGCTCCGCCTCATCCATGTAGTGTGTGGTGACGAAGAAAGTAATTCCCTGACCAGAAAGCTGAAACAACAAGTCCCACAATTGACGTCGCGCCACCGGGTCGATTCCTGCAGTCGGCTCATCCAGGAACAGCACTTTCGGTTCGTGCATCAGTGCGCAACCGAGGGCCAGGCGTTGTTTCCATCCGCCCGACAGGCGTCCGGCCAGGCGGTTGACATACTTCTCCAGTTTGTTGGCCCGGCGATGGTTTCGTCAATTTTCGTATTCAGCGACTTGCCTTTGAGCTGGTAGGCGCGTGCGTAAAAGCGAAGATTCTCCAGTACGGTGAGATCGTCATACAGGCTGAACTTCTGGCTCATGTAGCCGATGCGCTCCCTCACGGCCTCAGCTTCCGTTCGGACATCGAGCCCGGCAACCTGTGCTTCGCCTTCGCTGATGGGCAGGATGCCCGTCAGCATCTTGATCACGGTCGTCTTGCCGCTGCCATTGGGTCCGAGGAATCCGAAGACCTCGCCTTGCTCTACGGTGAGGGAAACTTGGTTCACCGCCACGAAGTCGCCGAAGCGGCGCGTGAGTTTTGTGGTATGAATTGCCGGCATTACCGTGCCTCCCTTGCGAATTCAGCGTCCGCGCTCACACCGGCGCGCAGGCGATTGTCACGGTTGTCGACACGCAGCCTTACACCGATGACCTGGTGAACCCGCTCTTCCTTGGTTTGCACGTTGCGGGGCAGGAATTCGGACTGTTGCCGAATCTGTTCCACGCGCGCATGGAAAGTCTGATTCGGATAGCTGTCGACATGCAGTTGCGCCGTTTGCCCGACACCGACGTCGCTGATCTTTGTCTCGGGGACATACACCATCAGGTAAAGCTGGTCAGCTTCGAGCAGTTGGCCCACCGGCGAGTTGGCCGCGAGAAGGTCGCCGGGCCGCAGGTCCATGGTCTCGACCACCGCCGGGGCGGGAGCGCGTACCTCTCGCTCCGCCCAACGCGCCTCAGCTTCCTTCAATTGCCCTTCCGCCAACGTCAGGTCGGCACGGGCTGCAGCAACTTCCTCGGAGCGGAAGCCCCGCTGGGTTTTGTCCGTCACGGCCCGGGCTGCGTTGAGCCGTCCTTCGGCAGCCATCACTGCATTCTCGAATCCCGCGACCCGCGCTTGTTCGGCCCGATAACGGTCCAGCGCGTTGTCCAGCGCTTGCTGCGCGATCACGCCCGCCCTCGCCAATTCCTCGTTGCGACCCAGTTCACGCTCGGCATTAGCCCGGTCCGCCTTCGAGCGTTCCAGGTCAGCGCGTGCCTGCGCCAGTTCCGCGCCGCGGAATCCGTCGGACGCAGCACGTGCTTCGGCGATCTCTTCCGGACGCGAGCCCCGCAGCATCTTCTCCAGATTGGCGCGAGCCGCTTCCGCCCGTCCTTTTGCCTGCAGGAGTTGGCCTTCGAGTTCTGCGCTATCGAAAACCACCAGCAGCTGGTTCCGCTCTACGCGATCACCTTCGCGGACGAGCACGTGGCTAATTCGTCCACCCACCTTTGAGCCCACACTGATGTTGCGTGCTTCCAGCGTGCCCGACGCGACCAGTGCATCGGTTCCGCGACTTCTTCGGGCAAACGCGACCGCCAGGCCGCCAACTGCCATAACCACCACGATCACTGCGATTTTCTTTTTCATAATGCCTCTCAATGTCTGCTATGTACCGGACTTCCGTCCCGCAGTTATTTCCTGGCGAGTTCGATGTCGCCGTTCAGCTGCGAATAACGGCCAGACTGCCGGCCGTAAGAAGAAAGCGTTGGTGCGGTGTTCGTCATTTGCATCATCCTTGAGTTTTATGAATTCGTTGGGCTTAACCCTGAACGGAATACCAATGAGTGTCAGGGGCATTCATGAGCTGCGGGATCTCGATTGTCTCGAGTGTCCCTTCCAGAGATTCGGCTGCCCGTACGTATGTCCACTCGCAGCAGCGGTCGTCGATGTTGAGCAGCAGCGATGTTTCGCGCCGCGAGTAGCCTTCGAGAGCCCTCAGCACAAAAACGAAGCGGGAGAGAACATCAAGTTCCAGGAGTCGCTCTTGCAAAACATCCGCTGGAAGGCTAAGAACCGGCGACAAACGTTCCTGGTCGATGGCACCGAGCCGCATCGGAGGCAGAAGATAGGCGGCTTGTGCCATCTCCGCAATCTGAGGCCGCATCGTCTCGATGCAGACTCGAACAATCAGACGCCGCGCCCAGCTCACCATCCATTCACGGAAAACGTGATCGGCACCTTTGAGAGACTGTTCTAGCGCAGCGTCCAGAAGTTTCTCGCTAAGTTTTTCGTTGCCGGTCAGCAAGTAGCAGAGCCAGCCCAGTCGTTCCGCAGAGCCGGCGAATAGCCGCCGGTAGTCGTTACTCGTGCATCGTTCATCCAGAAAACGTCGTGTCATCGCTAGAGCTCCTTTTCTTCGCTATCGAATTCCGCCTGTTCCAATTCGTGATCGTCATGTTCGCCTTCGGTCTGTTCGATTTCCTCGATCAGCGCGTTCATCATCGGGCCGCTGCCCATCAGGTCAGCACCCGCGTGACGCATCTCCGCGAGCAGTTGATGGCCGGGATCATCGACGAACGACACACTCATGAGATCGACGATGATCTTGTTCCTTACATTCATCCGCAGCAGCGTCGCCCACACTCGGGCCGCTTCCTGCACCCATTCGTGCGCCAGTTTGCCTTCCAACTTGAGTTGGATTTTCCCTGGCGCGTTCAATACGCTTATTCGCAGCATTCGTTCTCCTGATCCATTTCCAGCGCGGCCTGTACCCGCTCCATTTGCCAAAGCGTTCCTTTCACAAGGCTTCGTTCGGCACGGGAGAGTGATTGATACGCAGTGCGAAGGCCTTCCAACAAACAGGCAGCCTCTTCACGAGTGCAGTGCGGTCCGTGACCGCGTTCGATTGTCGTCTGTATCAAGGTCGGCATCATGGCTTGGCATAAGGCACCCGCCTTGCCAAATCCAAAGCACCGAGACGCGGGAACCCAATCCATTGATTTCTAACGGGTTCTTCGCTGAGAGCGCGCCCGCACAGATTGGCTGGTGCCAAAGAATCTCGTGCCGAACGATTCGGCAGAGTGCCAGTTGGGCAGACGTTTTGGCAGATTGCTAAGCAGATCGCAGATGCCGACGGAGGGCGGCGGGGCTTAAAGCGAAAGTATTTCGCGGAGACCGTTCTTCGTTGTTCTGATCCCCCGTAAGGATTCCGCAACGATTTCGAGCGGGCCAGTACCCGTTCCCTATCGGATCTACGGCGGCTACGGTGCTTTCATCGGTGGAACCGCTGATCTGAAGGCCGTGACAACAGGACGAAGTGACGGTGAGGAGGGCGGAATCAGCCTAAGTTGGGCCACCACTGGCTTTGGGTAATGCGGAATTTCTTGATCTTGTACTGCAGCGTGGTTCGCTTCAAGCCCAAGCGCGCCGCCGCTCCATTGGGACCGGCAAGCACGCCGCGCGTATCGCGCAGCGTCTTGATGATGAGTTCGCGTTCGTCCTGGTCAGAATGATAAATCCGTGGTGTCGGTGAAATAAGCATCGGGGCGGCCACCTTGACTTCGGGCAACGGTACCTGCAGAACGCTTCCGGTGCTGAGAATGACCGCTCGTTCGATCAAATTCTCAAGTTCCCGAACGTTTCCCGGCCAGTGCCAAGCCTGCAGCTTCGCCATCGTTTCGGCTGGTATGCTTTCGATTCGTTTCTGCATCTGCCGCCCACATTTTTCGGCGAAGTATCGCACCAATAGTGGAATATCTTCCGGCCGCTCGCGCAGAGGAGGTATCCGGATCGGAAAAACATTGAGCCGATAATAAAGGTCGCTGCGAAATTCCCTTGTCTCGGTCATCTTCTCCAGATCGCGGTTCGTCGCAGCCACAAGCCGCACGTTCACCTTCTTGGTGTGCGTGCTCCCCAGTCGCTCGAATTCTCGTTCTTGCAGCGCGCGCAGCAGCTTGGGCTGGATTTCTGTCGGAATGTCGCCTACTTCATCCAAAAACAACGTGCCCTGGTCCGCGAGTTCGAGCCTGCCGATCTTCTGCGCGATCGCCCCTGTGAACGCTCCGCGCTCGTGACCGAACAGTTCGCTCTCCAGCAACCCAGTCGGGATCGCGGCACAGTTCATCTTGACGAAGGTGCGCCCTTTGCGGCGGCTGTGATCATGCACCGCTCGTGCAATCAGCTCCTTGCCGGTTCCGGTTTCGCCCAGCAGCAGCACGGTGGAGTCGCTCGCCGCCACTGTTTCCACCAGCTTCAATACCTGCCGGAGCGCCGCACTCTGGCCGACAATCTCGTCGAAGTTCAGTTCGACACGAATTTCGTCTTCAAGATACAACTTTTCCTGTGCAAGCTTATCTTTCAGAGCTGCCAATTCCCGGACCGAGATCGCATTGGCTACAGCAATCGCAACCTGCTTTGCGACCTGTCGAAAAAGTTCCTGATCGGCCGGTGTGAATGCGTCTTCACGCACACTGGAAACCGAAATCACTCCGAGCGTCCGTCCATGCACAGCTACCGGAACCGAATACAGGCTCTTCAAGCCGCGATCGTAGAAACCCTTCGTGACAGGCGAAGGAAATCGCGCGGGATCGGGCCGCGGACTATAAGTAGGCTGGCCCGTCTTGAAGGTGAGGCCGCTAACCGAGCCGTCCGGCGAATAGTAGACTCCTTCGTGCAACGGCTCCAAAGCTGAGCTGACCGCCTGGGAAAAAAGCTTGCCGCTTTCCGCGTCGTGAATGGCGAGCCCCACACAGTCGTGCTGCAGCACACTTTTCAGACTTCTTGAAACGGCCTTCACCAGTTCACTGAGGTCCAGGTGCGACACAAGCGCATTGTTGATTTCGAGCAGGAGCTTCGACCGGTCGCGTTCCTGCTTCGCCAACTGTTCAGCTTCGCGGGTTGTTTCGAAATTCAGCGCATTCTCTACGGCAATGGCAATTTGTCCAGAAATCTCCTCCAATAGCCTTGCAGCTTCCGGCGTAAAGGCATCCTCGCTCAAGCTAACCACGCCGAGCGCACCCAGGGTGCGCCCATGCGCGATCAACGGATTGATACAACCCGACTTCAATCCATGGTCTATCGCGTAGCGAACCCATGGCGACGGAAATTTCAAGAACTCGTCCACCGTTCTTACCAACACCTGCCTTCCCGACTTGATTGCTTGTTCTTCGGGAGTGCCGTCCATGGGTATTCGGAAACCCTCCCTGAAGACGACATTTTCCAATTTCCCAAGATCAATCCCCAACGCCTGGAGCATTCCATCAGGACCACAAAGAGCGATGAAGGCGGAGTCATTGGACATCATCTCAGAGAGCCGTGCCGAGACCGATTTCAGCAGCTCACTCATATTGAGGTGGGAGACGACAGCATTGTTTACTTCCAGTAATAGCCGGGAACGATCCCGCTCTTGTCTGGCCTCGCGCTCGGCCTGGCGCGCTTTTTCAAAATTGATGGCGTTTTCGACGGCGATTGCGACCTGGCCAGAACATTGCTCCAGCAGTCTGGCATCGTCTTCGCTGAAAGCTTCCTCATGCAAGCTGACCAAACCCAGAATGCCCAGCGTGCACTCGCGGGCGATCAGGGGGACCACACATCCTGACCGAATGCCCTGTTTGACTGCGTGATGCACCCATGGCGAGGGGTACGATTCCAGTTCGGCGATCGAGCGGACGCGCACAGGTCGTTTCGAAATGACGGCTTTGTGCTCGGGAGTGCCCTCCAATGGAATCAGGATGCTTTCCTGAAAAGACGCATCTTTACTCAGTTCTCCCAGGTCCAAGCCCTGCACCTGCATCTGACTGCCGTCGGCGCTGCACAGTCCGAGAAAAGCCGAGTCGTATTGAATAATTCTGCGCAGACTTCGCGAGATGGTCTTCAGCAGCTGGCTGAGATCGAGCTGCGATGTAACGGCATTGTTCACCTCCAGCAGTAGGCCGGACCGGTCCCTTTCGCGCTTGGCCTCGCGCTCAGCACTTCGAGTCCTCTCGAAGTTCAAAGCATTTTCAACCGCGATAGCGACCTGCGTGCCGATTTGCGTGAGTAGCTCGGCATCCTCCTCGGTAAACGCCGATTCGCGCAGGCTGGCCAGCATCATGCTGCCTACAATTTTGTCGTGGCAGAGCAGGGGCACGGCACAACCCGATTTCAGGCCCCGTGCGTATGCCTGCTTCATGATCTCCGCCGGAAACTCGACGAAATCGGGACGGTGACGCAATACTGGTTTGCGCGTAGCAAAAGCCAGACTCGCGGGAGTCCCCACGAGTGGAATTAATTGGCCCTTCTGAAGGAACCCATTGTTATCTGCAAAGTCCAGGGCATGCAGTCGCAATTCGTGGCGGTCCGCATTGTACAGGGCAAGAGCTGCGAAATCGTGCTTGATCTCGCGTCGCAGACAGTCGGAAATGCTTTGCAGGACCCGGCTGAGGTCCAGATGGGACACGATTGCGTTATTGATTTCCAGCAAGGCCCGAGCACGGTCGGTAGGCAGCCGTATGCTGGACGATTGGCCCCCAACGTTGGTTGAGTGGTCCATCCCGCCCTCCCCAAGTGAAGAAGAGTTTATCTCGAAATGGCCTTTTTTTTGAGTGGCTATTTGGCTAAAACAGCGCGACCGTATCAAACGCCCCTGCCGGGCGAGATGTTTTTTCTTGTCTCGTAACGCTTGAGGCCCACGGTTTTTCGTCAACTACAGATTCAGGGTGGCTTCGCGGTAGAATTCACACGCGAGGTTGCCGGGAAAATTTCTGGATTTCAAGGAGTTCGGAGAGGACATGAGTTATGAAAAAACGAGCTCTGTTAGTCCTGTCCATTTTGGGGGTGGGTGCGCTTGCGGCGCTCGCGTGGCAACAGTCCGGAGGAGATCCAGCTTCGGAATTCGTTGCCGCTGGGCAGAAATTCCTCGCATCCCTCCGACAAGAGCAGCGCGCACGGGCGACCATACCTTTTGAAGATCAGGAGCGCCTGAACTGGCACTACATACCGCGAGAGAGAAAAGGTGTACCTTTCAAAATTCTCACTCCTGCACAGCGCAATGCAGCCGATTTGCTGTTGGAGAGCAGCTTGAGTGATGAGGGTTTGCGCAAGGCCCGCGCGATCCGGCAGCTCGAAGATGTTCTTCGTGCCGAGGGCGGTGGGTCGATACGTGATCCGGAATTGTATTACGTCTCCATTTTTGGCACTCCTGCTGACAAATCGGAATGGGGTTGGAGGATGGAAGGCCATCATCTTTCCCTGAATTTCACTTTACGGAACAATCATGTAGTGAGTACGACGCCATTTTTCTTCGGCGCCAACCCGGCGACTGTCCGAGAGGGTCAACAAAAGGGAACACGCGTGCTTGCCGCCGAGGAGGAGATGGGGCGTGCGTTGCTGAAAACCTTCACGAGCACATCGCGCCAAAAAGTTCTGATCAACGTGTCTGCCCCCGCAGATATCGTGACGGGCGCCTCCCGGAAGGCAGAACCGGGAGCGCCAGTCGGGGTCCCATTGCGGGAGATGACACAAGAACAAAAGAAAATGTTGACCGACCTGATCGAGGTCTACGCGCACCGTTTGCGGAAGGAACTCGCTGACGAGGAGCTCTCGAAACTGCGAGCTGCGGGGCTCGACAACGTGTACTTCGCATGGGCCGGCGGCAGTGAGCCCGGCCAGCCGCACTACTATCGCATCCAGGGGCCCACGTTCGTGGTCGAGTACGACAATACACAAGACAATGCGAATCACATCCATACTGTCTGGCGCGACTTCGATCATGACTTCGGCATGGATCCGCTCCGCGCGCATTACTTGACGAGCCCACACCATCGACGCCTGGCGCGCTGAAGCGCTTTGCCATCTCCACCACTCCGCTAGGAACTGATAGATGGGTATCAAATTAGGAATCTGTTTCGACATCTCCCAGCATCCAAGTTTTGGAAGATGGTCTTGCCGCGATGAATTCATTCTCACCTCGTTTTGTAGTCTTTTTGATTTCGGCCGTTTGGCTCATGTTGCCGACGGCGGCCTCGACCCAAGGCAAGGCTGACGAGCACATAACGCTATCGTTAGTTACGGAACAGGACGCGCTCGTACGCGGTAAGCAACTCTGGATCGGTATCCGGTTTGATCTTCAGGAGGGCTGGCATACCTATTGGACAAATCCTGGTGATTCGGGTGAACCTCCGCGGATCGAATGGCAGTTGCCGACCGGATTTCGGGTAGGCGACATTCAGTGGCCCCACCCTGTGCGTTTGCCCCTGGCCTCCCTCGCTGACTATGGCTACGAGCATCAAGTGTTGCTGATGGCCGCTGTTCGGACGCCTGAGGGGTTAAGGGAGGGGGAGTCGACGAAGATTTCTGCGCAAGTGCACTATTTGGTGTGTCACGACGTGTGCATTCCCGGGCAAAAACAACTGGAATTGTCGCTGCCGGTAAAGATGAGTGCCGCATTTTCACCGGATCGGCCCTTATTTGTCGCCGCCCGCCAGAAACTGCCCCGCCCGATGCCCCGGAACTGGAAGATTTCGGCCATATCGACTGCAGACCAGTTTGTCGTGAATCTGAAGGCTGACAAATTGCCAAAACCAGTTCAATTTTTTCCGCTGCACGCCGAGCAAATCGAGAATGCCGCTCCGCAACATTCGACCGAGGTTCCCGGGAGGCTTCGTCTGCATCTCAAAAAGTCGGAGCATCTGCGGAAACCTATAGCGCACCTGGAGGGAGTTATCGTCCTTGCTTCCGGCGACGCATATCTGGTCCGTATTCCTGTCGCACAACCCAGGCAAGCGTACACCGAATCGAAGAACTAAACTAAAGGAGGGACCTATGAAGCATAACCAGTGGTGGAATCTGGTGGCCTTGTTCTTGTTGATTTCTTCATGCCATGCGGTGAAGGTGGGTGACTCTGCCCCCGATTTCGAGGCGATGGACAGCAATGGTCGAGTGCACAAGCTCTCCCAGTACCACGGCAAATTTGTGGTACTGGAATGGCACAACAATGGTTGCCCGTACACGCAGAAACACTACGAGAGTGGAAACATGCAGCACCTGCAGAAGGAATGGACGAGCAAAGGCGTTGTTTGGCTTACGGTGATCTCCTCTGCGCCGGGTGAACAGGGGTATGTCTCCGCCCAGCAGGAAAATGACTATATGAGTAAGATGAAGGCTTCGCCGACGGCTGCGTTATTGGATCCCAAGGGCGATGTGGGAAAACTTTATTCCGCCAAGACCACGCCGCATATGTTTGTCGTCAATCCTGCCGGGGTGCTGATCTACGACGGCGCCATCGACAGCAAAGCAACAACTGAGCAGGCCGACATCCCCACTGCGAAAAACTACGTATCACAAGCTTTGGAGGAATCAATGGCTGGCAGGCCAGTCAGCACGCCCACGAGTCGCCCTTATGGATGTTCGGTCAAGTACGCTCACTGAGCTACAGAATAGATTGGAAAAACCCAGGCCGCTTTGTGCATACCGGCAGACTCTGCGAATCGTAAAACGATGCTACCGTGGGGCTAAGAAAGAATCCTTTGTTGTGCAGTCTGGTCCTGAACTGTGTCTCTTGAAATAGAGGATCAGGTGGCACTAGGTTTCGGCGAAAAGTGGGGAGCAAATACACCCGAACGAGGCAGAACTACCCTATTTTAGGGCGCTCGCTCCCAATTGTAAGTTGTTGGGAAGATTGGAGCGGATCAACCATGGCAGGTTTAGCAAACCGCCGCCGCATTCGGCCACTCTGCCACCTCTCCGGCGTGCGGAGGTGCAGTTTGCCACGGTGGGATAGGAGCGCGGTTTCGTCTTCAACCCTAAGTATTTGAGTTGGGCGGCGCTGGAGAATCATCACGCGCCTGTTCCATTTTGTTATTTGCTTGTACCCGGTGTCCGCACGTAGTCACTCTTTTGCCCTAGGCTTTTACCCGCCGAATCTTTCGGTTACCCTTAGCGGAGCAAGACCATCTCCGCTCTTTGGCCGAGAGAATCCGTCCATGTTGACGTCACGTTCCGCAGCGTGTTTAACCGGCCACCGCCGGACTTTCCTCGAACGTCGACACGCCAGTCTGCTGTGTTGTGCACTGGCGATGGTTCTTTCCGCAATTGCGACGGCACAGTCGTCTCAGCCGAAGTTGACCACGCTGACTCGCGTGCAGCAGATTCGAACTCTCCGCCCGGAAGACGCCGCGCACGGCTATGCCGTGAAAATTCGAGGCGTCATTACAATGGACGCGCCCGCCCCCGATTTCTTCGTGCAGGATGACACCGGCGGAATCTACGTCGAAGGTAGCGTGTCACCCTCGTTCCCGCACGCACTCGGAGAAGCAGTCGAGATTGAAGGGATTACTGGCCCGGGAAAATTCGCCCCCGTGATTCGGGAAACAAACACCCGCAGAGTCGGGCCGGGAAGCCTGCCTAGGGCACGGCTGTTTCAATTCGCCGAACTCTCGGACGGACAGCAGGACAGTCAGTGGGTGCAGATTCGCGGCATCGTGCGCTCCGCTTCGATTGATCGTTCCTCCTGGCGGGAAACGGCGTTAGCCCTTCACGTGGCTTCGGGAGGTGGCGAGTTCAATGTGCGCGTCCCCATTTTGCGCGAGCCCAACGTGTCTTCCTGGATCGACCGCGACGTTCTGATTGAGGGAGTGTGTGGCAGTCTCTATAACGCGAGCCGGCAGTTGACCGGTATCCTCTTTTATGTTCCCAGCCTCCGCTTCATCAAAGTGGAATCGCCCGCCGCAGAAGTTCCTTTGTCCGCTCTACTGCGTTTTTCACCCGGCGAGAATGGACACCGCGTACGGGTGCGTGGCCTCGTCGAATTTCAGCAACCTGGGAACTCTCTTTTTCTGCAGGGCCAAGGGATTGGGCTGCGCGTCTTGACACAGCAGAACACCCTGCTCGAGCCGGGAGATGAAGTGGAAGTGATGGGTTTCCCTGCCATGGGTGAATCCGCGCCCATCCTGGGAGATGCCGCCTTTCGACGGCTCGGGCATCAGAAGCCACCCGAGCCCCAAACACTGGATTTGGGCAACCCGTGGGAGCACTACGACGGCGCGCTGGTCACGACCGATGCCAGACTGCTGAACATGAGCCGCCAGGTCGACGGCCTGCGCCTACTGCTGCAACACGGTGACCAGATCTTTGATGCGACTCTGCAATCGGGCGCTCCTTTGAACATCGCACCGACTGTGCCCGTCAATAGCGAAGTACGGGTTACCGGCATCTGCCTGGTGCGCAGCGGCGGTCTTTGGCGGACTCCGCAATCTTTCCGGATTCTGTTGCGCTCTCCGCAGGACATCGTGGTACTGAAAAGAGCCTCCTGGTGGACCTTGAGCCGAGCCCTCTGGTTGCTGGGCTTGACGCTAGGCACGCTCCTGGTGGTCGCGGCCTGGATCGTGGTTCTGCGCCGCCGTGTACAAGAGCAAATGGAAGTCATCCGGCAAAAACTAAGAAGTGGCGCGGTGCTGGAAGAGCGGAACCGCATCGCACGGGAGTTGCACGACACGCTGGAACAGGAGCTGGCCGGGATCACGCTGCAACTGGACCTGGCGGTGGATTGCTTCCAGCAGGCGCCGCGAGTCGCCAAGCAGGCAGTCGAAACGGCGCGGAACATGAGCCGCCACAGTATGGTTGAGGCGCGACGTTCGGTGTGGGACCTGCGCTGCCAACTTCTGGAGGATGGCGATTTGGTCTCGGCCCTGTCACAGATCGTCGCACCGCTGGCTCCGCCCGGCGGTCATATCAACGTCAAGATTGCCGGCAACCCGATTCGCTTGCCAGGCACCATGGAGATGAATTTACTGCGCATCGGGCAAGAGGCGGCCGGCAACGCGATCAAACACGGGCGTGCTCGGTCTGTCGCCATAGAACTCCTTTACTCGCCGGAATTCGTTCGTCTCACCATCACTGACGATGGACAGGGTTTCGATGCGGCCCAGCCCTGCCGCACCGGCCACTTCGGAATCCTCGACATGCGAGAGCGAGCCCAGTCGATGGGCAGCCAGCTCCAGATCGACAGCGATCCCGGCGGCAGCACCAAGGTCTCCGTCGAAGTTCGGATTCATCCTCGGGAGGCGTTTGACCAAGAGCACAAAGCCGATACGTATTCTCGTGGTTGACGACCACTTCATGGTGCGCATGGGCTTGACTGCGTCGCTAAGCGCGGAGCCCGACATGGATGTTGTCGCCGAGGTCGGGAACGGGGAGGCCGCGCTGAATGCCTACCAAACGCACCGTCCGAACCTCGTCATCATGGATGTTCGCTTGCCCGGAATGAACGGTGCGGAGACGACCGCGGCCCTGTTGCGGGACTTTCCGGACGCCTGTGTCCTGATGCTTTCCACCCATTCCGGCGAGGAAGAGATCTACCGCGCGATGCAAGCGGGCGCACGCGGATACGTATTGAAAAGCGTGATGCGCGAAGACTTGCTGCGCGCCATCCGCGACGTGCATGCCGGCAAGCGACACCTCGATCCCATCGTCGCTTCGCATCTGGCGGAGCGTTTTTCGCATCGCACCCTGACCAGCCGGGAATTGGAAGTGCTCCGCATGGTCGCGAAAGGGTGGGGCAACAAGGAAATTGCCAAGGCCCTGAGCATCGCAGAAGTCACGGTCAAGCTGCATGTGAGTCACGTCCTTGAAAAGCTGAATGTCAAGGATCGGACCGAGGCAGCAACCGCTGCGGTGCAGAGGGGAATCATTGCGCTGGATTGATGCGATGAGAATCGTCGATCGTTGAGTTCGGCTTTCGTCCACCTTTGCTGGCAAGCTCGGGCTTGTCAGCGGGGGTTATCCTATACGGAAGTATTAGAAGACTCCTGAGCATCTGCAGTACTGACTTTTAGTCGACAGGATGCAACAATCTGCCGTTCCTCGGGTCAGCTCGAAATCCCGCGGATAGCCGGCGTGGGGCGCCGCAAATCTTCTGGAAAGCGTGGGGCCGACAGAAGATTCTTGGTACCAGAAAAAGTTTGGGAAGCAAATCGTGTCTAGGGGAGACGCAGCTATGCAAGCTGAGCGCCGTTTGGGGATACGCCTGTCCGTTGTTTTCCTAGTGCTCTCGCTGGCAGGAAGTGCCGCTGCCCAATCCGACCGGGGAACGATTGCCGGTTCGGTTGTTGACAGTTCCGGCGCGGCCATCAGGGACGCCACCGTCGCCCTCCGAGGCGTCGACACCGGTGCTGTATACGAGACCAAATCCACCGGGGAAGGCGTCTACCGCGTCTCCGACGTCCGCATCGGCCGCTATGACGTGACCGTCAAAGCCGCCGGCTTCAAAAACTCCGTCCAGACCGGTGTCCAAATCCAGATCAACACCACCGCCGCTCTCAACATCATCATGCAACCCGGCAGCGTGAACGAGCAAGTGACCGTGCTTGCGGATGCGCCGACGCTGCAGACGGAGAGTTCCGACGTGGGCACCGTCGTGGGGGACAAGCAAATCCACGAGCTGCCTTTATCCTTGAATGCCACAGCCCAGAGCTTCGTGCGCTCCCCGGAAACCTTTATTTTCTTGACTCCCGGCGTTATAGGGCAAGGGACAAATGCGGATAAGGGATCGTCCGGGGTATTTGAGACGAAACTCTCCGGTGGACAGAACTTCGGCTCGGAGATTCTGCTTGACGGCGTCAGCGTCCAGCGACTGGATTCCGGCACTGCTTTCGATCAGACCGCACCGTCTGTGGAAGCCCTCACCGAATTCAAAGTCACCACCGCCACTCCCACCGCGCAATATGGGCACACCTCCGGCGGGGTGGAAAGCTTCACGACTAAGTCTGGCACCAACGGATTTCACGGATCTGTGTTCGAATTGTTCCGCAACGAAGCCTTGGACGCAAATCCCTGGAACCTGAATTTTGACAATGAGAAAATCAAACAAAGCAATGTAGGATGCCAAGCAACCAACTCCTGCACCGCCCTGAAACCCAAGCCCAGAGATCGGCAAAATGATTTTGGGGGCGCGCTTGGCGGACCGGTGATAATTCCGCACATTTACAATGGCCGCGACAAGACCTTTTTCTTCTTTGCCTGGGAGCAGTATCGGAACCGCCGCGGCTTGCAGAATAGCTTGCAAACCTTGGCCACCGATGCCGAGCGCAACGGAGATTTCTCTGCCCTGCTGGGTCCTCCTCTGGTGGATCCTAAGACCCATGCAGCTGTAATCAACCCTTGCACAGGTGACCAGGTTCTACAAGGTCAGATCTTTGATCCCTCCACCACCCAAACGCTAGGTAACGGACGCACCTGCAGGCTACCATTCCCGAACAATCAGATCCCGAACCTCAGTGGGGTGGCGCAAAACGTCTTGGGTTACGTGCCGCCGACGAATCTCTCTGGTGATTCTGCCAATGGTGTCGCCGGTCTCAGAAACAACTTCATCAATACGGCTGTACTGGATCATGTGGTGACCACGCAAACCAGCTTCCGCATTGACGAAAATCTCACCCAGAAGAACAAGCTTTTCTTTACCTATCACAGCCGCGAACAGAATGCTCTCAACGGTTTTGACTTCGCGCTACCAGCACCGATCACGCCCGACAACTACTATAACTACTACTTTACGCACTATCTGCGCGTCGGCTGGGACTACCTGGCCACTCCCACAATCCTGAATCACCTTACGGTTGGCTTCAATCGCGTGTACACGGCGACCAAATCTCCCGCCGTGAACGGAACGGACTGGCCACAGACATTAGGCATTTCGGGGGCAAGCGGACAAACGTTCCCCACGTTTGAGTTCAACGGCGGCCAGTATTCCATCGGCTACGGCAAACTCGGCGGTAGCGCTCAAACAGTGCAGATCCCCAATGCCCTAGTGGTGGCTGACAGCGTTTCCTGGACCCGCGGTCGTCATGCCCTCCAGTTTGGTTTTGATTGGCGGTCGTACCAGTTCACAGTAGAAAAGCCGGGGGCATCTTCCCCGCATTACTACTTCGAAGGCCGCCAAACGTCGTTCACTCCGCCGGCGCAAGACCCGAATGCCTCCAATGCTGGTGATCCCTTTGCAAGCTTCATGCTCGGCCTGCCCGATCGCGAGACTTTGACGGTGTTTTCCCATTTCCCACGTTTGGCACAGAACTACTACGCGCTCTATGTGCAGGACGATTTCAAAATGCGTCGCAACCTCACCCTGAACCTGGGCCTGCGTTGGGACATTGAAACGCCGCGGCACGAATCGACTGGTGCCCAATCCGTTCTGTCTTTGACAGCGACCAACCCACTCACCCCGGGACAGCCTGGTGCACTGATTTATGGCAAGAGCGCCACCGGCGCTGATACCTACTTCAAGAACTTTGGTCCGCGCATCGGCTTTTCCTGGTCGCCCTACAGCAAGACTGTGGTTCGCGGCGGATATAGCATTTACTACGCTCCGCTCGGCTACTCCGACTTCGGAGATAACCTGGGCAGCGGCACGACCGCCAACCCGGACCTTCAGAACATCGACAACTTCACTCCGGTTCAGTCGCTGGATGCCGGCTTCCCTGCTTTTACTCCACCCAGCAACGCGCAGGATCCGAGCCTGAATACTTTTACCAACAACACCGTCACCTACGTTGCGCCTGAATACGGGCGTCCGGGCATGGTCCAGAATTGGCAATTGGAGGTACAGCGCGAACTCGCTACTGACTTGATCTTTGATATCGGTTATGTAGGACAGCATGGTACGCGTCTGCGCTCGAACCTTGCCCAAATCAATTCACCGGATCCCAAGTTCAACCCCCTCGGGGCTAAGTTAGATGACCTCGTTGGCAGCGCAGCTGGCCAAACGACACTGGCTCAGTTGGGAGTCACCGTACCCTCATGGTTTGAGGCAGGGTGGGGATCACAGGCCACCGTTGGTCAGCTACTGCGGCCGTTCCCCCAGTATGGATACATCACAACCAATTGCTGCCTGGAGAATCTCGGCCAGTCCACTTACCACGCACTCCAGACCAAGTTGGAGCGGCGCTTCCGAAACGGCCTGAACCTGCTCGCCTCCTACACCTTCTCGAAGACCATTACCGATGCGGACTCCGCGCAATCAACCCTGACCGGATTCAACTCCAATAACTTTGGCGCGCAGAATCCCTACAACTTGCGCGCGGAGAAGGGCGTCAGCTACCAGGACATCCCGCACGCTTTCGTGATCAGCTACATGTACGAGCTTCCCTTTGGGCCAGGAAAGAAATATCTGAACCACGGAGTAGCCAGCAAGATTGCAGGTGGATGGCAGATCAGCGGCGTCCATCGCTACCAGGCAGGGTCGCCGGCGATCATCAACCAGTACTCCACCAGCAACCCCTATTACGGCGGGAATTGGCGCTACAGCCTAATTCCCGGTAAATCAGTCTTCCCCACCAACTCGGTACAGTGGACACCATCCCTGGATTCCACATGGAACAGTGGCTGCACTGCCAACAACGGTGTTTGGGCACCAAATAATGCCGCCGCCCCGCGTTCGGCAAATTGCGATGCCTTTGTTGATCCGAGCGCCGCAGGTCTCGTCTCTGGCGCCGGGTACGTGTTTGGAAATCTTCCTACCGCGGTCTCTTGGTGGCGAAGTCCGGGATATAAGAATGAGGACTTCTCCATCCTCAAACGAACTACCGTTCGAGAGGGGCAGGCTATCTTGTTCAAACTTGATATCCCGAACGCGTTTAACCGGCACACATTTGGCGGAATCTACGCTTATCCAGGAGATCAGTATTTTGGTGTGGCCGGAGGCGGTAGTCACGGAGTCATCAACGCAGCGAGGCAAATTCAAGCCACGATTCGATACGAGTTCTGAGGGCCCAGACCACCTGCCTGGAACTCGTCATTGCAAGCGAAGGCCGGACTCGATCCGGCCTTTGCTTTCACATCAAGAACACCCTATCCGGTCGGTGTAGACTTTTGTGATGTCGATTCATCCGTTCCGCGCGCTGGCAAGGCCACGAGGCGGCCTTTCCGCGAGACGCCCGCCGCGCCAGGCCAAAGCCCTGCTGATGGTTTGGCTGCTGACCCTCGCGATGACCTGCTGGACTCAAACACCGGAACAGGCAGCGATGTTCTCGCAAGCCACCCAAGCCATGCAGCAAGGCAATCTCGAAGAAGCGGGCGCCGGCTTCGCCGCCGTCGTCAAGCAAGCCCCGACCTTCGCCGAAGCTCACTTCAACCTGGGTCTGGTTCGTCAGGAACAAGGTCAATACCAAGACGCTATTGCCAGCTTTCACAAGGCGCTCGCCCTTAAACCGCATCTCCACGGGGCCAACCTCTTCCTCGGCATCAGCGCATTCCGCATCAACCACCTCGACGAAGCCGCAGCCGCGCTCAAAAAAGAAACCGCCAGCTATCCCAAAGATGCCAACGCCTGGATGTGGCTGGGCGTAGTCAACCTCGCTCGCGATCATCCGGAAGAAGCGGCCGAAGCCCTCGACAAGGCCGACAAACTTAAGCCCGGCGATCCCGACATCCTCTACCACCGAGGCCGCGCCCATCTGCTGGTTTCAAAGAACAGCTACGCGGAGATGTTCAAAACCGATCCGCAGTCGTGGCGCGTGCATCGGGTGCTCGCGCAAGCCAACGCCGAAGCGGAACGACATCTGGATGCGATCAACGAATACGAAGCCGCGATCAAGCTTGCCCCGACGCAGCCTGGCCTGCATGAGGAACTCGGGTCAGAGTACCGCAACGCTAACAAGATTCCCGAGGCCGAGCAGGCCTTCGAGCGCGAGCTTGAGATCGATCCGAACAACGTCCTGGCAAGATACAAATTGGGAGCGCTTGCCGTAGAGCAGGGTGACGGCGCCAAGGGAAAGAAGCTGATTGGAGAAGCGCTCCAGCAGAAGCCCGGGCTCGTCCATTCCGACTACAACCTCGGCCGAGCCGAAATGCTGTTAGGCAACGACGCAGCCGCCATGAGCAACTTCGAACGCGCCGTAAAAACCGATGCCGATCCTGACGTGACTACCCAGGCGTGGTTTCAACTGGGGACCATCTACCGTCGCCTCCACCGCATGGACGAAGCGCGCAACGCTCTGGCCACTTACCAGCGACTCAAGGACGAAGCCGCCAAGCGGTCCCAAACATCCCTCGAAAAATATCAGGCCGAACATCCCGAGGCCGCGCAGCCCGAGCAGCCACAGAGTCCACCACAATAAGGAGACAGAATACCGCTGCCACTCACTCATGGCAGCGCGAGCCACGCTCCTTCACCGATCCGGGCTCGCCGATTTCGAACCTGCCGCTTGCCCCTGCAACTCCGCTGTCCGATCGAACTCTGCCTGCGCTCGATCGACGAGGTGCATGTCCTTGTAGAGTCTGCCCAGCTGATAATGTGTGGCCGGGTTGTCAGGGGCTAACTGCGTCGCCTTTTCGAGTTCCCGGCGGCTGTCTTCCAGTTTTCTCGCCTCCCGGTAAGCTACTCCCAACTTCATTCGGCAAAATGCATTCTCAGGCGCAATGGCGACCGCCCGTTCGAGAGCGGCCAGCCCTTCCTTACTCTTCCCTTCCTGCATGAAAAGATTGCCGAGATTCACGTAAGGCTGCTCGCTCGGATGCTCGCTCTTCTCCTCCCAGGCAATTGCCTTCTGATAGGCCTCGATTGCTGCCGCGGGCTGTCCGCTGGTTTCGAAGATCAATCCCAGATTGTTCTCGGCCTTTGCGTCTTCCGGGTTAAGCTCGAGCACCTTCAGAAACGCCTTGCGCGCTTCCGCCAACATCGATTTGGTGTAATAGCTCCGGCCCAGGTAATACCACGCATCCCTGTTCTTCGGATCGTATTCGACGGCTTTCTCCAACCACTTAATGGCATCGCTGTAATCGTCCAGCAAAACGTAGTTGAGGCCTACGACCTTCAGATCGTCTCCGGTGGGCGTCGAGATAGACGCGGCCCGCGTGTAGACTTCGAGCGATTCTCTCGGCCGCTGTTGCCGATGCAATACGAATCCCAGCAGATAAAGTCCATCTGACGAATCGCGATGCGACTGTAAGTAAATCCGCACCGCCCGTTCCGCTTCCGCAAAATTTTCAAGATGAATGAGCGCTTTTGCTTTGTACAGCAAAGCTTCCGTCTTTCCCGGAGACTCTTCTTCGGCACGATCGAACATGGTGACAGCCGCGGAGTAATGTCCTGCGTGAAACTCAGTCAAGGCTTGCTGGAAGGCGTTGTGTGGCCCGTCCACCTGACTCATTGCGCACTGGGAAGCGACAGCCCACAACAGGGCTGAGACAGCTGCCAAGCTTAGGGATCGGAACATCATGGCTGTTGCGGGGATGCCGTAGCAGGCTCATCAATCTGCAGAATCTGGTCTGCGCGCACATCCTTCAGAGTCTGGAGAATGCCACTGGGCCACCGGATCTCAATCCTCTGCACCGTTGCATCCTTCCCCAGTCCGAAGTGAACACGCTTGTCGCTGGCGGATAGGTAGCTGCTGGCCGTCGATACGGTCGCATATTGTGACCCGGCGGCGGTCACAATCGTAACCTCTGCGCCGATGCCATCTCGGTTGCTCCGATGACCCACCAGCTTCAGCAAGATCCAATGATTCGAGTTGCGGGTTTCGTTGTGAAGAACGTAAGCGGGTCCTTCGTTGGTGGTCACCACCGCATCCGGCCTGCCGTCATTGTCCATATCCCCGATCGCCATCCCACGTGCCACCCAAGCCCGATTAAACACAGTTCCGGCCTGCGCCGAAACGTCTATAAAACGCCGTCCGGTATTGCGAGCCAACAACATTGGCTCCCGGTAGCGCAGATTGGGCGAGGTGAGTTCGATCGTGTCGAGGTCGTGACCCTGCGCAATGAGCAAGTCTTTCCAGCCGTCGTTGTCGTAGTCGAAGAAGCGGATGCCCCAGCCCGAGTGGGACACGGTCATAGAACCCAGGCCGGCAGTGGAAGTCGCATAGTTAAAGGAGCCATCGCCCATGTTCTGGTAGAGAGCATACCGCTGATTGGCAAGGTCGGTAACAATGACGTCAGGCCAGCCATCATTGTTATAGTCCGCGAAATCGACACCCATGCCCGCGTACGTTCTACCATCGATATCCACTGCCACCTGCGAGACCAGGCCCACCTCCTCGAAAGTGTGTTCCTTTTTCTGGTGGTAGAGAAATTCGGGCATCGAATCATTGGCGACAAACAGGTCGATCTGGCCGTCGCGATCGTAGTCTGCAATGGCGATCCCAAGACCCTTGCCCGGCTTGTCCAAGCCCAGTTTCTGGCTCGCCTCGGTAAACGTTCCATCCTTATTGTTGTGGTAAACGAGAGGCGCGACCGGCTTGAAGAAATCCGGATGGCAATACGCCCGATAACCTTCCTTGTGCTCCCCGCACCAGACGTCGGTAAAGTTCCAATCCAGATAGCGCAGTGCGATCAGATCAAGGAATCCATCGCCATCCAGATCAACCCAGGCGGCGCTACTCGACCATCCTCCGCCCGCAACGCCCGCCGTTTGAGTTACGTCTGTGAACGTGCCGTTGCCGTTATTGTGGTAGAGCCGGTTGCCGCCGTAAGCCGTGACGTAGAGATCTTCGAATCCATCATTGTCGTAGTCGCCGACGGCGACGCCCATTCCGTAACCGGCTCCTTGCAAGCCCGCCTTCTCGGTCATGTCCTCAAAAGTTCCATCCAGTTTCTGATGGTAGAGACGATTCCAGTATTCCGGTCCTGTTTTCCCAGGAATCGACTTTTGTGGAGTGGGATCGCGAAGCGGCGCACCGTTTACAAAGAAGATATCCAGGCGCCCGTCGTTGTCATAGTCCAGAAGAGCGACTCCGGCCCCCATGGTCTCAAGCAGGTACTTTTTGGAGGTGTGCGAGGACTGGTATCGAAAAGAAATACCGGACTTCTGCGTCGCGTCGGCGAACACGCCGGGAGAATCGCCGGGGCGCGCCGGCGCTGTGGAAGATGCTTGCCCCCAGGCTGTCGCTTCCAACACGGCAAGCATAATGCCAAAAGTAAGCGCGACTGCGCAGCCGCATGCTGGTTTTGCCCTCTCCACAACGGCTGAAAACCGATCCGAATGTCCGAACGAAGCTCGGATTGTTCGGGCGTTTGTCACGGTTCGACGATACCCTTGCCCTCAACGATGGTCACGATCCGGTCAACCGAAGGAACTCGAATCTCTTCCTTTGCCCCGCTGGGCCACTGAATTTCAAGCTTGTCGATCTTGCTCGACGCGCCCAGCCCAAAATGCAGCCGCGGGTCGGAGCTGGAGGCGTAACTTCCGCCGCTGAACACATCTCCGCGTTGGCGAACACCGGCGACCGTCACGAATACTTTTGCACCGATAGCATCACGCGGACTCTTCGGCCCACCCACCAGCTTCAGCTCCCACCAGTGGTTTTCGTTTTTGACCACGTTGCGGAGAAGAACTGGAGTCGAATCCACCACGTTCATCACGACATCGATGTGGCCATCATTAAAGAGGTCCCCAAGAGCAGCGCCCCGAGCCGGTACCACCGTTGCGAGGCCACTGCCGGTCGCTGGCGGAACTTCCGCGAATTTTTTTCCGCTCAGGTTGCGGAACAGAAGAGGCCGTTGCGCCCACGTCGTTCCCCAGTCCTGCTGATCTACGCCCGGGTAGACGTGCCCATTGGCGACGAAGATGTCGAGGAATCCATCGTTGTCGTAGTCAAGAAAACCAGTCCCCCATCCCAGGAACGGAATCGTAACGTTGGCCACCCCGGCGGCGTAACTCACGTCTGAAAAGCTGGCCTCCCCGTCATTGCGATAGAGCGTGTTGTAGTCGTCCGAAAAGTTCGTGATGTACAAATCGACTTTGCCATCGCGATTGTAGTCGCCCACCGCAATTCCCATGGCGGCTTGCTCCCGGCCTTCGTCGTTGAGCGCAAACCCCGAGAGATAGCTGACATCCTCGAACGTACCATCGTGCTTGTTCCGGTACAGGTACTTGGGCACCGAGTCGTTGGCAACGAGAAGGTCAACCCACCCGTCGTCATCGACGTCCAGAAACACCGAGGCGAATCCATAGTAGCCGCGAGGATCGGAGACGCCCGCCTTCACGCTCACGTCGGTGAACGTTCCATCCCCGTTGTTGTGGAAGAGATGATCGCCTTCTCCCGGAAGACCACGCGGACCGCACATTACGCTTACGCCCCGGAACTGGCAGAATCCGGCGGGAAGACTGCCTTTCCCTGCAATCGGAGGATTGTTGGGATCGAATTTCACATAACCGGGAACAAACAGGTCCAGCCGCCCATCATGGTCATAATCGCCCCAGGTGGCGCCCGTTGACCATCCCCCCAACGTTACCTGTGCCTTCTCCGCCACATCGGTGAAGGTACCGTCGTGATTGTTGTGGTAGAGGCGGTTGCGCCCAAAGTTCGAAACATAAAGATCGGGCCAGCCATCGTTGTCGTAATCGCCTACTGCAACACCAAATCCCCAGCGCTCATTGGCGACGCTGGCTTTTTCGGTGACCTCGGTGAAAGTGCCGTCGTGATTGTTATGCAGGAGCATGGCTCTGGGCGAAGGCTCGCTACCCTTCATGGCTGAGAATGTCGACCCATTCACCAGGTAAATATCGAGCCACCCGTCCTGGTCATAATCGAGCAAGCCTACGCCCGAACCGGGGGTTTCAAGAATGACGCTTTTTTGAGGCGTGCCAGACCGGTGGTGAAATTTGTCGAGCCCTGCTTTTTTGGTTGTGTCGGCAAAAATAACGGGCGCTCCGTCAACGAACCCGCCGGCGGTAATCGGGCGAGACTGCGCATCCTTCACTGCAGTATGCGCCACCCCAGTGCTCATGCCGCTTTGCTGTCCTTTGGCCTGGTTCTCCGGAGGGCCTTGCGCGACCGAAAGACTTAGAAGAAGAGCCGAACACAACGCCGGCGCCAGCGATCTTCCGGTCAGCGCCCGGTTTTTGAGGGTCATCAGATATGTCCCGATCGGTAAGAAAAAGTGATTGCCATACCTGATCGCTCCATCATATAGCAGGTAGCCTGTCGACAGCGGCCCCGGGAGCGAAACCGACGGTAGCTGTCATTCATAATGACCCCCGGTGAACTCGGTCTTATTTGCGGTCGAGCGCTTGGATGAGCTTCACCTGGCGACGGCTCTGCGTGGAAACAACTCTGCCATCCTCGGAGTGTTGGACGATCGCCCGCAATACGAAATCTCCATTCTTGAGGGGAAACTTGAAATTCATGTGAAGTGTCACCTGCCCAAGGGCCGCGATTTTGAACTTCACTTTTTGTTCCGCCAGCCGCTCTTCCTGCACAGTGTCAAGCGCGAGCGTGAGCGTACCTTCAACATCTCGATCCGTGTCATTGACCAGCATGACCGGCAGTGACCGCTGGCTCCCAGGTTCGACCGTCGGCTGCCAGAAACTGAGGTAGACCCCCACGGGCGCGAAGCCATTGCTCATGTACTCCTGAAATTCTGGATGCAGTTCGAGTTTCTGCACATCGCGGAAATGATCAGACGTGTAGCCCGCGGGATCGCTGCTGGTGAGGTACACGAAATGGAGCACCCCCGCGTATTGGCGATATGCCCGCCAGTACTCGGTGACTCCGGCCAACAAGTAAGCATTCAGGGCAAGTCTCTGCTCCGCCGTGGCGTCCTTTCCGAGCAGGGCGGGATAGAGTTTCTTGGTGAGTTCTGTGGGCGAGCCGTCGCGATTGAGCCACAGCCATCCGTATTCGTTCAGGATAAGCACATGCCCACTTGGCGCGCCGGGTGTTAATCCGCCGGGACTCTCCAGGGTGGTCATGTTGAACGGCGCACCACCATCGGCCATGGTTTGAAACTCGTAAGGATGATCTTCCACTGGGTCATCGGGGCCCTCCGGAGGGTTGTAGCTGTTCTCCCAGGGACGATTCGAGAGGTCCAATCCGCGCACTGCGGGGATAATTTTCTCGCCAAAGGCGGAGTCCCACGTCTCGTTGTTGGCGTCCCATATGACGACGCTCGGATGATTCCAGTTGTCCCGGACCCACTCCTTGTATTCCTGAATCATCTCATCGGTGTTGAAGTGGACCTGATTCTCCGGACCGTGCCAGGTTTGCCCGGTCCACACGAAGTATTCATTCTGAATCAACAGTCCGGACTCGTCGGCTATCTCGAGCCAGCGATCGGGAACCGGGCCAATGCAAAAGCGGAAACTGTTCCAGTGCATTTGATGCGGGATTTCTACCAGCAACGTCCGTACCCAGTCTTCATTCCACGGCAAGGTTCGGGATAGCGGATCTTCGAAGAAACGATGAAGAGTGATATTCGAACCGCGCATGAAATATACGCGCCCATTCAGGTAAGCGCGCCGAGTCGCAGTGTCGAAGCGGAATTCCCTCATGCCAAAGCGGGTAGTGGCGGTGTCGCCTCCGGTCGATGTCTCCAGTGCATATAGATAAGGTGATTCGGGGGACCAGAGATGCGCGTTCGGCACTGTCACTGTCTGAAGTATCACCTTGGACTCGCCTGGGCCAAGCGTTACATGCAGCGGAGCCGCAGTCACTATCGGGCCATTTGACTTCCAGACGTGAACTTGCTGAGAAAGATCAAACGAAGTCGGCTGTTTCGCGAAGTTGTGCACCACGCTTTGCACGACGATGGAGCTATCCGCCACGCGCGGAGCTATCTGGATGCTTTCAATCGTAGGATTGCCGTTTAGGGAAATGAAAACGCTGTCGTAAATGCCGGGAGTCCAACGGATTTTTTCGAAGTCCGTTCCAGCAGAGACGGTCAGCGGCAGCACGCCTGGATGGGCGCCCACCCGCACGATCAGTTCGTTCTGGCCTCGGCGGATGTCTGCGCTGATATCAAAGATCGCAGCAGTAAAGCACGGCAGATGTTCGCCGATCTTCCTGCCATTCACCCACACCATCGCCCCGAACTGCGCTTTGTTGATGCGGAGCATCGCTACCGGGCGGAGGGAAGACACATCAAATGTACGCCGATACCAGAACCAGTTGCGCTCCTGGCGCGAGACGCCGGCGCTTTGGACAATCGCGCTGGCTGGGACTTTACCATCGCGCACCCGATTCAGGATCAGTTGCCGGCTGTCGAACTCGTCGACCTGGGGAAACGCCGGTTGGGCCGAATGCACGAGCCCCGGCACCGGCACTGTGTGATTCCAGACTTTGGGGATATCGCCCGGATCTTTCGAGTCCTCAATATCCCAGGTCCCATCAAGCGAGAGAGTCGTTCGATCTGCCGCGCGCAGCGAGGAGGCAAATGAGGCCGCGAGACTAGCCATCAAGATGAGACGCTTCAACACTTGCGTTACTTTCCGAGAGACCAGTAGCAGAACGCGATGCCGTGGCAACCCAAATCATCAGGGGGCCAGGTGAGCTACGAATATCAATGATAGCCCTATGAAGTCGATCCAGAAGCCTCGGATGGCGCGGGAACAGGTTGCAGGGCAGAATGTTTCGGCATAACCGGATTCGGCGATATTCGAACACACCGAGGTCTGGCACCGGCTGTCCGCCACCCGGTTTCTTCGGACGCTAAACGGTCCCGCCGACATTTGTGGCATTGCCGTGCTCGCCGGCAAACCGGGGCGCCCCGCCGACGCAATATGGACTTATCCGTGCTCTAGTTAGGTCGAGGGTGGAACGGGGTCGGGATCTCCAGCGTGGATGGAGCCTGGCGTTGAGGTGCAAAAGTGGAGCGTTACGACGTAGATTCCCTACCTTTCCAAGGAATTGAAGGCGTAGCCGGTCCCAAAGATACCCCCGTAACTGTTACTTCAAGGCGTGGCACACGATTGCCCGCGCAAACAAGTTCGCCAAATTGTGAAAAGCCTTTCACAGCCCCCAGTACATCAACAGCACGTGGTATTGCGCCAAAGCTGGTAGTGAGTCCGTACACCAGGCTGGCATCAGGGATAAAACACCTCCCTTCTCCGGTTTGCTATTACGCAAGGCTTCTGATCTGCACCACCTGCCTGATGCTCTGCGTACAGCCTGTCGGGGCTTCCGATGCGGACGCAGCCCGAGCATCCAAAGCAGCCGAGGATGGCTCAAGTCCCGCATCCTCAGCCTCACAGCCTGCCCTCGGTATCGACGCGAAAACAGACAAATCTGGCAAATACGACGTCAACCGCATTGGGCAACGGAGCGTTGGACATGGAGTGAACGTCTACTCGCTCCAGAAAGAACGCGCTCTTGGAGAGTCGATGGCGTCAACCATTGATCGCGGCGCGAAATTTGTCGCCGACCGAGAGGTCAATGACTACATAAGTCGGCTCGGCCAGAAAATCGCTCGCAATTCCGACGCTCAGGTAATCCTCACCACCAAGGTGATCGACTCTCCGGATCTCCGGATTTTTGCTTTACCTGGCGGCATCCTCTATGTCGATAAGGGGTTGATCATGGAACTCGACAGCGAAGCGGAACTCGCTGGCATGATGGCCCACGAGATTGCGCACGTCGCCGCCCGGCATGCGACTCGCTTCGCCACGAGAAAGTACGCCTGGAACATGCTCTCCATTCCGATCACTTACCTCAGCGGTCCAGCCGCCATCGGCACACGACAGATCGCTCCGCTTACGCTGAAAAAATTCAGCCGCGACGCGGAATATGAGGCGGATTTGCTCGGCATCGAATATCAATATGCCGCTGGCTACGACCCTCAGACATTTGTCGAGGCATTGGAGAGATTGCAGAACCAGGACAATCAGGTCCGGGCGCGCATTGCCAAAGCTCTTCCCGTGGCCAGTAAGGTGCCCTTGAATGGTAAGATTGCTCGCGCATTCGCTAGCTACCCGCCTACCGACGAGCGCATTAAGAAAGCGCAAACCGCAATTTCAGCGCTCCTGCCCACCCGAAGCGACTACGTCCTCGATACCAGTGAATTCCAGGAAGTAAAAGCCAAGTTGGCCTCGGCCGACCGGCCCATACTCCGCCGACACCGTGCTGGGGATGGCCAGACCAACGGTCCAGTGCTTCACAGGACTCCCTCGCGCGAGTTGCAACAGAACAACTTAGCCGGCAATTCTTCCGTCGTTACCAAAGGCCGATTGTCCTCTGTCTTCAGTTACTTGCCCGCTCTTCCGTACTGAATTTCACTATACGCAGCACTTTGACTTCAGCATCAGGCGCACTCTCGGGTACGCCTGTTTCTATGCTACCGCTGGGTCCCTCGACCGGAGAGGAGTGCAATTTCAGTTCAGGAGTTCAGTAGATGCGCAAATTAATGGGGTTGGCACTGTTGGTGAGCCTGTGTTCGTTGGCGGCATTCGCGCAAGAAGGTGGGAACACGCCCAAGGCAGAGATCTTCGGCGGTTACCAGTACACCCGCTTCGACGGTGGTTTGAATGCGAATGGCTGGAATACGTCCATCACCGGAAATCTTAACAACTGGTTCGGTATCGCTGCGGATTTTAGCGGTGCGTACAAGTCCCAGAACGGCGTGAGTTTCAACAACTACACGTACACCTTCGGGCCGGTGATTTCCTATCGCCACAACGAGACCTTTACTCCGTTCGCACATTTCCTGGCAGGTGGCAACCGCGCCTCTGCTTCGATCAGCGGCATGGGCTCTGGCTCGGACAACGGCTTCGCCATGATGTTCGGCGGCGGACTCGACGTGAAAGCGTCCAAGCGCGTCGCGCTGCGAGCCGTGCAGTTTGACTGGCTCTCGCTGCATTCCAATGGGGCGAGCGACAACAACAACATGCGACTCTCGACCGGAATCCTGTTCCGCTACTAACAACCGAGCTGTTGGCAACATTTGGGGGCGACCAAGGTCGCCCTTGTTTTTTTCTTATGGGAGCCCTCACTCAAGACGTCACTTAAGCCTGCTCGATCTACAGTAGCGCTTAAGTGCTGAGCGCGACCTAGCCCGCGGCCGTTGCCTTATTTCTTGCAGGTGCCTCAGCATTCCTCGGTGGGGTGCCCCAGCCTATC
Source organism: Acidobacteriota bacterium (assembly GCA_046728215.1). GTDB lineage: Bacteria > Acidobacteriota > Terriglobia > Terriglobales > Acidobacteriaceae > Gp1-AA133. The sequence goes on along the minus strand of JBKPEB010000074.1, from coordinate 16,798 downwards.
GCGGTTTTTGCGAAGACGGGGGGCTTTCTTCCGCGGGTCTGCAGTGCTCCGTTTTTTTACTACCCCTTTACGCAGACCACCTGGCGCAACGTGTGCACCACGTCCACCAGATCCTTCTGCGCTTCCATCACGGCGTCGATCGACTTGTAAGCCATGGGCGTTTCGTCGATCACGTCGGCATCCTTGCGGCACTCAACGCCCGCCGTAGCCTTGGCATGGTCGTCGAGCGTGAAGCGACGCTTCGCTTCGGTACGCGACATGGCGCGTCCAGCTCCATGACTGCAGCTCATGAAGCTCTCCGGATTCCCCTTCCCGCGCACGATGTACGAACGCGCACCCATGCTGCCCGGGATGATTCCCATGTCCCCTTCGCGAGCCCGCACCGCACCCTTCCGAGTGACCAGCACGTTCTCGCCATAGTGATGTTCCCAGGTCACATAGTTGTGATGGCAACTCACGACCGTGTGGGGCGGGCGCCCCCGCCCGCCGTTCTCCGCCGCCGATGGAGAGACGGGCGTATCGCCCGTCCGCGCGGCGAAAGCCGCGCTGCCCTCGCCACCAGCCGCAAACTCAGCCACGAGTCCCGAAGCCCGCACCGCCGCGATCAGATTCCGCATCATCAGCTCACGGTTCGCCAGCGCATAGTCCTGCGCCCAGTGCACGGCGCGCACGTAGTCGTCGAAGTGCTCGGTGCCCTGTGGCAGGTACGCAAGGTCCTCATCCGGCAGATTGATCATCCACTGGCGCATATCATTCTTGGCCAGCTCGATGAAAAACGTGCCGAACCGGTTCCCCACGCCGCGCGATCCCGAGTGCAACAGGAACCAAACCGTCTCACTCTCGTCGAGGCACACCTCAATAAAGTGATTCCCAGTCCCGAGCGTACCGAGATGATTCGCCCTCTGCGGGTGCGCCAGCTTCGGATACTTGCCGACAATCTGCTCATAAGTCGCGCTCAGCTTCGCCCACACGTCAAGATGATGCACGGGCGCATTCTTCCACGCTCCGCGATCGTTCTTGCCGCCGTTGTCGGTACGCCCCACAGGCACGGCCCGCTCAATCGCCTCGCGAATGCCATGCAGGTTGTCCGGCAGATCGCGAGCATTGAGAGAAGTCTCGACCGCCATCATGCCGCAACCAATATCGACGCCCACCGCCGCCGGAATGATCGCGCCGCGAGTCGGAATCACACTCCCCACGGTCGCACCAATTCCCCAATGCACATCGGGCATGACTGCCACCCACTTGAAGATAACCGGCAGCTGCGCGACGTTGAGCAACTGCTGGCGAGCCGCGTCCTCAAGAGGAACCCCCTTGGTCCAGGCCTTGATGGGCACGCCGGCGTCGGGCTTGATCACGTTGTAAGTTTGCTCAGTCATAATCTTCCAACTCTCTTAGATGTCCAACTTTCTCGAGTTTCCAACTCTCCCAATCATTGTCATCCTGAGCGAAGCGAAGGACCTGCTTTTTGTTGACTTGCACAACATCCAAAAACCAATTCTTCAAATGGTCGAACTCGCAATGAATTTCACTCGCTTCGTTGCGTCCATCAAGAACGACAGAAATCGGTCTTGGCGGTCCGCTTGGATGAAAGCCTTGACGAACCCCTCTTCGTGGATATTCATCGCGATGAACTTCCTCTCAACACGAGCGACATACAGCCACCTGCTTCGGATCCCCTCTCCCAAACGCCTTCCGTTCAAAATTCCCAAACTTCTCCACAATCTCAAACCCCTGCGAGCGCACCAGCAAATCCAACTCCTGCGGGAAGAAGCTGCGCAAGTGCAATTCTTCCTCGCGCACTTCGACCTCTTCTCCGTTCGGGCCCCGCCGCACGAAATAGCACTGGATGTGACTCACCTGCGAGGCGTCGTCGTAAGTTGCGTTGTGCTCGAACGCCATTGTGCCTCTGCCCTCGGGATCCTGGTATTCGCGCTCGAGCCGCCGGTCTTCCGAAGAGCGAGCCAGGATTTCGAGTTTCGGATTGAACACGTCGAATACAAATCGGCCGTCCTCGGCAAGATGCTTACGCACATTCGCGAATAGCGCCGCGAGCGATGCATAGTCGTGCAGGTGCTGCATCGAGTTGAATGCCATAAAGATCAACCCGAACTTCCGCCCGAGGTCGAACGAGCGGCAATCGCCCTCGACGAACTCGATCTCCACTCCCGCCGCTTTCGCCTTCGTCCGCGCATGCGCCAGCATCGACGCCGAGAGATCGAGTCCCACGATTTCCACCCCGCTCTGCGCAATCGGAATGGTGAGCCTTCCCGTTCCGCAGGCCAACTCCAACACCGGATGCCCCACCCTTCCCGCGCCTCTTGCGGGAGAGTGGAAGAGTACTTGGTACCCCACCTTCCCGCGTTCTTTGCGGTAAGGTGGGTCCGCAGCACACTTCGCCTCCTCCACATAAAACGGTATGTCGGCAACCAGGAAACTGTTCAGTGCGTCGTAGTGTCGGCCGTCGCGATAGAGTGGGATAGATTCATTCTTCATTGTTGGTGTTCCTATTCAGCTTTCAGCCGGGTGCCCCAGCCTATCGCGCATTTTGCGAAGGCTGGGGCTTTTCGCGATGAAAGCGATCGGGCTTACGCTCAACTATCTCACCCCGTCTGCTCCAGCGTGCGGACATACTCGACCACCGACTCGGACCAGCCATCGATGTGCGTCCACTTGCCGTAGCCGACGCCGTTCTTGTAGCTCGCCACGTTGATCACGTAGCCCTTCCCTTGCGGGTTGGGCACCGAGTCATGCGCCTGCTCATCAGTGATCACGATCAGGCGGTCGTAGCGCTCCTTCTGGTTCAGCTGCTCAACGGCCTTCCCGAGATACGTGCCGTTGTGGCGCTGCGAGGCATCGATCGCGTCGCGCAGTGCAAAGCCACGACGCGCCGGCACCTCGACCAGGTTGTCCGAGAACGAGTACACCGTCACGCGCTCGGCGATCTCGCGCAGCAGGACCGCGAGACCGTAAGCGGCGTCGGTGCGAAGCATCTCCGAACGACGCGAGAGCGGCGCGATCATCGAGCCCGAGACGTCGATGAGCAGCGCCGTCTTTCCCGCCAGCTTCGGCTGCGATGCCACACACTTCTGCATCGCCGCCTCAAGTGCAGGCTCCCACTGCGGAGCGTAACGCGCCGCAGCGAGAAAGCGGAACGGCAGCACGCGCTGCGTGTTCATCCCCTCGAGTGCCGAGAGCACAAGCGCCTCCTCCACTCCTGCCTCACGCAGATTGCGCAGGTTGCGGAGCAGAGCGAGCGCGCCCAGCTTATTCTCGGCCACCAGCCGCGTCCACGCTTCGGTCTTCGAAGCGCCGTTGCCGGCGCCCGCAGCCGAGAGAGCGACCTCCCATGTATCGGGGACAGCACGCCGGCCCCAGATCAGCTTCTTCCACACGCCGGCCTGCGCATCGTCACGCGGCTTGGCGTGACAAAGGAACAGGACGTCGCGCAGCTTGATGGGTCCGCTGCGATCGTACTTCGCGAGCTGGTACTCGTCGAACTTCGGGAACGCAGCCGCCAGCCCTTTCTTCACCTGACCCGAAAGCGGCACACGCCCGTCCTTCCAGTAGATGGCGACGAACTCGCACAGCTCGTCGGCACGCTGGATGACGCGCTCGAGAGTCTCGGCCACCAGACCGCGATGGGTCTTGTGACGGGCCATCTCGCGCACCAGGAGTAGCGGCGCATGACGAAGCTTCATCTGCTCGCGCGCCTCAACCGCAAGCGCAGCGACACGCTCGGCTTCGACCTTAGGGACGAGTTCTGCGATACGCCCGGCAATCTCGACTCCGTCCTCATAGAACTGGCTCTCCCACAGGAGACAAGCCAGCACCGAGCGGCGCAGTTGCAGCTCATTCGAGATGTGACGCGCAGGCGCACCCTCGTGAGTACGCACTCCACGAGCAAGATTGAATAGATTGAGTCGAGCCATTTTAGTCTCCAGTCTTCAGTCGCAGTCTCCGGTTACGGCTGATAGCTGATAGTCGTTACTTGGCAAAACATCGCCGGGGAATTTGCGGCGACGGCAACGGCAGTTTGACCTGCCCCGACGTCCACGAAGTTCGCAGACATTTCGGCGTCCGAAGTGGCCGTCTCCTGCGCCACCGGCGAAATTGTTTGTAGTGCGCCCGGGCTTGCTCGGAAGGACCACTATCGCTGCCGAGCAGCCGCCGGCGCCTAAGCGGTCTTTTCCGAAATCGAGTACAGAATTGTGTGGTTGGCGAGAACCTACGTCTTGATCTCCACCAACGCTGCTTCTTCTTGCGCCTCTTCGGCCGATGTCCCGAAACCGATGCCGGCGAATCCAGCGCGCTTCCGAGCAGGTTCGGTCGGGATGATGAGCGCGATGTCCTCCATCTGCTGCGGCGTCGGAGTAATGCTGCTGCGGAAGTGGCCGCACTCGCACACCGCGAATGTCACCTCGCGGCTCGGATCCGGGTACGTGCAGATGATGATTTCCTGGCTCTCGCGAAATCCGCGAACCATGTGCACCCATTGGCAGGTCTTGCAGAGAGACTCGCCGTGCACCGGCGTTCCTCCTTTTATCGTGATCGTAGCCATATGTCGCATTTTTCTAACCGGCACTTGCCGGGAGTTAGTAAAGATTGATTTGGTACATCTTTGCAGACGACAAGAGTCCGCATATGGTGCAAAGGCAGCCGGGGAACACGCGACAAAGGATATAGGTGCTCTATCCCCTGAGCTACACGGGCACAATTTCCCGTGGCAGGATTCGAACCTGCGACCACCCGCTTAATAGGCGAAGTAACCCCCTTGTCTTCACCACCGGCGAAGCTTTTTCTCTGCGGACACACGTCCGCGCCTGCGGCGGATTGGCTTCGCCTCACCGCCGATGCACTTCCAACCGCTCGCGGACAAGAGTGTCCGCGCCACACGATTTTTATTGGCCAGGGAACAGGTGGTCACGGAAGGGCTTGCGCCCTGAGGATTCGAACCTCACAGTTCGTTGTTTACAACGAGCTGTCTGCCAGAGAAGTATCCGTGGCCAATCACCACTGGCCCTGAGTAGTTAGGGCTGGGGGAATGTGCGGCAGCGGTGTTAGTCGAGGTTCAATCGAAGGAACCGCGGCCTACGCCACCCAGCGCGTTTTGTTTTACTTGGATCGCTTGCGAGTGAAGTTAGTAACTGACGTTACAAAACGACGCCCACATGCAACCCAAGCCGTCTAGCGGCCGGCATTGCTTAGGTGCGAGATGTGTCTTAATTCGCAGCAATGAGCGTCCTTTCTTGAAAAGATGTTCTAAGATGCCATGACTTTGAAATCTTCGCAAGTGGAAACTACGATAAATTTGTAAGAAGTTGTTTGCCTTGGATGAGTGAAATCTCGCGGGGCCCCAGGTTCGCGTCCGGTCTTTGGACGCTAACCTGGGTTCACGGACCATGCGCAACGCTGCCGCATTCCCGGATCGACGATGGGGTTTTGCTGCAGGAAAAAAGGGAGCAAACGCTGCCCCCTTCTTCAGCCTTCCACTCCGTTTCAGGTCCGAATCTCGCTAGATAACCCCCGCTGACCGCAGCTTGTCGAGTTCCGCTTGCACTGCTGCGAGTCCCTGGCCGCTGTATAAAATTAGGATCCGCTCCCCAGTCAGAAAACTGAGCGCGGGGTTGCGATACTTGTTGTTGTAGACGCTCGCGTTCGCCGGATCGTATCGGTAGCGTGGGCTCAAGGTTTGCAGGATCACCTGCGCCGTTGTCACCGCCGGACCGGAGTATGTAAAGTCGGCGTCCGACAGATTGTGCAGCGTGTACTCGGCCAGCAAATTCATTTGGCCTGCACCCAGCAGATCGATGTCGCCGAGTTTCCGCAACACCGGCAGCCGCAGATTGCCCTGCGCGTCCGTTTCGAGATATCCATTCGCAACCGGATCGATCTGTGCCAGGATCGCCGCCGCGCGCAACCAGTTCACTACCTTATATTCATTCCCTGACGTGGGAGCCGAGTGAGCGCAGGCTTGTGTGATGACGAATGCCGGCGAGAACCCACGCGACATCGCCTCGGCCACACTCATGATGTGGTGTCCGCCAGTCTTCGAATTGCCCGACGCGCCGTTATTGTCCGTAGTGCCGTTGCCGCCGAAATTGAGTTCCTGAAATTCCGTGCCATCGGTGTTCCACTGGAAGACCATGCTCTTGGCCCAGTCATGCCAGATGGGTGCACCCACGATCACGTCCTGATCGATGAAGATGTCGCTGCGCGTGGAAAGAACTGGCGTGTCGAACACATCCCGATCGATGGTTGGGAACCGTTGGCGCGAACGCCCGTACACCGAGCGGTACTGGTGCGCAAGTTCGACGTCGGAAATGTCGTTATTCGATTCGTGCACGGGTAAGCCGCCGGGATAAGAGTGATGCCCGCCGAAAACGCTGCCCGGCGCCGAGTAGAACGCTTGCGGGAGTTGCGGGCACGAACTGCCATCATTGAGAAGTGGCGGAAATACGCCGGCTAATAGCCCTCCAGGAAAAGTGGCATCGTCGTTCGAATCGACCAGTCCGGCCGTCAGCAACTGTTGCAGAAGCACAGCCTTCTTTGCCGCGGTGATGCCGGCGCGATGCTGCACGCAGGTCTTCGGATTCCCGATGGCGTCCTCCGTTTCACGGCGAAGATGGCGATCCTTCAGGCTGTCGGTCTGTGACAGCAAAAAGCGAAATGCCGATTGCACGATGGGCGATTTCTGGGCGAGGACAACCGCGTTGGCATTGCCGGCGCCCGGCGTCGTTTGCTGCGCCACCACGGACACAAAAAGCGATGCGGGCAGAAAGACCGCGACCGCTAGAAATTGAAGCTTCATGAGATCACTCCACACTTGAGGTAGGGATTTGTCTGGCCAGAGTAAGGAGCCTTTGTTAGCCCCAGATGAATGCCGAGTAAAAACTGCGTGACACCAGGGGGACGGCTGTGGAGAACGAAGGCCGTGCTCCGCGGCGTTCAGGCCCGGGACCGAGAAAATTTCCTCAATTTTTCGGCCAGACCTGTCGAAAACACCCTCCCTCAATCGTCGTCCATACAGAGGCGGAAAGCGGCTTTAGGAGGGGACGATGAAAGCGCAAACCAGACACTGCGAAACGGCTCGATCACTGGCGGGGCTGGCCATGGGAGGTGTCGGACTGTTCCTTCTCTTCGGCCGGATCGCCGACACAGCAGGCCCTGTGGTTCATCTGGTGCGCCATGCAGCCGACGGACTGGTCCTGGTTTCCTCCATCATGCAGGCTTCGTCCCTGACAACCCATCAACTGGAGGCGGATTTGCTCACCCTGCTTTGGCCGCTGGCACTCGTGCTCCTGGGAACATTCCTGATCTCGAGCGCCTCGGTGAAAGAAAGTACGCGGCAAGGAACAGGACCCTGCGTCCGCTGGGCCTGATGAGGATCCGCAAAACAGTTCGATTCGGTCTGTTGAAGGCAGCTGCGAACCACCCTACGCGACTTGCTTGGAACTGCCCCGCGGTTCGGCGACCTGCGGGCCCTTGAGCCGGGTTTGCACAAGGAAGGCGTAGTGCACCCAGGAAATTGCCGTGAACGCAAACGTGGCCCACAGCAGGACGGTGCGGGCGATCCAGATCCCGTGTGCATGCCTGATCTCAAACAGCATCACGAAGAAAACGGCGGCGATTTGGGCGCAGGTGTTGGCCTTGCCGAATATGCTGGGACTGAAATTGCGCAAGCCCGCAATGGTGTAAAGCACGGCGCTCGTCACCAGGATGGCGATGTCGCGGCCGAAGACCATCACTGTGTACTTCCACGGAATTTTATGAAGGATCGAGAGCACTAAGAATAAGGTACTGAGCAAAAGCTTGTCGGCGATCGGGTCCAGATATTGCCCGAGCAGCGTTTGCTGGTGGAGTCGGCGCGCCAGCAATCCGTCCAGGCCGTCGCTTATCCCGGCGAGCACAAACAGTATCAGCGCGGTGGTGTAGTGCTCGTCCACGAGCGCGATAACAATGAAAGGCAGAAACAGCATGCGCAGAAGCGTGAGCTGGTTCGGAGTCGACAGGAGTTCTGAGAACTTCATCTGTGGTCCTTCGCCGTCGCCGACTCCGTCACGCCCGACCGCAACAGGGTGACCGGATCAAGGCCTGTCTTCGCCGTAAACCGTTGCGAGAGCGACGGGATGTTTCCATCGGGGAGATCGAGTTCCATGCGCTCCACCCGGTGCATCGGGAAGAATACGACGCCAAGCGAGAAGGGCTCTCCATCCTTCACCATGGCCACCAGGTCTTCGAATGATGGCAACTCGATGCCGCGCAAACTAAGGCCCTCCGGGCTCAGCGACAAGATCGCGCCCCAGAATTTTTCTCTTGGGTTGGCCAGAGTGGTCACGACCATGGTGCCAGGCTGGAAGGGGCTAGTGGAGGCGGCGTTCTCCATGCAGCGATTGTCGCCGCGGGCGGGGCGGAATGCAACTGATCATGGCTCTCAGCCTTCAGCCATCAGCTTTACCTCTTGCTGCTCGCCAACCAACACCCCGCCGATGCGTGCATTCTCGCCCGCAAATGTACTAGTCATCGCTTCCCTCGATGCCAAGGATTCGCAGACGGCAATTACGGATGTGGTAGTAGCCAGGGGCTTTTGCTAGCTTTGGCAAGTTCTATGAGTGTCCGTTTTCAGGCCTGCCGGACTGGGTCCCGGGAGGCCTATTTTCCTAGTAGGCAATGCGTTCTTTTTTGCGGGAAAGTCGCGTCTGGCCAGCCTTTTCGGCGCAAACGGCCATTTGTTTTCAAGGGCCAGTAGAGTAAAATCCACGCGTTCATTTGGGGGGCAGCCGTGAATGTTTTTTTTCGTAATAGCCAACCGTCGCTTTCGCGATTGGGACCGCTGGAACTGCGCATGCTCCAAGAAGTCTGGGCGCGCAACAATGTCACCGTCCGGGAGTTGATTGACAACGGACAGCTGGACATTGCTTATACAACCGTTATGACGACGCTCGACCGTCTCTTCAAGAAGGGCTTGCTCGATCGCACGGAAGAAGGCCGGGCTTTCCGCTATTTTGCGCGCGTGAGCCGAGAAGAATTGCAGCGCGCGGAAGCGGGACAAGTAATCCAGCATCTGCTCGGTTCGGGGTCAGGCTCAGGGTCGGCGACGCTGCCGCTGTCGTACCTGGTAGAGGCGGTCACGGAGCACGACATCGAGTTGCTGGATGAACTGCAGCAACTGGTCGAGAACAAGCGGCGCGAGTTGCGCGAGCGGGAGAAGGAATAAATGTTCGCACTGCGGTGCGTGGGCGTTTCGCTCTCGTTTTTTCTTCTTCTTTATAGCGTTCTGTCTCTGTTGGTCGGTCGCGGCTGGCGCCTGGCGTTACGCCGGGCCGACAAGTGGACGGCGCGAGGCTTGGCGGATTTTCTGTTTCTCTTGCGTAGCTTCCCCTTGGCGGCTGCGGTGCTAAGCACGCTGTTACTGGTGTTGCCGTCCTTCTTGCTGCTGGAACCGAGTGTGGTGACCGAGCCGGTTGGAGAGATCCCCCTCGTGCTGGGCGGAGCCTGCCTTTTGCTGCTGGGAGCTGGCGTTTTCAGGGCGGTGCGCGCGCATCGCAGAACTTCGCGCGCTGTGAGTGGATGGTTGCGAGGGGCAACGATCGACTCGCATTGTTACCCGGTACCCTTGTTCCGGATCCAGACTGCGAGTCCCGCTCTCGCAGTGGCGGGTGGCCTATCGCCACTGGTATTACTTTCCAACAAAGCGGCGGAATTACTGAGCGGACGAGAACTCCAGACGGCCTTGCGACATGAAGTGGCGCACGTACGCCAACGCGACAACCTGAAGAAAATGCTGTTCCGCTTTTGCGAAGTGCCAGGCATGTCCTCACTCGAGAGCGCCTGGGCCGAAGCTACGGAGATGGCGGCTGACGACGCGGCCGTCTCGAATTCTTGCGAGGCGTTGGATCTGGCGTCGGCGCTAATCAAGCTGTCGCGATTCGCTCCCGCGAGTGCAAGCGCCACATTGACGACGGGGCTGGCCCCACCGGCCGGTTCGGCGTTGAATGCGCGGATTGCGCGATTGGTGCAGTGGGACGAATCGCGCATCGAGAGGACGCGCACTTTTTCATGGTATTGGACGCTGGCGGCGATGGGCGCGCTTGTTTGCATCATCGCGACCTACAGCCCGATGTTGATTCGAATGCACGAGATCACCGAATGGCTCGTGCGCTAGGCGGATAGAATTCCCTTTCAACGCAGGCGGCCGCTAAACGCCGGCGGTCGAATGACCCCTTTCGCGCTCCAATCGCAGTCCTTAGCCCGGAAGTAACGTCGTTTCCGGGCGGCTCTCATTAGAGATTTGCCACCAATTGGTGTAATGCATTGAATTTAAAGGAGCTATAGCGCACACCGGATTTCGTCGCCTAAAAGGCCGAGGGTCGCCCCCCGACCTCGTACAGGATAAGACTCTACCCCTTCGGTTATCTTGTTCCAACCTCCGCAAGCACTGCAAAATCTTACAGTTCACGGGGTCTTGTAGCCGTTGTCACAGATCTTCGACAGCGGGATTCGCGAAACTTTACGTTTGGCCGTGCGTTTCTAATTTTATGGGCTTTCGCAGGTACATGGCGGCGGTTGTATTGCTGGTGGCGGCCAGCAGTGTGCTTGCGCATGCGGGGGCGACCCTTCTTTTAGAGGAGCCCTACAGCCACGACGGAACGTTCGCAGGCACAGGTCACGTCGCGGTTTACCTCGATCGGGTGTGTGCGGACACGCCGTTTGTTCTGCGCCGCTGCCAGGCCGGAGAGCAAGGCGTCGTGCTCAGCCGCTATCACGGGATTGCCGGCCATGACTGGTATGCGATTCCACTTTTGCCATATCTCTACGCGGTAGAGACCCCAGAGCAGGTTCCGCTCTACGCGGATGCGAGGCTGGCGGCGTTCCTGCGGGATCAGTATCGGCGAAGACATTTTGCGGACATCATCCCGGATGCGCCTGGCGGCGAGGTTCCCGAGGGACCGTGGGTGCAGCTTGTCGGATCGTCTTACGACCGAACCAGTTATGCATTTCAGATCGAGACCAGCCCTGAGAAAGATGACGAACTCATCCGCCGCTTCAATGCCGGTCCGAATGAGGGAATTTACCGGCTGCTGTCGCGCAATTGCGCGGACTTCGTGCGCGAAATTATCAACTTCTATTATCCGAGAGCGTTGCATCGCGGAATCATCGGCGACCTGGGTGTGACCACTCCGAAACAGATCGCCAAGTGCCTGGTGAAATTCAGCAAGCATCATCCGCATCTGGAGTCGGCGAGCTTCGTGATCCCTCAGGTGCCAGGAACCATGAAGCGCAGCAAGCCGGTGCGGGGAGTGGTCGAGTCGGCATTCAAGGCGAAGAAGTACATGGCGCCGCTGCTGCTGTGGCATCCCGCCATTGTCGCGGGCTTCGCGGCTGCTTACTTCACGGGATCGCCCGGATTTGATCCGGCGAAGAACGCACTCGTGTTCAACCCGCATCGCGACCTGGAGCCTGCGATGACCGCGCAACAACGCCGCGATTATCAAAACAGGCTGGAAGTTGCCGCGCGCAGCATCATGGAATCGCCGATCCAGGAAATCAAGTGGCCGCGGCTGGATACTGGCGCGCGGCCGGAATTCGATGACTGGGGACAACCCGTGCTAAGCATGCGGGTAGGCGACAACGCCGTAAAAATCGGGTTGACGCGAGAGAATATCGTCACTGCAAATTCCGAGTCGTCAGAGCTTGCCCAGCGCTTGTTGTTGGTGCGGATGCGCGAAGAACTGAGGCGAGGCGCTCCAAAAGCCGCGCAGAGCGACATCGAGAATGACCTGGTCCTCCTCGAGGATCTACAGCGCACACGAGCGGAACTCACCGAGGCCGCAGCCGGAACCTACTAGCCGGGCGCGTCACCCTGATCGATCCCCGCAGCCAATATCTATCAGAAGACCACTCACCTCTCGACACACCCCACCCGCAGAGCATCTACCGGTAACTCGCATCATCAAAGGAAAAGGCCCCGGACTCTAGTCGCCCGAGGCCTTTCCCGAATGCAAATGCTGGGACTACGTTACTTCTGACAGGAGTCGCTGACTTTCTGCACATCAGTGATGGTCATGTGGCCGTGCTCGGTGTTGCTCTTCTTCATGTGAGCGTCGGCTGCGGCATCCTTCGCATCCTCTTTCAGATTGTGGGCCGTCGCGTTCTTCACCGCGCCCGTGACAGATACGGTCTGTCCGACGTGATCAGCCAGGGGAACTCCATCACTGCGAACTTCCCAGGTGCTGCCATCACTGGCCGTCAGCAGAAATTCCTTCGAATCCGATTCACCACCCTTTGACAGACATCCGGTTATCGTACGCACATTGGCTTTGTCCTTCTCTTGATCTTGCGCGAAAGCCGAGCAGAGTCCGAAAACTACCAGCAGTCCACCTAACAGCACAGCGCCCATTCTCGATTTCATAACTCCTCCTTGTTGTATTTACGATTGTGGATAGCGGGAATTCGATGACCCTGCGAGCTGAATGGGTTGTTCGAATCGGTACGCGAGGGAGCACTTGAAAGGCGACGGCGGAACGCCCCTACAGACGTTCCTGTATACCTTCGTGCTTTCGGGCGGCTTCGGATGGGCAGTGTGCGTGCAGGTCCTAGCAGGTCGCTTCGCGCGAAAGGTGGCAAGATTAGAAATGCTGGAGAGTTTGCGCCCGCTCTATGCGAAGAAATTCCGCTGCATTGGCGCGAAATGTGAGGACGTTTGCTGCCGCGGGTGGGAAGTGACCATCGACAAGGAGACATACCGCAAGTACGACTCGCGGCCCGCCCTGTGTTCCCGAATGCTGGAATGCTTTGAAATCATCCCGAGAAACGAGAACGAGAAGCGGTGCGCAAGGATCAAGTTAACGCCGGCACACATTTGCCCGTTCCTGTTGGAAGAAGGCCTCTGCGCCATTCATAAGGACTATGGCGAAGAGTACTTATCGGAAACTTGTGCAACCTATCCACGCTGCTCGCGGCGTATTGATGGTTTGATCGAGAAACCGCTCACGCTCTCCTGTCCGGAAGCTGCGCGTCTGGTGCTGTTCGACCCGGGGTTGCTGCCCGGGTATCGCCGGCGTAACGGCGACCGGGGATACGGCCGATTACTGGCGTTGCCCGATCCGCCGGTCTGCGCGAGCGCGGACCCGGCACGGTTTTTCTGGAACATACGGGGGTTCGTCCTTCTGCTGGTCCAGGATCCGATCTACTCGCTGTGGGAGCGGCTCTTCCTTCTGGGTATGCTCTGCAATAAGCTGGACGAACGAATCGCCGAGGGGAGGGCAGCGCCCATTGCGCAACTGCTGCGCGCGATTATGCTCAGATTGTTGTTGATGGCCGGCTGAAATCGGGGATGGCCTTCATTCCGACGCGAACCGATGCTCAGGTCACCATGGTGTTGGAGACTGTTCATCGTCACCTGACACGGGCGCAATCAGACCGAATCCATGCATGCCTGGAGGACTTCCGCATTGGTATTGGATACAGGGAAACATCCGCGGTGGACGACTTGGCCAAACCTTACGCGGAAGCATACTCCCGCTACTACGCTCCCTTCATGGAGCAACATCCTCACGTGTTTGAAAACTGGCTCGTGAACTACGTCTTCTGCAACCGCTTTCCATTCGGCAAAATGACGGAGCACGAAGGCAGCATGCAAAATGAATACGTCTTCCTTTGCCTGGAATTCGCGATCATCAAGGGGCTGCTCATCGGAATCGCCGGGCGCTATCGCGAAGCGTTTTGTCTGGATCATGTCGTGAAAGTGGTGCAGAGCGTAGCCAAGGCAATCGAACACTACGAGCCTTTGCGCGAAATCATCAACTGGAGAGGGCTTTCAGAGCCGATTAGCATGGCAGCTCTGCTGAAAAACTAGGACTATACCCTCGCCGCTAAAAAACGCCCCGGCTCGTTTCCCGGGGCGTCCGTTTGGATGTCGTGATTTTTCTAAAACAGATTCCACAAGAACTGGTTGTAGACCTCGTGGTGGTACTGCACCTCGGGAGCCTTCACGAACGTTCCCAGCGCCCGCGGACACCGATCCGCCGCCGCCTGCTTCAAATCGGCATAACGGGCCTTCACGTCTTCACCCAGCAGTTTGCTCGTCCAGTTTGAGCTGCGGAAGTTGGCGATGGCGTCGTAAATGTTGTCCGGCAGATAGCGTTCGGCCTGGCGCAGATTTTTGATCTTTGCAGTTTCCCCCTCGATGCCCGTCTTGAACACGGCGTACATCACCATGTAAGGACTCGCGTCGGGACTGACGGAGCGCACTTCCACGCGCATGCTCTTGTCGTTGCCGATCGGAATACGGACCATCGAGCCCCGGTCGGTGGGCGACGCCTTGATCTGGTTGGGCGCTTCAAAATGCGGATCGAGTCGCCGGAAGGCGTTCACGCTGGCGTTCAGCAGCAGGCAGATATCGTTGCCGTGAGTCAGAATGCGGTCGGTGAATTCCCAGCCCAGCTTGCTCAGCTTTTCTTCACCCTTGGCATCCCAAAAGAGATTCTTGCTGTTCTTGCTGATGGACACGTTGGTGTGCATGCCGCTGCCGTTCACGCCGACAACCGGCTTCGGCAGGAATGACGCGGTTAGACCCATGCGCGTGGCGATTTCGCGGCACACGAGCTTGTAGAGCTGGATCTGGTCGGCGGCGGCGACGACTTCCCCATACCCGTAGTTGATTTCGAATTGTGAGGGCGCGACTTCCGGGTGGTCTTTTTCGTTTTGGAAGCCCATGGCGCGCTGCACTTCAGCGGTCGTATCGATAAACGTCCGGAGCAGATCGCCCGGCAGCGAATGATAGTAGCCGCCGGTATTGACATACTCGAATTTGCCGCTCTCGTGATAGTGACGCTCGGCGTCGGCGCCTTTGAACAAAAACCCTTCAATCTCGTTGGCGGCGTTGAGCGTGTAGCCTTCCTTGTCATAGAGCTTCGTAGCAAAGCTCTTCAGCATGCCGCGGATGTCGCCGGTATAGGGCGTTCCGTTCTTGTCGATGACCTCGCCGAACACCAGCACCTTGCCGCCACCGAAGAAGTCCGCAGGCGCCCAGTAGAAGGCCGACCAGTCGATACCCAGCCGTAGATCGCTTTCCCGCTGCGCCGTGAACCCGCGGATTGACGACCCGTCAAAGGTGAGGTTGTCATAGCTCTTGATCAGGAACTTCTTGTCGTAGTCGAGCATGTGCAGCCGGCCTTCGAGGTCGCTAAAAAGCACGGTCACGGCCTTGATGCGCTTCTCGTCCGTCAGATACTTCAGGCGCTCTTCCTGGACTTTGTGCATCGGGGCCCGGTTCTTGCGCTGCTCCTTTGCCTTCAGATTGAGGTCTTCGAGCTGGTCATACGAGAGCGCCAAAAAATTACGCAGTTCGGTCGACATGAGTCTCCTTGAAATGAGCGGTCGTCAATGGAAATCCAGAGCTTTCTGGGGGCCAGATGCGAACAAATCAGGTTACCGTGCCAACTCGCAGGTGGGCCAATAAAAAGAGGTTATCGGGCACATCAAAGAGTTTTATTGAAATCACCGCTCGTAAAACCGGCGTTGCCCGCCAGCAGAAGACTCTTTGTACGAAGGCGTTCAGGCTCGGATCGGAACTGCCGCTGTTGCAAGAGGTTCACATCAGCCCGCCGCGCAGGAGGTTCGTATCGGGGCGCGGCTTCAGCCGCGCCGCTATCGTTCTCTTCAAAAACGCCTCTTTTAGGAGCAGTCACAACCGGGCCCAAATTGGGCGGGGATGCCCACCGCCCATCAGATTCCCGGAACTTTCCGAAATGACGCGCCGTATCTGCCGTCAGAGCGGTCCGAAAGACGGCCGCCGGCGAAATCGAAGGAGCAAAGTATGGGCGACATTACTGGACTGGCGGCCGTAGTCATGCTGTTCTCAATTCCGATCGTGGGCATCGCGGTTTACGGCTATTATCGCGTTTCAAAACTGCGCTCCGAAGAGCGCATGGCCGCCCTGGCCCGCGGCGTGAATGTCCCGATGGAGCCGGAACTCTCGCAAGCGGCCCGTTCCCGGCGCGCGGGCATTCTGCTCGTATCGGCAGCCATCGGATACGTCATCACCTTCGCCTTGATCGCCAAGGTCGAGCCTGACGCCTGGGTAGCGGCATCGTTTGGCGCGATTCCCTTCACTGTGGGATTGGGATTCTTCCTGGATTCGACCTTGGTGCGGCGCGATCTGAAGGCGTCGGCGTAAGCAAACTGGATTAACGAGGCGTTCACGTCGCTCGGCGTACGACGCGAGGTCGCAGACGCGATCTACGGAACCTGCCGGTATTTCTCCCGGGAGAAATACCGGCAGCTTTCTTTCTAATGCTGACCCGCACCATAGCCGGAGGAGTGCGCGCGCATTTCCGCAATCTGATCGAGCTTTCGAATGTCTCCCTTCGCATAGACCAGTTCATATCCGCTTGGGTCGCCCGGACCGTACCAAGCCTGCAGTACGCGCACACCGGCCGCATCCGGTGCGCTGACATCCACCTCGGTGTCGGTACGCCCGGTACGTTCTGCGGGAACGACCTGGACAAATTCGATCATGCGTCCATTGTCCGCAACAATCTTGTAGAAGCTGGGATCATCGGCCATCGCCCGCCGGAACCAGTAGGTCCCCGGCTCCAGCAGATGTCCTGGAACGGCGACTTCGGTGGTGGTGGTGATCTTTATGTCACCCGGAGATTGCGCAAAGACGGGCAATGTTATGAAAGAAACGACTGCCATCAAGAAGACGATGTGCTTTGTAAGCTGTGTCATAAAGATTCCTCCTCGTTCGCACAAAAATGCGCGTGTGAATGCTGTGTAGTTGAATTTCCGAAGG
>JBKPEB010000073.1:0-69899 GCA_046728215.1 Acidobacteriota bacterium | reverse complement strand
CAGGCGTCTGCGAGGTCTCCCGGTTCTCGTGCATGAAGTTTCTAGGCGTGTCTGGGGTCTTCGACTACGCCGGACTGAGCAGGAACTCGCGCTATCGCTCCCGTTCATGTTGCCTTCCGCGCATTACAAAGACGTCGGCGTACGGATTGCATCTTTTCGGAGCTGAATACCCACCCCGCCTATCCTCTGTCTACGCTTCACTGTGTCCCTCGCGGTAGCAGCGCAAGACTCGAGGCCGAGCGGATCGCTACTCCTTTCTCGTAAGGAACTTTCATCCTCTACTTCAAGCCGGTTTAGCCCGGCGCCCTGTAACGGCGATGTTTCACCAGTTGCGACTTGCCACGGTGGCTTTCGGCATGAAGTGGGGAGACAATTCGCCGACGCAAGACCACGACGCCAAACGACATCCCGGCCCTTGGCGAGTAATGCAGTTGGACTCGGAGTTTGCCGGATTGCTCGTCGCTGTCGGCTTTCTGGTGATGGGTTTAGTCAGTATGCCCCTTGCAACGGGTTTCGTGCTCGGGGCCATTGCTCTGGGAGTGGTCGTCGCCCTACTGCTTCGCTTCACGCCCGGGAAATTGCGCCGCACGGTAGTGGGAACGGCTATCATCCTCGCTGCTTTCGCGCTCTGGTGGGTAGGGCATAAACCTCGACGACCGCATACTGTCTCCCCCAATGCACTCTACGTCTTAACGAACAATGTGCCGTTTAGGTTGCACAAGACTGGTTATTGGTTGGAATGTTGGTTCGACCAGCATGAGAATGTTGATCGATGCAAACTTTCAGATGAAAACGGAAACGGTGCGTTTGAGGATGTCTTCCTCCCATGCGTAGGCCGGACTCCGATCCCTCAACGTGAATTGGTCTTGGACGCTCGCTGGTCGGGTTCCACATGGACTCATCATAAGAATAAGAGGATCAATGTCCCTGTCGTTTACTTGGAGCATCACCAAATCTTGCTTTCCAGAAGCCTCTATGCAGAAGCCAAGCAAGAAGTCTATTGTGATTGAGAAGCGCCTGACGTAATCAGGCCATTTCACTCAAAACCATGGCCTAGCGTCACGCGTTCGTCGGGAACGAAATGCCCCAGAAGTTCTTCGCCTTCTCGTCCTGCTCGAGAAACTCGATCGCGTATGTAGGGACGCCGCGCATGGTTGCCAACTGTGCCACGACGCGAGCCGAGACAGCAGCGCCACGCTGATTTTTTACGACGATCGTCGTGCCCACCTTCAACTCGCGGTGCAATTGGACGGCTGCGCCGTGCTTGTTCAGGTTGGTCGCCGTTGCGGGCAACGAGAAGGGAAACTTCTTGTGATCTTCACCTGACAACCCTACGCGCGCGTTGAGCGCCATGCGGGTGCTTCTGCGCTTGGTTGTCTGGCTGCGACTTGTCCGGGTTGCGGACATCAACTCTGGACGGTGGGACTTCAGGCTTCGTTCCGCGGAATTGGGGTTCATGCTGAGTGCTGAAGTTAGACCCGGCGGCTCGAGTCCGCAATGTACTCCAGTCACCATACATGGTTACCCGAAAAAGTCCTGATCTTCCAGTCGGATATGAGCCTCGTAGGAATGACATCACGCGGTCGGGAGCCCGCAATCATTGACAGGCATTTTGTCTGCTACTTCGGGCATGGCCGAGCAACCGCCGTGGCTAGCTGTCCTTGCGGTACAGAAGATCGCGCATGGCTTGGCGGCGCGCCGCATTGGCCTCACTCTCAGTCTTGCGAGTAATAGCATCCGTGGGACGTTTCGAAGTGGGTTCCGCGGTCTCAGGCTCACTGCATTCCGGACAGCGGTTGGTGAAGCCTGGCTTGTCGGGCTTCAGTTCAAACTCCTCTCCGCAGATACTGCAAGTTTTCATGGGGAAAATCATAGCGGCTCCAGGCAGTAAATATGCTCCATGATAGCGGATGAAATGAGCCGTTCGCACGCATCGCGAGCAAGCAGCGGCGCCCGCACCTGACGACTTCCCGTTACAGCGTCCGCTTAAACAGCGGCGTCGCCACCGCCAGTGCCACCGTCCCGAAAATCCCGAGATACAGCATGTCAGGAATAATCGCCGTAAATCCCGCCTCTTTCAGCAGCAGTGCCTTAAAGCCCGCAACCGCGTAGGTAAACGGATCCACCTTAGCAATCACGCGCAGCCAGTTCGGAAACGCTTGCACCGGATAAATCGATCCGCTGGGAAAGAACAATAGAGTATTCAGGATTCCGAAAATCGCGCGCGGCACCAGCGGATCATCCACCCGAACCATCAGCAGAAACATCATCGTATTGAACGCAATCGAGGTCAGCACAATCATCAGCAGCAATCCTAGCGCCGTTGCCGGATCGAAAATCGTGCTCACGCCCGACAGCAGCGCGCCAATGACGGTGATCACCAGGCCCGTCAGCACCGCCTTGATCGCTCCGGCCAGGTTTAAACCGAACACCATCTCAGCTTTCGTGATGGGCGTAACCAGGTAGCCCTCGTGCACGCCGCGCGCCTTGTCGTCGATGTACAACATGCCGCCGCCGATCATCACCGAGACGAACATCGCCAGCGTAATCGACCCGGGCAGCAGGTATTTCATGTACTCGATGTAAGGATAGAGTTCCACGATCTGCAGCACGGTCTGCTGCAACAGGCGCGGTTCGATGGTCGGCTCGTTCAGGGCCTTGGTAATATCGGCCAGTTCCTGCTCCAGCGTCGAGCTCATGAAATTGTCGCTGTTGTCGACCACCAAGGCGATCTGCGGACGGTCCTGCTCGTACACGCGCCGCGAATATTGCGGGGGGATGATGACCGCGCCCTGGATTTTCCCATTGCGTACATCCTCGCGCGCCGTCTTCTCGTCGTCGTAGTAGACGGGGACGAACGTCCGCATGTTGGCGCGCACGGAATCAAACGCCTGCCGGATTTTCAGCGCCTGCGTTCCGCCGTCCTGATCGACCACGCCCAGCCGCGCGTCCTTGATCTTTCCGCCGAACGCGTTGCCCAGCACGATCAACTGCACCAGGGGGAAGATCATCGACGCCAGCATCAGCGTCGGTGACCGGAAAAACTTGCGCATCTCGCGCTCGACAATCGCCATCATCCGATTCATGGTTGCAATCCTGGGCGCTGCGGCATCGTGAATCCGTAGGCCTTCACCAGTTCGTCGCGCAACTGGCGGCCGGTGTAGTGAACGAAAACGTCATCCAGCGTCGTGCTCTGCACGGTCAGGGTCTTCACTGGAATTCCTGCATGCACGGCCATTTCCACCAGCGCGGTGGTGGTGGCCGACCCGTTGCTGGTGAGCACTCGGTACATTCCCGCTCCCTCGTGCTGCACCGAGGTCACGTGTGGAAGACTCTGTAATCGCTGTTCCATATCCGCGGGCGGATGCTCGAACTGCACCTCGATCACATTCGAGCCCGGCACGCTGGCTTTCAGCGCCGCAGGAGTATCGAGTGCGACCAGCTTTCCGTGATCGACGATCGCAATGCGGTCACACAGACGGTCCGCTTCGTCCATGTAGTGCGTCGTGATAAGGATGGTGAGCTGGCGATTCTTCTTGATGTTGGTCAGCATCTCCCAAACCGCCACACGTGAGACCGGATCGAGTCCCGTGGTCGGCTCATCAAGAAAGAAGATTCGCGGGCTATGCACCAGTCCGCGGGCAATCTCCAGGCGTCGCCTCATGCCGCCCGACAATGTCTTGGTCTGCGCGTCGCGCCACTTGGTCAAATCGACCAATTCGAGCAGTTCGTCGATCGCCTCTCGCCGCCGCTTGGCGGGCACGTCGTACAGCTTGGCGTAGATGCTGAGGTTCTCGTCAACCGTCAAGTCCAGGTCGCTGGTCAGCGCTTGCGGAATGACGCCGATGCAGCGCCGCGCACCATCGGGATCCTTCGCCACATCGTGTCCTGCAACGACGGCACGCCCCGCCGTGATCGGCAGCAGCGTGGTCATCATGCGGATCAGCGTCGACTTCCCCGCTCCGTTTGGCCCCAGCAATCCGAAAATCTCTTCATCGGCGACGTGAAACGTGATGTCATCCACCGCCACGAAATCGCCATACTTTTTCACGATGTGTTCCACATCGATGGCGTTGTTGCCGGTCTTCTCCGACCCTTCGCAGCCATGTCCCGCCATATCCTTTCCGTTGGGTCCGGTCATTGCCGCTGCTCCGCCGACATGTCCTGCCTTGGCGTTCCTTTCAATTGATCGGGAGACACCAAGATTTCCGCTGTCATCCCCGGAACGTAGGCTCCCTTGGGATTGTCGAGCCGGATCTTCAGCACGATGGTCTTGATGTCCCGCTTGCGCCGGTTTACGTCGCGCTGCGTCGCGAAATCCGCTTCAGCGGCTTTGAAAAAGACCTTGCCTGACGTGATCGTCCCGCCGGGTAAGCGGACGCGGAGCGTGTCACCCAGTCCGATGTGATCGGCCTGGGTTTCCGGAATCGCCGCTCGTACCCAGGTGTCGGAGAGATCGACGATGGTCACGATCGGCTGGCCGACATTGAGTACCTCGCCTTCACGCGCTGCGCGAACTGAGACCGTCCCCGTCACTGGTGCGTAAATATTGGTATAGCCCAGCCGGACTTCAGCCTGCCGCTTCTGCTCCTCCGCATTTTTCAAGTCGGCTTGCGTCGACGCCACCGTGCTCTGCGCGGCATTCGCCTGGCGCGTCCGGGCAATGGCGGCATTCAAATCTGCTTCTGCCGCCGTCACTTGATCTTTCAGGGATTGCACACTGGCCTTTGCTGCTGCGAGATTCGTCTCCGCCTGCACGCGTTCCTGGTCTGAGGCCACTCCCTGTTTGGCCAACTCGATCATGCGGCGGCTGTCGCTTTCGGTCCGCTCCAGCGTGGCTTGTGCCTGCGCCAATTGCGAAGTCGTGGCTCGCAGTCTCGCCTGCATGTTGGCCACGTCGCTGGTCGTCGAGCCCTTGGTCGACTGCTCGGTGTAGCGCATTCCGGACACCTTGGAGCGTAGGCTTGCAATCGTCGCCGAAGCAGCAGCCGCCTGCGCCTGCAACTCGGCGGGATCGATCACCGCGATCAACTGTCCCGCCTTTACGGGAGTGCCCTCATCGACCAGCAACTTCTGCAGTCGACCTTGCGTCTGCGGGCTGACAATGACCTGGTTCGAATCCACCGTCCCGATCAGCACCAGGTCTTTATTGCTCGGAGTGGAGAAAAAGTAGTAGCCCAGCGCGATCAGAAAGATGACGCCAAGCAGAATGAAAAAGCGGTTACGCGGATTCACTTGGATTCTCCTTCGACCGGCAGGGCCGTCGGTTGGAAGAGAGCTGCGGAAATGAAATCGAGAACGGCGGCACGCCGGGCCGCGATCCGCTCCGGACTGAGCGGATCGTGCTGCGTCATAAGCTTGATGAACGGTGCGCTCCCGAAGTAATGCACCACTACGGCCGCCATCGAGGGGATGAACTGCATCGGGTCTACAGGGCGAAACACGCCGGCTGCGACCCCATCGCGGAATACTTTTAACAGTTCTTCGAACAACGGTTTCATGTACATCTTCACAATGCGCTGGGCGTGCGCCCGCCGGGGCAGCATAAACATTTCGCGCTGCACCATCTCGCGATGCTGCGGATGGCTCGCCAGAAAATCAAAGAAAGCGCCCACATAACGGAGAAGCTTTTCTCCCGGCGGGGTGTTCTCCTTCAAAATCGGCATCAGCACCGCGTCGCGCTCGCGGAACACTTGCTCGAGCGCCGCCCCGTACAGCGCATCCTTGTCGCGGAAGTAGTAATAGAGGAGCGCCTTGTTGACCTTGGCCGCCTTGGCGATGGCGTCCGTGCGCGCCCCGGCAACACCCTCGCGCGCAAACTCGCGAATGGCTGCCTGCAGGATCGCCTGCCGGCTCTCCTCCGGCTTCCCCCGCGACCCTAACCGCCCTCGTGCCTGCCCGCTGGCCATCGTGCACCTCGGAAGTTCTTAGCTAATCCTACTTCTATTAACTAACCAGTTAGTTAGATTATAAAAGACGCCCGCTGAAGTTGGCAAGCCGGCCCGGCAGGCGAATTGCTTTATAATTCAGCGCTTTGGGAGACTTCTCATGCTGCCCGTCAAGCTCATCCTCTGCCCGACTGACTTCAGCGGCCCCGCTTGCACTTGCGTGCGCGCGGCCAGCGAACTGGCCGAGCATTTCGGCGCCGAACTCCTGCTGGTCAATGTCGTACCCGCCCTGCCCAGCGTCCCGCCTGACCCCAACTACGTCTTCAAGATTCCCGAGTACGAACGCTACCTTCATGCCGACGCGGAGGCGCATCTGAAGAAGGTGCGCGAAGAACTTGTCGGCAAGACCGTCAAGGTGCGGACCGAGGTCGGCCACGGGGATGCGGCGGAGGAAATCGTGCTGATCGCCAAGAAGGAAGGAGCCGACCTGATCGTGATCTCGACCCACGGGTCGACGGGCCTCGAGCGCTGGGTCTTCGGATCGGTTGCGGAAAAGGTCGTGCGCCTGGCGGAGTGCCCGGTGCTGACGGTGAGACAAAGAGAGAGCGCTTAAAGCAAACGACGAGCGAGGACGCCCGTCGCTGCATCGAGTGATTTGGAAGTTTTGAATTGTCGGGCTAGTTCTTGCCTCCCGCGATCGATGGCACCAGCAAAATCTCATCGCCATCCTGAAACATGTACCCGGCCCCACCCAAGAAGCGGATGTCCTCTTCGTTTACATACACGTTGAGGAATCGTCGAATCTCCCCGGCCTCATCTCGCAAGTGCGGCTTCAGCTGCGGGAATTTTTGGTCGAGCACGGAAAACAATTCCCCGAGATTCGCCGCCGAGCAATCCACTTTGCCGACGCCGTCCGTAAGCCGGCGCAACGCGGTCGGAATTTGCACTGTGACCGACATGTCAGGCCTCCACCATTTCCGGGATATCCAGCGTGCTCGAAAGATACCGCTCAAACTCCGCAAGCTTCGGCGCAATCGCGGCCTCGGCTGCATACTCGCCCGCCAGCGCGTCGGTCGTTTTCAAACCGTTGCCTGTAATGCACAGCACAGTCGTTTCACCGGGCGAGATGCGGCCCTCGCGGTACAACTTGCGCGCGCACCCAACAGTTACGCCGCCGGCCGTCTCGGTGAAGACGCCTTCCGTCTCCGCCAGCGACTTGATCGACTCCACCACTTCGACATCTGACACATCTTCCGACCACCCCCCGCTTTTCGTGATCGCCTTGATCGCATAATGCCCGTCGGCCGGATTGCCGATCGCCAATGAGCGCGCAATCGTCGCCGGCTTTTGCGGTTCGATCTCGGCGCGGCCCGCTTTCACAGCAGTCGAAATCGGCGAGCACCCAGTAGCCTGCGCCCCGAAGAACTTCACCGGCTTCGCCTCCACCAGACCCAGGGTGATCAACTCGTCGAATGCTTTCTTGATCTTGGTGATCAGTGACCCACCGGCCATCGGGACAACGACGTTGTCCGGCAGCCGCCAGCCCAACTGCTCGGCGATCTCGAAGCCGACCGTCTTCGACCCTTCGGCATAATACGGCCGCAAGTTCACGTTCACGAATCCCCAGCGATGTTCGTCAGCAATCTGCGAGCACAGCCGATTCACCTGGTCGTAGCTTCCCGCGATACGCACCACCTTCGCCCCGTATACCTGCGTACCCAGAATCTTGGCAGGCTCGAGATCCGCAGGAATAAAAATCCACGCCTTGAACCCATTGCGCGCCGCCTGGGCGGCCACCGAATTCGCCAGATTCCCAGTCGATGAACACGACACCGTGTCGAATCCAAACGCGCGCGCTTGCGACAACGCGACCGCGACCACGCGATCCTTGAAGCTCAGCGTGGGCAGGCACACCGCGTCGTTCTTGATGGAGAGTCTCTGCGCGCCAAGTTGTTTCGCCAGGTTGGGCGCGCTCAATAGCGGCGTGAATCCGACTGGCAACTTGGGCTGAAAATCTTGGGGGAGGGGGAGGAGCTCGGAATACCGCCACATATTGGGAGGGCGTTGGGCGATCTTCTCGCGCGTAAATTCCGCGCGCACCGCATCGTAGTCGTAGCTGACTTCCAGGGGAGAGAAACAGTCGTCGCAGATGGACTTGGGTTGGTTCCCCCAGGTCTTGCCGCACTCGCGACATCGCAGTTCGTACTGAGCCATCGTGCTACTCGCCTTCTTGCGAGTAGCTGAGGACGAGCGTCCCTGGAGAAAAAGTCTCCTAAACACGAAGACCTCTTCTCCGGATAGGAAAAGAGGTTACGGGAAAACGGGTAGAAAAGCCGCTTGCCCGAATCTCATGTTCCCCGTCTCCGGGAGAGAGTTGGCACCAAGCAATCGCGATATATGATCACGACCCGGTTGCCGTGGCGTCTCAGGGCTCGTCCCTCAGCCACTCTGCATGAAATTCAAAGCCAGCCCGCGAACGGGCTAACTTGGAGATAAATGTTACTTGTCACATGGAGGTGTGTCAAGCACGGGCTCGATCGACATTTTCGATTTGCCAGTGCGAAATCTCGACTTGCAGTCCGTCGCGCCGATAATTTTTATCCCTGTTCAAAGCGCTCTTCTTCATGCTGAAGGCCGACCAAGACCAGCCTACGTCAGTTTCACATCGAATAGCGCCAGCCAATACTGCAGCGACTGCAACGCAAAGCCGCAAAGAATCAGCCCGATCCCAAACACGCCCATCCGCCGTTCCGGAAGATTGTCCGCGTAGTACTCGATGTAGGGATTCACCGTGATTCCCACGCCAGTGACAATTCCAGTTACCAAGCCGACGCGAATTGCAAACGCCCAGGGATGCTCAACATGATGAATGAAGGTGCTGCATGCCAGGGCCGTGGCCATATAACCGAACGCCCGAACCACAGTGCCGTGGAAGTGGCGTCGCGTAAACCGTGGGCGCCGGGATGCCTCATAATCCAGTGCCGGCCGCATGCCGCGGGAATACGCGAACGCTTGGCCAATTGTGATGAGAGTGGCAAATGCAATCGCGAATCCGAGCCCGGTAGTCCGGTAGAGCCCCACACCGAAACCAAGTCCGCGAATCGCCGAGAACAAAACTTCCCAGGGCAATGAATAGTGGTCGCGCCCTCGGGCCGCGCGATTCAATTCAATGGCGATCGTGATCCCGGTTGCAATCCCCGAAGCCAGCCCGAACACCAGGCCGAGACCAAGTCCGTATCCAATTCCGAAGACCAGGGCGTAAGTTACTGCACGCGTGAGAACACGCAGCGGCCCGTGCTGTCCGCCTAGCAGGTCATAGGCGAGATACAGGCTGCCCAGTACATCCAGACAACAGCCCGTGATGCTGACCGCCGCAACGGTATGGTGATCCATTCAGAGGTGTCGTGCTGACACCCGTGATTATGCCCGCAGAAAGGACTAGCGGGAAAGCGCATCGTGCGGGGCGCCCTCGATCTAGTTTGCCGACCGCGAGATTTGCACGGAAACACCCGCTCCGCCCTGCCCCAGCATCGGAGCAACACTCACGTGGGTCTTTGAGCGCGAAGAATGGTGATCGAAGACGTAGCCACCAACCAGGTAACCGACAGCCCCACCCACCAGAACATCCGTGGGGAAATGTTCTCGACCAGCGACGCGTTCAAAGCCGGTTGCGGCTGCCAGTCCGTACACCAGCAGCTTCACCTTCCAGCCCGGATACTCATTGGCGATCACATGCGCCACTGCAAACGCGTTCGCAGTGTGGCCCGAGGGAAATGAATCCTCCGTCGAGGCATGCTTTCCGTCGGGCCAGAAGGTACCATCTTCCGGGCCTGCGCCATTTGCCTGTGGACGGGCGCGGGCTGTGCCGAACTTGAGGAATGCGGTCAGCAGTTGGGTATCCGCCATGGCTCGCATCGCCAGAATTCCAGTCTCGCGCAAATGGTCATCGTGACGCATCGTACCTGCGAGTAGGGCCGTGCCGGAAAAAGCGACGGGGGCATAGATCCCTGTCCAGTTCGACGCGGAGCGAAAGTTGTTCACGCGCGAGGGATCGGTGCTGACTTGCTCCACTGTTTCGCGATCGAACGCCAAGGTTGTCCCCGCAGTGACCGCCAACGGAGCCAGCCAGAGGAAGTCACTTTTCTGGACGCGCAGAGGAGCGGTGAAAATGGCCTCCTGTTCCTTGGCCATCCGACCAGCACACCGGCCAAGCGATCGCAATGCGCATGGTTCGGTCTTAGAGGAGCTTTGTTGTTCAGTTTGTGAAGGGTTCTGTTGTTCAGGTTGTGAAGGAGCTTGCTGCGCGAGACTGGCGAGAGGAATAAAAATCAGGACCACTCGTGAGATAC
Organism: Acidobacteriota bacterium; assembly: GCA_046728215.1. Classification (GTDB taxonomy): domain Bacteria; phylum Acidobacteriota; class Terriglobia; order Terriglobales; family Acidobacteriaceae; genus Gp1-AA133. The sequence continues at coordinate 59,662 of JBKPEB010000073.1, read as the reverse complement.
GCACACAGACACGGGCCGGTTGGTTGAATCTCTTGACGGACTGCATGGAAAGGAATCTTTCGCCCAACATATCCGCACGCCAAAGGCGCGTCAAGCACAGAAGGGCCGATTTCTTCGTAGGTTATGCGACGTTGCTCGCGGGCTTGCACCGTGAGTGCAACTCGTTCCCAGGGCATGCCCCACCTCACCGGGTTCCTCATTCAATCCGCTCCGGATGCGCTTTCTCCCATGCCCTCATGTTCTTTCGCGACTGATCGAAGATTCGAACATAGTTCTCTCGAGTAACTTGACGCGTTAGTTCGGGGCCAAGTTCCTTCCAAAGCGGTGCCCACGCGTCATAGTTTTTTTTCACCGCGCCCCAGTCGCTGGTCGCTCCCTGATCGCTGCCGTATAAGAACCTGTCCGGATACTTCCGAATCAGATCCGCCGTCATTTTCAAATGATCCAGAGTATCAATGATGTTCGGCGCAATAACCGGTCCCCACGACATGTCAATACTGACGTGTTTGAAAGCCGGATCGGTCAGCATCCCCTCGAGATATTTCCAGTGCTCGGGATAAGGCATCACATTTCGTCCATTGCCCATGAAGTGAGCCCAGATCATCGGCACGTTGGAGTGCCGCTTGAGAAACGCCTGGAATCCTTCCATGTATTGCGGTTGCGGCGTCCTGCCGCCAAAAATCATCTTCGCGGCCGGGTCGCTTAGAAGTGCGAGGTTGTATGGACTATCGTGATCACAATGGACGACCGCCACCGCCCCCAGTTCACCGATCACATCAAAAATTGCATCAATTGACGGGCTGTAGAGGCTCGGCGGGCCCCCCCGCAATTTTCTCGGAGAACTCCTGCTTCTTGAAGTGAATCTCACCAAAACCGCTCCATACACCCGGATACAACTTCACCATCTTCTTTATGTATTCGCCGGCATGCGCATCCTTCAGGTTGAATGCGCTCATCAGCGGATCGACCTGCTTGCGCTCCGCATCGGGCAATGCCAGGAATTTATGCGCCACCAGCACATCCTGGATGGCGTTGTAGTACAACGACTGGGCGTCTGTTTGAGTGTAGTAAACCGGAGCGAAGTCCCGGTCGATGAGCGGATCGTGCGCCACCGTCACTGCCAGACCCATCATCGTGGTGCGGCATACATGCCGCTGCATCATCTTCACGACGTCCACCATCGGTGGACCATCCGCCTTGAAGTCCTGGATATGAAAATGTTCGTCGTTATACAGGCACTCTGCCGTCTCCTCTGCCGTGGCTTTCGCCGGAGCCGAAACGATAGCTAGCACTAATGCAACGAAAGAACTGAAACCAATTCGCATATCCGAGATCTCCGATTCCAAATTCTTTTTGACTTGGCCGGCCAATCGACGGGTGCGCACGCAAAGCGCACCAGACTGTTGGTGCCACCTCGCGTGCACAACCACGTTTCGATCGACGATGCGCTTTTACTCCTTCGCTGCTCGGTAAAAGAAGTAGTCGGCTTGGTAGCCCACGAGCTGAGTCTGCCCCACCGTGCAAGCGGTTGTGGGAACGGCTCCTCCCTTGGTATTCAACCGTTGAATGAAGGTCGTTTTCGCAAGCAGGTTCCCGCCTGTGGGCCCCTTCGCGGTTCCGACCGCCTGCAACAACAGGCATTGAATCGAGCCCGTGTTTTGGCAGCTCGCTTGATCCGGTCCGGGGTCGACCCCTTGGCTCTTCACCGCCCACACCCGGCTGCTGTCGAGCGAACCCTGCCATGTCGCGTTCCCGCTGAGGGGGACGATGACGCCAGGTTTGGGGTTCGCATTGATGCTCTGGAAGTGCGTGATGATCTGGATCTGCTGTCCGAAGAGATCCGAAAACAGGGTGGCTTCGGGACGGGCGGTGGGATTCCAGGCAGTACCGCCGGTCGCCGTAGGCAGGCAAGTGTAGCCCTGGCTACCGAAGGCGTGGCCGACCAAGAAGGGTTCGTTGCCCACCGGTACCGCAATCGTGTCGGAGGTCTGTGGAGTTGTCACCTGCGCCACCGCGTGAGTGGACGCGCCGAATGCTGATGCGAGCACGAGAGCGGCGGCGAACAATCTCCGCACTTGCGCAATGTTCTTGAGTTGCTGACTGAAACGATAGCTCATCTGATCTTTTTCTCCAGTGATTTGTGTTATGTCACGAGCAGATGAGGCCATCCACGCCGGAGCAAGTTCAAAGCTGTCACCGCTTCGTACATCCTGGTCAACTGCAGCGTTCTCACGTGCTGGTTGGCTTCCGTTTTGGCATGCAGTTGCTTGCTGGACATAAGTGGCCTCACTCGTTATCACGAGATCTGCGAGCCGTTTGCTTTTGAGGAAAGAGAAATTGCATTCCATAGCGCAGGTCTGCTCACATCTCCTTCCTGGAAGGTTCGTGATCGTTCGCGCCGCATGGAGAGATGGACTAAACATAGGGACTACTGCCAGGTTGGCTCAGCCGAATCTCTTGCGAGCAGCCGAGGCGTGAAGATCTGAGTCAGCTCACGATCCCGCATCGCCGAATGACAAACCATGCAGGAGCGCTGCGTGGCATTGTCTTCTTCAGAAACCAACGCATAAGTCAGCCCATGCGATGTCCAGGTAACTACCTTCTTTCCATCGAGGCGGGAGTAATGAAAGGTGACCTTGCTGAAATGGACTTCGGTTCCCCCGCTGGCGGCCGCCACCGAGTCAGGCGTAACCATGAGGCTCACGGCGGTCAAAGGCGTCCCGATTTCTGACGTGTGGTAAGCAATGTAAGCAGCAGCCTTGTTGCCGACGCGAACCAGTCGCGCCCCTTCCAGCCGGTAAGGGCGGCGTTCGCCGGGAGCAGGAGAAGATCCCGGCAGTGCCAGCGCAAACTGCAACTTCGCCTTGAACCAGGTATTGAGCTCCTGCTGCGAGTCCGTGCGCATGTCGAGCGGGAGCGATCCCTTGGCATGTTGGATGTGAGTGGCGACCGCAAACTCAGCGATCTCCTGTCCCGACAGTGGTCGCGATGAAAGCATCGATCGGGTCAACCATGCGCTCGCCAAGATGAGCAGCGCCATAGCGGGAGCTAACCATTTACTGGATGGCCAGAGCCGCCAGCCGCGTTGCGAACTGACGATACGTGTCGGGACCTTCGGCCTAGCCGGCATCGTTTCTTCCAGATGAGTCTCCATGCGCGTGGCAGCGCGGAGCAAAGGGCCGCAATGGGCGCACAAGGCAGCGTGACTGATCAGCTGGGTTGCCTTCGACTCCGGCCATAGTCCGCTGGCTATTTCATACCAGTTGACATCCTCATCCTTCGGGCATTCCGCTCCCCGCGGCGCCACCTCCGTGACCACCATCGACATCCGATTCAGCAACAGCCAATATCTCCAAACTTTTCTGCCACAATCGGGGCACGCACGAACGTGCAGCCGTGCTTCGCGCACACTGTCCGCACTAATGCCGCGCAACTTGCGGCCAGCCTCAAGCCCCGAGGGTACGAGAGCATCGAGTTCGTGGTTATCAATATGCTTCCCGAATGGACGGCCCAAAGTCTGATACTCCCTTCTGGTCATTACGATTTCTGGAGGGAGTTTGCTTTTTCGTTTTGCCCGTTGCCCTGTTCGGAAGGGCCCTCGGCATCCAGAATCTGATCGCGAACGGAGTGCTTAAGCCGTTCAATTACGCTGCCCACTCCCTTGGCGGTCAGTCCGATGCCGGGCAAGGAGGCGATTTCCTTGCTGCTCATACCCTGCCGGAAATAGAGCCAGAAGATCATGCGGTCCCGCTCCTGGTCCGGCCCGGTCGCGCACCGTTTCAAATGCTGATCGATCTCACCCAGAAAGATCTCGAAGGCGATTTTTTCCTGGCTTCCCGAGGTCTCTTGCCCGGCTTCGGGCTCAACATCCATGGTGGAGACATGGGGTATGTCGCCGCCGGACGATAGGGTGCGGCCGTGCTTGAAGTAATCGTGGGTGGCATTCACGGCCGCCTTCTTCAGGTACCCCAGGATCGCTTCCGGGCGCTGGATCGCAAATTCCCGCAAGAGATTTCGGCCACCGTCCCACAGTTTGAGGTACGTCACTTGGATCAGGTCCTCGACCAGGGAGCGGGATGGCCTTCCCCACATCGCGGCGGTGCGCGTAATAACGAGACTGAGCGGCCGGCCGACTCGCGCTACAAATTCCTCCCACGCCTCATTGTCACAAGGTCCCGCACACAGACAGACCACGTCCTTCAAGGATAAAGCTGAGTACCGCGTCGATCGGATCGTATTCGCCATGCTTTGTTCGTTCTCGTTGACCTTTGTTGAGTGCGTGCTGAATGGAATCTCTGCGCGGAATAATTGTGTGTCTCCGCTGCCCTGTCGTGTGTCATCCATCTGTCAACAATGCGTAACTTGTAGTAAGACAATGCGCCTGGGTTCTCTGGGGTTGAAAGTGAAAGCCCCGCTCGTCCCGGAACCTTTGCCGTCCCCTGCTAGAATCAAGGATTAGCCCGACCATCATGGACGCAGCCCACATTCGCAACTTCGCGATCATCGCCCACATCGATCATGGGAAATCCACGCTCGCGGATCGCTTGCTGGAACTGACCGGATCGCTGGCCATGCGCGAGATGCAGGAGCAGGTCCTTGATTCCATGGACCTTGAACGCGAACGCGGCATCACCATCAAGGCGCACGCGGTGCGTATGGTCTACCCCGCGCAGGACGGCAAGACTTACCAGCTCAACCTTATTGATACCCCGGGGCACGTCGACTTTTCTTACGAAGTCTCGCGTTCACTTGCCGCCTGCGAAGGCGCTCTGCTCATAGTCGACGCCTCGCAGGGCGTCGAAGCGCAAACGCTCGCGAACGCCTACCTGGCTATCAATCACGGTCTCGAAATCATCCCGGTCATTAATAAGATCGATCTCCCGAGTGCCGACATCGAACGCGCCAAAGAGATGATCGAGGGTGCCGTCGGTCTCGACGCCTCTGACGCCTGCCTCATTAGCGCAAAGACTGGACAGGGCGTGCCCGACGTGCTGGAAGCCATCGTCAAACGCATCCATCCCCCGAAAGGATCTCCGCAACGTCACTTGCAGGCTCTGCTTTTCGATTCCTGGTTCGATCCCTATCGTGGAGTGGTTGTGCTCGCACGTGTGTTCGAAGGCACTCTGAAAAAGGGGCAGAAGATCCGCCTCTGGTCGAACGGCCGTATCTTCCAGATAGAGACACTCGGAGTCCTTACCCCTAAGCCGGTCGAGATCGATGAACTGGTTGCCGGCGAAGTCGGCTTCATCATCGCCAATATTAAGAATGTCGCGGACACCAAGATCGGCGACACCATCACCGACGACGAGCGTCCCGCAATCGAGCCGCTCCCGGGCTTCGAAGAAATCAAGCCCATGGTGTTTGCCGGTCTCTACACGGTGGATGCCCACGAACACACCCAACTCCGCGAAGCGCTTGAAAAACTACGCCTGAACGATTCCTCGTTCTTCTTCGAGCCCGAAAGTTCGGCGGCCCTCGGCTTCGGTTTCCGTTGTGGCTTCCTGGGCCTCCTGCACATGGAGATCATCCAGGAGCGTCTGGAGCGCGAGTACAACCTCGACCTCATCACCACCGCGCCGGGCGTGCGCTACAAGATCACGCTCACCGACGGCCAGCTGATTGAAGTCGACAATCCCTCGCGCTGGCCAGACCAGAGCGAAATCGCCAAGGTGGAAGAGCCTGTAATTCTTGCGGTAATCCTGACCAACGAAGAGTACGTCGGCGGCATACTGAAGCTGGTGGAAGAAAAGCGTGGCAAACAGAAAAGCTTCGAGTACGTCAGCGGCTCGCGCGTCATGCTGCAGTACGAACTTCCGCTCAACGAGATCGTTCTCGACTTCTACGACCGGCTGAAATCCGTCTCCCGAGGCTACGCGTCGCTCGACTACCATCTCGCCGGCTACTGGGAATCTCCCATGGTCAAACTCGATGTCCTTGTCGCCGGCGAACCCGTCGACGCACTCTCGCTCATCATTCACCGCGACTTTGCCTACGAGCGCGGCCGAGCTTTGGTGTCGAAAATGCGCGAGTTGATTCCGCGCCAGATGTTCGAGGTCCCCATCCAGGCGGCGGTGGGCGCAAAAATTATTGCTCGGGAAACCGTCGCTGCCATCCGAAAAAACGTCCTGGCCAAGTGCTACGGCGGAGACATCACCCGCAAGCGCAAACTCCTCGAGAAGCAGAAAGAAGGCAAGCGCCGCATGAAGCGCATTGGCCGGGTTGACATCCCCCAGGAAGCGTTCCTTGCCGTACTAAAGGTCGGGGAAAATAACAACTAGCTCTGAGGTCGGCACCCCTTCTCCACCTCATAGGTCGCGTCTCATCCCCTAATCAGGTGCACAGTCTGTTTGAATAAAGCGCCCGAAACGCAACAAGTTTTTTGAGCGCTTGATTACCTCTAGATGTGCAAATCTCAAGAGTTGCTTGAGATATTGGATATTGTTATCAAGTTTTGCAACAGGCCTTAAGCGCAGCATAACTATATACAAATCAAATACTTACTGCGACATGGATCAGTGGATTTCACCGACCCGGTGGTCGCTTTATCTCGATACAGGAAAGCACGTATGGCGGTTCCACAAGCTTTTCCACAGGCTGGCGGTGTAAGAAACGAGGCTTTTGGAATGACCCTGAGACACCTTCTCGCACCTATTCCTCCGCAGGGATGCCTCCGTCAGCGAGCGTCTCGAATCGCGTGGATTGTTTGATAAACGCGAGGTTCACTCGCCCGATCGGACCATTACGCTGTTTCGAAATAATGATCTCGGCGCGACCCTGCAGGTCAGGGTCGTCCTGTTTGTAGACTTCTTCGCGGAAAATGAACATCACAAGATCGGCATCCTGCTCAATCGACCCCGACTCGCGAAGGTCCGCCAGCTGGGGCCGGTGATCCCCGCCCCGGCTTTCCGGCGCGCGGCTCAATTGCGATAGCGCGATCACCGGCACGTGCAATTCTTTGGCTAGCGCCTTGAGCCCACGCGAAATCGCCGAGACCTCCTGCGTCCGGTTCTCATAACGCTTGCCGCCGCCCGACATCAACTGCAGATAGTCGACGACAATAAGATCCAGCGATCCGCATGACTGTTGCAGCCGCCGAGCCTTCGCGCGCATCTCGCTCAGCGCAACACCCGGCGTATCGTCGATATAGATTTGGGAACTGGCCAGTTCTTCCATCGCGCGCACCACCCGCTGCATGTCGTCACGCCACAACGACCCGGTGCGCATCTTGTGCGCATCCACCCTTGCCCGCGAACACAGAAGGCGCAGCAACAGCGCTTCCCGCGACATTTCCAGTGAGAAAATTCCCACCACTTTCCCGTCGGTAATCGCCGCATTCTCGGCGATGTTCATGGCAAACGCCGTCTTGCCCATCGACGGCCGCGCCGCCAGGATCACCAGGTCTGACTTCTGCAGGCCGCTCGTCATTTCGTCGAGATCGGTATAGTGCGTCGCCAGGCCCGTGATGCGTTGCCCGCGTTGCAGCAACGCATCAACCGAGCCGAAGGAATCCTTGACGATTTCCTGCACGCCCAGAAACCCGCGCCCAATGCGCTTTTCCGACAATCCGAAAATAGCCGCTTCTACATCATTGAGAACGTCCTCCGCAGGCTCGGACTGGTCGGCAGCCCGCGCTATACCCGCGTTGGCCACATGAATCAGCCCGCGCATCAGCGCTTTGTCGCGCACGATCTTGACGTAATGTTCGATGCTCGGCCGGTCCGGCACGCCGTCCAGCAGCGACGACACGTACGCCATGTCGCCGATCGCCTGCAGTTCTTTGGTGCGGGAAAGTTCCTCCACCAGCGTGACGATGTCGATCGGCCGCGACGATTCCGCCAGATCAACCATCCGTGCATAGATGCGCCGGTTGGAGTCGAGAGAAAAATCTTCCGGCCGCAGATGCTCCGCCGCCTGGTTGTACGCCAGGTTGTCGAGAAGGATTGCCCCAAGAATCGATCGCTCGGCTTCGATATTCGCCGGCAGTGTGCTGATGCTGTAGTCCGTGGTCGCCAATGCTTTCCTTGCGCGTTACTTCGATGAATTTTCGCGGAAGCGAACTGCAATATACCCGCGACCGTTGCTGTGGATGCAAAGTGTTCGCGTAGGAAAACTAGGCATCAGGTAATTTCTCTGGTCGCTCACTTGCATGCCATCCGACTCCAAAGAATTATAGGCGAACAAAAGGAGAATCTCAAGAAACAGGACGGGTGAAGCCGTCAAAACGAGGGCAGATTGTCCTCAAAACCGGTAACAGCCAACGACCGACGACCGGTTTCCAAAAACAAATGCGGCCCGGGCCAGCCACCCGGACCGCATTGGTTTTTGCGATAGCTCTGTGACCCTTGTCCACGCACGAGGCATGGGGGGAGTTCATCTCGCATGCGCTCCGAAGAGCGCCTGGCACGATGCACTCGGCAGATCGCCATCTGCGAAGCAAGCTTCGCAAATCAATCTGCAACACCACGGTGGCCGGCGGCCAGTCCTGCCGTTTGTGGAGGACTCTGTGAGGAGGCCGCAACGCCCGGGCAACCAGATCTGCGCCGAAGCGCCTTTCTGGAGGATCCCTCCCAGCGATTCACCCTCGAGAATCACCGGGCACCGCCGGCTCTGCCGTAATGCTCTGGCAGGGCACACAGAACGTCTCGCTCGATGTCGACACTTTGCGCCCGCGCCCCAATTCGCTTCAAGAGAAAACCCGCGCGCGATTGTGCAGAAGCTGTGAATGCTTTGCATTCCTTGTGGAAGTTCGTGGAAAAACCGGACTGTGCACGATAAGGCCCCGCACGCGGAACGCTCGTGAGCTCATGGCCGAAACTGTGCCCGCCACATCTCCGGCACCATCGGACACAAATTCTGCGTCGTGCCCGCAATTCTGCGACGCACATGCGCCACAGTCTCGTACCCCACATCACGCAAACGGCGCGGCAGCGCACACAACAAGAATGCCATCACGAACCAAAGACCGCCCAGCCTCTTGAGGATGTAGATCACCGCGTCCGATTTAACCAACAATCGATTCTGAGGAGCGACGATCACGATACTGTCCGGCAGTTGGGCGCGTGCCTCCTGGGCAATCATTTGCTGCGCCAACTCACCCTGCAAGGGCGCGAAACAAAATGGATACGCTGATCGATCTTCCCGCAAGATCCACCGCACCCACTCGTGACAAAATCCACAATGCCCGTCAAAAAAGATGATCTCTCCCGCCGCCTGCGGCGCGCGAATCCACGCCGGATCGAATGTGTACAAATGCACCAGCAACATTCCCGCCGTCAGATCCGCAAAATTGATCAGGACCATGAGCCCGAGATGCTGGACTACCAATGCTGACCAGATCCACGGTCGTGCCCGCCGGAACAAGGCGAAAGGCGCGAAGCCTAACTCTAGTGCCAACGCCGACCAGGTCGCGGCTTTCAAAATCCATGTGGGAAGAACCAGTAGCCAGACGCGAACCACAGTGTCGCGTGCCAGCGGATTACTCAGCACCCGGCTCAACGCGCTGCCATCCATCCACGAGATACTCCCCAGCTTCGTATAGCCGCTGTACGAGTATCCCAAGGCCATAACGATCCACGCAGCCAGATAGAGGTCGCCCGGCAGTGTCCATCGGGCCGACTTCTCATCGCCATCGGCCGCAGCCGTTCTCGGCCAAACTGGCGTAATCGCGTAAGCCAGCAAAAGCCACCCGATGAACGGCATCGAGGGATTACCGATCGGCGGATTGCGCCCGTACAACGAAGCCCACACATACCAGAGAAGAACGGCTGCCACCCGATCCCATTTCCCAAACAGGAGGCACGTGCTCAAGAGTGCGCCCGCAGTCAGAACCGCCCCCACGAAAAGCGCAGAGTCTGCCAACCAGAAAATGTTTGGAAACGCGTGCCACAGTGGGCTCACCGCCGCCGGCGTCAGCACGCCCTTCGACGAGAACAGTTCGCTTCCCCACGGCAGCAATCCCACGAAATGCTGCAGCAGATATCCGCCGAGCAGAATGCGATACACGGAGTACTGGCCGCTGGTCCACCCGTTTTTCACTGGCAGCGGGTCTCCAGAGACAGATTGAGATTCTGCGTTTCGCTGCCCGCACGAGGTTGCAAACGTAGTCTCAGACCGCTGTGTGCACCCGAGGCATCGATGCCAAGCTCTCGCAACAACGGCGCGTCCCCACACAGTGCGTACTTCGCAACGGATTCATACATCGGCCGCAGCCGCGCGTCGGACTCCATGATTGGGCCATAGGCGAGCACAGCACCGTAAACGTTCCGGCGGTTGTACGGACCTCGCATTCCAGCCGCGCGCTCGGGCGTGATCTCGACCGAGTGAAATTGCCCGCTTGCACCAGTCCATTCCACATAGAAGCGAGTCGAATATGTTTCCAATCCCCGAACACTGGAGAAAACTTTCGGCGCTGGCGAAGCAGCGGTTGCGGCTGCAATCCCCTTGACCGTCGGAAGGTGCAGCACGTCGGCGGTCATCTGCAGCAGCCCGAGAGCCAGAAGCGCAGCCACGCTCGCTCTCACGGCCTTCCGCCTTCCGCAACCGGAATGTTCACGTCCTTGCCCAACAACATTTCGCCCAAACGCAACTCCTGCTCGCCGCCGAATCCGCACTCCCCATCCCACTCCCACGGATTGCGAAATGTTCCGAAGAGCATGTCCCACAGCGGCAGGTCCGAGTAGTTGAATGAATGCACACCCTTCTGATGGTGAACACAATGGCTCTCGGGTCTTTGAAACAGGTATCCGAGCCAGTACGGCGTGCGCACGTTCCAGTGATACACCAGTTCCGCCAGGCCGCTCAGCAGCACCGCTCCTGCCGCCGCACCTGCGCCCACTCCGACCACCAGGTAAAGGATCGCGCTTGAGATGGCGCTGTCGGCAAGAATCTCAAAAGGATGCTTGTAAAAACTCGTGATCACCTCGATCCTTTGCGGGCTGTGATGGACCTGGTGAAACCAGCGCCACAAGAAATTGCTTTGATGGCGCCAGCGATGCCACCAATAAAAGAAGAATGTGATAGCCACATAGCCAGCAACAGCCCCGCCCGTCACGCCCAAGCTGTCGGCGTTCCACGGGCGATGCCGCAACATCCATCCGTTCCACGCTACCCCGGAAAGCCAGACGGCACCGACCTGTACCGCATTCAACAGCAATGCTCGAGCCCACCATCCTCGAACGCGCGGCCACTTCCGGCCAGATTGCCGAGCCTCTACGGTCATCATGATCACGGCTACGATCAGTACGACTAACGGGATGGTCATATTCTTCAGGAATCCGCCGATGTTTCCCATCCGACTTCTCCTTCCCCTTCACCTGCGAACCATCACGCCTTCGCCAACAATCCGTCAAAACTGTCAGCGAATAAATCCAGCGCCTCCGTCACTCGCTTCTTGTCACCACTCGAAAGGTAGTCGAGCAGCAGACCAATCGCCGTCGTAACAGCTAGCGTCGCCAAAGCCCGCCGCCGCGCCAACGAAAGGCGCTCCGGCAATACCTGCACCATCAATTCCACCCAGCTCGAAACCGCCTTTTCGAGATACGGACCGTACTGTTCCGGCCTCTGCAACGCGAGCCCGTGAATTTCGAAGAACAGGCGTAGAAATTTCTGATGTTGTCGCGAAGTGGCCCAACTCCAAAAGGTACGGATAATGTCGGAAGGCTTGCGTTGTCTTTCGCTACCGACAATCTCCGCAAACGCCTTCTGCACCTGCGCGCGCACCACCGTCATCGCCTCCGCAAGCAGCGCATCTTTGCTGCCGAAGTGGTAGATCAGCAGCCGCGCTTTGCTTCCCACCCGCGCTGCCAATGGCCGCAGCGATAAGTCAGCAACACCGTTCTCCAGGATGTAGGCAATGGAAGCATTCAGGAGATCTTCGCGGCGTCCAGAGTCGGATCGCGTTTTCATGTAACGACTGTTACATGTAACGATCGTTACAGTCAAGCGATTTCTTATATGCTCAGGTCAGTAGTACCCTGTCCCGCATGCGAGCACGGCCTCTTGTGATTCTCTCTTTCGCCTTCACTTTCTTCGGGTTAGCTCTGTTAAGCATCCATGCGCACGAGAAAACATCCCCGCCCATCGTCGTTATCGCTCACGTCACCATCATCAACCCTGGGAATTCATCCGTAACCGCCGACCGCACGGTCGTCATCGAGGGCGCGAAGATCACGAGTGTCGCTCCCAGCGCCGGATTCAAGATTCCGAACGGTGCTCGTGTAATCGACGCCCACGGTCATTTCCTAATCCCCGGCCTCTGGGATATGCATGTACACTCCGCATTCGGCGACTGGTTCCCCGGTGGACGCGAAGTCATCCTTCCTTTATTTATCGCAAATGGCGTAACAGGGGTGCGCGACATGGGCGGAGACTTGCCCGTTCTGTTCGAATGGCGCAAACAGATCGCCGCTCAGCAGATCGTCGGCCCGCGCATGGTCGTTTCCGGCCCGATGCTCGACGGCTACCTGCCTAACGGGAAACTCCGCTTCCCAAGTTCCGTTCCCATCACCACGCCGCAAAGCGTGGTCGCCGCCGTGGATTCACTGAAGAAGCAGGGCGCGGACTTCATCAAGGTCCAGTCCCTGATTTCCCACGACGCCTATGTCGCCGCCGCTGCCGAAGCTCACAAGCAGAATCTTCCAATCGTCGGCCATGTACCCGACAAGGTCCGTATCTCTGAAACCATCGCCGCTGGCCAGAAGAGCATCGAGCACCTGATGGGAATTTTCGAGGGCTGCTCCACGGACGAAGACAAGTTCATTCGCGGTGAAGGTAATCTGAAGGTGTTGATGACCACGTCAGACCAGGCCCGTTGCGATGCCATCATCCACTCGCTCGCGCAGCATCAGGTCTGGCAGTGTCCCACTCTCGCCTGGCAGCGCGGCGGAACTTTCCTGGATCAGCTCGATTGGAAGCATCAAGCACTCGACAAGTACGTCCCCGCCCCCTGGCGCGACGTCACTTGGCGTCGCTTCGCCGACGAAATGTTGCCCGACCTCCAGCGTGATCCTCTTGCCCTGCGCCAGGAATATTTCAAACGGAATCTCGAGATGATCAGATCCATGCACCATGCAGGGGTCCCCTTCCTGGCCGGAACCGATGCCGCACCCGGCATTTACGTCATGCCCGGTTTCAGCCTCCACGACGAGCTCGCGAATTTCGTCGAGGCCGGCTTCTCTCCGATGGAGTCGCTGCAGACCGCCACCAGCAATCCGGCAAAGTTTTTCGATCCGGAGAGTACGCTCGGCACGATTGCGCCCGGAAAGACCGCAGACCTTGTGCTGCTCACCGCGAATCCGCTGGACGACATTCACAACACCCGCAAGATCACGGCCGTCGTGGCTAACGGGCGCCTTTTTGACCGCTCAGAACTCGACCGCCTGCTTGAACAGGCAGAAGCCGCTGCCAAGCGCGTGAAATGACAGTTCAGTTCGCGCTCATGATGCGGTCGCCCGAACAATCTCCGCCCGGATCTCCACCGGGAAGTTCACCGACCGCGAAATGAAACACCAGCGATGGGCCTCCTCATGCAACGTTCTCGCTTTCTCCGTGTCGCCATCGGCAATTCGAACGACCGGCCGAAGCGACACCGACGCGAACCGCCCCGCGCCGTTCGCGTCCTCTTCCATCAGACCCTGCGGGCAATCGCGGTAGTCCACCACGCTCACGTGATTGACCGCGCACAGGTGCAGGTACCACAGCATGTGGCAGGCCGAAAGGCTTGCCACCAGCAATTCTTCCGGATTAAACCGCGACCGGTCACCGCGAAAACCCGGATCGCTCGAGCCCGGAATCTCCGGCTTGCCATCGCCCGTAATCGTGTGATCCCGACGGTACTCCCGATAGCTCCGCGTTCCCACACCATCATTGCCGGTCCAGTCCACACAAATGTGGTAAGTATGCGTCTTCACCGCCAACCTCCCGGCACTCGCCCAAACAGCATTTCTCCGCGCAAATTGCAGTTCTCCGCGAACTCTGCGCCGTAAGATTTTCCGCGTGTCCCATCGCAGTCTTCGCGGCCGTTCTTAGCGAACTTTGCGGTTAAAAGCTTTTGCGTGGTGTCATTCCCATAAATCGTTGCTCCAGGCCTTCGAAACCGCGCGCCCTCTAACAAGATCATCCACTACGAGAATGAGCTGATTCGCATGATCGCTGTACATCACCTCAATATTCACTCCCGCCTCCGCCATCCGCCGGGCAATCTTGCCCAACTGTCCCGGCTCCTCCTGACGCAATCGCTGCACAACCACCTCGCGCTCGGCCACCGCGGTGATCCCTGCAGCCTCCAAGGCCCGCAACGCCGTCGCTCCATCCGTGAAAAGAAAGTGACCCACGGCACGCCCGTCCACGACCCACACTCCCCCGCCTTCGATGCTCACTCCTGCCCGCCCCAGCACCTCACCCATCTCCGCAAGCGCTCCAGGCCGGTTCTCCAATGCGATCGCCAGATCTCTCATTCTCACTCCTTCACTTCCTCAACATGCTCCAGCGTTATCGCCTTCGACCCGCCACGCTCATACATCTTGCCGGTCACCTTTACCAGCTTCCCGGCCAACGGCAGGAGCTTCGTACGCACATCGACATCCGGCATCTGCGCCGAAACCAGGTGATAGACCTCTTCGCTCTTTGTGAGAATCACCAATGGAGATCCGGCTTTCACGCAAGCCTCCATGCACCCGTTCGGCAAGGGCTTCACAACTTCGTGAAAACGATGCACGCATCCGCTGTCGCGCACATAGCCGACAATGGTCGCTGTCGGAGCTTCGTCCGGCTTCTCTATCGCAAACAAAGCTGTGGCCGCGGCCAGAAATAACGCTACACATAACTTCCCCTTCATCGAACCCTCCTGATACCTGTCAGAATTCCTACGCTGACCAGCATTGTGCGGGATGCATTTCCGCAATAGTTCATGTACGATCGAACTATGAATGCAGCACAGTTCCTTTCTCGTGCCGGTTCTCTGGTCGGAGAACCTTCTCGTGCCGCGATGTTGTGGAGCCTTCTGGGCGGCGAAGCCCGACCCGCCAGCGAACTCGCCATGCTCGCCAATGTTTCTCCGCAGACGGCCAGCAATCACCTGCGCCTGCTCGTCGAGTCTGGCTTTCTGAAAGTCGACTCGCAGGGCCGCAACAAGTTTTACCGTCTGGGAGGACCACTGGTAGGAGTCGCCCTAGAATCCCTGGCGGCCGCCACGCATGGCAAGGCAACTCGTCCCGGCATCGCCGAGCACAGTGCTCCCGAACTTGTCTTCGCCCGCACCTGCTACGACCATCTCGCCGGAGAACTGGGCGTCGCCATTCGCGATCGCCTGCAAAAGAAGAATCACATTCGGGAAAGGAATAGCGAGTACGAGCTGACCCACTCTGGAGAAGAATTCCTGCGCGATCTCGGGGTCGATCTCGACGCTGCACAAGCAAAGCGCCGCCGCTTCGCCTATGCCTGCCTGGATTGGAGTCACCGCGTTCCCCACCTCGGCGGCGCACTGGGAGCGGCCCTGCTCGATTGGATGTTTCGTCATCGCCTGCTCGCGCCGCGCAGATCAACGCGCGCCGTACGCCTCACCGAAGTGGGCCACAAACACCTCGCCCAACACTTCGCCCTCCGCCTGAACCGTGAAGGCACGGCCCTGCTTCGGTGAGTCTGTCATCTCGAGCGAAGTGAGGCACCAGCCGAACGCAGTCGAGAGACTTTGCGTTCCGCCGCGAAGGGATCAACGCCTCAAACAATTGGGTACTCGAAACTCGGCATTAACACTCACTTCCGCTTCAAAGCCTCCAACTCATCCAAAGTCCGCGGCCAATCCGACCCCAGCAATCTCGACAAACTCCGATCCGCCAGCACCTTTCCGCCGGTCTGACAGCGCGCACAATAGTTCGTCTCGTTATCCGCATAACGAATGCGCAAGATCTTCTCCCCGCACCGCGGACAAGGCTCCCCATACCGTCCATGCACCGCCATGCCCTTGCGAAATGCTGTTACCTTCTCTGGAAATTTTTCGCGCGCCTCCTCCACTAACTGGTTTGTCCAGAATTCCAGCGTGTGCCGAGTCGCGTGATAAAGACGCTCCCACTCCTCCGGCTTCAACTTGTGCGTTTGCGTGATGGGCGACAGCTGCGCCGCATGCAGAATCTCATCCGAATAGGAGTTCCCGATTCCGCTGAGAAGCCTCGGATCGGTAAGCGCCCGCTTGAGCGTTCGATTCTCCGCCGTGAGCGCCGCACGAAACTCGTCAAGGCTGCTGCCCAACACATCGATCCCGCCCGGATCCATCGTGCGCAGGCCATCCTCGCCGCTCACCACGTAAAGCGACGCGCGATGTTTCGTCCCCGCTTCCGTCAACACAAGCGAGCCAGAGGGAAAATCGAGTGCCCCGAGACTCCGCCGCCCATCAAGCTTCGCGCCCAACGGGTTCCAGTGCAAACGCCCTGCGATCATCAGATGCAGCACCAGCCAAAGATCTCCGTCCACTCCAATCGCGATGCGCTTCCCGATCCTCCGCAACTCGCGCACCACGCGCCCCTCGACACTCGCCAGCGGAGGCTGCGCTGAGCGCAGCAGAAACGGGCTCGCAATCCGAATATGCTCAATCGGCTGGCCGACAATGCGCGCTTCAAGCGCCGTCAGATAAGCCGAGATGTCAGGCAATTCCGGCATTGCATCAGCTTGCCCGTCTAAGAGTCTTTTCGCAACTTGCACTCCTCCGGGACCGTACTGCGGGTACCCAATGCGTCGATCTTGTCTTTTTCCTGTGCGCGGCTGCCGCCCCCAAAAGCCCCGTCCCGCGCCCGATTCCGTGCCTAGCTCGTTTGACACGTTCTTCCCCGAAGCCTATACTCCCGCTCCGCCGACGAAACTTCTCCCGGAGATACATCATGTTGAAACGTTCCCTCGCCGTTTCCGTCGCGACCCTAATCGCTCTCGCGACCCTGACCTTTGCCGACGACCATGTTCGTCAACCGAAACTCACCCCGCAGAACAGCAACACGACGCAGGGCCTGATCGCGGTGAGCCCGGTGAACGAACGCGTCGTATGGGCCTCCGGCCGAGGCGGCACTTTCATCGTCACCACCAACGGTGGCCGCACCTGGAGATCGGGCGTAGTTCCCGGCGCGGAAGCTCTCCAGTTCCGCGATGTCCAAGGCGTCAGCGACCGCGTCGCCTACCTGCAATCCATCGGCAACAATCCCACCGACTTCCGCATCTACAAAACCACTGACGGCGGCTCTACCTGGACCATGCAGTTCCAGAACCAGCTCGTTGGAGCGTTCTACGACTGCTTCGCCTTCTGGACTCCACGCCGTGGCATCTCGCACAGTGATTCCGTCAACGGAGTCTTCCCCGACCTGCGTATTCGGGACGGACACACCTGGCACGACATCAGCGCAAACATGCCGCCCGCACTACCCGGCGAGGCATCCTTCGCAGCCAGCGGAACCTGCGTTGCCACCGAAGGTGAGCGCAATGCCTGGATCGCCACCGGCGGATCCACCTCCGCCAGAATTCTCGCCACCACCGACGGCGGCAACACCTGGAACGCCTACGACACGCCGCTCGTCAGTTCGCCCAGCGCGGGAGCCTTCACGGTCGCTTTTCGCGACGCCTATCATGGCATCGTGGGCGGCGGCGATCTCGATCCCGCCAATCCCAACAGCGCCGACACCGCGACGTCCCGCGACGGTGGCCGCACCTGGACTCTCACCAATCCACCACCCGTTACCGGTGCGATTTTCGGATTGAGCTATACCGATGGCAGCAACAAGTCGCGTCACGACGATGACGACGACAACCGAGCGGTCGTAATCACCGCTAACGACGGCGGCGCCGCCTGGACTCCCAACGAAGGCAAGACCTGGTACCCGCTCAACGGCGTGACGGGATTTTGGGCAGTCGCCTTCGCCAGCCCACGCGCCGGATGGCTGGTGGGTGTCAATGGAACGATTTTGAAGATTCGCTTCTGATCGAATCCGTTCACGATCGAATTCATTGGGCCGTCATGAAGCGCACCAGGCTGTGCGCTAAAATGACGGCTCATTTCTTTGCGTAGTTGTGTCGCAAAGATTCGTGCTGATGAGCGCGAGAGGACAAACGACGATGAACGAATATCACATCGCCCAGGTCAACATCGGACGCATCAAAGCTCCGCTCGACCATCCCACCATGGCGGGCTTCATGAACCGTCTCGACGAACTGAACGCGATTGCCGACCGCAGTCCCGGCTTCGTCTGGCGCTTGCAAACCGGAGAAGGCAATGCCACCTACTTCCGCCCCTATGAACACGACGACCGCATTCTGCTGAACATGTCGGTGTGGGAGAACATTGAAACACTCAAGCACTACGTCTACCGCACTATCCACGCCGAACTTCTTCGCCAGCGGCATGACTGGTTCGAAAAATTCGCAGGAACCTATACCGCCCTCTGGTGGGTCCCGGCCGGTCACCGCCCCAGCATCGACGAAGCCAAACAACGTATCGCTCACCTCGAAGCCAACGGCCCAACGGAATTCGCCTTCACGTTCAAAACAACCTTCCCGCCAAACGAAGACTTTCAAAGAAGAATCGACTGGTCCGCATTCCGGTCATGCCCAGCCGTCGGATAAAGATTTCCTTCGCGACCGTTGCTTACGAACCCTTGCCACCCTCTTGGCTCCTCTCGCGCCTTCCTTTGCGACTTGTGCCGCCTTTCTTTGCGATCTTTGCGGCCGTTCTTGGCGACCTTTGCGGTTAAAGGTTTTTCTCCGCTCTCTCTGGAACTAAGACCTTCTCCGAGGTCCATGAAAATCCGAATTATCAATGAGCTTTCGCTGAGAAACCAACTCCACCTCTCCATCGGCAACTCCCCATCTCTCTTCCAGTAATTCCGTCCCACCCATATCCACATACAACGCTGTCACCCGAGGCCCAGCGAACGTAAGATTCACATGACCGTTCACTCCAAATCCGTTGGCTCCCCGCCTGTCATCGTAAAAACTCGGACGAGGCCCGCGCACTGGCGGCCCCAAATCCACCGGCATCCCACCGTGTCCCACGCACCGCCCATAGCTCTTTAAGTCACCGGTCCCATTCAACTCGTATCCCGCCAGCCGATACTCGTGTCCCCAGAACCAAAGCACGTTTCTCCTCAGGCCCGCATCCCACAACTGCCGCGCCGGCTTCGCGTACTGATCCTGAAAGCCGGAATAGTTCTGATGATGCGACAACAGGATCAGACCACGCGGATCCTCCGCTGGTCGCACCACCTGTTTCAGCCAATCGATCAACGCCCCAGGAAGTTCGCAATCGCCGCCTATCCCCGGAATGCTGTTGATCCACGGAATGCCGGATAGAATCGGAACGCCGATTGAGTTGTATCCTGTATCGATTGCAATTATTCTCCAGTACTCATTCTGCAAACAAAAGAAGCTGGTCTGCTGTCCCGTGACTCCGCCCGGCGTGCGCAAACCCAGCCGCAGCAGAAACACGTCAAAGTAGCCTCCGCCGTTCGCATACATCTCGTGATTGCCATTTAGAGCAAAGCTCCCCCTCGAACCCAACGGCCAGGTCACGGGATCGTAATTATTGTTCGGGTTCTTGATCCCCAGACAGTTCTCATTTACCGACGGAGGATCGCCCACGTAGTAGACGTCGCCGATATGAATGGTAAAGTGTGGCCGGAATTTCTCGATCTGCCGGGCGACGCACTGCGCCTCGCTCGTGCGCGTGCCCCAATCCCCCGCAATGCTGACCCGAACCCCATCCGAACCGTGCTCATCGACCAGGTCATACACTGCACGACAGGGCGAAGCGGTGTAAGCCGGGAAATAATGCTTTCGATGAAACACGTACGCCAAGTAAGTGCGAATCCAATTCCACAGAGCTGCCGGAGCAAACAAAGCCTCCGGCGGATAATTGGGCGGCGAAGCGGACTCCGCCGCCTGCCGTAACTGCGAAAGCGCCGCCGATCGCGGCAAGCCTTTCAGATCTTGTAATTCCCGGCGCTCCTGTGTCGGCCGATTTCTCTGAGCATGCATGCCCGGATTCTAAGCCAACTGTGGTGAGCACACTCCGTGCCGTTTTGCCGTGACACCTTCCCCGCACAGCATTCCAAATTCCTCTACACATTGTCATCCTGAGCAAAGCGAAGGACCTGTTGCTTGCCTGCAACTTGTCCGCTCAGCCTTTGAGTGTCCACTCGAGCGCAGTGAGGCGACAGCCGAACGCAGTCGAGAGACCTTGCGTCCCGCCGGCGACACCACAAAACCAGCCACTGCGCGAAACGCTCCGCACCTTCCCTGCACTATCCTCTCGCAGCGTGCTCTCCTCCATGGATGGCACTTCGTCAAGGAGACGCTTATGCCGAAAGGATTGCTCACCGTAGTCGGAAGTCTCGACATCAGCCAGTTCTGGCCCGCCTCCAAGGGCAATAGCTCGTCCGACGGCGACACCGTCCACCTCAAGGTCGATCCCAACACCTCCTTTCTGCACTCCAGCTCACCTGGCGCGGCTCCGAAACTCACCAAGGCCTACATCGGCACCCATGTCGTCGATCACGGAAAGAAAAAGAACGTGATCACCTCCAAGAACGAAATCAAGATCCGGCTGCAGGGCATCGACACGCCCGAGCTCCACTACCCGGTAATCACCACCTGGGATCCTACGAAGAAGCCGCTGGCCTCCGAATTCCGTCAGCCTTTCGGGGCCGGCGCCGCCAATGCCCTGCACGCCCACTTGCAGACGCTGATCTCCAGCAGCGGCACAGTCCTGCACGCCCGGTTCGTCACTCTGATCGATCATCCGGCCGATGCCATCGATTCTCACGGACGCTTTGTGGGAGACATCGTCATCGGCACCACTGCCGCCAAAAGCATCAACACGTGGCTGGTCGAAAACGGCTGGGCCTATCCTCTTTTCTATGACTCGATGACCGCTGCAGAAATCAACACGCTCGTCACCGCGTGGACTGCCGGCAAATCGATTTCCTCGCGTCCCGGGAAAGCTTTCCAGAAACCCCCGCAACCGTTCGACCCCAAGGTGAACGTGAAGAACGCAAAGCTTCCCGACGGCGGCAAGGTCAACTTCCCAAAGATATTCCGCCGCCAGGCCACGTTCTGGGCACAAGTCCCTGGCCCGCTTCCGGGAACCCAGTTCTACACAATGCTCAAGAAGGGCGCCCAAGGAAAAGGCGACCGCGCCTACACGCTGAGTTATTTCCTGGCCAACATCAACAAGCTCGACAAAAGCAAGCGCATCAAGCTCATCACCAAGATTGGACTGCAAGGCCAAACCAACTTTGATCCACCCGATCTGGTCTTCCAGGAAGACCCGTCAAGCCTGCTGAAGGCGAACGGGCAGAAAGTCACGAGTTGGTGAGTATGATCGACATCAACCTTGCGGGGGCAGGCGATCGCGGGTAAACGCATCCGTGTTCGCGGTGATAATATCCATACCCGGATTTCGACTGCACCAAAGGTAAACGTGTCCAGCGCACCCATCCCGAGGGACCGAGCGTCCTCTCGCATCGCGCTCGTCGAGCGCCACATTCGGCTCGAGAACGAGCATGACCTGGAAGGTGTTCTAAGCACGTTCGGCGACACCGCGCGCTACGATGACGAACCATGGGGAGAGCACTTCAGCGGTCGTGATGGCGTCCGCCAGTTTTACCAGCAACTCATGAACGCCCTGCCGGACCTCAAAATCCAGGTCCAGCGCCAGCATGTCGCAGCCGACGCCATTCTGGTCGAAGTCCTTATTCGAGGCACGCATCTCGGCCCGTGGCGCGGCCTTCCGGCCACCGGGCGGCAAGTCGAGTTTCCTCTCTGTGGCGTCTACACTTTTGACGCGAACGACTGTCTCGCCGGGGAGAGAATCTATTACGACCGGGCAACTGTGTTGCGCCAGTTGGGCGTTTTCCACGAGCCCCAAACTCTGCTGGGACAGGTGTCCACTCTGCTGACGCATCCTGCCACGATCATCCGCGCTCTGGCGCGAACCGTGTTGCGCAGGTATTCTTCGACGCACTTGCTGCCGACAGAAGTGCGGCCCAGACAACCGTAGAGACCTCGGATTGTCCGCCCTCACCCCGTTACATAGGTAATTAGCCTCAAATCCCTTTTGTGCCTACGATATCCGAAAAATAGTGGGGCTGCACAAGACCGTAGCCCAGGGGGGATCAATGGCAACTGCGGCAATGGGATATGGAGAGCGTCGGTTCGGAGCCGCCTACTCGGTGCGGATTGTGGCGGCTCTGGTTGTACTTGGGTTCCTCGTCGGGATTTGGATTGCGCAGGCTGACCCGCGTCCGGCTTCGCACCCTATTCTTCTATGGGTGTCGGTCGGCATAGTCGGCGCGCTGGCCGCGTTCTGGATTCTCTTCGGCAAGAATACGCTGACCATCAATGACGCAGGCGTTCGACGCGAAACGGCATTCGGCCAACAGGAAATGTCCTGGAGCCAGATTACCGAGACCCGCTATCGCGTCACTCCGGTGAATGTCTACGGACATCTCGGCCTGATCGGATACATCCTCGCCATGTCGAGCAAGTCAGGTCCCGCGCAGCTTTCTCTCGAACTGATCAGCGGCGACGGCAAGAAGTTAAAGGTCACATCGATGTTCCGCGACGCCAGCGATGCGATCGGGAGCATTCTCGCGCGCATCCTTCCTCCCATGGTGCAGAGCGTGAAAGCACGACTGCAGCGAGGTGAAACCGTCCAGTTCGGCGGCATCGGACTCTCCGCAACCGCCATCAACTGGAAGAATCAGTCGATTCCCGTCACCCAGATCACAAAGGCGGAACTACTGCGCACGAACCTCGTGGTCAAGCGCGCAGGAAAATGGATGGCCGCAATCAACGTCCGGTCTGACAAAGTACCCAACGTGCTCGTGTTCCTCGAGGTGTTGGAGTCGCTCGCCCCACAAGTGAAGTCGACCGGGATCGACCCGCTGGCCCGAGTGCGAATGTAAGGCCGCGAGAGGCACCGGAAAAAACGGAGTGACGGGCTCCTTGCCCGTCTTGCGACGGGTGCCCCGTCCAAGCTCAGCATGGGCGGGGTTGTTCTTTGAGCCCCGTCAAACAGTTGATTCTCGGCTGAGGTCGTTGATGGACCGACGGGATACAGGTGGAGGGATCGCTGGCCACATCGCCACCCCATCGCACAGAACGCGATTTGAATGGGTTGGGTCACGGCCATGCAGTACCCGTAAGAACCAGGGCGGGCTGGGCTTGAGAGATGAGATCACCTTCCGTGGCGCAGCCCGCTTTACACCTAGTTGTTGAAAACAGTAGACACTCTGACCATAGTGAGGTTGCAATCACCATCCTGATTGGCGCAATCTGCCGGATCCTCACCCACGATCCACATGGGTGCGCGGCTGGAACTCGGGTTGGTTGTGAACACCGCGAAATCGTGATCTCCTTGATTGCCAGTAACCTCCAGACACCTCGGGTCATTGAGGTTGAACAAGCTGTATGCGTAACACCCGTGTAGTGGCCCGGCAGTTGTACACGGTTCGTCCGTACCGTCTGGGCAAGCCGGTTCGCTGACGTCGCTGTAGTAGTAACCGAAATATCTGGTTGGCGTGAAAGTGACAGTTTTGCCGACCGGGTCCGGCGTCAGGTTCTGGTCAACTCCGGTGCCCTGGAACAGCAGGTGCCTCGTCCCGATCACGGTGCCGCTGGAATTCGTCTCAAACCACCCAAATTCATTGATCTCGGTGGGATTCGCAGACGCATTGAGAAACAGAGTTGCTCGCAATCTCGAACCGTTGTTCCTGAAATAGACGGAGTTGTCGCGAGCGCCGCCCTGGTCATTCACTGCGTCGAAGGTCGTCCCCCAAAATGCCAACGGCCCAGGGGCGAACAGCGCGCTGCCGACTCCCTGACAGTCGCCGGTCGAAGTCAGGCAGAATCCGACGTTTTTTTCCGCGTTCGCACCCCCATAATTACCAGAAGCTCCCCACGGTACATCCCAGTAAGGCGCTCCGCTGTCGTTGAGGTCGGTCGCCGGATTCCAGGTTTGCCAACCAGATCCCGGGCTGCCTATCAGGGTCTGGCCGTATGCGGTACCAATCGTGGCCCATGCCGCGATCGCAATGAGCAGAAACAGAGTGGTTCTCGGGCAAATGATTTGACGCAAGCTCGCGCTGCTTTGCGCAAGCTGTTGACTTATCCGGCCTTCATAGCTTGTTGGCTTCATGGCGCATCCCTCCTTGAGGATGTGGTGTTCAAGAAATCGAACCACAATCTGACGTGGAGCTGAGTTGTAGGTGCAGTGTTAAGGGCCCAACCTAGGAGTGGAAGAACACAGACAATTCCGGGCCCTAAACCTCGGAGGGGAAACTTGAGAGAAGCAATAGTCTAACTTACTCTTCAAACAAGATATGTGCAAATTACTTGGCATTGTTCTGCACCGCAACTAACAACCGTTTATTTCACTTATCAGTCGATACTCTTTGGTCTTAGTCGGCAATGTGCTCTGATACAACGGAAGGCGGCTTTCACTTGCTGTTGGCAACAACTTTCTTTTCCGGCAGCAACTCTTTGGGAGAGATCCGCGGATCGTAAACAAGGTTGAAGAAGCCAACCATCATTTCATCCCAACTCTGCTGGCCCCAAATCACGGTTTTCGTAGGATCCGGATTCTCTGGATTACTCGCGGAATTGTCGAAATGGGCGATGCAGTCAATGCGAGCGCCGGGCGGCAAATCGATTGGTTCCTCGAGGTTGTACCAAAGCTGCCAGTGCCAGTTGTATTGCGGAACCCGCAAAATCGTCCGCGTTTCGCCGCTCGGAAATACCACCCGGTATTCGAAATCTTTTCCCCTGGTGTGCATGTGCGGATGGATCGAAGCTAACGTCACCGGCTTGCGAATTTTGAAGGAAGCATCCACGCGGTAGTTGGGATCGCCTGGCGGAATTTTGAAAGTGCCATTGACCGCCGACAACGTCTGCACTCTCTTCTTTGGCGGCTCTTTGGCGAATACCAGGCCCAGCTTGGTTCGATCCATCACCGCTTTTCCATTGGGCGTGTAGTGGACCTCGAATACGATGTCGGATCCGGCCTTAACCAATTTTCCCTCGCCTGCAGGTAGAACCTCCGCAGGCTGGCCGGGGGCATAGCCAACCAGAAAATCGCTGGGCAGAGCGCTGGTGTCAACGTTCTCCTCCGTCTTGGCCGGAGGAGCTTCGAAGAAGACTCCGGGCTTTTGGTCTTTGAAGTAATTCGATCCGGGTTCGCGAACGTACGCGATGATGTGATGAACCACCGATCGTTCCGTGGGCCGCACTTCGGCCGCCTGCACCCACTTATCCTCTGTAAAGCCGGTTGGCACGATCACGTACTGGTACTCAACCATCCCCGACTTCGGCACGGAAAATTCCTTGGGCAACTGAAAAATCATGTCCGGCTTTGGAATGCCCCACCCTTCCACAAAATTCGCGGGTGCGGGCATGTCTTTGGGATCTCCCTCGGGCGCGCCAGCCGTCACCCACGCCACAATCGTGTCGATCTGTTTCTGAGTGAGCGACCTGTCATTCGCGAAATGCCCAACCTGAGGATCGGCAAACCATGGCGGCATCAATTTCTGCTTCACGGCCAATTTCATGGATCCGGTGAAGGGCCGTGTCTCTTCATACGTGAGCATCGAGAACGGGGCAGCCTCGCCCGGCCGGTGGCAGCTCTGGCAGTGTTTCTGCAAGATCGGCGCGACATCCTTAGTAAATGTCGGAGCGTTCATCGCACCCATCTGCGCAGAGAGACGCCCGATCGAACACACTGCAAACAGCAATCCAAGACACGTGCGATTCATGCGGAGAAGCCTCTGCCGGCCGCTTGACTCCAACTTTCGGAGCCGGCCACGGGATGATATCAAGAATCTCTAGCGAATCCCCGCACACAACGCGATGGAAAGGGCACCCCCGAGTGTGTGAGCCACCCGGCCTAACGCCGCCCGCCCTTCCCGAGTTGACGCCGGAAGAAATCCAACGAGTTCTGCACCCGCTGCCCCGCCGCTCCCATCGCCACTTCCTCCTCCTCAGCCGCACTCTCTTCCGGATGGGGCGCCGCCGTCTCTTCCTCCATCGCCGCAGCCGCACGCAGCAGATGCCACGCCTCGCGATACTCCTCGAAATATCTGTCGGAGGGGTAGGACTGGCTTCCGCTACGATAGCGCAATCGCCATTCCAGACTATTCACCGATCGTCAGTACACTTAATGTCGCAGGCTTTAATGGTGATGGGCGAGCCGACATTGCGATCGGAACTAGCGGCCCAGATGCTGTTCTTATCTATAGCGCAACTGCCACGGGACACTACCAGATCTCGAGTTATGCAATAGGAGTGAATCCAATATCCTCAATGGTGGGCGACTTCAACCACGACGGAACTCCAGACCTCGCCTTTGTGAACTTCCTTTATGATTTCAAGCCACCGGCCATTGAAGTGTTACTACACAAGTGAATGAATCACCCTGGTAGGACGCCGGGAGGGACGGGTGGCCCACACAACCCGAGACCGGGCGGGTGGCCCACACAAATCGAGGGTGCCCCATTCAATCGCGCACTCTGCACTCTGCGATTGAGTGGGGTAGCGATGCTGCCAATATCTCCACACTCACTTCACGTCGGGATCGATGGCCCGGTTGTCCATCGCGACAATCTCTCGCATCTGGCTGCTGGAGAACTGTCTGGGCAGGCGATGTAAGAAGACGGGGCGGGCGGCCCACACAATCGAGGCCGCACCATTCAATCGCGTTCTGTGCGATTGGTACAGCGATTGCAACACCGTAATCATCCGGATGCGCACAACCACATCCACCCCATTCTCCCTCGCCTGCCGGTTAAAATCTCTCCGGGAGGCACGGAAGCGGTATGCAGGAAATGGTTGCGGCTCGCGTGGTAGAAGGTTCCTCGTATGAGGACATGGTGAGTGGGGGCTTTTCCCCCGGATACACGTTCCGGTGCCACGCCTGCGAGGTGTCCTATCGCCTCTATTCTCGTGCCTTCGGCGGCGCGCCCTCGGTGACCCAGCAGGCCGCGCAAATCCCTGCCTTCGAGACATGCGTGGAAAATTCTCACCCCCACCATCCCGACCGGATCTGGGTGAAACGTCTCTAGATCTCACAAATCAGTTTTGAGAACACGGCTTGAGTCAGTTTTGAAAGGGCACGGCTTCAGCCGTGCCGCTCGGCGCGCCAAAGTGAGGGCTTTAGCCCCTGAGCGTCAGCTCTTATGGGTGGCAGCGTCGCGGAAGGTGGCGTTCGCTCAGGAGTTTTCGCCATGAGAAAGTTTCTTGGTAGAGCCGCCCTAGCGGGCCTCATGATTTTTGGTTCCAGCGTATTGCTCATTCGCCCGGCCAATGCAGGTGAATCGTCCATTCTGGAGCCTGCATCGGGTGCGTTGCTCGGGCAATTCTACGGCGCTCGTAATCTGGCCCAGACCACGGCGAAGCTCGGGCTCACACCTCGCGTTCACCTCACGTACTACAAATGGACCGACGACTGGACTGGCTCTGTCACCCGGGCAGATCTGGACGCCGGACGCATCCCTCTCGTCAATTGGGAACCCCACAACATCGACTTCAAAAAGATCGTCGACGGAAGCCTCGATGCCACGATCGTAGCGCGTGCCAACGGCTCCAAAGCACTCGGCAAGAAATTCTTCCTCGATTTCGCAGCGGAGATGAATGGCGACGAGGCGTGGAGTGGCAACAATGCACCCGTGTACGTTGCTGCGTATCGGCATATTCACGACATCTTCGTGGCCGCGGGCGCAACCAACGTGATCTGGGCGTGGTGTCCAAACGTCACGGATATCCACGGAGGGAACAAGAATACGATGGACTACTACCCAGGCGATGCCTACGTCGATTGGACCGGGGTCGATGGGTACAACTGGGGCACGAAAAACGGTGGCTGGCAAACCTTTCAACAGGTTTTCGCGGAAATCTACCCCCTCCTTGCAGCCAAAAAGAAGCCGATCATGATTGGAGAGACGTCCTCTGCTCAAGCGGGAGGAGACAAAGCCAAGTGGATCGATGAAATCATTCCCACCCTCCGCACCAGCTTCTCTCTCATCAAATGCCTCGTCTGGTTCGATATCAACAAGGAAGCCGATTGGCGCATCAGCTCGTCCCCCGAATCGGAAACAGCCTTCATTCGCATGGCAAAAGACCCTTATTTCAATCCGTAGGACGTGTCTCACATAAAGTTGTGGGTGGCCCATTCAATTGCGCGC
The DNA here is from genome assembly GCA_046728215.1 of Acidobacteriota bacterium. Classification (GTDB taxonomy): domain Bacteria; phylum Acidobacteriota; class Terriglobia; order Terriglobales; family Acidobacteriaceae; genus Gp1-AA133. The sequence continues at coordinate 31,460 of JBKPEB010000073.1, read as the reverse complement.
ACTTTGCGATTGAGTGGGGTCAATACTGCCGATACCACCCAAACAAAAAACCGCTCTTCCGAGCGGGGCTCACCTTTGCTACCGAAATCGCCCGCCTTCTCCTACTTTCCATTCGAGCTGCCTGGGGCGGGATGGTCCACCCTTCACCTGGTGCTACCACCAATGTGGCTGCCCCCACTTTTCGCGATTTTCGACCATTTGTAATGAAATGAGTCCGAGGATCACCATGCCTAGAGATCGCATGGGGCCGTCCTGCGGACCGTGCCGGGTCACGCGGAGCGGTGATGCGCATCCGAGAAAAGGAGTTCAGCCTGATTCTAGACAATCGGACGTCATTCCATATCCGGATTCGCCGCAGCGCGTTCTGGCTGCTGCTGGTTGCCGGAGCACTTACCGCCGTTTGTGGCTTTGCCCAGGAGAAGGAAAAAAACCAGGGCGCGACCACCTCGTTGCGGTGGGAATCTGTAAAGGCGCAAGCGGAAAAAGACGCCGGCAAATTCAAGACGCGGGAGGGCCGGCTGAAAGCGAAACCGCTCGACTGGAATGCAACGATCGGAAAACCGACTCCGCGCGAAAAGACCAAGGAGGAAGAGGAAGCCACCAGGCAGAGAAAGCCCCAGACCGCTAAGGGAGGCGCTCGCAATCCGAACTGGAAGCGGGAGGCGCAGCGTCTGCATCCGGAGGATTGGAAAGCGATCAGCAAACCCGCGCCCCGAGACACGTCGAGTTTGTTGCGCGAGACGCTGGACGGTCGGCTGGTTCTCACCTCCGGATCGCCCGATGTGTTCACGCAATATTGCGAGAGTTGTCCAGGCGTGAACCCGAATGCGCCTTCCGTGGCGATCGGGCGGCTGTTCAGCAATGAAGGATCGTGCAGCGCGTCGGTCATCAGCGGCAACAATGTCATCGTGACCGCGGCACATTGCTGTTACGACCGCTCCAAAAATGACTGGATTGGCGGCTGGAGTTTTGTTCCCGCCTACATAAACGGCAACGCGCCCTTTGGCACGTTCGACTGGAGTGTGGCCACGGTGCTTACCAGTTGGGTGAATAACGGCGACATTCCTTCCGATGTGTGCCTGATCAACCTGCAGAACGACTCCGCCGGTCACGGCGTTGCCTATTACACGGGATGGCTGGGCCGGGCGTGGGATTGGGGCAGCGATCAGGAACTGCATGCCCTCGGGTATCCAGGTAATCTCGGCAACAGCCAGACGCTGGAGCTGTGCACCGCGGAAACGTTCAGTCCGGACGGGTCATGCGGCGGCGGCGACGTACTGAACATGGGCTGCTCGATGACCTACGGGTCGAGTGGGGGGCCGTGGGTGATGAGCTATCGAGGCGGAGATTGGGTGAATGCCACCGTGCACGGCTACGACAGCCAGAACTGCACGGGGACGTTCGGCAAGACCTTCAACGGTCCGCGATTCACCACGGGGATATCGCGACGCTATGCAACGCGTCGGGATGTTAATCGACGCAGCCAGATCTGCCGCAGGGTGGCCCAGAAATCTTTCAAATCGAAGGGTGCCCCACGTCTCGCGGTTTTCGAGACGTGGGTCCCGGCGGACATCGAATCTTCATTGTGATGAACCTGCAAGACGCCGCCGACAGGGCGATTGGCTCACACAACTCGTGGATGCCCATTCAATCGCGTTCTGTGGGATTGAGTAGGGCAGCGATTCTGCCGATACCCCAACAAAATCCCAACAAATGCCCCGCTCTCCCGAGCGGGGCATTTGCATTCCCTGACACCTAAAACCTAACAGCTGAAGTCCTAGTCCCTGACTCCATCCATGAAAGCCCGCAACTTCCGCGACCTCGATGGATGCCTCAACTTCTGCAGCGCTTTTGCCTAGATGTGCCGGATACGTTTGCGTGTAACCGGCCCGATTTCTTCGAGGGGTGCTCGCCTTCAGTTAGCCCCACTCACCTGGATCTGATACTGCATGTCGGGTCGAGCGTCGCCACGATAGTCGAAAACGTGGACGTAAAGAGTCACCGCAGATCCTCCACTCGTTCCCGGGACTTGGAAGTAAAGGTCTGAGTCAGTGCTCTGTGTATTCGGGTCGTCATCATTGATGCACGGATCGTTGTAGTCATTGGGATTGGGATCCGCTACCCAGGGCGGTGTGAGGAATGCAGACATCGGATCTCTGCACGTCGCATATCGAGTACCGCTGCCATCAACGATCTCCACGACCGAATCCAGCGGACTCAGTGAGCTGAGTCTCTTGGCGAGAATCGAGACTGAAACGATCGATCCCGGGTTCGCGGTGAGCTTGTAAAAATCACCATCGGCCTCAGACGTGCTTGGATCGGAATATGGACTGATTGTCGCGGAGTAGTTGCCATTGGTCAGCGGGGTCGCCGTCGCAATCGAATCGTTACGACCTAATGGCTTACTTGCAACTTCTATCGTGACATACGACCAGGATACGTCTGCAGGAGTAAACGAATCCGTGACCTGCAAGACAAACGTGTATGACCCCGCCGTTGTCGGTGTGCCGTGTATCAGACCGAGAGAATCGAGTACCAGCCCAGGTGGGAGTGACCCGGATCGAATGTTCCACGAAAATGGTGGTTGGCCATCCTTTGCCGTAACCCCCCAGTTGTATGGAATGCCTACCGTTCCGCGAGGAAAGGTTGAATTTGCAAGGACAGGAAGCGGGGGCGTGATGGTAAAGGTGAGAGTAGCTTGCGCGGTCTGGGGAGGCAACGCAGAGTCGGTCAGTTGAATGCCTATGCTGTAGTTCCCTGTTTGTGTTGCCTTTCCGCCCAGAAAGTTGGCTGTGCCATCCAAATACACGCCCTGCGGTAAGGTGCCAGAGATCACCGACGACGTCACCGGAGGTTCACCCCCACTAAAGTAAATGGGAAATAGGGCGCCGAACACTCCTACCTGCTGTGAACCTAGATTCGTTTGCATAAACTGCAATGGCCCATATATCCACCAACTGATGCTTCCATACGCAGTCTGCAGGGGAGAACTCGAATCCGTGACGCTGACGGCAAAATCTACAGAAACAGCTTCAGTCGGGGTGCCTGTAAAACTGCCAACAGTCGAATCGAAAGTGAGCCCTTTCGGTATGAGTGGTACCGTCCAGTGCAGGGGCAGGGTGCCATTCACAGCTGCGAAGCTTCCGCTGTAAGGACGATTGGCGACCCCGCTGGGCAGACTCGTGGTTGTTACCTGCAGTATCGCCGTCACCACCATCATCAACGATGCGCTGGCGGTCTGGTGCGTCGTACCCTGACCAGAATCATCGACCTGCAGCGTAAAGGTGAAGGTGCCTGCCTGGGTGGGAGTGCCCATCATCTGCCCGGCATTGCTGCCGTAGGTCGAGACGCTCATTCCCGGTGGGAGGCTTCCTGACTGGACGCTAAATGTGTACGGCGATGCGCCACCTGAAGGAAAGAAGAGAAACTGATACCCGATGCCTCGGTTTGCATTCGGGAAGCTCACCCCATTGAGCCCTAACGTGGCCACTACCACGAACGACTCCATCCGCGAACTCTTTTGCGAGGTTGCGGAGTCCTGCACCTGCACGCGAAAACTGTATCCGCCAGCGACTGTGGGAATGCCACTCAAGACGCCCGCGGTAGAAAGGTTCAACCCAGTGGGCAAGGGGTCGAGTGATGTCCAAGTCAGCGTCCCTTTGCCTCCCGTCGCCTGGAATGTAACGCTGTACGACTGTCCTTGGACAACATTCGGCAGGGAGCTGGTCGTGACTGAAAGCGTTGGCGGAGGTGGTGGAGGTGGGGTTGTACTGCTTGCCCCGCCGCCGCATCCAACAGTGATGAGCAATCCAAAAACCATGAGAAGACAAACAAAGCGGTCTGCTCTCATGCTTGCTCCCATACCGTCATCCGACTAGGGAAGGTCTTGTCGATGTTCCAAAGCTCGGCCCCTCCGTCCTCGTACTGGTCGAACCGTGGGTTAGTTCCGTTCAAGAGAATGTCGATGCCTGTGATCGACTGCCCTGGAGCGGTTGGGATGGCATCCTTCGCACTGGGATCGTCATAGGAAGATTCTTGCTTGTCCCAGGCCTCGGCAAAGCCAGGCAGGGGGATCGGTGGATCTAGAGGCCCAACACCGGAACCGCCGGTGAATTGCGAATACACCGATTCGACTTCAACCGTATAGCTGGCGCCGGCAGGCACGGGGATGTCGTAGCTGCCCGCGTAGAGAACGTCCCGCGTTCCCAATGAGCTTCCGCCCGAGTTATCGTCGAAAAATCCGGATACCGGACACGGTGACTTACCGGCGGGCGTACACGAGAGGTAATTCGATGTGACGCTCTGTCCGGGATTGCCGGTAAAACGGTAGCCCGAAACAACCGACACCGCGATCCGGAAGGATTCGTTTTGCGTCGTATTGGGATTGTCCACCTGTCTCGCTATGACGTTGACGCCTTGTGTGGGAGTCTTTCCATCCGAAAAGTAGATGGATCCCGAAATCGTTGCGTACTTCGACGCGAACGTTCCACTCGGATACAACTTCGAAATCCATGCCAGGTCATCGGGAGCAAGCTGGGGCAAGCCGGCATCCAGGCGAGCTTGACAGAAACTGATCGGAAACATCAGCGGCAGACCGGCGAGTTCGTCAATGTTACAGGCACCGAATTGTCCCGAACTCATTGCCGACGTGAACAGGTCCAGGTTGATTTGAGAATGGTCCAAGCCCAGCAGATGGCCCATCTCGTGAATAATGGCCTCGTTGAACTGGTTCGCATCCAGTTGAGGAGGTGTTACTCCGTTCTGAAAAGCTCCATTGAGTAGAACCAGATCAGCAAGAATGTGCCCGCTGGCGCTCAGCTTACATTGTGTCGAGAACCCGATCACAAGAGGATCGATCCCCAGCTGCGAGAGAATGGCGCGATTTGCGTCGAAGATGATCGGACTTTGCGTCCCGGCTTGGCACGAGCCGTAAACAGCGTTGAACTCAGCTGCAGTGCTCACATCTCCATCACTGAATCCGGCAGTCGGCAGGATGGGCCCCGCGTTCTTAAATGACACGGCAGCCGTGGAAACGCTTTGCCACGTTTGAAACATCGACTGAACACGAGAAATCCCCGCCGCATTGGTGATAACGATCTGTCCCGACGAGGTCGCCGACATCGGTCCGCCATCCACGCGATACTGGATAGGCATCGCTGCCGGGTCCCATGTGAACGGTTGTCCATCGACACCGAAAGCGGGCCCGCCCACAAAAAGCGGGCCGCCGGCATGCATCTGGAGTGGCAAAAATAGCGCGCCGCAGCAGGCCATGGCGCTGCAAAGCAGCATGCTGAAGCGCGCAAAGAATGATGAACTCATCTTGGCGCTCCTGCGAACTGCTTTATCAATTCTTCCAATTGGGAGAGAGGGACCGCCCCGGTGCGATGTTGAGTCACGAGGTTGGTTGTGGCTTGCGACAACCTCACCCCGGGCTGCTTCAGTTGCCCGGACATATTCGCAAATAATCCGGCGTTGCCATGCCCGTTCACCGCCATGGCCACGCCCTTGGAGTCTCGAAAGATCTCGAATCTGCCTTGCTCCATCCCCGCTGGGCTCGTGAGGCCGTAGGAGCTATTGGCATTGAGAAGTAGCAGTACTTCCTGTCCCTTTCGGTATCCGGCAGCATCATGCTTATCTCGAATGTCCCAAACGAATTGCCGGAAACTGAACAGCGGAGCAGCCGTACCTTTAAAGTTCTCCACTACGCGTAAGGACACCACTACGGTAGTGAGGTTCTGCAATTGGGGATGGGGCTCAACCCGGACGCTGACTATCTGGCCGTGAACAATCGTGGCTGCCTGTTGTGATAAGTGAGCGATGTTGCTCGATGCCGTGAGAGCGCTGCGTTGCGCGAAAGCGGCGGCACTAAGGAGAAGTACAAACAACCCCGACGTCAAACGTCGCATAAGTGGTGAATAACCCGGCCAGATCAACTCGGGGAACTTTAATGCAGAGATCCTCGTTTTTCAAGGACATAAAGATTCTCTACGTCGAAACCTGTTATAGGTGCAACTAAGTGCCATCAGGGGAAGAACGGGAATGACGATGTTTCCCAGCAATTTGCGCACAAACTTCTGCATCCAGTCACAGCAATTCGCGAACAATAAGGCTTAGGCGCTAAAATTCCAAAATGGGAAAGCCTAGAGCCAGGACGCCCTTTGGAACGATTGAGAGTGGCACCGCTGTCCTACTAGCGTTCCTCAACAAAAAGCCCCGCTCTCCCGAGCGGGGCCTCTGCTTTCCCTGACACCTATAGACCCAAGACCTAACACCTGAAGTCCTAGTCCCTAACTCCATCCATAAACGCCCGCAGCTTCCGCGACCTCGATGGATGCCGCAACTTCCGCAGCGCCTTCGCCTCGATCTGCCGGATACGTTCGCGCGTAACCGCGAACGACTGGCCGACTTCTTCGAGCGTGTGCTCGCTTCCGTCTTCGAGACCAAAGCGCATCTTGATGACCTTCTCCTCGCGCGGCGTCAGCGTGCGCAGCACCTGCGAAGTCTGGTCTTTCAGGTTGACGTTGATCACGGCCTCGGCCGGCGAGACTACGCCGCGGTCCTCGATGAAGTCGCCCAGGTGCGAATCTTCCTCTTCGCCGATTGGCGTTTCGAGGGAGATCGGTTCCTGCGCGATCTTCAGCACCTTGCGGACCTTGGCGACCGGGATGTCCATGCGCTTGGCGATTTCTTCCGACGTAGGTTCGCGCCCCAGTTCCTGCACCAGCTGCCGCGACGTGCGGATCAGCTTGTTGATCGTTTCGATCATGTGCACCGGGATACGAATCGTACGCGCCTGGTCAGCAATCGCACGTGTAATCGCCTGCCGAATCCACCACGTGGCATACGTCGAGAACTTGTAGCCACGGCGGTACTCGAACTTGTCCACGGCTTTCATCAGGCCGATGTTGCCTTCCTGAATCAGGTCGAGGAACTGCAGTCCGCGGTTCGTGTACTTCTTGGCGATCGAGACCACCAGGCGCAAGTTAGCTTCAATCAGCTCGCGCTTGGCGTGCTCGGCGTCCATGTCGCCCTGGATGATCTCGCGCTGTGTGCGCTTCAACTCCAGGAACAACACGCCCGCTTCCTGCTCGAGCTTCTCCATCTCGGCGCGGATGGAGCGAGCCTGTCTGCGGTATTCCTTTTTCTGATCCTCGCTGCGCGTCGCGTCGGCTTTCCGTTCCAGGTTCTGTGCCTGGCGGTCGAGCGACCGCATGCCGTCGACGGTCTTGTTGACGCGTTCGATCAGCCGCTTGCGCTCATTGTTGGTGAAGCCGAGGTTGCGCACCGCGAGCGATACGCGAACGATGCCCCGCCCCAGAGCCATCCGGTATTTGCGATGGTCCTTGGGACGCTTCTTCTGCGAAACCGCCGCGAACTTTTCCTGCAGTTGCCCGGCCTTCTTGTAATGCTTGGCAAGCTCATCGATCTTGCCCGTGAATTCCTTCAGCCGGTTTTGCAGAATGTCGTCGGTGATCTCTTCTTCATCGAACGTGACCACTTCCTTGATGGAGCGAACGCCTTTCTTCAGGTCGTCGCCCATGGCCAGCAGTTCGTGAATCACAATCGGCGAGCGCGAAAGCGCCTTGAGCACGCGCAACTGCCCGCGCTCAATCCGCTTCGCAATTTCAACTTCGCCCTCGCGCGTAAGCAAGGGCACAGTCCCCATCTCGCGCAGATACATGCGGACGGGGTCGTTGGTTTTTTCCAGCGCGCCGGGGCTTAAGTCGAGTTCGACGTCCTCGGCGCCTTCTTCAGCTTCTTCGAATTTTTTATCGAGTGCCGACGAAGGCATTTTCGGGCCTTCGAGCACATCGATACCTTGCGTGCCGATAGTCGTCAGCAAGTCGTCCAGGTCTTCGGGGCTGTGCACATCGTGCGGGATCAGGTCGTTGACCTGATCGTAGGTCAGGTATCCCTTTTCTTTGCCTGTATCGATAAGCTTCTTAATATCGTCGTACTTGTCGTCTAGAGCCAAGACGGATTGTCCTCAGAGCGCCCCTTGAGGCGCATGCTTCCTTTTCCAGTGGTGGGAACGTGGCACTGCGGGATTGTGCCCGGAGGCACAAACTTTCAGATTATAGCACACAAGCGAACTCCCTGCCATCAGGCAGTGTGAGTAGAACTCGATTCGCTTACGCTGCGCAAACCTCGAACCCGCCTGCTAAGTTAGATGCCTTAACCCCTTCCTCTGCTCCATTTTCTGCAGCTTTCTCAAGGGCTTGCCCGATTCTCTTTTCTTGCCAGGAAAAGGCAAGCGGCACGAGTAAGACGCTCCGCGACGCCTTCCGGTTTGGCGCAAAATCTCCGAAACCAAGAATCTTTACGCGGGGCGCCGGTGGGCGGACGTGCTTTCGTCCGCTAGGCCGGGATCGCGCAGCGCATGCTTCAGACGGACTTTCTCCTGCAGCAGGGCTTGCATCTCGACCGGGTCCTTTCGCCCAGGAGACTCTAGTTCGCGTTGAACGTCGTCTAAACGACGCCGCAGCCGGATGCGCCGCAACGCACGCACTGCTCCCTCCAGCCGTTCGGCAGAAAGCTCCTCGTCCTCCTTCAATAGGACCGTTGCCAAGCGCCTCCGGTCTCCCTCCGAAAAGGGCAACTCCATAACATCGGCAACTTCCAGCGCGCCCCCCAGTAAGGTCTCGATCAGCGACTCGGTTGCGAGCCCTTCGTGTAACCGCTCGCTCTCGATCACGAATCGCGCCTGCCGTGCCGGATCGAACTCCTCCTCCGCCCCATCGCGCGCCGAGAGCCGGTCCTCTCCGGTTTGCATCTCGTGCGCCGAGGCAAGCGCGCGCACCAGGATTCGCTCCGCATCCGTGATCTGCATTTGCACCGGCGCCTTCACGGCAGCCGCCGAGCGGCTGGCCGCCACGTGTTTCAACTCCTGCCGCAGTATGGCCGAGTCGATGCCCAGCTTCTGCGCGATTTCGTGCGCCAGCTCGTCCCGCACGATGCGGCTCGGCACCCGCTGCACATGCGGCAGCAGATTGTTCACGGCCTTCACCTTGCCCTCGGGCGTGCGCGTCGGGAACTGCGTCCGCGCGCGCTCGATCAGGTAGTCGAAGTAGCGGTGCGAGTGTTTCAGCGCTTCCGCGTATGCATCCTTACCTTTGCGCCGGATGAACAGGTCGGGGTCAAATCCGCTCTCGAGCGTCAGCACCTTGATCTGGAATTCTTCCCCGACCAGCAAGCCGAGCGTGCGCTCGGTGGCCCGCGCCCCGGCCGTATCCGGATCGAAATTAACGACCACGTTCTTGCTGAAGCGCCCGAGCAGCTTGGCCTGCAATTCGGTAAACGCCGTGCCCGAGCTGGCAATCACATTCTGAAATCCGGCGGCGAACACCGAGATGCAATCCATCTGCCCCTCGACCAGGATTGCGTAGTCGAGTTTGCGGATGGCTTCCTTGGCGTGGTCCAGATTGAAGAGCACGCGCGACTTCGAATAGATCGCTGTCTCGGGCGAGTTCAAGTACTTCGGCCCGGCTTTCTCATCGGTCGAGAGCGTGCGACCGGTGAAAGCGATGATGCGGCCGGAATCGTTGGCAATGGGGAAGGTGATGCGGTTGCGGAATTTCGAGTAGAAGGCTGTGAGTTTAGGAGCTTCAGGCTGCGAGCTACGAGCTGCGAGCGGACTTGAGGCTGCTGGCTGCTGGCTTCTGGCTGCTGGCGGGCCCTGGGCGTCCGGCTGCGAGTCTCGACCGTCGCGCCGCTCGCTCGCAGCTCGCGGCTCAGAGCTCGCAGCTTCTTTCCACGAAAACAGCCCACTCTCCCGCAGAAGCTCCTCGTCGAAATCCCGGCGCAGCGCGTCGCGCAAAAGAAATCCCGAGTCGGGAGCGTACCCGATGCGGAAACGAGCAACGGTTTCCTCGTCGAGGCCGCGCCCGGCAAGATAAGCCCGCGCCGAAGCTCCCTCGGGCCTCTTGAGATAATCCTGGAAAAAAGCGCACGCCCGCTCGTGGACATCGAGCAATGCCATGCGGAGTTTGGCTTCACGCGCCTCCTGGGGGCTGGAGAACTCGACCTTGGGCATGGCCACGCCCAGCTTCTGCGCGATCAGCCGGACGGCCTCCGGAAACGTAATGTTCTCGACCCTCTGCACGAACGAGAACACGTCGCCCGACACGCCGCATCCGAAGCAATGAAAGAATTGCCGCGTGGCGTGCACGGAGAACGACGGCGTCTTCTCGTTATGAAAAGGACAGAGGCCGGAAAAATTCTGCGCGCCCGCCTTCTTGAGCTTGACGTAGTCGCCGACAATGCGAACGATGTCGGCCTGCTGCTTGAGCGCGTCTTTGAAATCGGAGGCGGGCATGGAATGTCGGGATGAAGATTCTATTTTGGAGCACAGCGCCGAAGAAGGGAAATGGCCAGATGGTGGTGCGAGAGTTTCGGAAAAGCTGTGGATAAACGCGGATAGAGGTGGAGGAGAGAGGAAAAGGATGGAAACATTCAACCAGTCATTGCCGCGCCGCAAGTGCATCGCTACCTCACTCATCGCACAGAACGCGATTGAGTGGAACGCCCGCCAGTGGTGGACGCCCGCGGGTTCTCCTAGGCCCAGGTTAGCGTCCACAAAACGGACGCGAACCTGGGGCACCGGCAGCGAACTCCCGTGCAGGTCGGAAACTCTTGTCCGACAGTCAATGCGACCCTGTTGCCGTTCGTCTCGCTTCAACGAAAAAAGCTACGCTCGGGATCCCGCCGCCCGAATTTGGTCAATGACCAACGCGACCGTTCCCCAGCGGACACGCGCATCGGCACGGATGTAGATTTTCCTCTCCCGAGTGGAAGGCAAGCTCTCGTGGATCGCCCTGCCTAACCGCTCTGGAACGAGCTTATCGTTGCCGAAGAAAATGTCTCCGGTTCGTAGGATGCCGACGACAAGCGCATCTTCTCGCTGCGCACGCCATATCGAGATCGGATGGCTTACCTTGGACAGATCAGGCCCGATGCCGTCAAAAAATCGGAGTGGGGAACATGAACGTAACCAGCATCGCGAGAGCGACACCTAGTCCTGAGAAGGTAATTACGGTCAGCTCCATGCCGGACATCGGCTGCATTGGTTTGGGCCGGACATGTCGCATCTTGTCATAGATAGACACCGGTGGTGGAGATTCTGGACCAAGCCGCACCTGATTTCGCCACATGTGTTAGCAAGGACTATCCGATCGGCTAGCCCTTGCTAACCGTACGGCTTGTTGCTTTTCTACGCCTCGTAGCCTTCGTAGCTCCTCATTTCGAATCAGCCACATGCAATGTATGGTCCGCGCCGAACTCGTGGCACGATGTGTGCTGTAGGAAAGCGAAACAGCCCCGCCGGCTTCCAGCCCGCATAGAGGAGTCAACATGAAATCCAGAACACTGGTGTGCATTGCCGCGATAACTTTATTCGTTGCGCTGGCGATCCGCGTTCGGCTCGTTGCGCAAGAAGAGCAGCCCGCACCTCCTGACGATGCTGTTGTCAACCTCGACATCCTCGGAGAACCAAACAGTTCCACCGAGGAGGGCGATCGCCTTCTTAGCGAGAGCGCTGCGCTCATAGAGACTTTTGTGGAGACTCCTACCACGGCAGCAACTTCAGCGCCGAACGCTAGTTTGTCGCCTACCAGTCTGACGTTTTCTAGTCAGGCAATCGGGACCGTTAGCGCGGCCAAGATTGTGACATTGAAAAACACCGGTGCGACGCGTTTAGCGATCACCAGCATTGCGATTGCTGGAGCGAACTCATTGAACTTTATTCAGACTCACACCTGTTTAACTTCCTTGGCTGCGGGAGCGAGTTGCACGATTAGCGTCAAGTTCAAGCCAAATGCGACCGGCACGCGCAGGGCAGCATTGAACATCTACGACAATGCCACCGGCAGCCCACAGAGAGTGGCCCTTAGCGGGACCGGTGGTGCTCCCAGTTGCACACCTATCGGGGTGACTTGCGGCCCCACCCTGCCCCGCTGTTGCGCCGCCCCTTTCCCCCATCATTCGATTTGCACCAGCCAGACTGGCTTTGGTGTATGCGTCATGACTTAGGCCCGTTCGGGGAGCCTCCATAATAAAGTCGCACTCGGTACGGGATGGGTTACTTGAGGCGCGTCCGACGAATCCGGCGTGGAAGTGACGGAGTCGACACGAGAGACGCCGCCGATCTTTATTCTTCATTCTTCCTGGAGGTTGCTGGATCGGCTGCAGAAACTGGGGACGGTCCCCGACCAGGTATGGGGCCAGGCTGTGTAATTCGGGGTTGTAAAGATTCCGCACAAGAGTGCTTTCTCGAAAAGCAAAGTCCATTGAGATCTCGTCCTCTCTAGTGAGGCCGATTGCGACTTCGAAGCAACGGCTACACAGAAAGACAAAACAACTTTCAAAAGTTCGGCCGTTTTGATGCGTGCCACGCGTGCGCCAAACGCCTTGCGAGTCGTTGTGTGTCTTTCGCAATCTCAAACGTTTTCACCAGGAGGATGATTTGGACAGCAAGCAGCGTGTAGAAGTTCGCAGTGGCAAAGCGGTGCGGACCGTGGTTCTAGGACTGCTGGTCGCGCTCGTAGCGGTGGCGATCACCGGCATCGCTTCGGCCCAGGAGAATACGGACCTCAAGTTTCGCGGCGGTATCGGGGTGATTCCCGTGACTGGCGTGTCTGCGACGGGCACCGTCAACCTTAACATAGTGCGCGGCGTCAATCCGGCGGGACCGTGGCGGATCGCCGACCTCGATGCGACTGTCACGTCCGACGGACACATCCGGGTCAAGGGACGCGGCCTGCTTCTGGCTGCGGGCAATGGCATCGGAACGAATGCGGGCGCGAGCGTTTTCGCCTCGCTGTTCTGCGGGGCCGCCGCCTCGGCGACGGAGCACGATACCAATCGCGTGGCCCTCGACGCCGACGGGGACTTCCGGATCAACGCTCTGTTGTCTCCGGCGCTGACTGGGACCTGCGACACGCCGGTTCTGCTAATCCGCAACGGCGGGGCATCGCCAGTGTGGTTCGCTGCGGGCATCCCGGAGGGAAGGTAAAGAGCCTGGAGCACTTAGAAACCTTGGCGCACATGCGCGTTCCCTATCCTGGTGTGGAGCTATCAGACAGCACCGTATCAGGATAGGGCGCCAAGGTTCCTGGTGAGCTACAGCTTCTCGAAATCAATCGACGATTCAACTTCCAATCCAAACCCGGCGCCAATCGGGAACCCAAGTTAGCGTCCAAAAAATGGACGCGAACCTGGGCCACCGGTTCTAGTCGTCATCGTTGTCGTGGTCGGGCGGAGGTGGTGGCGGCATGGGCAACGGTGCGGTTACGTCGAAGGCATAACTGGGAATGGCGCACGTGGTCGCGTCGCAACGCACCTCCGGATATGCGAAGAGCGACTCGTGTCCTTGTTTATCGACCGAGGCGACGGAGATGTAGAAGCTGTCGCCCGGATTGAAGCCGAGGGTTTGCGGTGTGATGGAATCGCCAGGATGTGTGATCACAACGCGCTGGCGATAGAAGTTTTCATTCACCGAACGGGCGGCTACAACGAAGTGATCGACACGGCTATCTTCAGGCCGTTCGAAGCTGAGTCTCACGCCTTGCGTTGCACTGCCGCGGGCATTGAATTCCTGGGGTGCGCCGGGAGCACGGGCAAGGCTGGCTGCGACTGATGCCATCACTTGCGCAATGCGCGACGCATAGGTCGGGGTGATATTCGCAACGTGACGCCGTGTCCGGGCTCGGGTTGGTCCGAGCAGGACTGCCGCGTCCTGAAATTCTGCAGAGCCTGCGCAGTGTTGAAAATGCGGTTCGCATCGACATTGCTAAGGATCGCGCTGATTTCCGGATCCATCACCGGGCCGCTGGGAGGGCTGGCGAGTACAACAGGAAAAGCAACGACGAGCACGAGGGCGCTGATGATCAGCGTTCGCTTCATAGATCGATCTCCTTCGCGGACAGTTGGGGAAGATACAAATCCTTGAAGACACAAGCTTGAGGCTTGCGCTCGGCATTATGGGATTGTTGGGCCGAGTTCGGTCAGAGACGAGGACGAGGGTGGATCATGAAACCGGTGGGGGGAGGGGTCAATCAGGTGCGATGACTCTGTGATTAACCATCCATGCTGTCAAGAGTTCGCTGCCGCTCAATGATCGTCGCCCCACGACGCGAAGCGGGATTGGTAAGACGGCAAATGAACACAAGGCATGAAGAGCGGTACCCTCGCGCAGCGAGCGTGAACCTCGTCACGTTCCCAAAAACCTCAACGGACAACGCCAAATATATCGGCAATACTATACTTGACGGACCCGGGCCGGATGATTTGGAGGGCGTTGCGTCTCGAAAGGCGGACATGGGTGGCGGGGTCGTGCTCCAGCGAAAAATCATCGTCAACATTGCGACGAGCGCGGACGGCTACGTGGCTCGACCCGATGGCAATCTCGATTGGCTGACGGAACGGCCAGCTCCAAAAGGCTTCTACGGTCTGCCGGAATTCGAGCGCTCCACCGATGCCAAGATCCTTGGCCGCAAGACCTTCGACCGTAGCCTGGAGATGGGCGCGCGCTTCAGTGCACATGCCGTGCACTATGTGTTCTCTCGGCGGCCGCCGCCTGCTTCTGTGCCCGCGGGCGTCCACTTCGTCACCGAGCCCATCGGCGCCTTTGTCGAACGACTCCGCACGCAAACTGGCAAGAACGTGTGGATGATGGGCGGAGGAGAGATCATCGCGTCCTTCCTGGACGAGGCCGCGATTGACGAGTTCATCATCACGGTCGTGCCAACCTTCATCGGGAAAGGGATTCCGCTTCTCGCACCGAGGCACCGTGAAGTGCCGCTCCGCTTGCTCGGTGTACAACAATTTCCGGACGGCGTCGTTCAGCTGCATTACGAGGTGCAGCGGTTAAGAGGCTGAGGCGCCATACGGTGGGGCCGCAGGGCCGCTCTTTTCGCCATAGGCTCCCAAGCAGAACGCGCGGACGCTTGCAGGCGTGGGGCCCCGCCTCCGAAGTGCGTACCCGTGGCGAGAGCGACCACTCAATTTCGCATGCCTCCGTTTTAGGATGCGTCGCGTCCATCATGAACGGACCGCGAAATACTTCTCTTCGTTGGACTTAATCAGGTAACCATCTGCTGATTACCCGCGTACCCGTCAGTGGTGACATACGGGCAATTGTGGCCCTGTCCGTTAGGCCGTAGTGTCGGTGGTGAGCATGAGCAGTTCGCCGCTTCACCGGACTTACGGAGGATTCATGGGCGCCACTCGCAAGTTTGCACTCGTCATCATCGCCGCATGCCTGCTGGCCGGACAGGCATTCGCGAACCCGGTATCTCTGAAGTTCGTCAACGTTGGCCCGGGCAATGTCGCGCCCACCGGAGTCTATGCCTACCCTTACAATTTCTCGATCAACGGCAGCAGCACGCTGACCCCGATGATGTGTGACGCATTCAACAACCACATCTCGTTCGGCCAGACCTGGAATGCCGACGCGCACAGCCTTCTTCAGGGGGGCATGTTCGGAACCAGCGGCACGGCGCTGCTCGACTACAAGGCCGCAGGACTGATCTTCCTCGGCGTGTTTAATGGAACGATCAACGCGTCGCTCGGCAACTCGGCCGTATGGGCGCTGTTCAGTGGACAGAACAACGGTAGCAGTGAAGCAGCCGTGCAGGCGATCATGGCCCAGTACCTCGGGCTCGCGGCGCAAGCACCGAACAGCGCTTTCAAAGGGCTGAAGGTGTACACAGCGATCGGTGCGCGACCGGGTTATGGTCCGCAGGAGTTCATTGGGTACACGCACTGTTCCGAAGTGCCGGAGCCGGGAACGCTGAGTCTGCTCGCGACCGGATTATTCGGTATGGCTGGCCTGGTGCGCAGGAAGCTGCGCGCGTAGTTGCACCCGGATTTCTCCATTGACGGCAGTCGTTCGATCAATCGCAATCGTTCTGGGTTGAGGAGTGCCACGACGCCAACGATGCGGGGCTCGCGTAGTGCGCGAGCCCTTTTTTCTTTCCCGAATTTCAAGTTTGCAGTCGTGCATTTTTGCAAGTCCTTGATTTTCATGCTGCTATGCCCTTTTCTCTGTGGGAGTTTTGCCGTTTCTAGAGCGGACTCTGTATTTCGCGTGCGCGCCTGGAAAGGTACGCTAGCTCGCAGTTGCTTCGTCAAAATACTGTGACAGTCTTTTTCCCAGAGACTGATGGGAGCTGGCAGTGAGAGACATCTATGAAGTGTTGAAGCAGAAGGAAGCGGACTGCGCGCGCTTGCGACATGAGATCGAAGCGCTGCGGATTGTGATTCCGCTGGTGGACGAAAAAGGAGCCGCCATTCACGACACGTCGGTGGAACGGGAAACAGCGCTACCCGAAGTCGATAAGGAACATTTGGAGCACGAAGCCGAGCCGCGCGAGCTGCAACTCTCCGAGGCCGATCGCAAAGGGCCGCTCTCGTCGAGTTTGCGGGAATCGAGCTGGTGGCGCAAGCAAGGCAGCCGTTGATCGGCTCGGCTTCTCGCCAACAGCGTCAGCCCACTTGCGTGCTCTGTTCGAGACCGATCGAATACACGCTAGACTCGCAACTCCACAACGGTTGCGCCGCCTCCGCCTTCGTTCTGCGGAGGCTCTGTGACTGAGGCGACATGGGGATGCTTCTGCAGGAATTGTCGAAGCGCTTTGCGGAGGATGCCCATGCCGCTGCCGTGTACGACGCGGATGCGGGGCAATCCGGCCAGAAATGCGCGGTCCACAAATTTTTCCACTTCGTCGGTGGCTTCGTCGACGGTGCGGCCGATCACGTTGATTTCGCTCGGCACGTTCGAGTCGGCGCGGCCCAGGGATACTGAAATTCCGCGCGCTCGGGCCGCGGCCACCGGTGAATCGGCAGCGCGGGTGATGACCTCGGCAATGTCGTTGCGCGCGATCTTCATCTTCATCGCGCCAATTTCGACCTCAAAATGCTGATCGTCGAGACGGCGGGTCACCGTTCCCGGGCGACCCACCGACTTCAGCTTCACGGTGTCACCCTCGGACACGTGTTTAACCAGCGTCGGCTGCGCATTCGGGTCGCCCCGATCGGCGCCGGTGGAGTGGGCAACGACGGCGGAATCGAACTGCTCGCGAAATTCTCGACGCAACTTGGCGATGCGGCGCTCGGCATCTTTCGAGAGCTTCTGAGCCGCAGCGCGGTCCTGAATTGCGTTCACGGTTTCGCGCGCATGGTATTCGAAGTCTTTGAACAGGACATCGAGCTTCTTTTCCATCTCGCGCACTTTCGCCTGTTGCTCTTTCTTGCCTTCCGCGGCCAGACGGTCCTTTTCTTGTTCCAGATCGTTTTCACGAGCACGGAGGCGTAGGCGTTCAGCCTCGGCTTCCCGAAGATCCGCATGCAGACGGTCCAGGAAGCGGGCGATATCCTGCGCCTGGGTGCTGATGCGAGTTCGCGCCGATCCGATAATCTCCGGATTGAGACCCAGACGTTGCGCAATGTTGATGCCGGCAGAGGCACCGGGAACTCCCACGCGCAATTCGTAGGTCGGCTGCAGGGTTCGCTCGTCAAAGCCAACCGCCGCGTTCAAGACCCCAGGCGTATTCACGCCGTAGACTTTCAGCGACGTGTGATGAGTAGAGATCACGGTGATAGCGCCGATCCTGCGGAAGTGATCGGCGATGGCGACGGCGAGAGCCGCGCCCTCCTCAGGGTCGGTGGCGGAACCGAGTTCGTCCAGCAACACCAGTGACTGAGGGGTCGCTGTACGCGAGATGAAGTCGATGTTGGTAACGTGCGCCGAAAACGTGGAGAGGTTCTGCTCGATCGATTGATAGTCCCCGATGTCAGCGAGCACCGCGTCGAAAATCGGGAACTCGCCGCGATCGGCCGGCACAGGGATGCCCGACTGCACCATGAGCGCCAGCAGGCCTACCGTCTTGAGGGTAACGGTTTTGCCGCCAGTGTTCGGCCCGGTGATGACGAGTTGGCGGCGATCACCTTCGAGTTCGATCGAAATAGGCACGACGCTGCCACCTTTACCCTTGAGGTTGCGTTCGAGGAGCGGGTGGCGGGCCTTGTGAAGAATGAGCGGCGCGGGCCTGGATTCGGCTTCGGGGGGGCGGCGGGACGCCGCCCCGACTGCCGGGGGGGACGCCGGCGCTACGGGGGCCATCGGCGCGGTTCGCGTCATCACCGGCGCTACACACGCGTAGTCTTCTGCAAAACGCGCTTTGGCGAACTGCAGTTCGAGTTCACCCAGGGCTTCGGCCGCACTGCGAATTTCTTGCGCGCTGTCGCCGATGCGGCGGGTCATCTCGAGCAGGATGCGATGAATCTCGGCCTGCTCTTCGTCGAGCAGACGGACCAGGTCGTTGTTCTGCTCGATGGTCTCGATCGGCTCGACGAAAACGGTCTGCCCGCTGGAACTGGAGCCGTGCACCACGCCGGGCACTCGCCTTTTCTGCTCGATCTTGACCGGAATCACAAAGCGCTCGCCCCGGATGGTAACGAGCTCATCCTGCACCGTGCCGCCTTCGGCGAGGCGGCGCAGATATCCACGCAGCGATTCCTGGATGGCGCGTTTCTGCTTGTCGATCTCGCGGCGAATCCGTGCCAGTTCGGGCGAGGCGCGGTCTTCGAGGGTGCCGTCCGGCTGAATCTTGTTACGGAACGCTTGCAGGAAATTCGTGAAGTCCGCGATGGCAGCGGAGAGAGCCGAAACTGCCGTCCACTCCTTCATGGCGGCCGGAGGACTGAGCACGATCTCGCGCCATTCCGCCGCTCGATCGACGATCAGGATTACGTCGCGAATTTCGGTGGTCTCCAGTACTGCGCCCGCAATGCGGGACTTTTCGATCAGCTTCGCGACATCCAACAGCCCAGAAAATTCGAAGCGCCCCCCCACACGGCGGAACTCCCGGATCTCGCTGGTGAGTTGATGCTGCTGCTCAATCCACTCGCGGTCCTGCGACGGAGCCAGTGCTGCAATGCGTCCCGCGCCGAGAGGAGACGAGGCGTAGGCACACAGCAGATCGCGCAAGGATTCGAATTCGAGCACGCGCGCACTCGTGTGGGTGAGAGGCATTCCGAAAATATGGTACAGGAACAGGATGGCTTGCGAGGGGCTTGGACGCTTTTAGGGCAGCGCGTGGAAAACGCAAGGTCTCTCGACTTCGTTCGGCTCTGCCTCACTTCACTCGAGATGACAACGAGTAGTGCAGCACCGGGATGAGCTATGCAAATTGAGAGCGTGGGAAGATGGAGAAAGGCCGGATTCCGCGTACTTAGTTGCCCGCTTGGACGGCGGCGGCGGCCTGACCCGCTGCCGGGAAGCGCAGCGTAAAGCTCGCGCCGCCGCCCGGCTTGTTCCGGCAGGTTATGTGGCCTTGATGATCCTGCACGACGCCATAAGAAGCGCTAAGGCCAAGACCAGTCCCTTTGCCAACTGGCTTGGTGGTGTAGAAGGGATCAAAAACGCGTCCCGGATCGGCCATGCCTGGACCGGAGTCCGAGAATTCAACGGTCACTTCGCCGTCCTTGTGACGCGCGGTGACCAGCAGGGCTCCACCGCCGACTTCGTTCAGCGCGTCGATCGCGTTTTCCGTCAGGTGCAGAAAGGTCTGCAGAAGCTGGTTGCTGTTGCCCCAGATACGCGGCAGGCCCGGCTCCAGAATCGATTCCACGCGGATGTTCTTTCCGCGAATCTGCACGTCGTGCATCTGCAGAGCGCGTTGCACCAGGCTGCTTACGTCGGTCAGCGACTTCTCCGACGAGCTTTGTTGCGAGAAGCTCAGTAGATCGGCGACCAGATCGCGGGTGCGCCGGGCCTGCTGCCCGATCTTCTGTGCCATGGCCGCCTGTTCACCGTGGAGTGACGACTGAGCCGCCAGCAGCTCCGAGTATCCAAGAATGGCTGCCAGCGGATTGTTGATTTCGTGAGCTGCTCCGGCAACCAGCTGTCCGAGTGAGGCGAGTTTTTCCTTTTGTACCAGTTGATTCTGCAATCGTTGGAGATTCTCGTAGCTATGGCGCGACTCATCGAGCAGCCGGATGAGCTGTCGGTCTAAGAGCACCTGTTTCAGAAATACGAAGACCCCTAGCACAAGAATGGCGCACATGGTCGATACGAGCCGAAAATTTCGTAACTCCGGCGACGTGTCTGGGACGGACAGCGTCCAAAGGCCAAGGAGCGGCAGCGACAAAATGGCGATCATCGCCAGCCGCGGAGCCAGGTTCACCCATCGTTCTGCATGAACTTCACGAGCCTCGACCGTGAGATCAAAATGCCGCGCCGAAGCAGCGGTCCAGACCATCCAGCCGGCGGAAATCAGCAGCATGAGATCGTAAATGCTTCCGCTGTAGTACTGATTGCGCGCAATGGCCGCATTGATGGTCTCAGAGCCAAGCGTATAAAGAGCGCTGGCCACAAACAGATTCCAGTAGATCTTGCGCCAGTTACCGCGCGTAGAAGCGGCCGCCATTCCCAGCACGAAGACCAGGACCAGGTTTTCGAGCAGGTACAAAAGGTCGTAATTCCGACTGTAGACCGACACGTTCAGCTTCACGTACTGATCGGGAAACACGATGAAGGCGTACAGAAAGATCCACCAGATCAGGACCATCAAGAAGTTGATGGCGTTAAGCGACGCCTTACGATCCCCCTTGGGCCGGTGCGGGAGAAGAGCAACGGCGGCCATGACCGGAATGATGTGAATAAAGAGGATGACGTCGCCGATGCAGGGTTCCGGAAGCTCGCGGCGGAGAATAACTTCGTAATACAACCAGATGCTCGAGTTCACAGACCAGAGAAAGGCCCCGAAAGCGAGCAGCGACCAGAAAACACGTGCTTCCCGTCGGGTCACCGCATTCCAAAGAAACGCGAACGACGCCGCGCCGAGCATGATCAGCGCGAGCACATCGCCGAATTCAGTGAGGGCCGGGCCGCGTGGTACCAGCAACTCCGAGGCCGCCACGGCCACGGTCAGCGCCGCGATTCCCGCAAACCCGCCTTTTCGAGATACAGACATCCGTCCCATTAGTGTATGAGTTCACCGGGCGTGTTCGAAGGTTACAGCGGGGCGTATCCGAATTACGGAAGTACCCCCCAATGTTTGGGTGCCTGCCTTTCGGCACAGGAAACGCCTGCCTAGCGAGTTTCCCTACCTTGTCCCACTCTAACGGGGCCCAGGTCCGAACCGTCGGTGACGCCCGTCACAGCGACCAGTGACTTTCGGAATCCGTCCGGTGGGCTGCATTTTGCGGGAGGTGCGGGCGCTCGCTTTGCTAGAATCGGCTTATGGCGTTCCCCGTCACTCGGCTTCGCCGCTTGCGCAAGAACGAACCTCTGCGTTCCATGGTGCGCGAGACTCGCCTCAGCCCTGAAAATTTCGTCTACCCGCTTTTTGTGTGCCCGGGAAAGGGAGTGCGCAAGGAAGTACGCTCTATGCCCGGAGTATTCAATCTATCAGTGGACGAAGTCGTCAAGGAAGTGCGCGAAACGCGCACGTTGGGCGTGCCCTCGGTGATCCTGTTCGGCTTGCCGGAAAAGAAAGACGAGGTCGCGACCGGAGCCTGGGCGAATGAGGGAATCGTGCAGCAGGCAGCCCGCGCCATCAAGAGTGAAGTGCCCGATGCCATCGTGATGGGTGACGTTTGCCTTTGCGAGTACATGTCGCACGGGCATTGCGGCATCGTGAAGGCAGCACCGCAGTCACTAGGGGCCGCTGTAGCCGCACCGCCCGCAGCAACCACGGAATACGAGATTGTCAACGACGCGACGCTCGAGCTGCTGGCACGGACCTCGGTTTCGCTGGCGCAGGCAGGCGTCGACATCATCGCGCCTTCCGACATGATGGACGGCCGGGTCGCGGCGATCCGTAAAGGGCTCGACGCGGCAGGTCTCACGAACACGCCGATCCTTTCGTATGCGGCGAAGTTTGCCTCCGGCTTCTATGGTCCGTTTCGCGAAGCCGCGGATTCAGCGCCGCAGTTCGGCGACCGGCGCTCCTACCAGATGGATGGCGCCAACATCCGCGAGGCTATGCGCGAGATCGAACTCGACCTGGAAGAAGGCGCGGACATGATCATGGTCAAGCCGGCCATGCCTTACCTCGATGTAATCGCCGCAGCCCGCGAGCGATTCGATGCGCCGCTGGCGGCCTACCAGGTGTCGGGCGAGTACGCGATGATCGAAGCCGCCGCGCGCAACAACTGGATTGACCGCGAACGAGTGATGATGGAGTCGCTGGTATCGATCAGGCGTGCGGGCGCGAGCATCATCCTTACGTATTACGCGAAGGAAGCGGCCCGGCTCCTGGGGTAGCGTTTTCTTCTGCGAATCGCATCAGCCCAATTCACCACAGAGTCACAGAGACACAGAGGAAGAAACAAAACGAAGCCAACCTCTTTATCGCGCTTCTGTCATTTCCCGTCTGTCAAAGAACAAAGACCATCTACATGGTTTTCTCTGTGTCTCTGTGACTCTGTGGTGAAGAAGCCCTTCCTATCGCTCATCCCCGGTCGCGAATCCTTTTCCCCTGTCGTAGAATCAGCTATTTGGGTCTATATCGTTATTCTTACCTGTGAGGGAGCACTCATTTGGCGGAGACCATTTACGACGTTGCAATTATCGGGAGCGGACCGGCGGGCTACACAGCCGCGATTCGCGCTGGACAATACGGGTTAAAGACGGCACTTATTGAAAAAGACGGACTACTGGGCGGAACATGCCTGCATGTTGGGTGCATCCCCACGAAGGCACTGTTGTTCAATGCGGAGTTGTGGGATCAGCTGAAAGACGCGAAAGAATTCGGGATTGAAAGCGTCGACTCGCGAAACTTGAACTGGGCGGCGGTACAGGACCGCAAAGGAAAGATCGTCACCAAACATGCCAAGGGTCTCGAATTTCTGATGAAGAAGAACAAAGTCGAGATCATCAAGGGCTACGGAAAGCTTACCGCAGGCCGGCAGAACGGTGTGCTCAGCGTGGAGGTGAAGGGCGCGGACGGAAAGACGTCAACGGTGAAGGCGAAGAACGTGATTCTGGCGACGGGATCGGAGGCGCGCATGATCCCTGGACTGGAGCCGGACGACCGCGTGCTGACCAATATCGAAGTCCTCAGCCTCAACGACGTCCCCAAATCGCTGATCGTGGTGGGGGCGGGGGCCGTAGGGGTGGAGTTCGCTTCGATCTACCGCTCCTTCGATGCCGAAGTGACGATTCTCGAAATGCTGCCCCGGCTGGTGCCGGTGGAGGACGAAGAAGTCTCGAAGGAGCTAGCACGGGTGTATCGAAAACGCGGGATCAACTTTCACACATCGGCAAAAGTCGAGAAGATCGAGAAGACAAAGTCAGGCGTGGCCGTGACGTTCAGTGTCGACGGCAAGCCGCAGAAGATCGAGGCAGAGAAAATCCTGATCGCGGTGGGCCGCAAGCCGGGCACGGAGAACGTCGGGCTGGAGAAGACGAAAATCAAGCCTGACCGCGGCTTCATCAAGGTCAACGAATGGCTGGAAACGAGTGAGCCGGGTGTGTACGCAATCGGTGACATCGTGCTGGGCACACCGCAACTGGCGCATGTGGGCGCGATGGAAGGCATCGTGGCGGTGACCAAAATCGCGAACAAGGAGGGCAAGCCCATCGATCCGCGCAAAATTCCGAACGCGACGTACTGCCATCCGGAAATCGGCAGTGTGGGACTGACCGAGGCGAAGGCGAGGGAAATGGGCTACAACGTCAAGGTCGGGAAGTTTCCCTTCACGGCGAATTCGCGTGCGTCGATCGTCGGGCAGCACGAGGGCTTTATCAAGATCGTCTCCGACGCAAAGTACGGCGAGATTCTGGGCGTCCACATCATCGGGCCGCAAGCCACGGAACTGATTTCCGAAGCGGTGGCCGCCATGGAACTTGAAGCCACGGTTGAGGATTTGATGTGGACGATCCACGCGCATCCAACCTTGGCGGAGGCGATGCTGGATGCATCGAATAGTGTGTATGGGATGGCGATTAATGCATGAGGAGGATTGAGAAATTGGGAAATGGAGTAATTAAGCAATTTGAAAAGCTTGCCGAGCAGGCGGTTCGAAGTGATTTTTCAAATTACCCAATTACCTAATTACCTAATTACTCAATGCGTGCATGATCTCAGTTCTCCAACTCGGAACCCTCGACTACGCCACCGGGCTCCGTCTGCAACAGGGGCTCGTCGACCTGCGCAAAGACGGACGGATCAGCGATGTCCTGCTCCTGCTGGAACACACCCCGGTTATCACGCTGGGGCGCAATGCGGAGAGGGCGAACATTGTCGCGGGAGAGGAAGAGTTGTCGCGGCGCGGAGTCGAGATCTATGAGTGCGACCGCGGCGGGGACGTGACGTTCCATGGCCCCGGACAGTTGGTCGGCTATCCAATTTTCGACCTGCGCGGATTCCCTGCTGATGAAGGCCGGCGTAAGACGCTGGGCGTGATCGAATATGTGCGGCGCCTGGAAGAAGTTCTGATCCGCACGTGTGCCGACTTCCGCATTCCAGCAGAAAGGGTGAAGGGGCTCACGGGCGTATGGAGCACCGCCGACGGGCACACAGTTGGTGGAGAATCGGGCGTCCCTGCTGGTCAAGGCGCACCGAACGACCGCAATATAAAGGAGCAGGGCAAGATTGCTGCGATCGGCGTCCATATATCGCGCGGCGTGACATCTCATGGCTTCGCTCTTAACGTGCACACCGATCTCAGCTATTTTGATCTCATCGTTCCCTGCGGCATTGCGAACAAGCCTGTCACTTCCATAGAGAAAGAGTTAGGAAGACAATTGCCTCTTCAAGACGTAGCTCATTCCGTCGCGCGCAATTTCGGCAGCGTCTACCATAGCCAGGTATTGTGGCTCGAATCCCTGGATGCGCTACTCAACGAAAAGACGGGCGTGCCCGCTCGCCCACCGGAAGAACTGCGCAAGCTTCATAAAGAAGATGAAATTTACTGGGCCTGAGGATGGAGTTCAACACCTTGCTTTACCGCAGGGAACGCTGAGGTTCATAGAGTAAGCGCGAGTCTTCCTCCGTTTCCTCTGTGTCCTCCGTGGTTTAAGATTTTGAAGACTTGCGATGCGCAAAAAGACCAAGCAGAAAGCCGTGCGATCCGGGACGAATCACAAAGCATCGCACCCACCATCGCGATCGCTGAGTTCCCAGCGTTCCTACAGCATCCTCGACTACCGCCTCGAAAGACCGCGCTTCGAACTGCGCCAGGTGCGCGACGGAGACACCGTAGGCTACGAAGTTTCCGGCACTCTGAACGCGCCCGTGCCGCCGATCCGCGAGTCGAAATATCTCAGCCGCGAACAATCCATCGAGATTTACCGCTGGATGCTGCTCAACCGCAAGATGGAAGCAGCGCTCGAAAATCTTTACAAACAGGGTAAAGTGGTCGGCGGAGTGTATTTCGGTCTCGGGCAGGAAGCCTGCTCGTGCGCATCCGCCTACGCGTTGCAGCCCGAAGAGTGGCTAGGCCCGATGATCCGCAACCAAGGATCGTTGCTCGTCCGCGGCTTCTCGCCACGCGACATCATGATGCAATACATGGCGAAAGCCGGTTCACCGACCAAAGGTCGCGATGCCTCTTCCCACTTCGGTGACATCGAGATACGCAATGTCGTCGCGCCCATCTCGACGCTCGGTGACCTGATCCCCGTTCTCGCTGGCGTTGCCCTGGGCGCGCGCATGCAAGGCAGGAATATTGCTGTGATGACCTACATCGGTGACGGTGGCCAGTCCACGGGCGTGACCTATGAAGGAATAAACTTCGCCGCCGTGCAGAATCTCGGGCTGGTGCTGTTCGTGGAGAACAATTTGTGGGGATACTCGACGCCCGTCGACATGCAATTTCGGGTGGAAGATCTGGCCGAGCGCGCCATCGCCTACGGCATCCCGGGCGTCATCGTCGACGGCACCGATGCATGCCAAGTCTATGACGCCGCCCACGAAGCTTGCGAGCTCGCCCGCCGGGGCGAAGGGCCGACGCTTATCGAAGCCAAGATGATGCGCATGAAAGGCCACGCCATTCACGACGCCGCGGAGTACGTTCCCAAGCCTCTTTTTGAGTACTGGAAGAAACGCGACCCGATTGCTCGATTTGAAAACTATCTGGTGAAAGTGAAGAAGTGGCTCACGGGCACAGAGAACGAAAAGCTGATCGCCGACGTCGAGGCACAACTCGAAGCCGATCGCGAATTTGCAGTAGCCTCACCCATGCCGGAACCGGAGAGTGCAACCGGTAGACCGTACTGCGATCCATCGTGCCACGAAATCAAGCCGAAGTACGCGGCACCGAAAACGCGAACCGAAAGAATTTCACCGACACGGCGTACTGACGCTGCGGTGCACTTGAAGTAACTCATCGTGTATGCTTCGCTCCGATGAGAGCGCACAAGGTCCCTCGACTTCGCTCGGGATGACAGGAATGGAGAGTTCTGAAAAAGTTCTCGAAAGTGGCGTTACCACCGCCAGGAAGAACGTAATCTGAGAAGATTACGCGCCGGCAGCTAGGAGCCAGCAGCCAGCCCACATGCCAACCCTCACCTATCTCGAAGCCATCCGCCAGGGAATCTGGGAAGAAATGGAACGCGATCCTGCCGTGTTCTGCATTGGCGAAGACATCGGCATTTACGGCGGCGCGTTCAAAGTCACCGACGGATTCATCGACCGCTTCGGGCCGGAGCGCGTCATCGACACTCCTATTGCCGAATCCGCTATCGTCGGAGCCGCCTTTGGCGCCGCGCTCACCGGTATGCGTCCCGTTGCCGAATTTCAATTCATGGATTTCATCGGATGCGCCTTTAACCAGATCACCAACATGGTCGCGAAGGCTCACTATCGTTGGGGAGCGCCCGCGCCCATCGTGATCCGCGGTCCCAGCGGCGGCAACGTTCATGGCGGCCCGTTCCATTCACAGAATCCGGAAGCGTACTTCGTCCACACACCCGGGCTCAAGGTTGTCTGTCCGGCCACGGCTTACGATGCCAAGGGCTTGATCAAGGCTTCCATCCGCGACAACAATCCGGTTATCTTTTTCGAACACAAGTATCTGTACCGGCGCATTAAAGAAGATGTTCCGGCCGACGACTTCATCGTTCCGCTAGGCGAGGCGCGGGTTGCCCGCGAGGGACGAGATCTGAGCGTCATCACCTATGCCGCAATGGTGCATGTCGCTATGGAAGCTGCTGAACTGTTAAGTAAGGAGGGGATCGAACTCGAAATTATCGATCTACGAACGCTCTCGCCGCTTGACCGCGATGCCATCGCCGAAACCGTGCGCCGCACGAACAAAGCCCTGATCGTCCACGAAGACGTGCGCACGGGCGGGATCGCAGGAGAGATCAGCGCCATCATCAACGAAGAGGCATTCGATCACTTGGACGGGCCTATCGTGCGCCTGACCGCGCTCGATACGCCCGTCCCATTTTCGCCTCCCCAGGAAGAGTATTTCCTGCCGAAAGTCAGCGACGTGATTCGGGAAGTTCGCAAGCTGTTGGCGTACTAATTCGCAACGAGATAAGCGTCTAAATGAAAACGGCGCGCAGTGGCGATTTGAGCTCTCAGAGTCTCTTGGCGATCTTTGCGGCCGTTCTTGGCGATCTTTGCGGTTAAGCGCTTTTCCCCGGCCCACTCGTCGAGCATGCCCCAAGTCGTTTATGATAGAGGTTCTTTAGTCGGCAGCACTGGGATCCTGCTTCTCTCCGTTCTGATGGTCGCTGCGCAATTCGACGAAACCCGTTCATAGTATCTGGAGGCTTCATGCGCAACTTTATCCTTGGTGTGATCGTCACCCTGGCCGTGCTGATTCTGGGCGGCGTAGGGGCAGCCTTGCTCGGATTCATTCCCACTCCCGCCAACGCGCAACCTCCCCGATGGGAACAACACTTGGCCATGAGCGCGGTCGACGCTTACGTGGACAAACACGCAGGCAACGCCACCAGCCCGGTGTTGCCCTCGCCCGAAAATCTGATTGACGGCATGAAGCTGTACACAATGAATTGCGCCGGGTGCCACGGCGGCCTCGACCGGAAACCCTCCCTTCAGGCCAATTCGTTTTACCCGCCCGTTCCCCAACTGGTGCTGCATCCCCCGGACGACCCCGAATCGCACAACTATTTTGTGATCCGCAACGGAATCCGCTACACGGGCATGCCGGCCTGGGAGAAGGTTCTCAGCGACCAGGACATGTGGAAGGTCACCATCTTTTTGTCACACATCGAGAAGTTGCCCGCTCCTGCACAGGAATACTGGAAAAACGCATTTGGTGTGGCGCCACCCGCGGGTGAGGGCGACGAGCATCATGGGCATGAAGATCACGACGACCACGACAAGCACTGAACTCGTGCTGCCGTGATAGGAGTTATGCGCAGCCGCCGCGGGCCGGGTCTACCTGCGTGTCGACCTGTCGTCCGCCTATATAATAGGGATTTGTGTCTGGCCCGAAATTCATCCTAGTGGGTGGCCGGGAAGGAAATTATGCCGACTGACGTCATCATGCCCCAGATGGGCGAATCGATTTTTGAAGGGACCATTACCAAGTGGCTGAAGAAGCCCGGCGACAAGGTTCAGCGCGATGAGCCTTTGTTCGAGATCTCGACCGACAAGGTCGATGCGGAAATTCCTGCGCCCGCGTCCGGTGTGCTGCAGCAAATCATGGTCACCGAGGGCAACACCGTCCAGGTGAACACGATCGTTGGCACGATTGCCGGCGATGGCGAGTCCGCCGCCGCGCCGGCGAAGAAGGCCGAGGCTCCAGCAGCGGCGCCCCCACCCAAGCAGTCCGCTCCTGCGGCCCCCGCTGCCAGCGAAACGGAAACGCACGATGAAGATGTTCGCTCGTCTCCCCTGGTACGAAAAATCGCTCGCGAGAACAATGTCGATCTCGCGCAGGTCGCCGGCACCGGACTCGGCGGCCGCATCACCAAGCAAGACATCATGGCTTTCATCGAGAAAGGCCCGGCGGCGGCGCCTCAGATTCCACCTGTGGCTCAAGCTGACGGTGCGCCGCAGACTGCTCGTCCGAGCTCGACCGCACCCGCACCGCGTCCCGCTCCTGCCCCAGTCGCGATTCCGGGCGACGTCGTTCCCATGAGCCAGATGCGCAAGATCATCGCGCAGCGCATGATCGAATCGCGCCGCACCAGCGCTCACGTTCACTGCATGTTTGAAGTGGACTTGACCCGCATCGTCAACCTGCGCAACAAGCTGAAGAACAGTTTCGAGCAGCGCAATGGCGCCCGGCTCACCTTCATGCCGTTCTTCGTGCGCGCCGCCATCATCGCCCTGCAGCAGTATCCCATCGTCAATGCTTCACTCGATGGGGACAGCATCCGCTATCACCGGCATGTGAATACCGGCATTGCGGTCGCGCTGGATTGGGGATTAATCGTTCCCGTGTTGAAGAATGCCGACGAGTTGAATTTTCTGGGATTGCAGCGCGGCATCACCGACCTCGGCGAGCGCGCCCGTTCCAAAAAACTCATGCCCACCGACGTCGAAGGCTCGACCTTTACGATCACCAACCCCGGCCAATTCGGGGCCGTGTTCGGCCTGCCCATCATCAACCAGCCCAACTCCGCCATCATGGGCGTCGGCGGGATTACGAAGCAGCCCATGGTCATCACCGACAACGACGGCAACGACTCAATCGCCGTCCGCTCTGTCGTGCACCTGACTCTCGGCTACGATCACCGCCTAATCGACGGCGCCGTCGCCGACCAGTTCATGGCGCTTGTGAAGAAGACACTGGAAGGCTGGAGCGAAGACGTCGGCTAGCCCGACGGTACCCCAGGTTCGCGTCCGTTCTTTGGACGCTAACCTGGGGGAGTATCGACAGCTATCGCGAAAGCCAGAGCACACCAAATAACTCGCCAGTTTTGGGGGATGAAGTGACATCAAACTAGCCTCACTTGTGACGAGAAGTGCTGAACGCAGATTCACTGTCGAGAAGCTGACCTTGAGCATCGTCTACCGAAACCAATTCGATGTTGGCCGGGTTTCATGGCTGAGACTGATAGGAGTTCCGCACCACAAAATAGTAAGTATGTGCGGCCACCGCGGTCAGGTGGACTGCCGCTGTGCTGTGCGCCACGTCGGCACCGACGAACGATTGCCAGCTGGCACACACACGATGCTCTCCCGGTTCAACAGAGACATAGAAATAGGACTTGGATTGCGTAGCGCCGACCCAGGTACCGTCGATGCCGACCCTCGTGGTCGGTCGAGGCCATGATAGGAACTGCGTGTCATCCTGAATGAGGTACACGAGTGCCTTTCCGCTTTCGGGCTGACCAGCGGAGTGATTCTGATGGTCTCTTAGTACTTTAAAACCTCCGCCGGGCCACACCCGGCAGCGGTTGGACTCGCTGTCTGACTCTGGGCGAAAGCTAGCGGCGCAAGAAACATCATGAGTGCCAAAAGTCCTTTCATTCAAGGCCTCCACTAGCAGCGTCAGCAGTTTACGCCAACACTCAACAAATGGCAGTGAAGGGAGTACGCGCATAGAATCCCGGCCATGCGTAGGGTTTTGAGTGTAAATGGGGATGTTTTGCCAATTGACAATCGCCAACCCTCCGCTGGCCGTCCACGCAAGTACGTGGCAGGCGCGACTGAGAGGAATCCTATGGTTTAGGTGAAAGCGATCTTGAACGGGGATTTCTAGCCAAAAGCCGAGCCGTTACCGCTCAACTCCGGTCATCGCGTTTCATGCTAACGTTTTGCCGGATGGTCAAGGTACCAACGATTAGATCAACCTAGTTGCGACGGCACTAGAATACCTGGGTGTTTCCTTCTGTATTCATCACGATCTTGCTGCTTTTGGTGTACGCGCTCAGTGCCGCGCTGACGGGAGCGCTTAGCGGAAAATTAGCATCCGCTCTTTTGGGAGTGCCTACGTCTGGCCCCTTGGAAGACGGGTTTCTCGGGATGTTGGGCTTTGTCTTGCTGGGTCTTGGTCTGGTATTTGTGCCTCCGATGGGCGACTTCCTCGGCCACAGATTTGCGAACCCTTCAATTGCGGCTCTCATTGCAGCTCCAGTACTGCCTTCGTTTCGACAACTCGTTCGCTTAGGACGGTATCTACGCGGCAGTGCTCTCGCTAAGAGGCGTTTGCATCAACTACGCAGTCAATGAGTTCTATCAAAAGGGATGTCAAGAAAAAAGTTCTGCCTCGACCGGAGGCGAGATGTTTTCTCGAGATCCAGCCCACTGGAATTAGGCTTCCCTGGAGAAGTGTGATTTGTGCCCATTCTGATGAGTCTCCTCTGGTGAGCTAGCGGCGCCGTCGAGTTGGCGAGAGCGACAAGCGAATGGCGACTCAAAGTCAACCATGGTTCTATCCGAGGCTCGTGGCCTATAGCTATTTCTGGTTATCCGAGACATCTGAGTGAGTTAGTCAAGCACTTTCTTGTCGGCCTCGACGATGTGATTCACTGAGTATCCACAACGTTTTCACAACGTTTTCTCCATCGCCACGATGGCACCCAGTGG
>JBKPEB010000072.1:0-3948 GCA_046728215.1 Acidobacteriota bacterium | reverse complement strand
GAGGCTCACGAACTTCCAGAAACAGGGGTTCCGACAACGTTGGTGTTTGAGCGTGGAACTGACGGAAACGTATACCTCGACGGATGTCAGGTTAGCATAACTCTGCTGACGTGATCTTCCGCTTAGGAACATCGACGTTCTGTCCCAGCTCTCTGCCGTAGTGTCGCGGACGTGGCTGGTGTGTTGTCGGCAACCCTTCCGTTACCCGGATTATGGAAGGTTTGTCCGTCATCCAGACACAAACGTCGTTCTGGTGAGGCGGTTTGTCCTTGGAAGTAAAAGAGGAAGGAATGTAACGAACGAAAGGACGACGTAGCCGCGGACATGCCTTGAAACTAGCTCACGGCTTCGTTTACTTCACGCGCCGCCCGAATCCCTGAAAATAGAGCACCCTGCATCCAGCGAATCCATGGTGAGGTGTGGTCGCCAGCAAAGTGGACTCGCCCCTCGGGGCGCGCAACATGTGGCCAGAACTCCTCCATCTGACCAGGTCGGTACCACGACGACGCCCCACGCTCCCACTCGTCTTCGTCCCAACACTTCGAAACGCCACCTTCGAAATGCTCTCTTATTCCGGGAAGTACTTTCTCCGTTTCCTCGAGCACAAAACTGATTCGATCCTGCTCGCTCATCGCGCAAATTTGTCGCGCCTGCGGTCCATCAGCGTAGTTCTGCAAAATCCCTCGCGGACCTGGCTGACCGAAAGAAATCTCCCTGAGGCTGCCTATGGCGAGATCCCCGTAGACATCACCCGTAAGGCCCTGCTCTATCCAGAATTTCTTTCTTGACTGCAAGCTGATGGCGCCACCGAATAATAGGGAAGTTGTTCAATCACCTTCTGCTTTCCGTCTGAAAAGCGCGGTGAAAGATCAATCCGTCGAAGCACAGAGAATGGAATCGCGATAATGAGGAAGTCTCCAGTCAGCGTGTGATGCTCGGCTCCCTGCTTGACTACGACCCGAACTCCGCTATTGTCATGCTCGATTCGGACAACAGGCGAGCCGTACAGAATCTTCTCCTTCAGGCGATCGGCGAAGGCTCTTGGGAGGAGGTCATTTCCCCCCGAATGTGGTAGTCATGCTGGGCGGACTCAAACGAGGCGTCGTCGCGCAGCACCATCAAGGCAGAGACTGTGTCCAATCCGTCCCCCCAGATGCCAAACACCGACATCCGGGCAATCGCTTCCGGAGACGCGCCGCGGCTCCTCAAGAAATCGGTGTAGGATATTCGGTCGTACTTCCAGAGTGACTCCGGCGGCCAGTTTGGATCTGTGATATCCCCGATCTCCGGATACACCGGGGCCGCATATTTCTTGAAAAGTCCCACGCGCCCGAGTTTCTTTTCCTCCGGCGTTAGATTAAATGGGAGATCTGGCTCAATGCCCCGTGTCCGGCGTACACGACGACCGCGAGTGAACAGGATGTCTTGCAACTGCGGTGGCGGATCCCAGGAATCCAGTTGTAGGCCGAAGAGTCTGGCGTACTTTAACGTGAGGTCGTTCGTCTCCGCAATCCCGGTCGCGCCCGCTTCAAGCGTACAAGCCGTCTGAAAACGGTTGGCGGATGCTGCAAGCTCTTCCGCCCGCACGAGTCTGGGCCTCGAGAATCGTTATATCGTGACCCGCTTGTGTGAGCTCGAAGCCCGCCGAAAGTCCAGCCAGTCCCGCACCGACAACGATGACTTTCTTGTCTGGTCCCCGGCGTTTCAACTGCTCCGGAAATGCCCAGGCCTTCGGCGGCAATAACGTCACAGCTGCGGCGGTCTTGACCGCGCTGGCCAGGAAGTCTCTGCGAGCAATCCCGGCTTTCATAATCTCCCCCTGTTGAGGAAGAATTTTATCTCGCTTCGTATCCCATTGGTCGGCAACCCTTACCTTACCGAATTAGGGAAGAGTTGCCCGTCACTCGACCGCAATCCGAGGAAATGGCGCCCACAGTATCTTACGGCGTTCTCTGAGTTGGAAGGCGAATGATCACTCACTGAGAAAGATAACCGCTGTAGGGAGCGTCCCAGCCCGCATGCCCACGACCTCATCCTTTGACATTGCGGATAGCCGAGCATAGATTTTCTCCGATAAAGAATCTCGCTACAGGAGCTTGCCATGCGAATCCCAATAGCAGGTTTGGTTGTGAGCTGTCTTTATGTAGCTTCGACCTTAGCCCAAACCGGTTCCAGTGCAGGATCGAACACGCAAGAAATCAATGCGCAGAACGCCAACAATGTGTGCCGCGTTTACTTCTCCATGCCAAAGCCCGGTGTGGGTCAACAGTATGAAGCCGGACGAAAAAAACATATGCAGTTCCATCGCGACCAGAAAGACACGTGGACATGGAACACCTTTGCTATTGAAACTGGCGACAACGCGGGTATGTACGTTACTTCTTCGTGCGGACACTCCTGGAAAGACTTTGACGAATGGGAGGCACGCATGGGGAAGGCCGATACTGCCGATGGAGCCACAAATCTGACCCCTTACGTCCAGAGTGGCCGCAATGGTTTCTATGTATATCGTTCGGACATGAGCCTCGCCCCAGCGAACCAACCTCCTGCGCCCATCACGGCGGTGACGGTCTTCGTTCTTCACCCCGGAGCAGGTCCTGACTTCATTGCTGCAATAAAGAAGGTGAATGATGCATTGGGCAAGCAAGCGGACTGGCCCAAAACCGGTGGCTGGCTGCAGTTGGTCAACGGAGGTGAGGGACCCACGTTTGTTCTGCTTAATTCCCGAAAGAATTGGGCGGATTTCGCGCCATTACCCAAAACCCTGGCAGATGTGCTCAATGATGCATATGGGAAGGAAACGGCCGATCAGATCCAGAAGACTGTTCGCGACTGCACGGCCCACCAGTTTACTGAAGCAGCAGCGTATCGCGCGGATCTCAGTTATGTGCCCGGAAAATAAACTTAGTCTTTTGCATTAGGAGCACGCACCCACGTGCTCCTAGTTTCTCGGAGTGAGTACTATTCAGGAGGATCAAATGCTCACTGGCATTCCGATCCGAGCCTCCATGGGAGTACTTCCGGATCGTGGGCAACCCTTCCACAACCGTGCACGCAGCTCAAGGATTCGGCTCGATGCCAATGTGATCATTGACAGCTGATCGAATCCGCTGCTTGCAGCCGAGGTAACGCTCGGTTGTTTGCACCGAAACGTGACCCAAGAGAAATTGGATCTGCTCCAACTCTCCTCCCGACGCGTGGCAGAGCCGAGCACAGGTCCGTCGCAGATCGTGCGGCGCCAACTTCGCCACTCCAATGCACTTCGCGGATTCTTTCACGATGTGCCAAACCGCCTTTACCGTCATCCCATCTCCCCGTGTCCTTCCGACCTTGTTGACCCGGCGGAACAACCGTCCTCGATCAATGGCAGCTGCGGCGAGCCAATCCCCCAGTTCGGTTCTAACCCAATCGGGAACTGGAACCGTTCGAATGTGACCTCCCTTGCCGACCAGATCAACAATGGCCCAATGCTCTTCGCGCTGCTGCAGATGATCCAAGGTCAACGCCACGGCTTCATGCCTCCTCAGCCCACACGCGAGTAGCAATGCGAGCAAGGCCCGGTCACGTTTTCCTTTCAGTCGCTGACGATCTGGTGCTTGCCAAAGCGCATCGCCTTGCTCTGCCGTTAACCAGTTCCCGAGCCTGATGCCCAACTTCTTCACTCCTTTTACGCGACGAATACCGGCCGCCAAGTCGGCGCTGAGAAGACCGCAGTCGGCCGCTTCGTAGGCGAGTCGACGCACGGCGCCAAGACGCAGATTGATGGTTCCAGGGGCGAGTTGACGGGATTCGAGATGAGAGCGATAGCTATCTTATTCAGGCGCCCGGTCCGACTGTGAGCGTCCCACCCGATCTCAACATGTCGGATATTGCGGAAGCGGCATTGGAACTGGCGGGCATGAGTCCCGCAGAGGCGCGGTCCTTCTGCCAGACGGTGGATTGGTCCTC
>JBKPEB010000071.1:0-41967 GCA_046728215.1 Acidobacteriota bacterium | reverse complement strand
TAGCAAGGAAGTGGAGCAGTGCTGGTCCGCCTTCTCCGCCATCACCTCCAAGAAGAGCGCGTGACCACACCACGCCAGGAGGCGCATATGCGCTTCGACCACTTTTCCTTCGGCACGATCCGGATCGACGGTTCTACGTGCGAACATGACGTCGTCATTGATCGCGGCGAGGTCAGCAAACGCAACACAGGACCATCCAGGCAATTTAGTGACACTTTAGGCCACGCTCCTGCTTCAACATTGGCAGCGGGGCCTACGGGAGACTGCCAGTGATGGTAGAGGTGAAACGCGAGGCCGAACGTCGCAAGGTGGAGTTGGTCGTGCTGCCGACCTCTCAGGCTATCGACGTGCTCAATAAGAACCCCAAAGCAACCAACGCGATTCTCCACGTGACCTGTTAAGGCGCACCTCTTCCCTTCAACACCCAGCAGCGCAAGCCCATTTAGGAATCGGCCGCACGCGGCACTTCCTTCTTGGGCACCTCTCTCTGGATGTTGACACCTCCTTTGAAGCACGCGCCTTCATCAATGGAGATGGCTGGGCCGCGATATCCCCCGTGACAACGGCCGACTGCTTTAGGTCGACCCGGTCGCTGGCTTTGAATACTTCCTTCCAGCTTACCCTGCACGACCACAGCGCAGGCATTGACATTGGCTCTAACGCGCCCGTGCGGCCCGATCGTAAGACGGTTTCCTTTCGGGTCGATGGTGCCATCCACCTGGCCATCTATATAAAGGTCTTCGCCGCACGAGAGTTTCCCTTTGATCACAATCGACGTGCCAACGAGGGTCGTCTCTCCACGAGCGGTCTCCGGCGCTTTGGGCTAGGATTCCACAGCGGCCATGACAGAGTTCAGTGGAGTTAAGCACTACACCAAAAGCGGCCTTGACAGGGGTCTCCTCCGGGCTTAGCGTGGTGATGCCTCACTAGCCACGGCCAAAACTCCGTCGCATCTCTGTTTGCACAGCGGCCCAGCAGCAGCCCTGACCCGCGAGAAAATCGACCACTTGAATTTCACTGCACTTTGCAGCCGTCTCCGATGACGGTTTGGGCCGAATGCATGGTGGTCAAGCAGCTGGTCGCAAGACCGACTCCACCCAAGTGACACACCACCGCCGCCGGTGAGCTTCCGCCGGTAGCTCGAGCGTGGCCTGATCAGAACAGGCGCACAAGGAGTGTTCCCATGTTTTCACGCACTGTTGAAGTAACCGCCAAATCGGGAAAGGCAAGAGAGCTCGCGAACACCATCAATGACAAAGTGCTACCGATCTTGAAGAAACAGGCGGGATTTGTAGATGAGACCGTTCTAGTGTCGGATGCTGAACCCAATCGCCTTTTGGCATTGAGCTTCTGGAACAGCAAAGAAGATGCCGAACGGTACCAGCGCGAGCAGTATCCCGCCGTCCACGAGATGGTTCGGCACCTGCTGGAGGCAGAGCCCGTCATCCGGGGCTTCAACGTGGATAGCTCAACCACGCACAAAATAGCCGCAGGCAAAGCCGCCTGAAACAACCCTGACCGCGCACAAGGGGCGAGCCAAAATGGTGCTCGCCTGAGAATGCGCTTTTGAAAAGGAGGAATACGCATGGCTTTAAAGAACGTAGAAACCCTTCGTTCCGCGCACGAGAGCTGGAACAAACGCGATTTCGCAGGCCTCACCCGCAACCTGGCCGAGGGCCTGGTCTACACTGACAATGCTCGCGCCCTTACATTCAACAGCCCGCACAAGTTCAGGGAATGGACGGAGGGATGGGCCAAGGCTTTTTCGGACGGCCGCATCACCAAGCCTGAGTACATTGACGCGGGAGACATCGTCATCGCGCAATTCACGGCAGAGGGCACGAACGATGGACCATTCGGTTCCCTTAAGCCCACTGGACGCCGGATGTCTCTGCCGTTCTGCGAGATCTGTCACTTCGATAAACAGGGGAAGGTTGTGTCGGGCGGTTGCTACTACGATCAGTACACGCTCCTGACGCAGCTTGGGCACACGGCACCGCTCGCTGAGGTGGCCTAGCGAACGAACCCCATATCCAAAAGGCGCGTCGAACGCGCCTTTTTTCATCCAAACTCACGCAAAATCCGTGACCCACTCCTCACGAAGAATTGGCGACCCCAACACGGCAGGATTCGAGATCCAGCACAACCTATCACTGACAGCTCGTCAACGAGAGCGTAGTTGTGTTGAAGCAAACGGGTCACCGTTGTAAACCCCACCGCTTAGGACCAAAATGGCAGGCATGCTACATCCTGGCCAACAGGTGCGGGTGAATCTCGCCGCCATGCAGGTGGGTTCGGTTGTTTTCCACGCCGCGGTCACGACGGGCGACCTCAGCAACAGGACAGCAAGAGCGATCACACAACTATGCGAGGCGTTTGCACATGGAGGACCTGGCAGGGGTCGCACGGATGGGAGTTTCAACACTTCATCATCAGTTTCGAGCATTGACCGCGACGAGCCCGCTTCAATACCAAAAGCAGTTGAGGCTGCAGAGGGCTAGGGAGCGGATGCTTATGGATGGGGTGGACGCCACCAGCGCAGCTTACGAGGTTGGCTACGAGAGCGTCAGCCAATTCAACCGAGGATACTGCCGCTTCTTTGGCCAACCTCCCATGCGCGATGTTAAAACTCTTCGAACGAACAGTGTTGTCGCCGCATGAACGAATGGCAGGAGCGACGGGGCTCGAACCCGCGGCCTCCTGTGACAGGAAATAACTAGAGGTTCCGGTCCGTCCTCCAAGGGCCGCCCGGCTGCCACACTTTGGTTTCGGCGTCCTCCTTCAAAAGGCTGTCCACAGCTGGCATTACGAACTCTCCAATGAGTTCGACAATTTCCTTGAGGGAAGAGTCTGCCTTGAGCCCACTCTTTCGCAGAAACGCTCGCCACTGCGTCTGCTTCGTTGGAAGTTCATAGAAATCGGCCTGCAACGCCAGCGGAGACGACCTCGGAAGAGTCGTACGGCGCGTTTTGAATGTTGCCTGGATGGCCGCTGCGAGAGTGACACTCTCGAATTCGAATCTTTTCGCCAATACCCAGAGATCGTAAAAGTCTTTCATTCGGCTATTCGCGATACCGAGTTTGACCATGGCTTCGAACTTTTCCGCAACAACGCTCTCCTTAGAATAGGCATGCAATTGGGGTCCAGGAAACTTAAGGAGCGTAGGATATTGCAATTCCTCTGATGCCGGAACAATCGTGTCTCCGAGACCGACGTCAATCTGTAGAGGAACGCGCACATCACCAAGCCGGGCTTCCAACCGCACCCGAACTCCTTCGTAGGCTTCATCAACACGGATTCTTTCCACACGAATCGTGTCTGGAAGAAACGTCAGGCCATCGTCTCCCACCTTTTGTGAGCACACCTCGGAGAAGATCTTCCGGCAACTGACATTGGATATTCCTCGCCCGAGCAGATCGAGATCTCGGGTTGGACGATACGTCTCGGCGGTCCAGAGTTGCAGTAGCAGCAAACGAATCGCGATGGGGAGAAACGCTGAGGCGATATAGCAATCGTTCCAGTCCATAACGGGTCACTACAAGTCCAAAATCTTCCTTGCGTTCCGTCGCCAGATTTAACAATCGCTGACGGACGGAGGCGGACAAATTCGCTGCAGTTTTCTTCAAGCGAGCGACTCCAAGTACGGTTGCATCACCCGCGCCACCCGGCAGATTTTCGCCGCCATGAACAGTTCATCCATCGTGGCTTTCCGCTGCCGGTAGCAATCACGCAGTGCTTCCAGAGCAACCTCCAGCCCGATCTTGTTGCGGTACTTAAAACAATCGGCGACGGTCTTTGCGGGGCCAAAGACTCGCACGGCAATGCCTTCGAGTTTCTCTTCCTCGACGCCATAAGAAAGAGATTCTCCGGAGAAATGCACAACCCGCATCGGCGGATAATCGGCGCGGGGGCGACGCGCCTTGTGGGCGATGGCCATCCAAACCTCATGGGGTGCTTGCGTCGTGAGCCCATGAAAGCGGAGGGCCGACAGCAGGCAGATGACACCATGTGGCACACGTTTCGCAGCCTCCACGAGAGTATGGTGCTCGGTCACCCGGCTGCCGTCGGCGACGTAAAGTCCTCTTCCCACTCGCCGCACTAGCCCGCGGTCTTTCGCCTGGCGGAGATATTCCCTCGGAATACCCACGCGATCCAGTTCGCGTGGCCGGAATACCCCGGCCTTCCTGACCATGCGGGCGACGAGTTCTGCCTTCGAAACGGCCATAGCGCCTCTTTACAATATGTCGGCATGTTAACACAAGTGCCAACATATCGTAAAATAAGAACCTCACTTTGTCACTGACGCCAAGCCCTCCTGGGCTGCGCTCTACCAATCTGTGTCCTTAATATGGCCAAGGGATTACGAAGATCGAAGAACGTTGATCTTTGTGGATTTCCTGCCGAACGTAACGAATTAATAATGAGAGGTAAATGACTCATGAATCATGTGGTAGGATTTTCCTACCAATGGCAACTCACAGTCCCACGCTCGAATACCTGACCACGACCAAGATCGGCGAGAAAGGCCAGCTTACGGTGCCCAAGCAGTTCCGCCAGGATCTTGGGTTAGGAAATGGTGCGCCCTTCGCTGTCTTGCGCCTGGGGGATGGCCTCATTCTTCTGCCGGAGCAGCAGCGCTTTGAGCAGCTATGCGAACAGGTGAGTGCAAACCTGACCGGCGCCGGTCTGGCATCCGACGACCTCCTGGCAACGCTCCCTGAGGCTCGCAATCGCGTCTACGCGCGCCGCTACGGAAAGAAGCCTTCGGCAAGCTCTGCACGGCGCCGTTCTCGAAGCCATCGCGGGAAGTGACTGGCCTCCTGACCGGAGGAATTATCTCTCCCTGGGGGCTGGACAAGGCCACGCTGTCGCTTTGCGCTGCGAAGGTCTGCAGGTTGGTTTTGGCCAAGGTAGTCCGTGAGGAAGTGGAAGAAAACTTACTGCTACATGCGCAACGTCTGCCGTCGCTCGACACCGACCAATTGATCGAGGACTATCGTCGCCTCATCAAACTCACCAGCCCTGAAATTGTCCCTTACCCAGACACGGACCTGGTTCGATCCAGCCGACATCTGATTCGGCATGCCAGCGACTTCCCGGTGCTTCTCTCCGCTGTACTCAGCAAACCTGATTGGCTGCTCACCCACAACAGCAAACACTTTACGAAGGCCGTCGCTCAGCGAACATCGCTGCGCATTGCTACACCAGCAGAATTCTTCCGGGCACTGTCGGCCCTATTTAGGTAACACCGGAGCGGTTCGTGACGAGTTGTTGAACTGACGATCACCAAGCGTTCACGTCTGTGACAACGCCGTCAAGATTGATTAGCGGCACGATCCACCCCCGTCTGTTGCGGTTGATTAGCCTTTCCGAATCTAACTTTAGTTGGCTTCCAGAACAGCTAGTTGGCTGCAACACACGATCCCTTCCCCGTCAGTCCTGATTTCCAATGCCAGAGTATGCAACCGTCACGTACCCTGAGGGAGACCGACCTGATCGAAGATTCGAGCGGATCATCGGCAAGAGCGCCGCCCTGGAATCTGTTCTCGAACAAGTAAAACAAGTGGCTTCCACGGATTCGACTTTCCTCATCGAGGGGGAAACCGGCACGGGAAAAGAACTCGTCGCGCATGCCATTCACAACGCCAGTCAGCGCGCTGGGCGCGCTTTAATAAAACTCAATTGCGCGGCCATTCCGCTGGATCTTCTGGAAAGCGAACTGTTCGGTCACGAGAAGGGTGCCTTTACCGGAGCCATCGCTCAGAAGATCAGGCGCTTCGAAATGGCCGATTCTATCCAGGATATGCGCACACGTTCAAACTGCATCAACTGTGCCCGAACCGTCACTGTGTGGAATGACACGTGGATACGGCATCCCGACTCCAATGCGTCTTCGCGTTTCTTGACATCACCCGGATTTACGCCTGACAAAGCAATGCGAATCCGAACCTCGCCTGCATGCGGCTGCGGATTGTCTATGTCTCCGACCACTAAAACATCCCGTGCAGCGCCCTGCCTCTCGTACCAAGCAGCTTTCATAAATTGAAATTATCCTCTCAGAGAGGCACTAAGCTCTCGACTCTTAATCGCGTTTTCGGAGACGCGGGTCTTGCGACTTGTCCACGTACTCGCCCGAGCCGGTTCGAGTACTCCTCCGGGCCGAAAACTGTCTTTCGCTCCGGACCGATCCAGACCGAAGAGCGCATCTCCTCGATTCCGCAGACAGCCTCTTGGTTTCGAAGTGTGCCTTTGTTTCTGTGTTCGTCATCGGCATTGAAGGCGACTACCTGAATCCAGAGGAAGTCATGCAGTCGCTTGTTCATGTCGTGCCAAGCTGTTGCGCCGGTATTCACCGGGTGTAAGGCCGACAACTCGCTTGAACGCTTTGCTGAATGCAGCATCAGACTCGTACCCAATCGATTGAGCAACATCAACCAGCTTTTTATCGCGTTGTTGTAGCAACTGAACGGCCTTCTGCATGCGCCACTCGGTCACGTACTCGAGAGGCGTTTGTCCAAGCAGTCCTTTGAAGCGCTCAGCAAAGGCGGATCGAGACATCCCTGCGGCCTCGGCCAGCGATTCGACCGTCCAAGGACTGTTTACATTGTTGTGAATCGATGTCAGCGCAGCCCCAATCTGCGAATCAAAAATTGCGCGGAGCCATCCATGTTTGCAACTCTCGGCGCCTGACGCAATGTGAGCTCGAATGGCTTGGATGAACAGCACCTCTGCTAATCGATTGGCCACCACTTCCGATCCCGGGGCTTGTTCTGCCATTTCCCCGGCAAGCAATTGCAGGGTTGTATGCACCGCAAACGTGCGTGCCTGATCCGCCTTGATCAAAATGAGGCTCGGCAGTAATTGGGTTATCGGTTTCAAGCTGAGTGCTTCGAAGCTCAAAAAACCGGAAATGATCGTCGTCGGCGCACCTCCGCCACCATAACGAATTACATTCGTGCGCTCTTTGGGTGCCACTTCGCAAAAACTCTTCGTCCGAGTGCGAGCGCTGTCGCGCAAGCTGTAGGAAATTCCCGGCGCGAGCAGAAAACAATCGCCACCGGTGAGCGGCATTGGATCTCGAATTCCTTCTACAGTTAGCCAGCAATTACCGCGCGACACCATTCCGAAGTGCGCCAACCGGACAACTTCCGGTATCGTCCCCTTAACGTACCCGGAAGCGAAGTGCTCCAATTTCAATAAGCAGAGCGCGTTTCTCGGTATTCATCCGGTTGGCATTACTCCGGGATTGGCCGTCACTCTTCCTCATCGATTGAATAGGGACTTCCTGCCCGTGATGGGATCGATCCCGATCTGGCGACTGAAAAAGAGCTCCTCGGCGCCCTTGCGATGCTGATGGGAAAAGCAAAGACGCCCGCGTTCTGCAGCAAGAGCTGCTTTTCAGGCATGAACGCTACGTGATCGGCAAAGGGACTCGCATTGGGACAAGAAAGTTGCTGGCGAGGAGATAGGCGAATAGATGTCCGAGAGGCGGCGCGCACCGCAGTTGGCTGGCAGAGACCCATCCATTCGTCTCAGTCCACTCCCAACCGGTAATGGAAACACTCTTTAACCATTCCCCCAGATCTGTGGCGGTCATCGGATAAACGTAGATGCGGACATTTTGGGCGAAGAGACGCGCCAAGGCCTCCAGACGTCTACCTTCGAGATTGCCGTACGCGTCTTCAG
Organism: Acidobacteriota bacterium; assembly: GCA_046728215.1. Classification (GTDB taxonomy): domain Bacteria; phylum Acidobacteriota; class Terriglobia; order Terriglobales; family Acidobacteriaceae; genus Gp1-AA133. The sequence continues at coordinate 34,281 of JBKPEB010000071.1, read as the reverse complement.
ACGCTCGGATCATCAGGGAAAGACCGACGGCAAAACGTACGGGCGCCTTCGTATGGCGGTTTACCAGAGCGGTCATGTGGAAGAGCTCGGGTTGGCGAAAAAGCAACACGTCACCGCCAGCAGTGAGAAGCGCATCGATGCGACGAAGCAAGTCCGGAATTTCGGGTGCCGGCTCGCTTGGCATGAACGGAGCAACTGTCAGGCAAAACAAGCCAGTGGGTGCCGACTTCGCTTCGCCAATTTCCTCCTGTAGCTCCTGAATACCCGAAGCCAACAGTCGCAAGTGAACTTGCGAGTGAATTGCATCCGTGTGGCCAAAATATCCCGGTGCTAGCACGACGGCCTTCTTGTAGAGGACCTCGGTAGGAGGAACGGTGGAGCCTTTAGAGGAAAAGCATACAGCCTCGGCAAGTCCGGCACGCACCAAGTGGACGAGCAGAGCACGACGATCCCAACTCTCGAATGCCGGCCCGCGAAGATCCACGTAATCGATTTCGATTCGCTCCGCGACAACGTCTTGTGCCAAGCCTTCCAGAAACGATTCCTGAGTTTGCACATCATAGAATGCGGCGTAGATAAGGTTGACGCCCAGAATGCCGATGGCTTGCTGTTGGAGGACATTGGAAGGATCGCGCATATTGACGTGCAGCAGCACGTCGTTGGGAGGACCACCGGGCTGCGACTGAAACCGGAGGCCGATCCACCCATGTGCGTCGTTGGTTCCGGCGAAGTTACGGGCGGAGACCGTATCAACAAAGCAAAAGAACCGAGTTTGCGATCCACGAGTTTTGCTCAATTGCGTGAGAAGCTGGGTCCATTCGTGGTCCAGCATCGCCTCGAGCCGTTGTTTTGAGACGTAGCGCGATCCGGAACCGTAGAGATCATCGCTGACTTCCTTGTCGTAAGCGGAAATCGTTTTGGCGACTGTGCCGGACGCTCCTCCGACAAGCAGGAACCAGCGCGCGACTTCCTGTCCGGCGCCGATTTCGGCGAAAGAACCGAAGGTGGACAGATCGAGATTCAGGGTCAGCGCTTTGTGGTGAGTGTCGAGTTTTTGAGCGGAAGGCATAATCAATACTCAGTTGATCACGAATTCGCAGTGCGATTCACTGCAGGGACGATCCGATAGTCCGCGCGGTAGACCAAATTGTGCAGATCGCTGGACGCTATGGCCCGGAGTACGGATAGCTGGGCCGCGGCGTCTTGGTCGCTGAACACGTTCAGCGGCCAGTCATGAACTGTTGTTCCTCGAAGGTGAGGGTGGTGAAAGCTGCCTCCGAAATAGGCTTGGAGCACGATCGGCTCTATCCCGGCTGCCTGCTGTTCAGGCCAGCTCAAAACCCAGGACGCGGTCAACCCCCCATCGACTGTGCGTCTTAGTCCCGTCTCGGTGACTTGCCCGGTGTCGAGCAGCAAGCTCGTGTTCATTTCATTGAGAACCTGGCGGGCGACGGGAGCCAGCAGTTGCCCTGCTTTCTCGAAATGGGCTTCCTTGTCCTTGCGACTTGCTGAGCCGCCGTGCGTACCGTCTCGAAGATCCGCGAAATGACGGATTAGGGTGGTGATATATGCGGGTGTCGCAGTTTCCGGCATTGCCTGCCTCCCCCTAAGAATAGTAATACTGGTTGTACGCTTCCTCAGTGCCCATCGACTACTTCCACCTCGTATCAGAGAATGGCCCTCACGACACCGCCATCTACTCGCAGTGCTGCGCCGTTCGTCGCTGAAGAGACCTTGCCCGCCAGGTAGGTCGCCATCGCTGCGACTTCATCCACGGTGGCAAAGCGCTTCAGCAGGGACGATGGCCTTACATGCTCAAAGAACTGCTTCTCTACCTCTGCCTTCGATTTGTTTTCCTGCTTCGCCATCGCCTCGGCAAGGGCGCCCACGCCTTCCGACTCCGTCGGTCCGGCAAGAATGCTGTTCACCGTCACGCCGGTTCCTGTTACCGACTCAGCGATCCCCCGCGCAACCGCAATCTGCGCAGTCTTGGTCATCCCGTAGTGCACCATTTCCGCCGGAATCTGAACCCCCGAAGTCAGGCGGCACGCCCATTTGCTTGAGGTTGGAGGCGAGGTTCTTGTACTTCGTATGCCAGCAGAGGGAAGGGAGTCGCTTTTTGTTGTCTCAAACTCACCCAGGAATAGCTTCGATCACGCTCTGCGGCGCCATGGTCGGAACGATCCTTGTAAGCTTGTAGCCCGCTGCGTTGAACAGGGTGCAGAATTCAGATTTGGTTCGTTCCCGCCCTCCGGTCATCACTAACATATTGAGATCGAGAAGGTTGCCGAAACAGTTCACGCCGGATTCCGGCACAACCGTCTCCACTAGCAGAAGTCTCCCATTGCCGTTCATCGCTCTGCGGCAATTTTTCAGGATTCTGATACTGTGATGATCATCCCAATCGTGAATGACACCACAGAGAATATAAGCGTCAGCTCCCTCCGGAACCGAATCGAAGAAATCTCCGGCAACCGCTGAGCATCGTCCGCTGCACGCATCGGAACCGAGGTGCTGCTTCGCTATTTCAATAGCAGGTTCCAGATCGAAGACTATGCCTTTGATCTCCGGATTAATCTGAACGATGCTTCGCAGCAATTTCCCCTGTCCACCCCCTATGTCGACGATAGAAGGGATCCGGGAGAAGTCGTACGCCATCAGAACGGCGTAAGCCAACATCGACGAGACATCAGTCATCCCTCCGTTGAATGCGTCGGCGGCCTCTGCATTTCGATGGAGGTACTCAAACAAAACTGTACCGAACACATGGTTGAATGCTGGAGAACCGGTTTGGATACTGTGGAGAAGATCTCCCCAGGCCTGGTAATGAATTTCACCGAGGGTCGTCACGATCGCCCTCAAGGAACCTGGAACGTTGCTTTGGAGGCCTTCCCCGACGCTTGCTAGCGCAAAATGGTCGCCTTGCAACTGAGCAAACACCCCCGCATTCGCCAGTGCACGCATGAGGCGAAAGAGGGATTGCTCATCAGATCCAGTTGCCCTGGCGAGTGTGGAACACGACTTGGGGCCGTCCTTCAATAAGTCCGCCAAACCGAGCTTGGCAGCGACGTAGATCGACTGCGATAGCCAGTAACCCGTCGCCATCTGGAACAGGACAGGCGGCTGTGGGTTGGTTTTGCCGTTGGCTGCATCTTTTATCGTCTGAACAGCGCTTCGATTGCGAGAGTACAGTGTTGGAAAGAGGCGAAGCGTCAGAAGTAGTTTTACGTCTGTCCACAGGCCAGCTCGCCTGACGCGCCCAAGGACCCGGAGCAGTGGGCAAACAGGCAATAAGCGGCGACTTACCATCTTAGTAATGCTACTTCCGCGGCCATGCCCGGACCCAACGCCACCATGATTCCCCAGTCACCGGGACGAGGGTCGCCAATGCGCACCACTTCGTCCAAAACGAACATTACGGTCGGAGAGGACATGTTTCCATAGTTCCGCAACACGACGCGTGAAAATCGAATTTGGTCGTCCGTGAGACCCAGATGCCGTTGAACATCATCCATTACCTTCCGTCCGCCGGGATGGATAACCCAGAAGCGGATGCCCAGCATGGAGAGTCCGTGTCTCTGCAGCAGGCGCTGAAGTGCCTTTTCGACCATAGGGCCAGCGACTTTATGAATCGAGGCGCCAAGTACTATGCGCAGCTTGCCGTCCTGATGCAGTAGTCCAACATCTTCGATTTGCTCAGGGGCGAGGAATGTTTCGAAATCCACAATTTCGGGATAGCGGCCGGCGGCTGGTTGGGCCCCCGCCGATAACAGGAAAGCAGCTGCGCCGTCGGCGCAAATGGCGTTCCCGACCACCGTTTCAATTGTATTGTCGACGTAATAGCAGGCCGAACAAATCTCGACGGCTAGCATTAATGCCATGCGTTCAGGGTGGGCGCGAACAAAATCAGCCGCACGTTGTAGCGTGGGGACCGCTCCGGCACAGCCGAGACCTACGCTGGAAGCTCTCTGAACGTCGTCCCTAAACCCCATATGGGCGATCAGCCGGCTGCCCAAATCCGGGCATACGTAGCCGGTGCAGCTACAGACCGCCAGGAAGTCCACGTCCCGAACCGTTCTTTCCGCGGTCGCTAAGCAATTTACAATCGCGCGACAACCCGTTTTCATGGCACCACGCAGATACCGCTGATTCAGTTGATCGGAGCTCTCGTCGCGATTGAGGTCCTCTTCCAGATAGAAATGGCGGTGGTCAATGTCACAATTAAGGAACATCTTACGAATGCGCTCGCTTTGGTATCCGGCTGCATGAAAGCTTTGCTCCTGAGTCAGCCTAAGCGCTGGATTTGCGGTCCCAATACTGATGATTCGAGAATTATTCACCTATACCTCATTCAGGTCACGCGTCGAGACCGCGTCGGTCTGCATTCATGTCCACGCACAATAGAACGCTGTCAATGCCATCGCAGCTAGGCCAATGAGGCCGTATGTCACCATATTCAGTATTGTTGCTTTCTTCCAATTTTCTGCGACCCCCTTTACCGTTCGTCTGAAGCGACAAGCATGGCCGAGACTGTCACGCGAGCCCTTATGACACGGGTGCGATATACCAGACGTAGTAGGTCCACAGGCCGCTCAGCAGAACTGACCACCAAAGCACGAGTTCCGCACGCATCCACAGCTTCCAACGCTTCAAACACAACCGCTGCGGGAGCAGGTTCGTGCCGGCCACCATAACGATGTAGAGCCCCAGAAGTTCAGCCACCACCCCCAGGGCGGCGTGAATTGTCGCTACCGTGAAATAGCGTTTATGGAACACTCTCGGGAATGCCGGCCCGACCTGCTGTTGGAATGAGGGCCACATGACCAGTGCGATCATCCATAAATTCAGTAGCAGCACGCTCGTTTGGCAAACCCCATGACCTACATACCGCTTTTGTTTGGCTAGAAGACCGCCAACAAGTAGTGCTATTCCCATGATGAGTTGCACCACTAGGTTCAGGTCCGCCGCGAATGTCGCGCCCGTACCGAGGAACCCCTTTATTTGAGAAAAAGGCAACACTGGCTTATCCGCAGCTCCCACAATTCTTGTAACTCTCAGTAGCCTGCAAACTCTTCGCTCCGAATATCGTCTTGATTCACGCCAGCCTGACATAGCGTTCGGCAGGCGCCAGCGACCATCGTCGGCGGCCCTGCAAGGTAGTAGATCGGGCCTCGCAGGCGGCCCACGTGCGTCGAGAGCATTTCCGGGCTAAAGTGCCCGATTTCTCCCTTCCACCCCCGATAATTGTTGGGAAGGCGCGTGAAGGTTGGAACAAAGCGGAACCTTGGGTTTGCTTCTCCCAACCTCCAGAGCGTATCCATGAACGCAGCATCTTCGAAGTAGCGGTTCGCGTAGAAGAGAAAGATAGGATGGCGAAGTCTCTCCGCCGCCGCATAGGAAAGAATGCTGAGGAATGGTGCGATTCCGATCCCGCCAGCCAAGAAGACAGCTGGCCTGGCGGTGTTGTTGTGAAGAGTAAAAGACCCCATTGGGCCTTCGACCCTCACCTCAGTCCCGATGGGCAGGGCGGACAAGCAGCGCTTGAACTGGGTATCCCGCATGCGCGTTGTGACCACAAGCTCTTCAGCGAGTGGAGAGCTTGCAATGGAGAAGGTATGAGCAAGTCCGTTCGAGCTTCCGGGTTGGGAGCCTAATAAGGTCAGGTCGATGTACTGCCCCGGCTTAAATAGGAAGCCACGTGGTTTTTCAAAGTGAAACGACATCGTCTCTTCGGCAACTTCTGTTCGACCTAACAGCGTGCTTTGGTAGGCAACCATCGAGCATCCTTATTTCTTGTGCTAACCTCAGTCCTGAGGACAATCTCTGCGTCAAGGGGCCGAGTTTTTCCACTGTTCGCTCGACTAAAACGATGGGAACCCAAGTATTAGACCGGTGCCTGACGTCCGCGCAAGACTTCAGGCTTCGGGAGTTTGGCATCCGTAGACTCAGGGACTTCTGTCATTGCCAACCTGAATCCGCGGATGCCGTCGCCGAGTCCCTCACCTAGCTCGGAAGTCCCTGGGGCCGAACACCAACAACGCTCCCAGGATTCCTGATGAGCTGCATCAGCTGAAGCCACCCTTCGAACATGGGACACTCTCGTTTTTTTGACTTTGCTGGGAATTTTCCGAGAGTCAGCGCGGCTCTTTGCGAACCCCTGCCTACTGACCACCGACGGCCTGATCACTAGCTCCCCGGCCTTTCTCCAAACCTTTCTCTTGAACTCCGGGAAGGAGTTCGTGTCCGTTTTCGTCACCCGATAACCAGACTTGGGAGAGGAAATACCGGTCGCCGTCGTGGTGAAAGAGCAGGTGTTCATGATTTCCGGTCGTGTTGGTTTCGATTGGTACAGTAAAGGTTATTTGTTAAACGTCTCCGTCCTCACTCCGGAATCGCAAGGCGTTGTTGGCGAGCAAAGACTCTATGACGTAGTCGCCGGCCTTGAGTTCCTTATTCCCGACCAAAAAGTTGAACGGGATGGTTGTTTTGATCTTGGCCCCATCCTGCGCATGGCCTGGCACTGCCGAGAGGGTGAGAATCAGTCCGAGAACAACTCCTAGGTATTGTGTTGAATGTTTCATATTGTCCTTTCCTAATAAAACTAACCTCACCCTCTATAACTGAGGCGGCAGACCTTTATTCCTATGCTGTGTTTAAACCGGCAAGCATCAGATCGCTCTCTGCGGCGTGAATATCCCTTGGAGGAAGATCGGACATCGAGGTAGCGACAGTTCTTGTCTCACTGGTTGCGTCGCTTGCCTGAACTTCGGGTAGGCATGAAAACGAAAAGTGTGAGGCAGTTAGTCTTTGGGAAGGCGGACAGGGCGTCATCTCGGTTCGATTCCATCGAAGAATCGTTGTCCTTGATGACGCCCTGTCCGAAGGGAGGGCTGACCGGAACCTTCTACTCAACGACAACGGTTCCTGTCATCTTGGGATGGAGCCTGCAGTAGTAAGGAAACTTACCGGTGTCCTTGAATGCATACTGGAACTTCTGATTCGTATCGAGCACAGAGGACGCGAAAATGTGGTCGTCGTGATCGACAGTGTGTGGAATGTCGTCGTGGTTTGTCCAAGCGACGCCCGTGCCCTTCTTAATCCTCAGGGTCTGCGGTGTAAATGCAAAATTGTCGATACTTACCTGAACGACTTCACTGGATGAGGCATCCCCACTCGCGGGGGCGGATTGAGCCTGCGGCGTCTGAGACGATGCCTTTGATGCTGCTGTAGCCGCAGCACCCTTGAGAATCGCTATGGATTCTTCGGCCGGTGTGCCGGCGAGCGTGGCGTCAACCACCGCCAGATGATGCCCCCCGGCCATGTAGTTGACGTTTGTAATGCCCAAGACGCGTCGCAATTCGTCCGCGGGGACAAGCAGGGGGCCTGCAGATTTGGCCGTCCCGGGGACGGGCTGCGGGAATGCAGTAGCCATGGCAGTGTGGAAACTGACGTTTCCCTCCACCTTCTGCATGATCTGATGAATGTGCCCATTCAGCACGGTTACGGAACCGAAGCGCTTCAAGTATGCGAGAGCCTGGGCGCTGTCCTGTGTTCCCCAGCCCCATTCCGGGTAGACCGCCCAGAGAGGGATATGCGCGAACACAACGATCGGCGTACTTGCTGACAACCCTTTTACATCGTCCTCTAACCATTCAAGTTGGTCTGCGCCAAGTGAGCCCATGCCTCCGGCCTTCAGATTCGCCACATTGTTCAGGCCGATAAAGTGAACCCCTTTGTGATCGAAGCTTTGCCACCCTGCTCCTTTTGTGCCTTTCCCGTAGCGCTCGAGAAACTGCTGACCGTTGTCGGTTGCAAAATCGTGTTCGCCTGGCACGTAGAAGACTTGCTTCGCCTTGGCTCCTCTTAGAACCTGGTCGACAGTGTCGAACTCGCCGGGTTTTGAGATCTGGCTCAGATCCCCGGTATGTATGATCAGGTCTGGAACGGCAGGAAGTGAATTGATCTTGTCGATCGCGGCTTGCAAGGTTGCGGTTACATCTGGATTCGCTCCCTTGTTGAAGCCGATATGGCTGTCGCTGATTTGCACAAAACTGAATCCGGCGTCATGGTGCCCTTCATGGCCCGTTGCTCCAAATAGTCGAGATGTCGGGATGCCCCCGGACAGTGTCCATACCAATCCGGTGCCGGCCCAAGCCATGCACTTCAGAAAACCTCTGCGGTCCACACCGTCCTGGCTAGGACCACCCTTGATCGAATCGCGCTTGCGGCTTTCGTCTGCCATTTTTCTCCCCTAAGTTTCCTCGCTTCTTGCAGCACTGACAGCAGTGTGCGACACAACAGGCCGCGATGCTGGTCGCCACAGGCGAAGTTAGCTTTCCGTCGACGTTGATAACGAGCACGTCCGACTTTTATTCCACGGAACCGAGATGTTTCTCTCGTCCTAGCCAGCTCGGCGTCCTCCTCGTAAAACAACTCCTGAAATGCGACCAAGCTTCCAGCCTGCGATACCGCTCGAAGCAAACGGGGGAGGATTGGGTTCTTCGGCGAGCTGCGTCTGTAGCCAACTGGAGGGCAGTGGGCCTAAAGTTGTTGGTCTCGGCACCCGTATTTTCTGGCTTCAAAAAGCGGTGAGGCACAGAAATGTTCTTTGCCTCACCAGAAGCGCCTCGACCACTAGAGGGAGTTCAAAAAGGTAAGGAGTTGCTGCTGTTCTTTGGGTGTCAACTTGCGAAAGCGCTCGGAAACCACTCGGGCTTCACCTCGGTGACGCAGGATTGCATTCTCCAGCGTTAGAGACTTGAGGTCATGCATGTAGCGGGATTTCGTACGCAGTCCCCAGAGCGGGCTGGTGCGCAATTTGTTCGCAGTGTCCGGAGGGCCGCCTTGGATGATGCCGTCGCCGGTCCCCACGTCGTGCAACAGGAAATCGCTGAAGGGGTGAATGACTTTGTTTCCTAAAGCCTCGGGGACCGTGAAGGTCCCGCCATCCACGACGGTTCCAGCGGGGGCGGTAGTAATCGATTCAACGTGGCAGGTATTGCACCGAATTCCCTCGAAGAGGTGCTGACCCGACTGGGCATCAGGGGTTGCCGCTAAAGCAACGTCGCGCGGTGGGACCTTGGTGCCACGAACGAACTGAGCAAAATGGTCGATATCTGCTAACCCCAGGTTATCTGGTTGATCCTCAGGATCGATAGTGGACTTGCAGACCGCAGTGGTATCGTGGGGGCGTAATCGGCTGGTTATGCCCATTTCATTCAGGTAAGCGTCGCTGATGAATGAGAGCAGACTGCCGTGCTGATCCTTCCAACCAAACCGGCCTACACGGGTCTCTCCGGGCGCCTCAAAGAGAGGAACTTGGACTGCTTCACCTTGAATCTTGCCCTCGCTCAGCTGGGATTGCTGGCTGGCGATGGCAATCAGCGTGTTGTCATCGATGGCCTCAACAAAGCCTTCCCCTAGCGTATTGTTTACCGCGCGCAGGGTACGGATGGTCTCGGTTGCGGGCACATGTTCCTGAGCCTGCGGGCAGATGGTCCGGTCGTTGACGATCGACCGGCCAGCAATCGTGTTCTGACCGTCGTTGATCAGAAACGGTGGGGTTCACAAAATTGCCGTCCGCATCCTTATGCCCAACCCTCATTTCGGTAATCTGGCTGGGCCCGCCGGTTACGGGATTCTGATGACAATCGACGCACGAGGTCGCGTTGAAGACCGGGCCCAAGCCAGCATGGACGTCTTTCCTTTGTTCAAAGATCTGCTGATCGAGGGCAAAAGTGTCACCGGTCGGTTCGGGAATTCCATTGCTGACGCTCTGAGCTGGCGTGAAAGTTGGAGTATCAAACCCCGCCGGAGCTTCGCTGGCGGATTGTTGTGCGATTCCGGCAATTCCGATTGCCAGGAGCGCAAACAAGCACAGGAGAAAGTGAGGCATTCTGTGTCTCATAGAAGGAATCTCCTCTATTTTCTGGGTTGAACATCCCGTGCAAGGATGTGAATTGTTCTGTGGCAGTGCTGTCCCTGCTGGTCTCGGGAACGGCGTGGTTACGGAGGCAAGAGAAGTTTCGTGAGTTCCTGCGGGTACAGAACTGTGCTTGGCAGGCGTTATTCCCTCTCATGGAAAATAATTTGAGGAAGACGAGTGTTCCCCGTTACCAGAGGATGATGACCCCAGTGCGTGGTCTTTGGAATCGCTCAGTCCATCATCGGGGGTCGCAACCGTCTGCCGCATTACACAGGGAGCAGGTTCGCTCCCCTGTGCTCTGCGAATCACCGCCGCCAAAACGTGAGGCCTCACATCGTTTTTACGATTCGACTTCTTGTTTGTGTTAACTATCGAGATCGTGTCTTATTCCCAAAATCCTGGGAGGTTCGTAGTTGAAGAGAGCCTTTGGAATCCCTGCAAACCCAGTGGAGCTAAACACGGAGGAAGGCCGTCGCACTTGAACCGCGCAGCCTGGGCTTTATCGTCCCGAATTATTGTTTAACAGGAGGGAATGAAGGAGCGATTCGGTAGTTTTCATCTTGTGTACGTGTCAGGAACGGAGCCTGAATCCGGTTCATTCGAAGAACTGGCTATGCCGCTCTTCGATCAGCTTTACAACTTCGCGCACTGGCTGACACGAAATCGCGACGAAGCCGAAGATCTGGTTCAGGAAACCTACGCCAAGGCTTTGAAAGGGTTCTCGTCGTTCCGGCTGGGGACCAATTTCCGGGCATGGATGTATCGCATCTTGCGTAACACCTTCTTGACCTCACGCACCGGGTTGAAAGCGACCATTGCCGTGCCCCTTGATGCGGAGGAGGACGAACCTGAACTAGCCCTTGCGCGTGAGACGCCGGAAACGATCCTAATCGAGCGCTCGAACTGGCAACTGGTTCGCAGCGCGATCGACCAACTGCCGGTGCATTTCCGCGAGATCCTCCTTCTTTGCGAAGTGGAGGAGATGTCGTACCAGGAGATTGCGGAAACACTTTCCATTCCGATAGGCACCGTGATGTCACGCTTGTCGCGCGCCAGGAAGACGCTAGGCGGACGCCTACGGCAGGAATTGCAGAAGGAGCGGAGCGATGGTCTGCGAGTCTTGGAAGACGCAACTCGACACATATCTCGACGGTGAACTTCCGCCCGAAGAGATGCACGTCTTCGGCGCTCATGTGCGTATCTGCCCGTCGTGCGCAGCGGATGCCCTTGCGCGCGTGCAGATGAAGCGCGCTGTTCAGGCGGCCGGAAAGCGGTTTACACCGAGCACTGAGTTTCGCAGACGTGTGCAACAGAGCATTGTTCCGAGAGCGCGACGAGGCGTCGCGCGGTTCGGTTGGATGATTGCACCAGCCATGATCGCGGTTCTCGTTTTCGCTGGTTTGGCCGCCACTTACATTGGGCGACATCGAGCCCGCCAAGAACAGGTCTACAGCGAACTGGTAGACCTGCATGTAGCGACACTGGCCAGCTCATCGCCGGCGGATGTAGTTTCCTCAGATCGGCACACGGTAAAGCCATGGTTCCAAGGGAAGGTTCCCTTCACATTCGATTTGCCTGAACTTCAGAACTCCGAGTTTTCGCTGCTGGGCGGCCGTATTACCTATCTTGGCCAAACACCAGGCACGCATCTGATCTATGCGGTGCGGAAGCACAAGATTTCAGTTTTCATCTTCCAAGAAGAGTCGCTTCGGGACAGATGGAACGACGGATCTCTTGTGACAAAGGAACTTTCGTTCAACATGGAAACGTGGAGCCAGGGCAGCAGCCTTCGGTATTGCCTGGTCGGCGACGCGGCCGCAGCCGATATCAACAACATGGCTGAATTGCTGAAGCGCGCCGCCGCTTCGTAGGCAGGTAACTTCTATGAACGTACATCTTGCGGCTACCGAACCGGAAGGTTTTCCTACTTGAAGCGAGAATGCCGGTGTGCCTACTGCGGCGCGCCGGCATTGTTAGCTCGATCGTGTGTCCCGGGCGAATCAAACTTCTTCAATCGCACAGCTGCGATTCACCTAGGAAGCAGAATGGTCTCGTTGACAGACTCCGCCACCTGGCGGCCCAGACGTTTGCCAGTGAGATGGTCGGAGCGGAAATGCTGCCCCGCGTAAATTCGGCTCAATCCCGCCTCCTCCGCCGCCGCTGAGAAGCTAGTGAAGTGCCGCGTCACTCCCGCCAAGGACTCGGAGGTGACATCAAAAGTAAACCGTTTGCCGAAGTAGAACTTCAGCACCTCGGCCGCGGCCGCACTGATGGCGCTGTGGGCACCGGGGTACGACGGATCTGGAGCGGTCTTTGTCGTTAGTGGAAGCCACGTCGGATTGGGCTCCGTGCTGGGATTGCCGTCGCTGTCCGCCATTTGAATGGCAGTGACTGGCCGCCAAAACCGGTAGGTGTACTTGGCGTCAAAGAAGGCAATCGCGGTATCGGCAAGGCTTATGTTCAGCAGCGCAAACAGGCGGGCGCTTTGTGCCAGGTTGAGGTGATGTCTCAACGCTGCGGTCTGCGCGATCTCGTTCCAGAAGTCTTGAATATTGCCATTCCAGAACGTTCCAATCAGGGTCTGCTCCGAGGTACGAGTTGTGCTGTGGATGAATCCCAGACTTTTCACTTCGTCAAAAACGCTGGTGTACTCGTCGCTTGTCAACTCGGGCGGCGGCCCGGGACGAAATTCGTCGGCACGCGCCAGGGCAAACGGAGTGACCCTAGGCCATTGCGTGAAATCCGCCGCTGCGAAATTGGGTGGTGTCAGTTGGTAGCCGCCAGGCTGGTTTCCCGGAACGAACGGAGGGGGAGTAACACCCGATCCGTCGCTGCTTCGCAAGGACAAGATCTGAGCCGCAACGGCTTGTCCTACGGTGATGCCATCAGATTTATTCTCCCCATCCGCAATTTGCGCTAAATCCTGCTGAAGTTCAGCGTCGAGCGTCGCCTGAAATGCTGGGTAGAGCGCAACCAGTACATCATGGGCGGCTTGGTCTGCCGCAGCTGGTCGGGAAGCACGCCGCGAGACGTCTGGGAGGCGGACAAGGTAAGGGCTGAAGATTCCGTCAATGTTGTTGACGGCGTCATAGACGGTAGCATGCAGGATGGCGAAGCTGCGAGTCGAATGAATAGTGGGAGGTTGGGCACCAGCAGTCCGGACGATGGCCAGAAGAGTCCTGTTCCACTCAATGACTGGGTTGACCGAATGAGCAGACGAAGCTCCTGGATTACCTTCATCGTCTGCCGTTGCATTAGGGGCGGTGACCCGGGCCGACAGACTGGCACAAAGAAGTACGAGCATGATCAAACTTTTTGCCATCGGGACTTATCCTCGTTTGTTTAGGGTAGGAAAGAATGGTGGAGCCGTTTGATTGACAAAACGGCAACGTTAGACACTCTCGCCATCGTCGAAAACTCAGGGTGGAGGCAAATATTCCTGGGTTGACCTGTGATTACAAAAATAATCGTGCGCTGGATTTCCCAGATGACAACTGATCGTGGTCGAGTCGGAAGCTGCACCGTACACCGACTGAGATGGCTCATCAGGCGGGACAATTCTCTGACAATCACTTTACAACTGATCCCAATCAGAATGGTGATTGCTGAATCTAACTCCTCGAACCCAGCTAAATGCTGCGAGTCCGGCGATGGGGCTTAAGCGACCAGTTATCACTTGAGCTTTCAGACACTCGCCCTTTGAGGTGGTCAAGAGCCCACTTCGCTCAGGGAAATATTTCTCGATTGGGGGAATATCTCCCGCATGGCGGAGTTTTACATTTCGCAGGGTTACATAAAACTATCCCAGGATCGGAGTGTAGGACTCGTGAAAAAAGAGAATCTCTCCACAGCTGTCTCAACTGAAACCACGGCTACAGATCCAATGGAAGCCCTCGACTCCCGCTGGCAGCGAGTCGTGGAGCGACGGTCATTCTTGAAGGGTATCGGAATGGCGGGAGCAGCGTTGTCCGCGGGCACACTTCTTGCAACCGAAGGCAGGGCTGAAAACAAGTCGAGCAACAGCAGGCTTTCTCCTGGCGATGTTGCACTTTTGCAATTCGCGCTGTGGGCCGAAATTGTCGAAAGTGATCTGTGGACGCAATACGCGGAACTCGGCGGAGTCGGGCCTTCGGGTGGCGGGGCGGCACAAGCAAACGAGGAGTTCCAAGGATTCATCGGAGGAAATCCAGCCTACACGCTGGCGCTTCAAAACCTGGATGGCGACATGCCCCAGTACATTACCGACAACACCGATGATGAACTGAGCCACGCAGCCTTTCTGGCGGCCTTTTTGAAATCCAGGGGTGAAGTACCGGTCGACCTCGAACCATTTCGAGTTCTGCCGAGCAGTAAGGCGACTGGAGCACGGCAAATCAAGCGGATTACCAACCTCATGAACCTCAACGTGGACCTCAGTTGGTATACCCGGTATCGCAGTGGAAAGAACCCGGACTTGGGTACGGCATTCAAGGGACCCTTCGTCATCACGAACCAACCGGCGATTCCGTTAAACGATACGGACACTCCCCCTTCAACCAACCCAACGATTCCCATTACCGGCCGTGATGCTGAACGCGTACAAGCGATCGCCAACACCGCCGGATTTCACTTTGCATTCATTGAGCAGGGGGGCGCGAGCCTCTATCCGACGCTGGCTTTCAAGGCAACCGATCCAACCGTTCTGCGGATCCTGATCAGTATTGGCGGAGTCGAGATTGATCACTTTGGGCTGTGGCACGATAAGGGTGCTAACGCAGTGGCTCAGCCCTTGGCCGGTGTGGTCGATCCCGTGACCGGTCTAACGTTCCCCGATCTAAACAACCCTGCAACCGAGCTCACCCAGACCAACAAGATCCTGCCTGAGCCATGCAATTTCATCAGCAAGAGTCTGCCGCGGTGTTCGGTAATCCGACCGACCTCGACGAAGAATGGAGGTGCGGTGGCCACTGTGAAGGCCTTTGCTGACGACGGACTTTTTATCGGCCAACCGGGTGCATTCCTTGAATTATCGATGCGGCTCGCCATCGCCGCGGATTCGGTCGAACGCGGGTTCTGATTGTGTGTTTTCTCTCTCTTGCTTCGCTGGCGGGCGCTGTAACCAGTTATGAGTCGCAGCGCGCCTGCATTGTTCCGACTGGCGGCCGTGAGGCCGCTAGCGCTCTTCATCCAACTTAAGGAGCTCTTATGTTTGAAGGACTGTTTCAGCCGATGCACTTGCTGGTAATTTTCGGGATTGCACTACTCGTGTTCGGCCCCAAGAAGCTTCCCGAACTCGGCAAAGGAATCGGAGAAGGGATCCGCGGCTTCAAGTCAGCCATGAAAGAGGAAGACAAGCCGGCAAACTCAGAAGCGATCACTGTCAGCGACCAGGTAAAAGGATGAATCATGGGTTTTGGCGTGGAAGTGCTTTTCATGACTGTCCTAGGACTTGTGGTGTTGGGCCCGAAACGACTGCAAACGCTGTTGCAACACGTGGCGCGGGCAAGAGCTGATTTTCAGAAGGCGAGCCGCAGCATCAAATCTCACCTTGTGGAAGAACTCGAACGTGTTCCTCAGAACCACGAAACCGAAGACGGATGAACAAATGACCTCTTTAGCTTGACGAGGTGATCGGTCGAAGCCTCCCGAGACCTCCCAATGGCCCGATACGTCAAGAGTAGGTTGGTAGTTTTAATCGGCAGAACCAATGCGAGTCGAACCCTGCGGTTTGCTTCAAAACACGCATTAGTCGCCGTAAGTGTGCTCTTAGAACAGAAGTTATTCAGCAAGTCGAATTCCACATGAGGAGAAACGTTGTGAAGTTCAGGCGTGTACTAGAACGACGGACGAGAGGTTGTGATCAGCACAGAGGGCTCGCTCTTTTGTCGCCTTCGTTAAGAATTTTGGTCGCACTGTCAATCCTCGCGGTTCTTGTGGGGACCGCACCGAAGCTTGGTGCTCAATCTGTCACATCTGGCGACATTGCGGGTCTCGTTACTGATCCTTCAGGAGCGGTTCTGACTAACGCTAGCGTAACCCTGAAAAGCCAGGAAAATGGAAGCACGCAGGTGCAATCCACAAACTCTCGAGGCGTCTATCGGTTCTCGCTGGTGCCGCCAGGACGTTATTCGCTTTCCGTCGCCGTCTCCGGCTTTCAGCAAGGCAAGGCGACGGCCGTGGTGACTATCGGTCAAGCCACGACCGTCAACATAGCTCTGGCTCTTGGCGAGGCCAATTCGACGATAGAAGTGACCTCCGGCGCCCCCTTGCTGCAAACCGAAAACGCCGACCTTTCTACCAGCTTCAGCGAAACGCAGATCTCCCAGACGCCCAACCCCGGCAATGACCTGAGCTACATCGCGCAGGCGGCCCCGGGTGTTTGGCCAGAGTCCCCGAACGCAAACCTTTGCTTTGCACCATGAGAAGTATCAACCCTGGAATGCATTCCAGAGTCAAGGTGTTTTTGCAAAGCGAAGGCTCACCCAACCGTTCGATCGGTTTCATAGGCTGGGTTGGGTTAATTGCCTCAGTGAATCTTAGGGCTGTGATCACCGTCACAGCGATCGTCGTCAAGGACGAGCTAAGCTTGTAGTTGGAAAGTAGTATCGTTGTTTCTCGTAGTCAGCGGAAGCAGTACAATCAAGAAGATGACTACCCGAGCATTCGCGCTGCTGACGATCGCCCTGTTGTGGGCAATCACGCCAGCCATGGCGTGCGTCCTTCCGGGTGCGACAATGACACCCGCGGAACGCGAGTGCTGCCACCACATGGCGGAGCAGTGTGGAAGTTCCATGATGCCGGCCAGTCACTCTTGCTGCAAGGCTCAGAGACCAACAAACACGGTTCTTCCCCAGGCGCAGGCTGCCGGGCCGGTTCGCCCTCTCACGGTTGCTGTGATACCACAAGCCGCCTCGTTAGGAGTGCTGAGTGCGGTGACCGTCCGTTTGCATCTTTCGTTTCTTCATGCCCCACCTCCCGAACTATCTCCTGGCTATAGCTCCGTCCTGAGAATCTAGACAACTTTCATTGAACTAAGGAGGCCGTACGCTGCCTTAGCTGCGCCTTGGCGGAGTTAAATGCAGCATGCCTCCTATCCCTCTACTTATCAATTATTTACGGAGGAACGATGAAAGCTATACATGTAGGTATTTGTCTCCTGATCGCATTCAGCGGTGCGCTCGGGTTTGCGAGCGACCCAGTTGCTGATGCCGATCCATTATCTGACGTCACTGGCCTTCTGGTGCAGGAGCATCGACACCCTCGGCCATCCACGCCACCGATGAGCCTTGCCGAACTCGAAGCTGCGGCTTTGGCCAACAATCCAGAAATCCGGGTGGCTACCCGTCGTGTCGCCATAGCTGCGACACGAGTGCGCAGTGCCGGGTCATTGAGCGACCCCGAGTTCATGTATCGCGGCTGGGGCACACCACTCGCCAAGCCCTGGGACCTGAACCAGACGCAGCACATGTTCATGTTCAACCAGTCGCTGCCCGGTCCGGGCAAGCGGGCGCTGCGCACACAACTTGCTTCGGAGCAGGTGGAGCAGGTCAAGGCGGAACTGGAGGCCAAGCGGCGCGATGTGACGGCTCAAGTCCGAAAGACGTTCTACGACCTTCTCCGCAATCAGGACGAACTCCAGCTGCATGACGAGCAGGCGGCGCTGGCTCGGCAGTCGTCGGAGTCAGCGCGCATCAAGTATGTTGTCGGTCGCGTCCCTCAGCAGGACGTCCTGAAGGCGCAGATCGCACTCACCAAATTAGTCGAACACCTGGTGATGCTCGAACAGGACGGTGGCCTCGCGCGAGCCCGACTGAATACGCTGTTGGGCCGGGATCCCGGATCTCCACTCGAAGTTCAGGGCGACTATTCGTCGCCGCAGAAGCTTCCCGCACTCTTGGACCTGGAAAAAAGCGCGCTGGAGAATCGGCCCGAACTGGCGATGTCGTCCTCCGGCGTGCGGCAGGGCGAGGCTCGAACCAAGCTTGCCGAAAAGGCGTACACACCGGACTACATCCTTAGCGCGGGCTACATGCTTATGCCGGACGGTGCCCGCTATCGGAACACGTACATGGCCGAGCTCGCCGTCACGCTGCCCTGGCTGAATCGCGGGCGCCACGACGCAGAGATCTCTGAGGCACAGGCGGATCTCTCGGCTGAGAAAGCAGAGTACGACAACCAACGTGCGCTGGTCTTCGAGCAAATCCAGGAGGCTCTGATTCGCGCTCAATCTGCCAAGCGCCTCGTCGATCTTTACAGCCAGACGCTTCGTCCTCAAGCACAGGCGACACTGAAGTCAACCGTCGCTGCTTATCAGTCCGACCGCACAGACTTCCTAAACCTGCTCGACAGTCAGAACACGACTCTCGAAGTTGAACTCGATTACTACCGCGCCGCGTCCGAACTGGAATCGCGTGTTGCAGATCTCGAACGCGCAGTGGGAGCTCGGTTGACGCGGGACGCACACGAGTTTGACGCACCTGTCCCTCAGGCTTCTCTGCTTCAGATCACTCCGGAGGTGCACTAATGACGCAGCATGAAAAGAAATTCCTCGTAACGGGACTCTCTCTCGGCCTGGTGTTGGCCTTTGGCGCCGACGCGGCAATGCGCCTTTGGCATCCCTATCCTAGCGCTGCACAGTCTCAGGAAACGCCGATACTCAAGTACGAGCCAGCGTCGGAACAAGCCACCTCTCAGCGCGCGGAGCAGGAACAAGTACAGGCGGATGCCTCTGGCTCCAGCATCCAACTCGACCAGAAGGAGCAGGCGAACATTGGTGTCGAAACGGTCGAAGTCAGGCGACATGGACTCGAACGCGCTCTCATGGCCGTCGCCAAGGTGGACGAGCCAGAAACGCAACTGGCTTCGATCAGTGCACGCATCGGTGGCCGCATCGACAAACTCTATCTTGATTTCACGGGCCAGCAAGTGCGCCGTGGTCAGACCATCGCATCCCTTTACAGTCCTGAAGTCTTTTCTGCCGCTGAAGAATACAGACTGTCGCTTGAGAACCGAAAGCGACTTGGCACTGGTGCCGAGCCCCTAGCAGTCTCAGGTGCCGAAGATCTTGTCACCGCGAGTCGCCGGCGGCTGGAACTTTGGGGACTCACTAAAGAACAGCTTGATGAGATCGCATCGTCGGCGAAGCCGCAAGTCGAACTCCCAATTTTCTCGACCGTCAGCGGCATTGTGACCGAACGCAGGGTTACGCAAGGGCAATACGTAAACGCAGGAGAGGTGCTCTTTACGGTCACCGACCTGAGTACGATTTGGGTGAAGGCAGACGTTTACCAGCCGGACTTGCCTTGCGTGCACACCGGCCAGTCCGTTGAGATCACTTCCGACTCACTACCCGGCACTACATTACACGGGCGGGTCGGATTTCTCGATACTTCCATCAACCCTCAGACCCGCACTGGCTCCGCTCGCATCCAGGTTCCGAACCCCGGCATGCGTCTTCGCCCCGGCATGTTCGTACAAGTCAAATTCGCCGCGCCCGCAGGACGCGACGTTCTAGCCATACCGCGATCGGCTGTTCTCGATACAGGTATGCGCAAGATCGTTTACGTGGCCAAAAGCAATGCTGAATTCGAGGGCAGGCAAGTACAACTTGGCACACCTAGCAACGACTATTATCCCGTGCTCTCCGGCCTCAAAGAAGGCGAACGTATCGTCAGCCAAGGCAATTTCCTGATCGACTCACAAACCCGAATCACTGGCGGCATGACTGGACTCTTTGGCGGATCGAAAGAATTCGATCATGGTCAGGCTCAAACACCGGCAGTTTCTCAGATCAAGATCACCTTCCGTTCAGATCCTGGAACACCGCGTGGTAATTCCAACGCGACCTTACATGTGGCGTTACTCGATCCTTCAGGGAAGGCGGTGACCGATGCGCAGGTAAAGGTCATGCTCATTATGCCGGCGATGCCAGCGATGGGCATGGGCGAGATGCGTGCCGCAAGCGAACTCCGATGGAAGGGCCCTGATTACATTGGCACGATCAGGGTCCCGACAGCCGGTTCCTGGAATGTCGAAGTGAATGCCAGCCGCAACGGGCAACTCCTGGGTAGCTATCACGCGCGGCTGAGTGCGCAGTGAAGAGGAGAAACCATGATTAACCGGCTCATTGAATTTTCGCTGAAGAACCGCTTCCTCATCCTGCTGGCTTATGCGCTGCTGGCTGTCTGGGGTTACTGGGCACTGCTAAGGACGCCAATCGACGCCATTCCCGATCTCAGTGAAAACCAGGTGATCGTTTACACGGATTGGGCGGGCCGTAGCCCGCAGGAAGTCGAAGACCAGATCACGTATCCCCTGACTGTCAACCTCCAAGGACTGGCGGGAGTACGGGACGTGCGTTCGTCCTCGGCGTTGGGCTTCTCGATGATCAACATCATCTTCCAGGACAAGATCGATCCCTATTTTGCCCGCGCGCGGGTGTTGGAACGGCTGAACCTGGCGTCGGGTTTTCTGCCCGAGGGAGTCGTACCTGTTTTAGGTCCAGATGCAACCGGTGTGGGCCAGGTCTTCTGGTATACGGTCGAGGGACCCTATGACGGTGGGACATTGCATTCCCTGCAGGACTGGTTCATCAAGTACCAGCTAAATTCGGTGTCTGGTGTGGCCGAAGTGGCGAGCATCGGCGGTTGGGTACGCCAATACCAGATCGACGTTGATCCCATCAAGCTGCGCGCTTACAACATCCCTTTGCGCACCGTCATCGAGAGCGTGCAGCGCAGTAATACCAACGTCGGCGCGAAGGTCATTGAAGCCAGCGACCAGGAGATGGCGGTCCGGGGAATTGGCTTGATTCGCTCAACCGCAGACCTTGAGAACATCGTCCTCACCGCCACGGCAGGCACACCCGTCTACATCCGCAATGTCGCAAATGTTCACTTGGGGCCAGAGTTTCGCCGCGGCGTTCTCGACAAGGACGGCAAGGATGTCGTGGGCGGCGTCGTGGTCATCCGCAATGGAGCCAACGCACAAGAGGTCATCAGCGGTGTCAAAGCGAAACTCGCCGCGCTGGAACCAGGGTTACCCAAGGGCGTCCACATCGTTCCTTTCTACGACCGCAGTACTTTGATCCTTCACGCCGTGAACACTTTGAAGTCGGCACTGCTCGAAGAGATTCTTCTGGTCACTCTCGCGCACGTGATCTTCCTGTGGCACTTCCGCAGCATCCTCATCGTGACCCTCCCGCTGCCGCTGGCCGTGGTGGGGTCGTTCCTGTTCATGCACTATGCCGACATTTCTTCGAACATCATGTCGCTCGGTGGGATCGCGATTGCGATTGGGGTGCTGGTGGATGCTGGCATTGTGATGACGGAAAACGTGCTGCGGCACGCGGAGCGTTACTACGAAGAACATGGAGCGTACAAGTCAGCGATTAGCCAGATCACCCTGGAGGCGGCCAAATTGGTCGGCCGGCCGATCTTCTTTGCGATGACCATCATCATTCTGGCTTTCGTGCCGGTGTTTGCACTCACCGGCATGGAAGGCAAGATGTTTCACCCGCTTGCCTTCACCAAGACCTTCGCCATGGTGTGCTCCACCCTGATCGCGGTCACTCTCGTGCCGGTGCTTTGCACCTTCCTCATCCGTGGCAAACTGCACCGCGAGGACGCCAATCCCGTGATGCACGGTCTGGGGATGATTTACAAACCGGTACTGCGCTGGGCCTTAAAGCACAGGATTATGACTCTGAGTGCGGCAGTCGCAATCTTTGGCTCCGCGCTCGGGCTGGCAACTACGATCGGCTCCGAGTTTATGCCGCCGCTCGATGAAGAGACCGCCCTGTTCATGCCCATTACCGACCCCAGTATTTCCCTCACCAAGGCAGCGGATATTCTGCGCTGGCAGGACAGGATCATTGCGCAAGACCCGCTCGTCGAGAGCGTTGTGGGCAAAATCGGTCGAGCAGAAAGCGCCATCGACCCGGCGCCAGTGAACATGACTGAAACCGTCATCAACTTCAAGCCCAAGGACGAATGGCCCGCTGGCACAACCAAGGAAACCATCCTGCAAAGACTGGATGAGAAGCTCCGTCTTCCGGGCGTGACCAACATCTGGACCCAGCCGATCCGCAACCGTATCGACATGCTTTCGACCGGAATACGTACCCAGGTGGGAGCGAAGGTGTTTGGTAACGACCTCGCGACCATCGAGCAGAAGGAAACTGAGATTGAACGGGCTCTGCGGCCGGTTCGTGGTGTCGCTGATCTCTATTCCGAGCGTATAACTGGCGCGCCGTACCTCGAAATAAAAATAAATCGCGAAGCCGCTGCCCGCTACGGCATCAACGTTGGCGAAGTGCAGGATGTGATCGAGACCGCGATTGGCGGCAAGAACCTCACGACCGCTATTGACGGCCGTCAACGTCTGCCCGTGCGGGTGCGCTACGCCCCGGATTTCCGCCAAGATCCCGAAGAGCTGCGAAATAACGTGCTGGTCACAGCCAGCAACGGTGCGCAGATTCCGCTGGGACAAGTGGCCGACCTTGGGGTCGTGATGGGGCCCTCCATGATCAGCAGCGAAAACGGGCTACTGAGAGGCAGCGTGCTGATGAACGTTCGCGGACGTGATGTCGGCGGGTTCGTGGACGAGGCGCAGCGCGCTGTCGCCCGCGAGGTGAGAATGCCTCCCGGCTATTACATAGAGTGGAGCGGACAGTACGAAAACCAGCTTAGTGCAAAGAAACGACTCGAACTCGTCATCCCGGTAGTGTTCCTGATCATCTTCCTGCTGCTTTATAAGACCTACAACTCTTTCAAAGAAGCCTCACACGTGATCCTCGCTGTCCCCTTTGCGTTGAGCGGTGGAGTCTTCCTCCTGAAGTTACTGGGGTACAACTTCTCTGTTGCTGTTTGGGTCGGCTTCATCGCTCTTTTCGGCACAGCTGTGCAGACCGGAGTTGTGATGGTGATCTACTTGGAAGAGGCCGTGGAACGAAAGCGAGCTGCGATGGGCGCACTTACCGTACAGGGTTTGCGTGAAGCTGTGATGGAAGGTGCGCTTTTGCGTTTGCGTCCTAAAATCATGACCGTATCCACAGTTGTCGCAGGTCTGTTGCCGATTATGTGGTCTACGCGCACAGGAGCCGAAGTGATGAAGCCGCTCGCCACCCCCGTGCTCGGAGGTATGGTCAGCTCTCTGCTGCATGTGTTGATTGTTACTCCCGTGATCTTCACTTGGCTGCGAGAAAGAGAACTGTCGCGAAAGGAAACTGCACCCGCAGCATAAGACCGAGACGACCCGCTGCGTCTGGGCGCTGGATGCAGAAGAAGCCCCTAGACCAGCCCCATGGCCTGCGCCTTCAAGTGAGCACGGCGAAAAAGGGTTCCTGCATATCGAGCCGGAGATGTTACGTGACTTGAAGGTCACGACAGCTCCGGTCGAAGTTCCGACAAAGAGTGCCAGCACGAGGGCAGGGACGGTGATTGCCAGAAACGCCAGCATCGTCCAACCTGAGTGGGTACACTCCGCACCTCGTGAGGTCCCTCGAAATCATAGAGCGGGCCTCACCCTCGCATTCGGCTTCGATCATCGACGTTGGCGGTGGCGAATCCACATTGGTTGACGATCTGCTTACGCGCGGATACCAGAACATCACTGTCCTCGACGTCTCGCAAATTGCCATGGATGTGACGAAGAAGCGATTAGGAACAGCGTCGGAAAGCGTCCGGTGGATTGTCGCCGACGTTACCAAGGCCGAGTTCGCGCCTAGGGCTTACGATGTCTGGCACGACCGTGCCGTCTTTCATTTCTTAACCGCAGCAGACGACCGACTGGCGTATGTTCGCCAGGTAGCAAACGCGGTCAACCCAGAGGATATGTGTTGCTCAGTACGTTCGGGACAGAGGGACCAACCAAATGCAGCGGCCTTGACGTTGTTCGCTATGACGCGCACTCACTTCACCGGGAGTTCGGTGTGCGTTTCCGGTTGCTGGAGAGTTTCGAGGAACTACATCGCACACCGTTTGGGACGGATCAGCAGTTCCTTTACTGCTTGTGCAGGATCGAATAACAAGAAGCGGTCGATCGCGGTCATGGTTCGGTTCTACGAGTATCCTACATTGCTGTCGCCCTAGGCGGTCAGCAACGATGTGAATTGAACAACTGTTCCGCACGCGAGAAGTTCAGACTGGCCGCATTTGTTCTTTGACGAGCTGAGGATTACGCAAGCCTGCTTAATGGGAGGGTATTCCTTCGCTGGAACCTCGGCTCTGGTCTAAAGATCGAGCATTATCCATGTCGGCGCATGGTCGCTCGCGTTAGCTTGCCCACGCGCCCATCGGTCTACACCACCGTCCACAAGCCGGTCCGACACCTTCGGCGAGAGGAGAAAGTGATCGAGTCGCATGCCTTTGTCCTTCGGCCACCGTTCAAATTTGTAATCCCAGAATGTCCAGAGAGGCCCGTCCGGATGTAGCCTCCGCATCGCGTCAGTCCAGCCTTGAGTCAGCAAACGCGCAAAGGCTTGGCGGCTTTCGGGCTGGATCAACGCGTTGTTATCCAACGATCGAGTCGGATAGATGTCCTGCGGAGTCGGCACGACGTTGTAGTCCCCGGCTAACACCACGGGAGCGCCGCTCCCCATGAGTTCGCTGGCATGGGCAATGAGGCGCTCAAACCAGGCCAACTTGTAGTTGAATTTCGGTCCAGGCTGCGGATTCCCATTGGGGAGGTAGATGGAGGTGATCAGGACTCCCTGAACAGCTGCCTCGATGTAGCGGGCTTGGCGATCTTCAGGATTTCCCGGCAAGCTCGTGCAGGTCACCACGGGAACGTGGTGTCGCGCGAGGATGGCCACGCCGTTCCAGGAGCGCTCCCCTTGCCAAACTGCTTCGTACCCGAGGGTCCGAAGAGCATTCACGGGAAAGGATCCCTGCTCCGCCTTGAGCTCTTGGAGACTAACCACGTCCGGCTCAGCTTTGGCCAACCAAGCCAAAAGGTTATCCAGCCGCTTATTGATGTTGTTAATGTTGAACGTCGCGACTTTCACCAAGTCTCCGTCTATTTCTGTACCTCTGGGTGCTTCCGCAAAGAAACAACCGACCGTCTCATTATTGTCGGATCTCCCCTCGGGTTTGAACATGGAAATTGGAGATCTGTTATGAATATAACGTGAAGCAATGAGCGTTACTAAACAGAACGCGCCTCCCTGGATTCTCTTGGTGTTTAGTTTAGCGAAAAGGGGAGCCAGTCTCAGAGTGACCGTTTGGCGGAAACTGCAGCGGTATGGAGCATTGCCGCTTGGCAACTCTGGCTACTTTCTTCCGAACACTGAGGAGAACTGCGAACGCTTTGAATGGCTGGCGACCGCGGTCCGCACCGAGGGTGGCGAGGCTTCCGTTCTTGAAGTGCAGTCCATTGACAACTGTTCCTTCGCGCAGATGAAGCAACAGTTTTCCGATGCCCGTGCCGGGGACTATCGGGAGTTGCTCAAGGACCTTCGAAATCCGGCTTCCGCCAAGCAATCATCGCGGATCACGCGTCTCCGGCAGCGATTCCAAGACATCGTCTCCATCGACTTCTTCGGCAGCCCTCTTCGCAAACAGGTCGAGCAGGCATTGAGCTCCCTTCAAGCATCGAAAACAAAATCAGTCGCAACAGAGATCGCTAATGTTTCACCGGCCGAATATCGAAACCGAGTATGGGTCACTCGGCCGCGGCCAGGCGTCGATCGAGTGACCTCCGCTTGGCTGATCCGCAACTTCATAGACCCTAAGGCCAAATTCGCTTTTGCACCCGAGGACAAGAAACCAGCCAAAGCCGTCCCGTTCGACATGTACGACGGTGGCTTTGGGCATCGTGGCGAAGACTGCACGTTTGAAACGCTGCTCAAGGTGTTTCATATCCGCGACAAGAAAGTACTGGTCATGGCGGAAGTCGTTCACGACGCGGACCTCTTCGATGAGAAGTTTGGCCGGAAGGAAGGCTTTGGGATCGATGAGGTGATGAAGGGATGGGCCCGTGAGGGCCTCGACGATCAAGAACTTCTGAAGCGAGGAATGCAATTGGCTGACGGGCTTTACAAGTCTCTCGCCTGACTCACAAGAACTGTGAATGGGCTTTCCGGCTCGTCGCAATCAAGGTACGAAAAGGGGTACTTTCATGAAACTACGACTGCTAATTCTCTCGGTGGCCCTATCTTTTCCCGTGATCGTCGCGGCCCAAGGTTTGGACACGGCCAAAATTGACGAGGCGATGGGCCGCTCTGGACAAAAGACCGGCGATGTCTACAGGCTCGGTTTTCCCCGAACCGATCTCCACGTCTCGGTTGGAGGCGTGGAGATAAAGCCAGGACTCGCACTCGGCTCGTGGGCGGCATTCAACGGCAACGACAATGCCGCCATGGTCATGGGCGACCTGGTTCTTGTAGAGAACGAACTCACGCCAGTCATGAGGAAGTTGCGAGCCGCAGGATTCGACATCACTGCCGTTCACAATCATCTCCTGAATGAAACCCCGCGTGTCATTTACATGCATTACATGGGACACGGAAAGTCCGTTGAACTGGCGAAGTCCTTGCACGCTGCGCTGGCAGAGTCGAAGACACCGCTCGATAAGCCAGCACCGCCTGCACCAACTGCGGAGCCTCCGGCGTTTGTAAAGATAATCGAGGACGCGTTGGGCACGAAAGGCCGCTTTGCCGGAGGGGTGCTCTCCTTCGGAATTCCTCGCGGAGGTGCGATCACCGATCACGAAATGACACTGACTACGCCGCAAGGCGTAGCCGAGGCGATCAATTTCCAGGAAGCCGGCACGGGCAAAGTTGGGACAACAGGAGATTTTGTGTTGACGGCAGAGGAAGTTAATCCTGTGATCTCTGCTCTCGAAGAAAACAACATTGCGGTCACGGCGCTGCACAGCCACATGCTTACAGAGCAGCCTCGCCTGTTTTTCATGCACTTCTGGGCCGTGGGTAGCACAGAATCGGTCGCCGCAGGTATCAAGGCGGCATTGAGCCATGTGGCAGTGAAGTAACAGTGCTGAGGTGCATGATGCGAAAGAATGTCTCGTTGTTCACCGCCGCATTCCTTCTGGGAATTGGGGCGACTGGACTCGGCCAGACGGGGCCGACTTTGAAGAAACTAACCGCGTTTGATTTGCCAGGCCCCGCTGGAAAGAGGTTTGACTACCTAACCATTGATGAAGACGATCACTACCTAATCTCCGCGCATCTGGCCGCAGAACAGACCTATGTGATCGACTTGCAGTCCAACCGTATCGTTGCGGTCGTAACCGACACGCCCGGCGTCGAGGGAGTGGAGTACGTTCCCGAACTCAAGAAGTTCTACACGTCGAACGCTCACGACGACACGATCGGTGTGGTTGACCTTAAACAGATGAAGGTCGTCAAGAAACTAAAAACTGCGTCCAAGCCGGACGGCAGCACCTATGCCGCTCCTTTCCACAAGCTGTACGTCTCCGATGAGCGAGGGAAAGCCGAAGCCATCGTCGACGTGCAAAAGGACGAGATTGTAAGCACGTTGCGTTTCGACAGTAAAACCGGGATGCCACAATACGATCCCATCGCTCGCAAAGTGTACGTCAATCTCCAAGATCAGAACATCTTTGCGATCATCGAGCCCGCAACGGACAAGGTTATAGGGAGATATTCGGTTGGGCGGTGCAAGGGCAATCACGGAATGGCGCTTGATCCGCAGCATCATCGCGCGTTTCTCGCGTGTGAAGAGAACAACCTAATGGCCGTCTTCGATCTGGACAAGCATGCCGCAATCGCCTTTCTGCCCCTTGCCGACGGGCCCGATGTGATCAAATTCGATGCTGGTCTGGGCCGCATTTATGTCGCCTGCTACAGCGGCGCCATTGCCGTTTTCCATGAAGACGATCCGGATCACTATAGAAAGCTCGAGGATTTCCGTGTTCAACACGCGGTCCATAGCCTCGCGATCGATCCGGCAACACACCGCGTTTACGCTCCCGAACAGGAAGAAGACGGGAAAGCAGTCGCTCGTATGGTTGTCTATGACGCAATCAACCGATAAGCGTCCGATCGCGCGTCTGGGAAGCGTCATTTGAGATGTCAAACGCAACCCTATTTCCGGCGGCTCTTCGTGTTCTCAAAACCGACGCTTGGCTCCTTTTTGTCACTCGTTTCACCCGTCTCTTTGCCTACGGATCCCTTTCGGTCATTCTCGTCTTTTATCTGGTCAGCTTGGGCTTATCCGAATCGGAAACTGGCTTGCTGCTCACCCTCACACTGGGTGGGGACATCGTTGTGTCGTTGTATCTGACGACGCGAGCAGACCGGATCGGGCGACGCCGGATGCTGGTCACGGGAGCGGTGTTGATGGCGTTGGCTGGCTTGGCTTTTGCGGCCACTAGCAATCTGGCCTACCTCATCATTGCGGGCACGATCGGAGTTATCAGCCCAAGCGGTCACGAAGTTGGGCCGTTCCTTTCGATTGAACAGGCCTCCCTGTCCCATCTGATTCCTCCGGAATTGCGCACAGAAGTTTTCGCCTGGTACACACTGACCGGATCGCTCGCCACAGCGTTCGGCGCTTTCTTTGGCGGGGTGGTGACTCAGACTTTGCAGCAGCGTTCAATGACAGCAGTTGCGAGCTACCGATCGATCGTCCTTCTATATGCGTTTCTTGGAATCGTTCTTGCTTGTCTGTTCATGCGAATGTCATCGCTGGTTGAAGTGAGAGACGAGTTCGATCGGAGTGTAGTCTCACCCATCGGCAGCTTTCTTGGGCTTGGCAAGTCTCGGCGTATTGTGCTGCAGTTGTCAGGACTCTTCGCGCTCGACTCATTCGCGGGCGGCTTTGTGATCCAGAGCTTCGCGGCCTATTGGTTTTACTTAAGATTCGGAACTGACCCGAAGACATTAGGCGGGATCTTTTTCTGGGCCAATGTTTTTGCGGGAATTTCAGCGTTGCTCGCTTCCCGCCTCGCGGCCCGCATTGGACTGGTACGCACCATGGTGGTCACGCACCTGCCTTCCAATCTTCTTTTGATCGCCGTGCCACTCATGCCTACGCTCTCGCTTGCGGTTCTCGTTCTCCTTCTCCGTTTCAGCATCAGTCAGATGGACGTTCCGACGCGGCAGTCCTATACCATGGCCGTGGTGGAAGCCAGAGAGCGATCTGCTGCCGGAGGATTCACAGGAGTAGCGCGCACTACAGGTGCGGCGATTAGTCCGTTGCTGACGGGCTTTCTCTTCGCCCGTCCTGGGCTCATCAATCTCCCGTTCTACATCGCCGGTACAGTAAAGGTTGTCTACGACCTGCTTCTCTATTTTTCCTTTCGACAACTTCGCCCGCCAGAGGAAGCCAGCCCCGAATGAAAAGGCACTCTGGGCGATTGTTGTCGGCCGCACGATCGATCAAAGAGCTACGTCTCCTGCTGCTCGTCCTGGCGTCAATAAGCGCGAACCGGGTTTCAGCCACGGATAGACCTAGTGCAGCCGCGCTAATACGCATTCCGTCATCCATCGTTCTCGATGGACGCCTCGATGAACCTGAGTGGCGCGATGCAGCTGTGCTCAGACTAGTGCAGCAGTCTCCGAAACCTGGCCTTACCACTTCATACGAAACCGAAGTACGCGTTATCGTGAGCGACGATCGGATCTTTTTCGGTTTCCAATGTAAAGACCCTCATCCAGATCGACTCTCAATCCACACCATGCGCCGTGACGAGACGATGGGCCAGGGCGGCCAAACGCTTACCGACGATACCGTCAGCATTGTTCTGGATACGTACGGAGATCGTCGTACTGGCTATTTCTTTCAGATCAACGCAGCGGGCACTCGCACGGATGGTCTGATTTCGAATCCTGAAAGTGCCTCCCTCGATTGGGACGGCATCTGGGACGCGCGGACCGTCAGGACTAAGGACGGTTGGTCCGCTGAAATTATGATTCCATCGAGAACACTCAGCTTCACTCGCGGCTTGCGCGAATGGGGACTCAACCTCGAACGGTACGTTCCCCGCCAGAGACTTGCTTTGCGCTGGTCTTCCCCAACCCTGGACTCGTTCCTCTACGACCTTAGCCGAACAGGTTCCCTGACCGGCATCGGCGACCTTCAACAGGGCCGAGGGATTGAGATATCCCCGTACGGCATCGGGAAGACGAAAGAGTTCTACGGACAGAGTCCGCGGACATGGCAAGCCACTGCTGGTGGTGAGATCACTTGGAAAGCAACTTCACAGCTAACGACGGTCTTGACGATCAACACGGATTTCGCGGAGACGGAGGTGGATACCCGACAAATCAACCTAACTCGTTTCCCGTTATTCTTCCCTGAAAAGAGAGCTTTCTTCCTAGAAGGCGCCAATCAGTACGACTACGGGCTTGGGCTCGGCGGTGAATCGCCGCAATTTATTCCCTTCTTCAGCCGCCAAATTGGACTCTTGGGTGGTGAACAGATCCCCATCAACGCGGGCGTGAAATTAAACGGGCGTGTCGGCAATTGGAACCTGGCACTACTAGATGTTCAGACTCGCGGAACTTCCGTTTCTCCGCAAGTCGTAGCCGACCTTTCGCTGCCGTCTACCCAAGTGCCGGGTACGAATCTGCTCGCCGGCCGGGTGTCCTATGACTTCAATGAGAATCTCCGCATCGGCACGATTTTCACAAATGGAGACCCAGCAGCGCTGCGTCAAAACACATTGGCCGGAATAGACGCCATCTGGCATACGTCCAAATTCCAAGGCAACAAGAATCTACTCCTGGGTGCGTGGAGCGCCACCACCCAAGGCGATGTCGGTCCTGGCAGCAAAATGGGTTGGGGATTCAAGGTCGACTATCCCAACGACTTGTTGGATTGCAATTTCAGCATCAACGAATATGGCGATGCGCTCGAACCCCTATTGGGGTTCCTGCCCCGTCCCGGAGTGCGACACACGGCAATTGGTTGCAATTACCAGCCACGTCCTTCAAAAGACGGCCCGTTCAAATGGATAAGGCAGGAATTCCTGGAAAACCAGTACTCCCGCTACACGGACACGAGGGGGATTGTGGAATCGTGGGAGTATTTCATGGCGCCGGTAAACGTCCGCTTCGAATCGGGCGACCGTTTTGAATTCAACTGGGACCCACACGGGGAGACCCTCCTCAGGCCCTTCGAAGTCGCCCCAGGTGTGGTGATTCCTCCTGGTTCTTACGATTTCACTCGCTGGCGCCTGGAAGCGCAAACCAGCGAACATCGCCCCTTGCAATTCGGAACGACAACTTGGTTCGGGACCTTCTACAACGGTCATTTGACGCAGTGGGAGAACTATCTTCGATGGACCTCACCAAGGGGCAGAATCCAACTGGACCTCGAAACAGAGAACGATTTTGGGCATCTACCGACGGGAAACTTCGTCCAACGCTTGTGGTCAGCCCGCGCTGCTTATGCCTGGAGTCCCAATCTGGTGTTGTCAACCTTCATCCAGTACGACACGGCCTCGGAGAACGTAGGTACGAATACTCGCCTTCGTTGGACTATCAGACCGGGCAATGATCTGTTCATTGTGTGGAATCGTGGTTGGCAAAGGATCGTTACCGACCCTCACGTCAGCATCGTCCCGCAAAGCGACCTCGTCGCTGTGAAACTTCGTTGGACGTTTCGCCCTTGAGCGCAATACTTGCTGTGGTAGCTTCTCCGAGACATCGCCTGCAAAGAGCGGCGAGGAAGACCAGTTCAAAGTAAATATGGCGGGAGCGACGGGACTCGAACCCGCGGCCTCCTGCGTGACAGGCAGGCGTTCTAACCAGCTGAACTACGCCCCCGCATAATAAGGATCGTCTGATTCCTTCCGGTTCCCTCCGACGCCCTCTCGTTCCCTGCCATACCATCTGGCCCTGCCGTGACAGGGCAACAACGAGATGTAACTGATTGATATCAAACGGTGTCGGCGGACGTCGTTTGATACTAAATGATACCGGACAGCATCTGTTATCGTCCCCTTAACGTCCCCAGAATTAATGCGCCAAATAAATTCAGATCAACACAAGCCGCATTGGAGAGAATCCCCAGCGGGAAGCTTCACCCCCTGAGGATTCGACTCCGCTGCCATTGCATATTTGCCTTCTGCGGCGAGACGCTCGGCTTTAACAATTTGCGTGTCGAAGATTTCCCCCAGGTAGTCAACGAGAAGCTCTACGGGATCCAGCCGGCCCCGTCTTCACTCCGCTCGCCAGACCCCAAATTGGACACAGGTTGGAGACCATTGCCACATGCTAACAATTCTTTGTCGAACTGGAGATGCTATTTAACTCTCTCGTTCCCCGAGCTGAAATACAGGGGATTCGGGTCGGCAGCAGAGGCCGAAATGCTGCCACAACCGAAACCAAGGGCTCTGAGAGAGATTTTCGTCGTGCCTTCGATTAGCAGCAGAGATGTCGCTTGCGCTGAGTGGCCTGATATCCGGCGCTTGGGGTGGATCTTAAGACACAGGCGCTAACTTAAGTTGTTCGGTTTAAAGCGGAGTGCCCCGCTGCCGGTCGCCGGTTTATGGATCGCCTGACGAGGCGGCCTGCGATAGTCCGCATGCGAAGAAGTGAGGCTTCGCAACTACTTCAGGAAAACCGATAATGGAGAAGAAGAGTCGCTATCTACATGGCCACAGTGCTGCCGAAAGTGCGCAAGTCGTCTGCAGACGTTTGTCGTTGAAAAGATTCTGCCAATTTCCACCTTAAGAGGTTTCTGAGTAAACTCCTAACTGCAGCACTTATTTTTGACCGATGCCGGCGCAAGCATTAGGAAGGGACCGGAGAGATGAGTCTGCTGGCAAACCTCAAAATCCGCACAAAAGTCCTCATCGCTCTCTTGCCGCTTGCGATCATGGTCATTATCGCGGCTTTGTATTCCTCGGACCGCATGAGCACCATCGACGCTCGTCACAGTGGTCTCCTCGACAAGGACGTCAAGGCTCTCCGGAACCTGACTCTCGCCCAGGCATACAACAACAGATTCGGATTATTTCTTTATAAGGAAGTGGCTGAACTCGATCCCGACAGGATGAGGGTAATCGACGGCGATATCGACCAGACGGTTATCGATTTCCACGCCACCATAGACGAAGCCAGGCACGAGAGTCCAGACCTGACCTCTGAGATCAATGCGGCCGCAGCAATCTTTGATCAGGAAGTGGCCGACGCCCGGCCAGTCCGCGTAGCCACTCAGGCGCACCAAAAAGACAAGGCAATGAAGCTCATGCGCGAGGTCTATGACCCACAATGGTCAGAGACCCGTAGAGCGCTCATGGAACTGCAGCAGGCGGTGCACAGCCGCGTTGATCGGGAATCCGTCGAATTGACGGCCAACACGAATCGAACTATCAAAACTACGTGGGTAGTCATCGCTCTAGGTCTGTTGATCTCCTTCGCGATCGCGCTGGCGATTGTGCAGTTGGAAGTCGTCAAAGTGATTTCAGCGTTCCGCAGCCGCATTTTGGACGTCGCACAAGGGCGGCTGGACCAGCCGGTTGGCAACCTGAATCGTCCAAACGAAATCGGCGACATGAGCCGCGCCTTGCAGGCCTTGCAGGTCGCGGCACGCGAACGCGAAACCCAGGCCTGGAGCAAGGCCCAAGTGGCAGCCATGACACATCGGCTGCAATTGGCAGAGGACTCCACTGCGTTTGGCGATGCGCTACTGTCAAGCTTGTCGGAGAATTTCGACCTGCTTTTTGGCGCCTTCTATCTAGGGGATAAGGACCACACACGCTTTACACGGATTGGTGCATTTGCAACTGATGTTGCGACAGAGCGCCGTGAATATGTACTGGGCGAGGGGCTGGTTGGACAAGCCGCCGAGGAACGGCGAACCCTGAAGATCATGGCCTCTGCTGACAAGCCACTGAAGATCGCCACCGGAGTCGGGACGGTCGAACCAGCATGCGTGTTCTTCTTACCGGTCATTCAGCAGAACGTTGTCATTGCAGTGATTGAGCTGGCTACAGCAGTCCCTGTTTCGGAACGACAGCAGATGTTGCTCGATGCGCTTTTACCCACGGTGGCACTAAACACCACAATTCTGGCCGGCAAGCGCGCAACGCAAGAACTGCTGGAGCACACGCAGGCTCAAGCAGCAGAGTTGGCTGTTGCCAAGGATGCAGCCGAAGCCGCCACCAAGGTTAAGTCGGATTTCCTGGCCAACATGAGCCACGAGATCCGCACGCCGATGAACGCCATCATCGGCATGTCGCACCTCGCGCTCAAGACCGAGCTGGACCCTCGGCAAAGAGGCTACGTGCGCAAGATTCAGCAGTCTGGCCAGCACCTGCTCGGCATCATCAACGACATCCTGGATTTCTCCAAAGTCGAGGCCGGCAAGCTCACCATCGAAGCTATCGATTTCGATCTCGAGAAGGTTCTGGAAAACGTTAGCGATCTGATCACGGAGAAGGCGTCG
>JBKPEB010000070.1:0-27864 GCA_046728215.1 Acidobacteriota bacterium | reverse complement strand
GGCTGGTCAGCTTTATGGATTATGATCTGGGGTACTTCGATCTGGAGACGCGAGTGCTTGAACCGCTCGAAAATCCGTTTGGCCCAAAAGTCTTACCTATGTCTTAGGTACGATCTGTCACCCATGTCTCCGGGCTGGACCCAACTAGATATGGTCGGGGAGAGAGGATTTGAACCTCCGACCCCCTGGTCCCGAAACAACGGAAATTAGCCAAGTTGTTGATTTGTCAATCCATGTGAGTGGTGCTTCAACCGCATAAACTCACGTCATTCTTGCTTAGTCATCCCAGTCATTTTCTTATGGGTGCCCCGGAGAGGGTGCCCCCAGACCAAAGGATCAGGAAAGCCTCAAACTCGCACAACAGGTTGGAATTTTCCGCGCAGCTGTGAAGGCCGCGTGGCCTCAAGGCTCGCCGTTCGTTCCACGTTATTTCGGGGTAAGAGAGCGGAATTCCTGTATGTGAAAGAGCTGGAACTCACGGATCTCGGCTTCTGCAGTAGAGGAAAGAATATTCAGACGAACGCGAGTGCTCGTCACGGCCGGGAAACTGTCGATTTTCTTGTGCCCGATGGCGTGTCCCTCGATGAGTGTTTTCCAGGTTTGGCCAGTCCAGGCCTCGATGCGGTAGTGATCGATGTGTTGGCCATTGTTCAGACGCTCCATGGTGAGGGCATGATCGAACGTGGCCGGCGCGGCAAACCTTACTTCCAGCACAGCATGATGGGACCCGACGGGCGCTGACCAGAAAGTGGCAGGATCGTCATCAAGAGCGGCATCGTAGGAGGTGCCGGTGGGATGCTTCGCGGCCAGATTGTTTCCGTACCGCCGGTGCAGGGTGGTCGCGAATTCGTTGAGGCGCTGGACGTCGGAATCGGGGAGCAGGCCGCGGCGATCGGGAGCGAGTCCAAGCATGAGTTGACCTCCGCGTCCGACGGTCTGCTCGTAAGTGGCGACCAACTCATCGACGGTTTTCAGAGTTGATTCACTATCGGGCGCCCAGAACCAGTGACCTTTGCGTAGAGGAGTGTCGGCTTCCACCGGGCGCCAGCGCAGGTAACCGTGCCGGTCTATTACGCTCCAGTTCTCGTAGGGGATGAAACCATCTTCGTTGCCGACCCAGCGAATGTCTCCATATTCGAAAAGGGCTACGTCGGCGAAGACCATTGTATTTGGTTGATAGATGCGAAGTTCATTGATAATGCGGGGGAAGTTGTAAACATGTCCGCCGCTGCCAGCGCCGTCGAGCCAGAACTCGACGATGTTGCCATAATGCTGAACGAGCTCGTCGAGCGCGCCAGCGTAGAAATCGTCGTAGTCGGCTGAGTTGGCGTAGCGGGGCTCGTGGCGGTCCCAGGGAGACATGTAGATGCCGAACTTCAGGGCATACTTCCGGGCGGCGTCGGAGACCAGGCGCACCAAATCGCCTTTGCCGTCGAGCCAAGGGCTGAATTTCACGCTGTAGCTCGTTTGCTCGGTCGGCCACAGGCAAAAGCCGTCGTGGTGCTTCGCAACGAGCACGACATATTTCGCGCCTGCGGCTTTGATGGCACGCATCCACTGTTCGGCATCGAGTTGTGCAGGGTTGAAGATTCTTGGATCGGCGGTGCCGTCACTCCATTCCTGACCGAGGAAAGTGTTCGGGCCGAAATGGATGAGGACGCCGAACTCGAGGTCTTGCCATTCGACCTGTTGAGGCGATGGCTTCACATCGACGAAGCTCTGGGCGTACGAGCTGGGGAACATCAGGCCCAGCCAGAAAAGAGAAGTGAGAGCCAAAAACGTCCGCATGTAGGTTCGAGGTGTCAGTCTCATGTATTTTTCAGATTCCGACGCGACGCCGGTTACGCCGAACGAATTCGGTATCTTGTATCGGTTCGCTTTCGCATTCGATAGCGAAGGTGGTAAGAGGTGTGTCTGGTGGATCGGCGGGCAGTCCGGTCAAGCGAACGCGAAAGTCGTCCTGTTGAAAATCGACGGCGCGATTCGATGCGAACAGCCTGGCTGCCTTCACGCGCGTTCTTAGTCCGGCCAATGCCACTGTCTCCCCCGGCCAGAAATAAACGTGCATATAAAGTGTATTGCCTTTGCGAGTAAAGTCGGCGTAGTTGGAAGTTCTCACTCCGCAGAGGTCCGTCCCGTAGATAGAGGCGCTGTTTCGTTGCATCCATCGGCCCACCTCCTCCAGGATGCGAGCAGATTCTTCCGGGACTGAGCCATCGGGCCTGGGTCCGATGTTCAGAAGATAATTGCCGCCCTGACCTGTGCAGGAAACAAGATTGCGGATGACCGTTCGCGGGCTCTTCCAGTTGTCGTCGGCGCGATGGTATCCCCAACTGTCGTTGAGTGTCATGCAGGATTCCCAGGCACGGCCGCCGCTCTCCGGGGTGATTTCCTGTTCGGGTGTGGCGAAATCCCCTTGGAGTAAGTTGCGATTGTTGACGATGATGTCAGGTTGAAGGTCGAACACCATTCGATTCATCTTCTCAGATTCCCATCCGGTGGCATTAAGAGGCCAAGGCACGTCGTACCACAAGATGTCAACCTTGCCATAGTTCGTCAGCAGTTCGCGGATTTGACCGTGAATGTAATCGACGAAACGGCGACGGGCGCTCTCGTCAGTGCCGCAACGCGCGCCATCAGGGTGATGCCAATCCATAAGTGAATAATAAAAGCCAACACGCAGTCCTTCGGCCCGGGTCGCTTCCACATATTCTTTGACAAGGTCGCGACCTGGTCCCTGCTGAGGGGCGCAGTAATTGGTGAGCTTGGTATCGTGCTGGCAGAAACCTTCATGGTGCTTGGTCGTCATGACCATGTAGCGCATCCCTGCAGCGCGAGCGAGTTTGGCCCAGCTGCGAGCCGCATTCGCCTGCGGTCGAAAACGTTGGGCGAGTTGCTCATACTCTGCGATTGGGATGCCTTCGTTCTCCATCACCCACTCGTGGCGGCCCAGAACGCTGTACAGTCCCCAATGGACGAACATACCGAACTTGGCCTCATGCCACCACTGCATGCGGCGGACACGGTCGGCGTGGTTTTCCGGAATCTGAGCTGACATGGCCCATGATGGAACATGCCCAGCAGCGAGAGCTGCAGTCGTTCCTTGTAGCCAACGGCGACGTGTAATGGAGTCCCCGATCATAGTGGGCAGCTCAGACGGCGAGAACCTGCTCCGATTGGATCTCGGCCAATCGAACTGGCCGATGCTCGTCATAGGACTTGCGGGCGGCCAATCCCATCACGACGGGAATACGGCCGTCGATACCATTGACCGGGACCCGAGTGTCGTCGAGTACCGCGCGAACGAATGCTCGCAGTTCGTTAACGAAGCTTTCGGTATATCGCTCCATAAAGAAGTGCAATGGAAGCTCGCGCCAGACGGCCGTCGCGGTTTTGAGCACGGCCTGATTGGGATAACAATTGTCGGTGGAGATTGCGCCCTCGCTGCCCAGAATTTCGAGGCGCTGGTCATATCCATAGACAGCCTTACGGCTGTTGTCGATGGTTCCTATGACTCCATTTCGAAAACGCAACATGATGAGAGCGGTATCGAGATCGCCGGCGCTGCCGATTTCGGGGTCGACCATCACGCCCGCCGCCGTGTAGATTTCTTCGACCTCGTCGCCAATCAGAAAGCGAGCCATGTCAAAGTCATGGATTGTCATGTCGAGGAAGATTCCGCCTGAAACCTTGATGTATGAAATTGGGGGCGGCGCGGGATCGCGGCTGATGATGTGAAGCAGATGCGGCGTGCCGATTTCGCCGCTAATCACGGCTTTTCGGGCGCGAGCAAAATTGGCGTCGAAACGGCGATTAAAGCCAACCTGAAGCTTGACCCCGACCCGTTCGACGGCCGCGAGCGCTTCGTCAATCCGTGCCAGGCTGTGGTCGATGGGCTTCTCGCAAAAAATGTGCTTGCCTGCGCTGGCAGCCTCAACAATGAGGCCGGCGTGCGTATGGGTCGGGGAACAAATGAGAACGGCATCGATCTTCGGGTTGGCTAGAACCTCTTCCGCATCCGTCGTGACTTGCGGGATGCCACAACGGGAGGCAACTTCTTCCGCGGCAGTGCGATTGTTATCCGCGATCATGAGCGGCACCGCTTCCGGCAAACGAAAGGCGATCGTCTCGGCGTGTACCTTGCCGATTCGTCCAGCACCCAGTATCCCGACGTTCAACTTGGCCTTGCTCACACGATCTCCTTTCGACCGCTTACATCACAATTCTTCTTCGATCGCACGCAAGTATTCGCGATTTCGTCGAGCGCTTTCTTTCGGAGTCCCCATGCCTGGTAAGACATCCTGTTCCACGAGCACGTAGCCCTCATACCCGTTACGCTTCAACCAGTGCAGCAGCGCGGGAAAATCCACGCCACCTTGCCCGAGTTCGCAGAACAAACCATGACGTAACGCCTCGAAGTAATCCCATCTCAAAGTTCGAGCCTGATCGGCGACATGGGGATGGCAGTCCTTGAGGTGGACATACCAGATGCGGTCTTTGAAGCGCTCGATCCCCTGAATGACATCAAAATGCCCGGCGCCATAGGCGTAATGACCAGTATCGAATACCAGTCCGACGGATTCCGGATCGGTCAACGCGAGCAGGCGCGCGATCTCGTCCGGTGTCTCCACATAGCCTGCGCAGTGATGGTGAAATACAGTTCTCAGTCCGGTTTTGTTGCGGACTGACAGCGCGATCCGATTCACGCCATCGGCAAATGCGCCCCACTGCGCAGGAGTCAGTCCCATCGCGTCGGTAATTCGGCCGGCGCTGCGAGTACGTTCGGCTACGCTGCCGTTGTTATCCGCGAGAACGAGGAACGGCGGGGGTTCGGTCGCAAGCTCGGCCAGAAGCCCTGCAGTTTTGAGGGCATTCGCTATGCCCGCTTCGTGCGCGGAGCGGTCTTTCAATGCCACCGGAACAAACGCTCCCAACATGGCCAACTTACGTTTCTGAAGCTCAGCGCGGAGACGGAAAGGGTCGGTCGGCATGTAGCCCCAATCCCCAAGCTCGGTTCCCGTATAGCCGGTCTCCGCCAACTCATCAAGCATCCGATCGAATGCAATCTGCTCGCCCTGCACGCCGTCAAACTCCAGCGTCCCCCAGGAGCAGGGAGCGTTTCCTACTCGCAGGGTTGTCTTTGTCGCCATAAGTGTCATAGGTAATAACGCTCCCTCTCGCGTGCTTCCTGGTACTGTTCGCGTGCTCTACGCACTGGCTCGGTGTCCGAGACTTCAGCTACGGCCACATCCCACCATGCGGTGTAACCTGGGACACGTGTGTCGGGGTCCGTCTCAACCACGATCACTGAAGTTCGATCGATCTTTCTGGCTTGAGCCAGCGCTTGCTTGAGTTCGGCTAGTCCATTGGCCCTGACGGAGCGTGCGCCCAAACTGGCGGCGTTCACGACATAATCGACCGGAATAATTTCGCCGTCGACCTGGTGGGTCTCGCGGTTTCGAGACCGAAGTAGTGTCCCGAATCCTGCGCTGCCCAGTGACCGGCTGAGACCCCCGATACTCGCGTAGCCGTGATTGTCGATGAGCACAATGATGAGTTTGACCTGCTCCTGCACGGCGGTCACAATTTCCGACGGCATCATCAGATACGTGCCATCGCCCACGAGCACGTGTACTTCGCGGGTGGCATCGGCAAGCTTCGCCCCAATCGCACCGGGGATCTCGTAGCCCATGCACGAGTAGCCATACTCCAGGTGATAAGTATTGGCTGAGCGCGCAGGCCAGAGTTTATGCAAATCTCCCGGATGGCTGCCCGCGGCTGAGACCAGAACGTCTCGTTCTTCGGCAGCTTCCCAGATCGCGCCGATTACTTCGCTCTGTGCAGGCCGCGGCTGAATACCGAGATGAAACAGCTTCTTGACCTCAAGTTCCCATGCCTCCTTCAGCACGGCAATCTGTGCGGCGTATGGAGGGCTGATGCGGTATCCAACAAGGGCCTCGCTCAATTGTTCTAACGTGACTTTCGCGTCGGCGACCAAAGGAATGGCTGACAGCTTGTAAGCGTCGAATTCGGCCACGTTGATGTTGACGAAGCGGACGCGGGAGTTTTGAAAGGAGGTCATCGAGGCGGTGGTGAAATCGGAATAGCGCGTCCCGATGCCGATGACAAGATCCGCATCGTGGGCCAGTTGATTTGCGGGCAGCGTCCCGGTTGCGCCAACGGCGCCTACGCACTGCGGGTGATTGAACGTCAGGGAACCCTTCCCTGCCTGCGTTTCGCTGACCGGAATTCCCGTGTTGCGCGCGAAACGGGCGAGCGCCTCGGTGGCGCTGCTGTAGAGAACACCCCCTCCCGCGATGATGAAAGGCCTCTCGCTCGCGCGAATAACCTCGACGGCACGTGCAAGCGAAACCTGATCAGGCGGCGGACGGCGGATCGTCCAGATTCGCTTTCGAAACAGTTCTTGAGGGAAATTGTGCGCCTCGGCTTGCACGTCTTGTGGCAACGCCAGCGTAACGGCGCCGGTGTCAGAAGGGGAAGTCATCACGCGCATTGCTTCGGGCAAGGAAGTGATGATCTGCTCGGGACGGCAAATACGGTCCCAATAGCGCGAGACCGGCTTAAAGCAATCGTTGACGCCAATATCTTGTGTGCAAGGAGATTCCAGTTGCTGCAAAACGGGCGCGACATTTCGTCGCGCGAAGATGTCGCCGGGCAGCAACAGCACGGGCAATCGATTGATCGTCGCCAGCGCGGCGCCCGTGACCATATTCGTTGCGCCCGGACCAATCGAGGACGTGCAAGCAAAAGTCCGCAGCCGGTTACTGAGCTTGGCGTGGCCAGCGGCGATGTGTACGGCCGACTGTTCATTGCGCACGGGGATGAACCGGAAATCCAGATTCTGTTGCAGCGCCTGTCCGATGCCGGCAACATTTCCGTGCCCGAAGATGCCCAGCATTCCCGAGAAGAACGGATTCTCTATGCCGTCTCGCTCCACGAACTGGTTCTTCAGGAAGGCGATGATGGCCTGCGCGGTTGTCATTCGCCTTGTCGTGCTCATGGGGTCTCCAATTACTGAAGAAGCTAGTTCCTGTCCGGATCCGGCAACATGAAATCGCGCACAAATGCCAGGAGTTCGTAGTACGAACCGATGAACGCCCGGAGGGTTCGCACGGTCGCGCCGTAGGAATCGAACTCCTCTCCAGCTAATCCGTCTTCGTTGTAAGCGCGGACAAAGTCGGGGAACTTGCGGCACAATTCGGCAACAATCTCCGAATCGACCGGTCCCTGGATACGACTGCGCACTGCGATATCTGACTTGTTGAATAGCACTTGCCATTCGTGCGGAATCGTCAAAATGAGATCGCCGCCGATGAGTTCCGACCAGTGCATATGATGGCGGTAAGCGGCAGCGAGAAGTCGTGTGCGATATCCGCGCTGCTCAAAAATACTGTACGCATGCTTGATGGCTGCGATTCCGCACCAGTCGAGGTGTCCGGGAGTGGTGACAATGCCCTGCTTCTTAGCAACCACTTTTATCCAATCGTCGAGCCGGCCGACCATGATGGTGCAGACCGGCGACATGCCGCCGATGTCGTGCCCTTCCTTTTCGCGCCACAGTAATCCTCTTTCCACGGCTTCCGCGACGGCCAACGCTTGGGAAGTCGTGAAACAGACGGTGGCATTAATGCAGACGCCCCGCCTGGTAGCTTCTTCGATCGCTGTAATACCGGCTTTTGTGGCGGGAATCTTGACCTGAATGTTCGGCGCCAATCCGTGGAAATGCATTGCTTGTTCGGTGATGGCGCCCGAATTTCGATAGAACGTCGGATTGGTCTGCATGGACAGCCGACCCTTGCGGCCGTGCTCGCGTTCGAAGACCGGCAGCAGCAACCTTGACGCCTTCACAGCCATCTCTTCGATCAACTGCCAGGAGATGTCGACCTCTGTCCAGGTAGGATTCTGAGCGATGAGATCGAGGATGCGCTCACGCCAGGCGGGCAGCTCTTTCTTCAACACTGCGAGAACAATGGTCGGATTGCTGGTCGCTCCCACCGCACCGCGCGCAACGGCATAACTTAGCTCCTCGACGGAGCAGGAGTCATTCCAGTAGTCCGTGGGTGTCGTCGTGGCAGTCAGGTAGAGCGGACCACGATCAACGCCGGATTCCAGAGGTTGAGGGGCTGCACTCACTTCGCTTTGGTGCAGAAGCGCCATTCATCGCCCTCCAGCTGAGATCGTGGCCGAGCCCGTCTCAGGCTCACGAATTGACGGTTGTCGGACAAGCGGCAGGCGCGGGTCTTTCTCTTTCCACGTATTCCGCACCCACGCATAGTTGGGATCATCCGACGCCGCCATTGAGCGAGCTGACCCCGCGAGCGCGTTCAGGTAATAAGCGTGGTAACCGTGTGCTGCTACCACAGGGTGATAGCCTTCCGGAATCAGCACAAGTTCTCCATCCCGCACAGTGAGAGTCTCGTCAATACGACGATCTGGCGTGTAGACCTTCTGAATCGCATAGCCCTGGGTGCCGTCAATCCGGTAGTAGTAGATCTCCTCAAGGTCGACTTCTCCCGGCGGGGCGTGAACATCATGTTTGTGGGGTGGATAGCTCGACCAGTTACCGCTCGGAGTAAACACCTCAACGACCATGATCCGATGCGCTCGAAAGTCCGGCTTGATGATGTGATTGATTTGACGTGTCGCATTGCCCCCACCGCGAATCTCAACCTCCACATCATCTGGTGATATCAGACGTGGAGGATGCGCTTCTTCTGCGCGGCAATAGCAAAGCGCGAGTTCGCAGTGAGTTTTCGCCGCGAGTTCAAATTCTGTACCCGGCGGGAGATAGAGCGTGTACGGCAATCCGCCAAAGACGTTGCTTCGCTGGCCCAGGTGCGGCCACTCGCCATGCTGGCACCGGGCAGAACAGTTTCCTCCCAATACGACGATGGCCAACTCGTTGTGGTGAGTGCGGCTTGAGAAGCGCTCTCCCCGTGCCAGTTTTCGAAACTGAAAGCTAAGGTATTCGTAGCCGAAGTCGGCTGTCTTGTTCGAGAATACGTCGGGACTAACGAGCAGATCGGCCATCACGCCCTCTTCGGCGCAGCGGCGGAGTCGCGAATTACAAGTTCGCCGGGGACTTTGATGCTTTGCGATGAGGTCGAACCGGAAAGCAGGTTCAGCAGGATCTCCACGGCCATACGGCCCATTTGTCGCATTGGCTGGCGTACAGTCGTGAGTGGTGGGTCCATGTACTGCGCGACATAGATATCGTCGAAGCCAATCAGCGAGATGTCGTAGGGAACGCGCAGACCCGCGGCGCGAATCTGGTGCAGCGCGCCCAGAGCGGTCATGTCGTTGTAGCAGAACACTGCTGTCGGACGCTGTGGAAGCGCGAGCAACTGGGCCATGCCCCGCGTCCCCCCTTCGGGCTTGCCGTCGCCGTGAACCATAAGTTCGGGAGCAAACGGCAGATCCGACGCATCGAGCGCTTGGCGATAGCCGGTGAATCGTTCGCTGTCCGATTGACCACCAAAGCGGTCTCCCAGGTACGCGATCCGACGATGTCCGAGTTCGATCAGATAGGTCGTTGCTTCCTGGCTCGCCGCGGTATTTGCGATCATGACCGAGTGAACGAACTCGCTCGCATGCTGATTATTCAGCAAGACGATCGGAATTCGCATCTTGGCGATCATGGGCGTATAGACTGCGCCAGCCCGGGACGAAGTCACAATGATTCCATCCACCCGACGCTCTTCGAAAGCCCGCACCACACGCACTTCGCGGTCCGGGTCTGCATTGGAATTGGCAAGAAAAACGGAAAAGCTGTGATCATTGGCAGCGTCTTCAATGCCCGCAACGATGGCAGCGGCGAACGGATCGGCAATGGTGGTGACGACCGTACCGATAGTGCGGGTATACCGTGTGACTAGGCTGCGGGCCACAGCGCTGGCGCGGTAACCAGATTCCTCCGCGATGCGCCGGATCTTGGCTGCGGTGCGGGCATTAATCAAGGGACTGTTCTGTAGCGCTCGCGAGACGGTGGAGTGGGAGACGTTGGCGATGCGGGCGATGTCTTTAATGGAGATCGGGTTAGCGTGAGGGCGCGGCATCTT
This sequence comes from Acidobacteriota bacterium, assembly GCA_046728215.1. Classification (GTDB taxonomy): domain Bacteria; phylum Acidobacteriota; class Terriglobia; order Terriglobales; family Acidobacteriaceae; genus Gp1-AA133. The sequence goes on along the minus strand of JBKPEB010000070.1, from coordinate 17,785 downwards.
TGCACACGTGTGCGCTTTCAGATCATCAACATACCCCCTCCTTCTCTTGTTGTCAACGTTGTCTCCAGATGATGCAGACTGGTGAATTTGTTGGAATTTTTGTTTTCAAAGAAGCCCCGGGAATGTTTATTTCCTTTTGCCAGTAACATGGCGGGACGCTACAATGCAGCACACGTGTGCAGAGGCCGGTTTTAGTGGACAACCATTTTCTCGGCATGCGCCTTCATCATGGATAGTCAGCAACCACCCCTCGATCGCGGCATTGGGGTCTTCCAAGCCTCCACCACCAACATGCTCCAGATGATCGGGATCGGCCCGTTCATCACTCTCCCGATTCTATTGGCAACCATGGGAGGCCCGCAGGCGCTGCTGGGATGGTTTCTGGCGGGCTTGATCGCCCTCGGAGATGGTCTCGTTTGGGCTGAGCTGGGGGCAGCATTGCCGGGAGCCGGGGGACCTTACCATTACCTGAAGGAGGCATATGGCCCAGGCGGCTTTGGCCGCCTGATGAGTTTCATCTACATCTGGGAAACGACGCTGAGCGCACCTCTGTCCCTCGCTTCAGGCGCCGTGGGATTATCTCTCTACCTCAAGTTTTACTGGCCCGCGATGAGCCCCGCCTCGCAAAAACTCGTGGCCATGGCTGTGTGTGCCCTGTGCACAACTCTGCTTTACCGAGAAATCCGCTCGGTAGGCCGGCTGTCTGTCGTGATGTGGGCAGTCGTCATGCTGACCCTGGGATGGGTGGTGGTTGCGGGAGTGTGGAAGTTTTCTCCGGCTCGAGTCCTCGACTTTCCGGCCGGTGCGTTCGCCTTCTCGACAAAGTGGTTTCTGGGGCTGGGCGGAGCCACGCTCATCGCCATGTACAGCTACGGTGGTTATTCCAACGTCTGCCTGTTCGGAGGAGAAGTCAAAGACCCAGCCCGCACCATTCCCCGTTCCATCATTTATGCCATTCTGGTGGTAGGCCTGCTCTATGTCGTGATGAGCATTACCATTATCGGCGTGGTTCCGTGGAAGGAGGCGATTGGAATTCCGTATATCGTCGCGGAGTTCATCCGGCGCATTCACGGATCTGGAGCAGCCTCGCTGATGACCGCATTGATACTGTGGACGAGCGTGGCTTCTGTCTTCGCCGCCATGCTCGGCTATTCGCGCGTCCCCTATGCCGCCGCGGTCGATGGCCAATTCTTCAAAGCCTTTGCTCATGTTCATCCGACCAAACACTTCCCGGATTTTTCACTGCTGTTCCTGGGAATGACTTCAGTGTTGGCTTGCCTGTTCAACCTTGACAGCATCATTCGGGCGTTGATGGTGATTCAGATTGTCACGCAATACATAGCGCAAATCGTCGCCGTGACCATGATTAGACGATACCGCAAAGACATTGTGCGGCCTTTCCGTATGTGGCTCTACCCCGTCCCGAGCTTCGTCGCGCTGCTGGGATGGCTTTGGATGCTGATTGGCGGTGGATGGCAGTACATCGCACTCGGATTCGCGATCCTCCTTCTCGGCATCGCCGCCTTTCTGTGGCAGGCGAGGCAACGCCACGAATGGCCATTCGCAGCCGAAAGCGTGGCTGCATGACTGTTGCGAAGACCTGGGACGCCCTGGTATTCGGCGATCTTTTTGTCGATTTGGTGATGGCTGGTTTCGATCGTCTGCCGGCGTTGGGAGAGGAAGCCCTGGCAGCGAGCTTCCGGCGCGAGACTGGAGGCGGAGCTGCCATTACCGCCTGTGGACTGGCGGTGCTCGGCACCCGCACTTGCGTTGCCGGGACCGTGGGGGCTGCCGACATCCACTGGTTCCGCGAGAGGTTTCACGCCAAGGGCGTGAATACCGAGGCCCTGCTTTGCCATCCGAGCGAACCCACCGCAATTACCGTAGCTGTTTCGACCACGCGCGACCGGGTCTTCTACACATACGCCGGGGCGAATGTTTCCTTGCCCCAGCTTCTGACGCAATCGGAGATTCGCCGTGCGATGGCAGCAGCTCGCCACGTCCATCTTGCGCACCTCATCGAGCCCGCCTGCCTGAAAGAGTTGGCGCAATGGCTCCATGCGCAGGATTGCACAGTGTCCCTTGACGTGGGATGGCAGGAATCATGGCTCGAGGATCCGTCGACTTTGGATGCGCTTAAGGGTCTTGACTGGTTTTTCCCAAACGAACGTGAAGCAGCATGCATCACCGGGGAGTCAGAACCCACTCGGATTCTCCACTGGTTTCGGGACCACGGCCTCCACGGAGTAGCTCTGAAGCTCGGGCACGAGGGGTCCGCGGTTGCGGCGGGCGACAATGTTTTTCAGCAGCCTCCCTTCCCGGTCACCCCGGTCGAAACGACCGGGGCGGGTGATTGCTTCGACGCTGGCTTCCTGTTTGCCTGGCAGAACGGCTTACCCCTCCGGCAGTGTCTGCAGTGGGGCAACATTTGTGGGGCCCTCTCCACTCGCTGCCACGGCGGTGTTGATGGATTCCCCAGCCGCGTGGAGATCGAAGCAACGCTGGCCCCTGATGAGGAGAACGCATGAGTTTGTCTGCAAAAATCACGGTCATCGGGGGCGGTAGTGCCCGCACGCCTTTGCTCATTCACGGCATCGCGGAAGCCCAGCAGATCGGCTTTGCTGAAGTGGCACTCTATGACATCGACCATGCCCGGGTTGAGTTGATTGCGGCACTGGGCCGAGAGGTGGTACGACGCCTGGGAAGCGGCTTGAAGGTGACGACGCATGAGCGCATCGAAGAGGCAATCACGGGCGCAGAGTGCGTCATCAGCAGCATACGAGTGGGTGGCGGCGCGGCTCGAGCCAGAGATGAAGCGGTCGCCCGAAGCTGCGGCTTTGCCGGCCAGGAAACCACCGGGCCGGGTGGAATGGCCATGGCTCTGCGCACCATTCCGGTTTCTCTCCAACATGCCCGCGTTGTCGAAAAGCACGCCCCGAACGCCTGGTTTATCAACTTCACGAATCCTGCGGGACTTATCACGCAGGCGCTCACTTCTTACACAAAGCTGCGTGTCATCGGCATATGCGACACCCCTACCGAGATCTTTCACCGCATCTCCACGGCTCTGCAGGAGCCGCGAGAGCAGGTTGTGTGCCACTACTCAGGCCTCAATCATCTCGGATGGGTACATAGTGTGCAGGTGCGTGGTAAGGAACGTATCAATGACATTCTCGCCAACGATACCCTCATCCGCAGCCTTTATTCTGCAGAACTGTTTGCGCCAGATCTGTTGCGCAGCCTGAGAGCGATTCCCACCGAATACCTGTTTTTCTACTACAGCCAGAAGCGGGCCTTCGAAAACCAGTCGGGAGCCGGAGCAACGCGCGGCCAGGAGATCCAGAAGCTGGATGGCCAGGTCTGGAAGGAAACTATGGCCGCGGTAGCCGCTGGCGATGTGTCGCAGGCACTTGATCGGCACACGGCGTACTTGATGCAGCGTTCCGCTTCGTACCTCCGGCTTGAGTCGCGCGGGGAATCGGCCATGGGTGTGGCTCCAGAGGAATCTCCGGACCCGTTTCAAGCCGAGACCGGCTATCACCGAATGGCGCTCGATGTCCTTAACGCACTGGCCGGCGCCCGGCCGGTCGAAATCGTTGTCAATGTGCCTAACGGGTCTTCAATTCCAGACCTGCATGCGGATGACGTCGTCGAGGTTCCATGCCGAATCAGCCGGCAGGGAGTCGAGCCGAATACGGTCGGGCCGCTTCCCGAATCTGTGCGAGGGCTGGTCTTATCCGTGAAGGAATATGAGCGGCGAGTCATCCGGGCGGCGATCGAGCGTTCCGCAGAGGCCGCGAGGTATGCGCTGATGGCGCTGCCGATCGTGGGGCAGTGGGAGGGTGCGGAAGCGGTCGTGCAAGCACTGATTCAAAGTGATGGGGAGCATCTGGGCTACCTGAGACGCGAGACGCATTGATTGTGCACACGTTAGCATTCCCTGTGAGAGGACGCGGCCCGTCTGCGCATTACCGCTCTCACCCTACCAAAATTTGTATTCACAGAAAATTTGCAAGAATCTAGGGACTACTCTCTTGACAAGCTATGCGAGGGAGGAATAAAAATGCAGGCGCTCGGTTTATTGCACACGTGTGCAATTGGAGATTTCACCTATGCTGACTCCCCGGCTTCGATCCTCCCTCCTGTCCTTCCTGTTCTCGCTGGGACTCGTGTTCCCCTGTGCCACTCCAACCTGGGCCCAGGCTACGTTCAAGGCGCAGTTACGCGGAGTCGTCCGCGATCCTTCGTCAGCCGTTGTGCCCAAAGCCAAAGTGACCATTACCGATGAGGCCACCGGAGTCCCCTCGTCGACGAATACAGACGCGGAAGGTCGCTACATCTTTAGCAACCTTGCTCCCGCCAGCTATGAAATCAAAGTCGAAGCCGATGGCTTCAAGACGACACACCAATCGCACATCGTCCTCGGCGTCGCGCAGCAGAGTGAACTGGATCTGAAGCTTGATGTCGGCCAGGCCATCGCCACTGTGGAAGTAACCGCGACGCCCGTGCTTTTGAACTCAACGAGCGCGGAACTCGGCACGGAGGTGACAAACCGGTATGTCACCGAAGTCCCCCTGCTCGATCGCGACATTTCCAAATTGTCGTATCTCTCGCCCGGGGTCACCGAATCGCAAGGCTATGCGGCTGATCAGACCAACGAAAACTTTGTTTCCAACGGACAGCGAAACTCGTCTGCCGAGATCCGCTTTGATGGCGGATTGACCAGCACTCCGGAAGCCGGCGAAGGCGCGATGTTCTGGGCGCACTACAAGCCCACGATCGAGATCGTGCAGGAATTCAAAGTTCAGACGAACAGTTTCTCCGCCGAGTACGGCAGCAACGGCGGCACGGTCATAAACATCGTGAGCAAGTCAGGCGGCAACCAGTTTCACGGCAGCGGCTATTGGTTTGGCCGGCGTTCGCAAACCGATGCGCGCAACTTCTTTTCCCGGAAGGGTGACGTCGTCCCCGACTTCACAAAAGACATCTTCGGCGGCTCAATCGGCGGCCCCCTCGTCAAGCAGAAGCTGTTTTTCTTCTTCAATTACGATCGGACCCGGCAGCAATTGCCCCAGACCATCACGACTACCGTTCCAACCGACCTGCAAAAACAGGGTGACTTTTCACAAACCTTCAATTCCGACGGTACGCTCCAGGTTATCTACAATCCGTTCGATACTTTCACCGACTCAAATAACTTAGTTCACCGGAATCCATTTCCCGGCAACAAGATTCCGACAGGCATGCAAAGCCAGGTCGCTCTGAACCTGATGCAGTTTTACCCCGAACCGACCGACGCGGGTGATCCTTTCACCGGCTTCAACAACTACACGTTTAACATAGCGAACGACACGCCGACGCATCAGTACAACGCGAAAGTGGATTGGGTCATCACTCCACGTTCCACGATGAGTGCGCGTTATAGTAAAGGCTATCTGCGCCGCGTCGCGCCAAGCGTTTTTCTGGGGGGCATCGGGCAAGCCGATGAAAGGAACGACTACAACAACTTCGTCGTTCAATTCGACCATACATTTAGCAGCAATACGCTGCTGACCCTGCGCGCGGGAGTTGACCGGCACTACCAGTTGCGTGATGCGCCCCATGAGGTCGATCCCACGACGGTCGGATTTCCATCGATCCTGGTTGAGGCGAACGGTTCCGTGACGTTCCCGCGCATCGATGTAACCGACTACCAAGGGCTGGGACTTACTGGTTGGACGAAAACGATCGAGGCCCAGACAAACTTCCTATGGGATGCGGCTGTCTCCAAGGTAGTAGGGGCTCACAGCCTGAAAGCCGGCGCCGAACAACGGACTTTGCTGAGCAACTTCTTCCAGCCTGCATTTCCCGGCGGCCAGTTCGGATTTGACGGATCGCAAACCCGCGAGAATCTCTCCAGTAACGACACAATGCAGGGTAACGCACTGGCCTCTTTGCTGGTCGATTTCGGCTCAGGCGGATTTCTCTCCATCCATCCAGCAGTTGCGGAGAAATCCAGGGAGACCGCATTCTTTGTGAAGGATGACTGGCAGGTGACTCCAAACCTGACACTGAATCTTGGACTGCGTTATGAGTGGAGCGTTCCCTACACGGAGCGTTTCAACCGTATTCAGTTCGCCGAGTTTGGGGCGGACACTGGCGTGAACATCGACCTTAGCAGTGGCGATCCCGCTCTTCAGGCTCTCGGCCTTGGGCCGACCGATTTGAAAGGAGTCGGGGCTTTCGCGACCTCACACCGGAGAAATATTTCGCCCGACCGCAACAACATCGCTCCCAGGCTGGGCGTGGCCTATCGCCTGAACAACAAAACTGTGCTGCGTGCAGGTGGAGGCATCTATTACGGCATTAATCCGGCGACATCGTTCCAGGACGTCGGCGCCGCATTTCGCAAGAACGTTAACTGGACCACGACGCTCGACAACTACGCCACGCGATTCGCCACGTTGGAAAATCCTTTCCCAACCGGCAACATCACGCCGCAAGGAACGAAATACGGCATCCTCAACCAATGGGGCTTCGACTCCAGCTCAAACCAGAGCGGCAATTTCCGCAACGCCGAAATCTATCAGTGGAGCTTCTCGGTGCAGCGGGAGCTGCCCGGAAACTCGGTGTTTGAAGCGGCGTACTCCGCCAATCGAAGCACACACCTTGCCTTCGGCGGCACCAAGAGCCGGAACTTCATTCCCTCGGCTCTTCGAGCTCAAATTTCGGCTGACCAACACGCGAACTGGCCCGGAGGTGCTGCGGATTGTGATGTCCAGAGTTGTGTCACCAACTACCTGAACAATACGGTTGCGAACCCGTTCTACAACATGTTCAACGGCGGGAGCGCGGTCTTCAACGAGCCCGATTCCCGCTACGCTCTCAGCAACCAGATTCCGTTGATCAATTTGCTTCGCCCCTATCCGCAGTTCGATGGTGGATTTGAAGGTTTCACTCTGTTTACCGCGAATGCAACATACAATTCGATGCAGCTCAAATATGAAAAGCGCTATTCGCACGGGTTGAACCTGATTGGCAGCTACACGTTGGCCAAGGAAACCGACGATTCCTCTTATGGTTCCAACGGCTGGCTAGGCAATTCCACGAACGTTCAGGACTTGGGCAACCTGGCTGGAGAACACTCCATCGGCGCGTCCGATGTCCGGCATCGTGCCGTCCTCGGCGGGAGCTACGAACTGCCGATCGGGCACGGAAAACTGGTGGGCAGTAACTGGGGTCCGATCGCGAACGTCCTTCTCGGAGGCTGGCAGGTCAATGGCTTCCTGCAGTTCCAATCGGGACTTCCTGTCAACATGGGCTTGTCCGGCGGCAACCTTGCGGATGGCTCCCAACGCGCGAATGTAACAGGAAATCCGCGCAGCCATTTCAGTATGCACGACGTCGTTTTCGGAAAGGGACCGTACTTTAACGCAAGTGCTTACAGCAATCCGGGAGACCAGATCCCAGGCAACGCTCCTCGCTTCGACACGCGCGTGCGCGGCGACGGCATTCGCAACCTGGACCTCTCATTCATCAAAAACGTCCAGATTCGCGAAAATATGAAACTGCAGCTGCGGACCGAGTTTTTCAACTTTACTAACACACCTCGCTTCGGCGATCCGAACGGGTCGGTAGGTGACGGGAACTTCGGCGTAATCAATAGCCAGGTCAATAGTCCGCGACAAGTCCAGTTCGGCGCTCGCTTCCTGTTCTGACGGGAGCGCCTCTGTCCTGCGCGATCTCCTGCGCGCGGGACAGAGGCGGTTTGAAGCGAGGTACAATCGTCGCATCAAGCAGCTGAGCATTGATCTGCGGCACCGCCTGCAAAGTGACTCAGGAGGAGTTTTCGCATCTACACCCGGCGACAGATGCTGAAGGCAGTTGCTGTTGCTCCAGCGGCTGCGTTCTTCGCCACGCAAGCCGGCGGCAATGATCTCCGGTCGAAGCGGCCGGCAATTTCGGAACGCCGGTTTCGTTCCTCCGCAGTTGAAAGGACCATTGAACAGGTCAAGTCGAACATAAGCGATCCAGAACTCGCCTGGATGTTCGAGAACTGCTTTCCCAACACTCTCGATACAACCGTTCGCATGGGAACAGTGGATGTCAGGCCTGACACATTTGTCATCACGGGCGACATCGATGCGATGTGGCTTCGCGATTCGTCGTGCCAGTTATGGCCTTACATTGCACTCGCCAAGGACGATGCCGATCTTCAGCGGCTCTTCCACGGACTCATTGGCAGGCAAAGCCGTTCGATTTTGCTCGATCCGTACGCGAACGCATTTCTCGCCGATCCGAAGAGCACCAAGCCTTTGTCCTGGTCGGTGGGCGACCTGACCCACATGCGTCCGGGAGTTGCCGAACGGAAGTGGGAGGTCGATTCGCTCTGCTACTGCATTCGACTTGCGCACGGATATTGGAGCGCCGCCAGAGATTCGGCTCCATTCAATGAGGAGTGGGGAAGGGCGATGCGCCTTGTGGTCGCAACATTTCGCGAACAACAGCGAAAGCAGGGCCGCGGCAGCTATCACTTCCAGCGCAAGACTGAAACGCCGACCGACACACAGGCGCTTGACGGATATGGCAACCCGGCGCGCCCGGTTGGGCTTATCTTCTCGATGTTTCGGCCCTCCGATGACGCCTGCATGTACCCCCTGTTCGTCCCGGCAAACCTGTTCGCAATGCTGTCGCTGCGGCAACTGGGTGAGATGGCAACCGATCTCTTGCGGGATTCGGCATTTGCCGAGGAGTGCCGCGGGTTCGCAGACGAGATCGAGCATGCTCTTTCAAAGCATGGTCGAATTCACGACCCGATGCGGCGAGAAGTTTGGGCCTATGAGGTGGATGGATTCGGCAATCAATTGTTTATGGACGATGCCAACTTGCCCAATCTCATCGGGTTGCCCTATTTGGGATGTTGCTCGGCTGCGGACCCACTCTATATAGAGACGCGCGCACGAGTCTGGAGCGATGCCAATCCCTATTTCTTCAAGGGACGGGCAGCGGAGGGGATTGGGGGACCACACGAGGGACTCGACATGATCTGGCCCATGTCGATCATCGTGCGGGCACTCACCAGTTCCGATGACAACGAGATTCGCGCCTGCGTGCTGGCGCTCAAGGCCACCCACGCCGGCACCGGCTTCATGCATGAAGCCTTTCACAAAGATGATGCCACCAAGTTCACGCGGGCCTGGTTTGCCTGGGCTAATTCTCTGTTCGGAGAGCTCATCGTCAAGTTGAATCAGGAGCGCCCCGGGCTATTGAAGAACATTTAGGAGGCGCTGGCACGGTGTGGCCCGAGCACCCCGGCCCGCAAACGCGAGTGAGTTTGAGAAAGCGAGTGAGTGCAATGTCCAGGGATCACACAAGAAGATCATTTCTGAAATCTGCGGCAGCTTCCGCGATGGCGCTGACGACGCATTCGAATTGGGCCTATTCCACCGCAGATAGACATCCAGACGCTGCCAACTCGGGCCAGCGCTTCACGCACTTCGTAGACGTCTTCATCGGCACCGGGGGCCACGGCCACACATATCCTGGAGCCACCGTTCCATTCGGGATGGTGCAGCTGAGTCCGGACACGGGTGTCGGCGATTGGGACCACTGCTCGGGCTACCACATTTCCGACTCCTCGATCATGGGGTTCAGTCATACCCATCTAAGCGGCACCGGCGCTGCCGATTTGCTCGACGTGCTGCTGATGCCGGGGGTCGGCGAGGCACACACGGAGCCCGGCGGAGCTGACAACCCGGATGGCGGATATCGCAGCCGATTTTCCCACGACGATGAACGCGCTGAACCCGGCTACTACTCGGTAGTGCTGAAGGACTCGGGCATCAAGGTGGAACTGACAGCGACTCCGCGCGTGGGCGTGCATCGCTATACATTTCCTGCCAATGGGAGCAGTCACTTTGTTGTCGACCTTGCTCATGGAACATTCGACGCCTCGAATTCAAAGCAGGCCCGTGTGCTCTCGGCAGAACTGCAGCTTGCGGGAAACGACACAATAACTGGCGGGCGACGCGTCGGGGAGTGGGCCGATGGCCGGTATGTTTTTTTCGCAATGCGCTTTTCCAGCCCGTTTGCTCGCGCGCAGATGGTTTCACAAGAGAACGTACTGGATGCGTCTGTCCATGAAGTCAAAGGTACATCGGTCAAGGGTGTTCTGGGCTTTCCGACAACGCAGCAGGAAGTGATTCAGGTCAAAGTTGCGCTTTCCGCCGTCAGCGTGGAAGGCGCGCTGAAGAACCTTGACACCGAAATGCCAGGCCGGGACTTCGATTCCGTGCGGCAGTCGGCGAGCGATGCGTGGGAACGCGAACTGCGCAAGATTGTCGTTGAGACGCCGCGCGAGGATCATCGCAAGATCTTTTACACCGCTCTCTACCACTCGTTACTTGCGCCCACAGTCTTCAGCGATGTTGATGGACGCTATCGAGGCATGGATCTGGAAATCCACCAACTTCCCCATGGAGCAACCAACTACACGACTTACTCACTCTGGGATACCTATCGCGCACTACATCCTCTGTTCACGCTGATCCAGACCGAGCGCCTTCCAGAGATGCTCAACACCATGATCCGCATGGCGGAGCAGAGCCCGGCTGGCGTCCCCGTGTGGCCCCTGTATGCATGCGAGACAGGTTGCATGATCGGATACCATTCTGCGCCTGTGTTGGCTGAGGCATACGTAAAAGGAATCGGCGGAGTCGATTATGCAAAGGCCTATGAACTTTGGAGGAAGCGAGCCTTCGTTGAGAACTATCGCGGCCTGATTCAATATCGTGATCTTGGCTACATTCCCTGCGATCAGGAGGGAGAGGCGGTCAGCAAAACCCTGGAATATGCCTATGACGACTGGGCGATGGCGCATCTGGCGCGGGCGGCGCAGGCGGGAGATGAAGTAAGACTTCTGCTGGAACGCTCTCGCAATTACAGGAATGTATTCGATCCCTCGGTTGGCTTCATGCGCGGACGCCTCGCCACCGGGCGTTTTGCCGATCCGTTCGATGCACGTGGGATGGGCTATTCCAAGAAGTGGCGCGATTTCACCGAAAGCAACGCCTGGCAGGCGACGTTTCTCAATCAGCACGACCTGAAGGAATACATGACGCTATTCGGTGGAGAGAAGGGTTTCGTGCAGAAACTTGATTCGCTCTTCGAGCAGAGTTCCGAACTGCCCCCCGATGCGCCCCCCGACCTCGCAGGCCTGGTAGGCCAGTACGCGCATGGAAATGAGCCAGGTCACCACGTAGCCTATCTTTATTCCTATGCCGGCGCCTCCTTTAAAACGCAAGCACGGTCTCGGTTCTTGTTGGAAACCATGCATCACGCCGCGCCCGACGGCCTCGCAGGAAACGAGGATTGCGGACAGATGTCAGCCTGGTACGTCCTCAGTGCCCTCGGGTTCTATCCAGTCGATCCGGTCAGCGGCAATTACGTTTTCGGGAGCCCGTTGTTTGATCGCGCCAGCCTCGACCTTGGCAACGGTAAGAAATTGGTGATCGAAACACTCGGCAACGGACATGACAAGCCGTACATACAATCGGTCACCTGGAACGGGAAGCCGTACTCGAAGAGCTGGTTCCGTCATGCTGACATCCAACAAGGCGGAACATTCGTATTCAGGATGGGTAACAAGCCCAACGAACAATTCGGCGCGGATACAGCCGACCGGCCGCCATCTTTTGCATGACCTACTGAACTCCCTGGACGCGAACACAATGAATCGTAGAGACTTCGTGAAGACTGCTGGCACGCTATTGGCCGGAGCTGTTCTGGCTCCGTCCGCTTCTGACGCCGAAATGAGCGCGAGAAGCAGCGCGACTGCCCGCCTGACCCTTCCCATGAATCGCAATTGGCGCTTCAGTCGTGCGGCTACAGAGGCGGCGCGGTCCAGGGATTTCGACGATTCGCGATTTGAAAGCGTCGTCGTGCCTCACACCAACATTCGACTGCCATGGCACAGTTTCGACGAAAAGGACTACCAGCTTCTCTCCGTCTACCGGCGTCGTTTCAAGCTTCCTGCTGAGGCGCGGGGACGCCACCAGTTTGTCGACTTCGAAGGCGTGATGACCGCTACGACCGTCTGGCTCAACGGCACGCGCATCGGAGAATACAAAGGCGGATACACCCCGTTTTCATTCGATCTCACGCCCCACACGGATTTTGATGGTGAGAATGTTCTTGTCGTGGAAGTGGATTCGAGGGAGCGTCCCGATATTCCGCCCTTCGGCGGCAACATCGACTACCTCACTTTCGGTGGCATTTATCGCGAAGTCGCCTTGCGGATTGTGCATTCCACGTTCATCGAGAACATTTTTGCGCGGCCCAGGGATGTGCTGTCCGCTCATCCTGCCCTTGACGTGGATTGCTTTCTCCAGCACCTTCAACCGCTACGTGAGCCGTTGAGCGTCGAAGTCGAGCTCCGGGATGGCGATCGCACATTGGCCAGGGCAACACAGCGTGTGCCTCCTGCCGCCGCCTCGAACGAAGGGATTGCACACACTCTGCACCTGGATAATCTCAGCGGCATCGAGCTGTGGGACCTCTCTGGTCGCAAACTCTACCGGGTTCACGTTCGGCTATTACGCGGAACCCAGATTCTCGATAACGACTCGCGCCGGATTGGCATTCGGCAGGCCCAGTTCACAGACCATGGTTTCGAACTGAATGGAAAGCTCATGAAGCTGCGCGGCCTTGACCGTCACCAGACTTTTCCTTATGTCGGCCAGGCCATGCCGGCGCGCGTCCAGCGGCGCGACGCGCTGATCCTTCGCGAGCAACTCAAGTGCAACATCGTGCGCACTTCGCACTATCCGCAGTCTTCTCATTTTCTCGATGCCTGCGACGAACTCGGCTTGCTGGTTCTCGAAGAGATTCCAGGATGGCAGCATATCGGCGACGAATCCTGGAAGCAGCTGGCCATCGATAATACGCGCCGGATGATACGACGTGACTGGAATCATCCGGCGATCATTCTGTGGGGCGTTCGCATCAACGAATCCAGCGATGACCACGACTTCTATATGCGCACCAACGAACTCGCTCATCAACTCGATCCCACTCGTCAGACGGGCGGGATCCGCGCGTTCCAGGAATCCGAATTTCTGGAAGACGTTTTCACCATGAACGATTTCGGCTTCCCGCTGAAGCCGCCCAATCATCCCCGCTACCTGAACACCGAATTCGTTGGCCATACGTACAACACAAAAAGCATAGATAATGCCGATCGACTCATAGAGCATACGGTGCGGCACGCGCGGGTGCACGACCAGCTCGCTTCTGACCAGCAATATGCCGGTGGAATCGGCTGGTGCGCGTTCGACTACAACACGCATGCCAATTTTGGATCGGGCGATCGCGTGTGTTATCACGGCGTGAACGACATGTTTCGGGAGCCGAAACCTGCAGCCGGCTTCTACAAATCGCAGTGCGATCCTGACGAGGAACCGGTGATTGAACTTGCCTTCCACTGGGCGCCCAGCGATGCCGCCGGCGGCCTTTCAAACGGGATGATCTGTTCGAACTGCGACCACCTCAAGCTCTACATCAATGACAAGCTGATTAAGGAGCTCGACCCTGATCGAGGCCAATTCCCACATTTGCGTTATGCACCTTACGTTTTTGAGTTCGGCGAGGCCTTCGATGACGGCTGGGGAGAACTCCGCGTGGAAGGCTACGTTCAGGGAAAGCTCGCAATCACCAGACGTTACTCGGCCGCCGGTGTGGACCAGAAATTCATGCTGGCTGCTGACGACACTCACCTGGTTGCCGATGGCGCGGACACAACGCGTGTCGTTTTGCGCGTCACTGATGAGTACGGCAACGTCCGACCCTTTGCAAATGATGCCATCCATCTGGAACTTGACGGCCCTGCAGAAGTCATCGGCGACAACCCTTCCGTGTTGATGGGAGGTGTGTGCGCAGTGTGGGTTCGAGCCGGCCAACAAGCAGGGGCTGCCCACTTGAAGGCGACTCACCCACGCCTGGGTTCGCGGGTCCTGGAGTTTGAGCTGGCGGCATCGGAATCTGAACGAGTGTGACTTCGCGTTTGCGAGTGCTCATGGCCTGGCGGGGATTGAGGCTGGATCGTCGCTAGCGACGCGCAGGCGCTTTGGTGTAGGCAAGTCTTTGCGCTCCTCTTCGTTCAGTCTGTTTAAGGATGCCAAAGCTTCGGCGGCTAGCTCGAGTTTCCCCATGCGCCGATAGGCAATGACCAAATTCAAATAGACGCCTTTGTTTCTGGGGTCGAGCGCGCGGGCCTGCTCCAGTTGCAGCAACGCATCTTTCCAGCGGCTTTCCTTGAGGTAGAGCTTAGCCAGATCGACTCGCGAGTCCGGATACTTGGGATTCAATTGGACAGATTTCTCCAGTGCGGCTTTGGCCTCGGCGAAACTTGGGTCGCCCCGGTCGGCGCCGGAGCCGACCAGCGCTTGTCCCAGAAAGAACTGAAGCAGTGCATCATTCGGCTTTAGTTGAACTCGTTCGCGCAGAATCCCGATCGCTTTCGGGTAATTGCCCGCCTGCATGTAGCTCACGCCCAGTGCAGCATCGCCAAGCGTTTTATCGGGAGCCAGTTGACTGGCCCGTTGGAAATCCTGATCCGCGAGGTCGAACTGGCTGCGCGAGGCGTAAATCACCCCGCGTTGCAAGATCAGACGGTCGGAATTTGGATGATAATGCAGCCCGGCTTCGATCACTTGCAGGCCCAGATCGTACGACTCATACTTCGTGCACACTGCAGCCAGGTGAACGTAGCTGTCTTCGTTTTCAGGCGCGAGCCGTACCGCTTCGCGCAGCGCGTCGATCGCCTGTTGCGTCTGTCCACCGGCTTCGTAGGCCTCTGCGAGCAGGAGGTTGGCCTCCGCATTGTTGTGCCCGCGATCGATCGCCGCACGCAGTGTGTCCGCGGCGGCCGAAACTTGTTTTTGTTCGAATTGGCAAATCGCCAGGTTATAAGCCGCGTCGTACGACTCTGGACGTTGGGCATTCACCGCCTGGAAGAAAGGAATCGCTTCCTCAAACAACCCATGTTGAGCGAGTACAAGGCCGATCCTGAATTGCCAGGCTGGAGCAATCTTGTTCACTTCAAGGCCGTTCGCGACTGTTCTAGCCTCCCCAACGTTGCCTTGCTGAAGCTCGCTGTCGATCAGCAATGACGCAACAGTGGGGTCGTTCTTCAAATCTCCCGTCGAGTTCAAGTGCTGAGTCGCGGAAGCGTAATCGTTGCGGGCGTACGCAATCTTTCCCAGATACGCATGAATCACGGGATCCTGCGGCGAGAGTTTCATTGCAGCGGCGAAGTGACGCGATGCCGCATCCGTCTCGTGTTGTGTCAGTTCATTGATCGCCAGATTCTTTAGAGCCGGCACGAAGTTTGGTTGGATGCGCAGCGCAGCCCGATACTCTTTCGCTGCTGCGGTCGAGTTGCCCTTGCCGGTCAGCGCGATTCCCATCAAATTGTGCGCCTGCGGGCTTCGCGGCGATCGCGCCAGCACCCGCTCTATCAGAGCGATACCTGCGTCCCAATTTCCCTGTCGTATCAGAGCCTCCGCCTCCGCCAGCTTCTGCGGGTTCTGGCCCGAACCGAGCAAAGTGACCATCAAAGTGCCGAGCGCAAGAAGCGAAGCCCTCCACCCGTGACCCATATTCCTGATTTGGCCGGGACGCATGATTCCAGGAATACCTAACGGTACTCTGACCAGCGATCGTACCATGTGCGAATCCCGCTGTAGAGGTTGGGTTCAGTCTGCGCTGTTGCCGTACGCATGTTCGACATTGTTTGCTCAGGCTCCTCCCACGGCGCCAAGCCTGGCAATCCAGCCGCCAGGATTCAGTTCGTGGAAGTCGCCGACTGCCATTCGACGGCCCTCCCTGTAGGTAGGAAATTTGTAGCAGCGAAGTTTCGTATTCCATCTGCTACGTATTCCTGAATTCGGTTTTTCTCTTTCCGAAACGGATGGTCATGCATTGGATGTTTGGATGCATACGTAATTCAAAACAGCGCTCATCAACTCGTACATTCGCAAGTTTTCTGACAAACCTCAACCATCAGAAACCATCGAAAGCGGTATCCCGATCTGGTTCGTACCATGCCCGAAAACTTTACCGCAAGCTCATACAGGTTCATGTAGAGGTTTGCTTTGACGCGCTCCGCCAGCGCTGGGTTCTGTATGTGTATCTCCGCGAGACGCGGCTCCCACGAATCTAAAATCTATGCGTCAGCAAGAACCGACCGGTCCTGTCACTGCGAACAGATTTATTTCCAATGGTGAGAGTCACATTGGGAAGCGGCCGGCCATCCAGTTGCAGAGTCTGACCTGCGACTGCTGTGACGCCGGTGGGTGCCTGCAGGGGGGCGAGATTTTGCTCAGTAGATCCCGAAGGGGCGGTTGTTCCGCTGGAGTTCGATGCCGCATCACTGCTCGAAACGGTAGTGAAGGAAATGACTTTATACGATACATCCAACTGCTGTCTATCTTTTGGACCTTGTATCGTCAGCGTGTACTTAGTTCCCGACCGTAGCGTAGATCGTGGCGTAACGAAAGCCAAACGTCCGTTCTCCGCACCCATAACCCACGCGGCGACGATCCCATCAGGCCCTCGAAGTAGTACCGTTTTGGAGGTAAGGGTCTCCGGTTGAATGAGCTTGGAGAATCGCAGTGCCAAAGTGTCGCGAGAAAACCTGGCCCCATCTCAAGAACTCAACACGGCAGCATTACGAGTTCTTGACGGACAAATACCTCTTGCCAACCTGGGGAACGATGATGCTTCGCAAGATGAACATCATTGAACTTCAGGATTTCTTCAACGCGTTTTACCCGCGCCTTTCGCCAAAGTCGATCCGGCTGATGCATGCCTGTTTGCGTGTTCACCTGAATCAAGCGAAGGTCTGGGGAATGATCGAGAAGAATGCAGCAATTGGGGTGAAGCTGCCTCGAAGGAAGCAACGCAAGCCGACGATCCTGTTGCCTCTGGCGACAATCGGCAAGCTGATTGAGCTTCTTCCCGAGCCCACCAAGAGCGTCGTCGTGCTGATCGTCTTCGGTTCGCTTCGCATCGGTGAGGTGCTGGCGCTGCGCTGGTGTCACATTCAAGCAGACCGCATCACCGTGGAAGAACGTGTCTACGAAGGCGAATTCGATGACGTAAAAACCGACGCTGGCGAGCGGCAAGTGCCGTTCGATAAGCGCGGGTTGATGAAGAGCGCCCTGATTGGAAGATGGAACGCGAGCAAGCACCAGCAGCCGAACGATTTGGTGTTCTGCACGCGTAAAGGTAAGGGTAAAGGCGGTCCTTTGGGGAGGCGTAATCTGTTGCGCCACATCAAGGCCGCCGCTACCAAGCTAGGCCTCTCCGGTGCCGTTGACTTTCGGAGCTTCCGCACCATGCACTCCAGCCTCATGCTGCGCGAGGGTGCAAGGCCGGAGGTCGTCCGGGACAACATGGGCCACGCCAATATTGATGTGACCCAGAACGTTTACGGCAAGAGTTGGTGGGAAGAACGAGTGGAAGCGGTCACGCGCGCGGTAGAAGCGGTGTCCGTCGCCATCGAGAACGCAGAGAAAGCAGAAGCCAAACTGGATCAGCCGAAATCCTTCAACGACCAATGGGTGCCCCTTTGGGTGCCCCAGCAGGAAACCAAGATCGCAAGTTGTTGATGAGCGGCCTGAGACATAGGTGACACATTGTACCGGACACATGGGTGACACTTTCTCCCCGTAATGGGGAGGGAGTGATGCCTTGGAAGGAGTGTTCGGTGATGGATGAGAGACTGCAGTTTGTGGCTCGCCGGCTA
>JBKPEB010000069.1:0-18052 GCA_046728215.1 Acidobacteriota bacterium | reverse complement strand
GGCAAAGCTCCAGACCATTGCGCCCTGGCAGCATGATGTCGAGGATCATAAGGTCGAAACTGCGGGATGTGGCCATTTCGAAGGCCGTTATGCCATCGTTGGCAACGTCAACCTGATATCCCTCGGACCGGAGACGGTCGCTCAGCGCCATCCCCAATGCCTCTTCGTCTTCCACCAACAGAATGTTTTGATTCACAGCTAGCCTCTCGCGAGCATTACCCACACAGAGACCGAGTCATAGCTCCAGAAGCCCATGTCCAATGGAGTAGCGTACCAAGGTCGCAGTATCTCTAATCTCAAGCTTCTTCATAATGTTCGCCCGATGCGCTCGGACGGTTTTTTCGCTGACATTCAAGACATCCGCGATTTCTTTTGCTGTTTTGCCCTCGGCAATCAGTCGCAAAACCTGATGCTCGCGAACTCCAAGTTGCCCCGCTGGGCTGGTACCCGTTTTGATTGCGCCAGGCGAAGCGGTCGATAGAAACCTGCTGATGTAGGTCTCGCCACGAGAAACTGCATAAATTGCTTTAATCAATTCGTCAGCTGTGTTGGCTTTCAATACGTACCCTCGGATCCCAAACCTGAGGCTCTCCTGCAGGTACCTGTCTTGTGTGTGCATGGTCAAAATCACAATCTTCGTGTCGGGGCACAGTTTGAGAATCTCTCGCGCAGCATCGAGGCCATTTAGCAGTGGCATGGAAAGATCGAGAACAGCAACATCGGGGCGCAAGTCTCTGCATTGACGGATAGCCTCTTGTCCATTAGACGCTTCTCCTACAAGCTGAAGTCCGGATCGGGTGAGAGCCCATTTGATTGCCTGGCGGACCATCAGGTGGTCATCTGCCAAAAGAATTCGAAGGCTCATGTAGGCGCCCTTCAGGCCGAATATTTACTGGAGACCGTGAAGAGCGCCTTGGCTCTCTTCAGTGTGGTATCAGCGATGTTAGGGCCTCACTTCTCGGGGCGCAATTGGCACATTTCGCAATTTGTCATGCAATTGTTCGCAAATGCATGGTTGCGTTTTCCTAGCTCGTTCAGGGAAAGCCGCTGCGGAAGACCGCGAAATCTTGGAGCCTCGTTCCTGAGCGCTGTTTTTACAAGTTCTTCACACGCTTAGGCCATTTAGAAGCAATGAATACGTTGACCGCCAATTGCCCGTATCTCGAAAAGGCGCGATAGTCTCCGACAGTTGAGGTGATACTCCCCCCGGACTCCCCCGGCCCCAGAGACTGACCCCCCCAGGTCAGCCAGCAATAGCAAGTATTTGTTTGCACGGTTTTAGGCCGTGCCGTAGTGCCCTCCCCCAGGGCATTAAGCAGCCGGATACTGTTTCCGGTTTGCAGGTTTCTCCCTGTCCCATTCTGCTGAGTAGGAGATGAATACTATGTGCTCTGCGCTTTATAAAGCCTGTAAATCGGGGCTTGCGCTCTTTCTGGCCCTCACCCTCGTTGTTACACTTACTCCTCCGCCCGTCATGGCCCAGCAAGGCTCGACAAAAACAAACGGGACGGCCTCAGGAATCCCCGGAGCAAATTTTCTCTTCGAACCTGAGGTACCGTTCACTTCGCTGAAAAACGTTCCCACCTGGGCTGAGTTGGAGCAGCTCCTCGACAATCCATACATCGTGACGCTTGATCCGACTACTCCTGGGAACGATCAGGGCTTCCCCTCATACCGCGCGACGGGGATGGTACGTCGGCCAGGCTTCGGCGTCACCCTGCCCTCTTTGCTAGTGCATCCGCTGAACTACAACACAACCACCGGAGAGGAAATGCGGCTGCTCAACCCCAAATATCCTGGGGGTACGTTCTTCGTCACTAATCAACTCTTCGAGGGACCTCCTGGTACGTTCAGCTGGCTGCGCAGCCCCGCTACCATCTCTCCGGGCGCGGACCGCGTGACCGAGACTTCGATTGATTACAACAATCCGATAGGGGCAGATGCATCGGTTTGCGTGACCGTCACGGAAGCTAACCCACCCGAAGGTTCCCTCCTCTGCGGCGGCGATCCGGGCGAACCTAGCTACGGCGGCTTCGGCTTTCGCCTCGGCACTGCCGCCAACCCCACGGGCTACTCGACACCGGCAGTTCCTTTGAACGGGCTTCTCCCGGGGTTGAGGGTTCCCGGAGTGAACGTTCAGGCCCTTAGACTCTACGATCCGGCAGGTTGCGAGGAGCGCAATGCCGAATCGCCGGGTAGCTGCACGGGGCAGGGCGTCATCCATAGGCTGCGGAAGCCGACCATTCGCCTGACACCGACTGGAGCGACGGCGGACTATGTGCAGAACGTTGACCCCAACAATGTGAAGGCTTCGAACGAAAACGACTTTATTCGCGGAAATAACCCAGCCCAGAGACGAGCCAACAAGAATTTCGCGATTGCGCTGGGCAAGGCGTTGTTCTGGGATATGCAGGTGGGCAGCGACAGCGTCCAGTCCTGCGGCACGTGCCATTTCAACGGCACCGGCACCGATACACGCACCAAGAACCAGGTCAATCCCAACCACCTGGGCGGAGATAACACCTTCCAGCTCATGCAGCCTAACGAGCGGGATCTGGTTGCAGGCGACTTCCCACTCCATAAGCTGTCCAATCCCGACATCGCGGGCGACCCGGCGTGCGCCACTCCCATCACGGCGGATCCGTCGACAATTCCCTATGCAGGCACGGCTGGTGGTCTGGTCGTACCTCCTGGCTATTTGGCTTCTCAGCACTTCAGCAACCCGGTCACGGGCTCGGTCACAGTGTGTGACGCCGGCAATATCCAGAGCGACGTGAACGATGTCGTGTCCTCGATGGGCGTCCACTGGGGGGTTTTCAAGGACATTCAGCTTGGCCTTGGTACACCCGTTAATGGGGTGGCGTCAGCGAAGGCTGATCTGCGCGAGACGGCGACGGACTGCGCATCGGCCGCGAACCCGACCGCATGTCTCGCCAATATTTCCGACCCGATTGCCGGCTTCGCGGGCGCATCAGGAACCGGGGAGCTGGGGGTATCGAACCAATTTAGAAGGGTGGAACCTCGCAACACGCCCACCATGCAGGCTGCGGGCTTCAACTTCGACAACTTCTGGGATGGGCGCGCCCGCCACGACTTCAACGGCGGCAGTGTCTTTGGCGCCGCCGACCCCCAGACTCACGTCTTTGTTGATCCTGGTACGGGCACCCTCACGGCGACCCGGCAGATCATCCGCTTCACCAGCCTCGCATCCCTGGCCACGGGGCCCGGGCTGAGCGAGTTCGAAATGTCTTATCTCGGACGCAACTGGTCCAAGATTGGCAAGAAACTCCTGCAGGGTCGTCTCAACGCCGGTGGCTTCGTCGTGGGCGATGTAACGCCTCTGGCCAACCAACTGGTGGATCCGACCGACAGCGTGCTGGGACAATTCTCCAACAATCAAGCCTCCTCATTCGCTTGTGCCGCGCTGCAGGCTCGAGATCGCTCCCCTGGAACGCCTGCGGTGGGCAAGCCTGGGCTTTGCATCAGCTACCCAGGTCTGATCCGCAACGCATTCGAACCCCAGCTGTGGCAGAACACCACGGGGCAGCACCTCAACGGTTGTTACACCGATGGCCGGACTGAGATTCATCCCAACCAGTGCGGTACTGGGACTAATCCCGCCGCTTCGATCGCAGTTCTCGAGGGTGGGAATGTCGTCAGCCACAATAACGACCCCTTCGATGGCTATGTTCTCAACATCGCGGCGGGTCCTGCTTCACCAACTGACACCAATCAGTTCACTCAGATGGAAGGCAATTTCTCCCTTTTCTGGGGTCTGTCGATCCAATCGTGGGTGAATATCCTGGTCCCGGACAACACACCGTTTGACCAGTTCCTGGATGCCAACCCGGGCGCGTTCGCGGCCTTAGGTGAGCCGGGTGAGCCAGGGCTCGTACCCGACCTGCTCAATTGCGGGCAACCCGGCGCGGATCCGAACTACTGCTTTCAGTGGGTCGGGAATTTCAAGCGGGATCCCGGTGTTGTAGCTCTCCAGGCTCCGGCAGGTGAGGGAGGAACCGGCGGAGTCCTTGTGCCGGCCGGCGGAAATCGCGCTGTCGGTGCTCCGGACCCCTTGCTCGGGTTGGATATCTTTTTTGCCTCCAACCTATCCCTCAAGAACCCCAACTTCCGCACTGGCCGGTGTGGTGAGTGCCATGCCATTCCGACCTTGACCGACCATACGATGCCGTTCACGAGCAAGATCAATCTGATGGACGCGGTTGCGGAGTTTTCCACTCCCGGGGTTGAACTGATTGTCGAGCCCCTGGCCAGGCTTCGGGTGATTTCGGGCTTTCTGCTCGAATCCGAGCTCATGGAGAACGGTCAAGACGCGGTCGAACGCCGCTTCATCAACCAGAGTGTTAAGACATGCCCGACAGATGGTCTGGCATACCCCGGAGCCTTGGAATTACCAGACGTTGGCACCCCCGGCGGTCTGGTGGGTGCCGACCCACAATGCAATGGCGCTGACACCGCCTTCCTGGACAACGGGATCTACAACCTTGGGGTTCGACCCATTAGCGAGGACATTGGCCGAGGCGGCAACGATGCCTTTGGCTGGCCGCTGTCCATCGCGACCCTGATGATGAAGAACATTGCGGGCCCAGACTATGAGCCTGGAGTGCCGATCAGCACGTTCGATCCGAACGACTTAAGTACTGCGTTCGAGGAGACCGCGCAGGATCAGCAGATCAATCCGGGCTACGATGGCGAGCCGGCAAATCCCCAGATACCTGCTTACCTGGGTGAGTTTGTGAACAATATCACTGTTGGCGATTTCCCGCCGGAGATGGATGAGGCCGGTGGGGCTATCGGCGGTATGCTCAACACCCTCACGGACGTGTCGATCATTGAAGGGTTCATGGACACGCTGGGACCGTTCAATCCCGGAAACGTCGCGGCCGAGGTTCTGAACTTCGGCGGATTCAGTACGAGACCGGGCGACCAGCAGGACCAGATGGGCACATGGCCCAATGTCAACCGGGTAGGCCGGATGGGCAGCTTCAAGGCGCCGCAGTTGCGCAACGTAGAGCTGACCGGTCCGTACTTCCACAACGGCGGCAAACTGACCCTGCGCCAGGTGGTTGATTTCTACACCCGCGGCGGCGACTTCCCGAAGACCAATGCCGAGCATCGGGACTTCAACCTGGTCAACATGAACATTGAAATCCAATCGAACCTTAACGAGGACGAGAAGGTCGCCCTGGTGGACTTCCTGCTCGAACTCACCGACGAGCGCAACCGACATGACAAGGGGCCCTTTGATCATCCCGAGGTGATCGTCCCGATAGATGGGACGGCACCGGAGAACAGGGATGCCGCTAACACTACCACTCTGGGTCGGGCAGCCCTGCTGGCGAGCCCTCTGTTCCAAGATGTCCCGGCGGTGGGTGCAGCGGGCATGGCGAATGCAGAGCCGGCGTTCCTGGGAGTTGTGAGGGGAGATCGTAACAACCCGAACTGCTCCGGGGATACCGGAATCAGCCACTACTGCCACTGAAGTCGTTTGTCGTTCGCTCATCCCCTCCCCCGACCGGAGGAGGGGATGAGTTTTTAAAGGCAAGTACCAAGGGAATGTTCCCCGAGTAAGAAATAAGGAGAGGCACCGGATGCTGTCCAGTAGATTAACCCGTTTTGGATGCTTTGCAGGCTGGATCTTGATTCTTCTAGCTGGAGTAGTAGTAGCCGCCCAGGAAGCGGCAGGTCCAACCACCACTTCTGTGAAGGGAATTACATTTTCTTTCAAAATGGATCCTAGGCTCAGCGGAGGCAGTTATGGGGGAGAGCGCTGGGTCTCACCACCAACCTACACGGGCGCCAGCGGGCAGGACGTCGTAGAAGCAAGAGCCAGCGGAGTGGGCGCCCAAGGACAGGCGATCCCCATTAGCCCCAAATGGGTCGCGTCAGATCCTGCAAGGGTGACGATATCACCCGATCAGGGAGAGCAAGTCAAGATCACGGTGAAAGGTGTCGGCGAGAGCAAGGTGCAAGTCACCGCGGATGGCGTCACTAAGGAATTGCTCATCAAAGGGGAGAATCTTCCGAGCAAAGCCATCCAGGTCCATATCACTCCACAGAAGGCGGCGCAGGCTGCCTCTTCTACCCCGCAAGAATCGTCCGCGTTCAACAGCCAACAAGAAAAGCTCAGCTATGCCTTGGGGATGAATGTCGCCAGCAACCTGCACAAGGAGGCAATCGAGGTGGACGACGACGCGCTGGTGCGCGGGTACAAGGATGGTGTCTCCGGCCATACACAATTGAGCGTAGAGGATGCACAGGCCATCTTGGCAGGCCTGAGAGATGATCTGCGCAAGAAGCTTGCGCAGTCGGTGGACGACAATGAGGAATTGGCAGAGAAGAACAAGCAGGCGGGAGAGGCATTTCTGGCTGAGAACAAGTCGAAGGAGGGTGTGGTGACTCTCCCTAGCGGCTTGCAATACAAGGTCCTGACGGCAAGCGACGGAAAGAAACCCACCCTCACTGACAAGGTGGTGTGCAACTATCGCGGGACTTTCCTGGACGGCACAGTATTCGACAGCTCTTACAAGCGCGGCGCCCCTGCGTCGTTTGCGCTAGGCAAAGTTATCCCGGGTTGGCAGGAGGCCCTTCAGCTGATGCCGGTCGGCTCCAAGTGGCAGATATTTGCTCCCTCCGATCTCGCCTATGGCAAACGCGGAAAACTCATCCGGTCTCGGAAAAAAGGTGTCCCGCCGACACAGCAGATTGGGCCAAACGCAACCCTCATCTTTGAAGTGGAGCTGCTCGCGGCCGAAAAGCCCACTGCCGCGGACGCTCAACGCGCCCAAGCGAAGGCTGATCCCCAGGCGGAGCAGAATCAATGACGTCACAAATCGCAAATCGATGGTTGCTCGTGCTCCTGATGGCGATACTGGTAGGGACCTCTGCCGCGCAGGATTCGAAGCCAGAGGAGAATGCCTCGCAGGAAACCGCATCCAGCAGTCCCAAACCGGAGAGTGTAGCCCCAACCTCGGCCACGCCGGAGTCAAAGTCGACCGAAAAGGCATCGCCGGAGACCTTAGCCAAAAATCCCCAACAGGAACCACCGGCGCACAAAAGTGCCGAGCAAGCCGCTTCAGCATTCAAGAGCCGACGGGAGATGCTGAGCTACGCGTTTGGCGTCGAGCTGGGGAGAAGTCTGAAGGCGCAAGGGGTTAATCCCGATGTGGATCTGATGGTAAAGGCGCTACGGGATACGCTTGCAGGCAATAAGCTCCTTATTAGTGAGACTGATGCCACTGCCGCCTTGAAAGCATACGAGGAGGATCAGAAACGCGACTTTGAACATGCCAAACAAATGATCTCGGCAAAGAACAAGAAAGCGGGCGAGGCGTTGTTTGCAGAGAACCTGAAGAACGATGGCATCGTGACCTTAGCCAGCGGCTTGCAGTACAAGGTCCTGAAGCAGGGCGATGGGAAGATACCCACACTCGGCGACAAAGTCGTCTGTAACTACCGGGGCACGCTACTGGACGGGAAAGAGTTCGACAGCTCCTACAAACGCAATCAGCCGGCGACGGTGCCGGTCAAGGGTCTTATTAGAGGATGGTCTGAGGCGCTTCAGTTGATGCCAGTGGGTTCAAAGTGGCAACTCTTCATCCCGCCTCAGCTTGGTTACGGAGAGCGGGTGGTTGGCGGCATCGGACCTAACTCCATGCTCCTTTTCGAGGTCGAGCTGATCTCGATTCAAGACAAAGCCCAGAACGTTCAGGACAAGCCCGAAGGCGTTGTGGCCAAGCCCCAAGGGAGTCTATAGATGTGGGTGCGCACGCAATTCACCTTGCTGCTGCAGGCTTGCGCCCTGTGCCTTTTGACTTCAAGTCTGGCACAGCAACCACAAGAACCGGCTGAGAGTTTACCTCCCCCTCCACCATCACTCGTTCCGGCTGAGATGCCGGCCGGTCCTATTATCAGTCTCTACCAGAATGGTGAGCTGACAATTGAAGCGCAAAATGCGAACTTCAGGGATGTTCTTCATGTCGTGAGCAGCCACACTGGCGCATTGATCGACATGCCGCCGGGGCCCGACGAGCGAGTTGTCGGTGTCTTCGGCCCTGGGCGTCCACACGACGTACTCGCTTCCTTGTTGAATGGTTCCCGCTTCAATTACGTAATGCAAAGGGCAGCGGCCGACCCGGACAAATTGGAGCGAGTCACGCTCTCTTTGAGGTTCAAGGATCCCGCTGCGTACCAGGGACAGAGTCAGCCGCGATCTAATTCTCCAGGCGCCGTGGTTGCCCAGGGGAGTTCTGCGCCACTGCGGGGGCGCTTCAGATTGAGCCTGAGACGAAGTCAGAGATCCCTGCTACCGCCTGAGGCGACAATGGCCGAGAAGAAGTGAATGCTGCGCAGATCTCTTCGCGATGGCGATTTGCGGTGAAAGGCCCTCCCTCCCCACCTTAGCTGTTCCATAAGGAGTGTTGGCTTGCAGTCCTATACGAAAGTCACATTGAACGAGCACGTTGATCGCGGTAGCACAAAGGCGGGTAAATTTATCACGTTTTCCGCTCGCACAGCACGAGGGAGAACTCTGGGCGGCCTGGGCTTCCTGGCTGCGGTGTTAACTCTACTCGTCGTGTCGGCTCTTGCCCAAGCTGGCGAGCTCAAGGGAATGGTCATCAACGGCTCGTCGAGGAAGCCTTCCGTGGGTGATGAGGTAGTACTGTTGACGCTATCGCATGAAGGCATGAGCGAAAGTGCTAGTGCCAAGACCGATAGCGCTGGCCGCTTCCGACTTAGCGTTCTGGACGCGCAGGAGGGTCATCTGGTACGAGTGACCCACCAGGGTGTTACTTATCACAAGATGGTTGAGCCCGACCTCAGGCCGGCAACGATTCAGATCTATGACGCGGCCGAAAACCTCGATGGGATAAGCGCGATCATGGATGTACAGCGCTTCGAGGCAAACAACGGCAAGCTTGAGGTAAAGCAGTTGATTACCGTGCGCAACGCCTCTAAGCCACCACGCACGCTCATGAATGATCGCACGTTCGAATTCCAGTTGCCGCCGGAAGCACAACTTCAGTCCGGACTCGTTCAGATCGAAGACGGGCAGCCTCTCAAGCAGAAGCCCGTCCCCGGGGAGCAAAAAGGCCACTACTACTTTTCATCTCCGTTGCGGCCAGGAGATACTCGCTTCGCGGTGGTCTACCGCTTGCCTTACACCGGTGAAGTGGTGATCGAACCCAAGCTCCGGAACCCGTCGGAAAGGTTTGTAATTATGCTGCCGAGGTCGATGAAGTTCGAGCCAAAAGTCGCAGGCACCTTCCTATCGATGCCAAATGTAAGCCCGGACAATGTCCAGGGAACCACGGCAGTGCGTGCAGGGCAAATACTCGCGTTTCGCATCTCGGGGACCGGCACGTTGGAAGAGCTCAAAGGAAGCCGGCAGGCTCAAGCCAGCGAAACGCCAAGCGAACAGCCCGGTGGCGGTCTGGGAGCCCCTATAGACGCACCCGACCCGTTGCACGGGGAGCGCTGGCAAATTCTCGTTGGCCTTATCGTGATGTTAGGAATCGGGGCAGTGTGGGCGATGAGGAGGCCGGGAATGCCGCGCACCTCTGAGCGCCTGTCGCCATTGCCTTTCCCAGAGTTGGCCAAGTCCCGGGGTTGTCAGAAAGCACCTCAAACAAGCAGGCGAAGGAGACAGCGCTAGCGCGTTTCACACGAGCGCTTACCGCTCGGAACGAATAAAACAAGTGGATGATCCGGGCACCAAGCCACATGTCGGCAGCAATTCTCGGGGCTTGGGGCAAAGAAGGGCCATCGTTAAGACCGAGAGGCTTTTCTGGAGATAAGTACATCCGGGGCCATCTGCAACATCGGCAGTTGGCCCCGGAGTCCTGTGTACACCGGCTTATTGGTGGCCGATGAACGTACCGTTGATGTTGACGTTGTCCAGCACGACCATGCTGGCGCCGGTTTCCGGTCCGCCGTCCAGAACAATGTGGATGCTTTTTACTTTGCTTCCGGGCGTGATGGCCGGGGCTGTTTGTGCCAGGTTGCTGGGATCGAAGCGCAAACGCTTCCATCCGGTTGCGGGTGACGGTTGAGCGATGCCGCCGCTGCACCCGATTTTGTGGACGACGTCATCGCTGGTGACGACCACAAAACGCGGGCTCTTCGTCGTGCACTGCCCACCGTTGCGGATGTCATACCCGAGTTCAGTGAGCGTGATGCCTTCAGCATTGCGGATCACGACAACAGCTTGCGCCTGGTTTGACGCAGCGCTGGTCTTCGAGAGCAGCAACCCTTGGACACGAGGATCGGACTGGCCGCTAGACGAGGCGCCAGTTGCATCGATCCAACTCGCTGCCACCGAGTTTGTACCCGCCGGGTCATAGGCATAAGGCGAGGCACGCAGATCGGTTTCGCTTCCTCTACTTCCTTCCTCCCCTTCGTCATCATGACTCGAGGTGACTGTCAGGATGACCGGAACGGTGGCGCCTGTGGATCCAGGCGCAGATAGTTTGACGGTGCCTGAGTAGGTTCCAGAGGCCAGCCCCGTCGGGTCCACAGAAATGCTGAGCGCTCCGGGAGTTGTTCCACCCGATGGAGTCACAGAGAGCCATGTGCCACCGTTAGCGGCCGCCGTGAAGCTCAGGGGTGCTCCTGTGCTAAACACTCGGATGTTCCTTGGTGCCGGACTACCTTGTCCGGAGTCGTATTCGAATGTCACCGCTCGCGGCGGCCACACTCTCAGCCGCCCCGAACTGGTGTCGGAAACCACTAGTTGAACCGGTATGGTCTGTGGACTGTTCGAAGCACCGCTCGACGTGATCGTGATCGTCCCATTGTAAGTTCCCGCCGCGAGGCCGCTCGGGTTCGCACTGACCTTCATTGTGGCGGGTGTCGACCCGGTGGCTGGAGTGATGGTTAGCCAACTTCCACCCGACGCGTTGGCTGTGAACTGCAATGCAGTTCCGCTGCTTGCGATCGACAGGCTTTGAGTGCCGGGCGCCTTCGAGCCATAGAGATAACTGAAGGACAGACTCCCGGGGGTAATGTTGAGCGACATTCCGCTGGGGGGTGTTCCCGTCACGCCCAGAGTCACGGAGATCTTCTGCGACGAATTCAAAGCTCCCGAGGATGTGACTGTGACGTTCCCGGTGTAGGTTCCCACCGCGAGCCCTGTTGGATTGACAGAAACACTCAGGCTGCCCGGTGTGGTCCCACTGCCTGGAGTAACCACCAGCCAGGCAGCTGAGCTTGCCGCCGCGTAGCTCAGGGCATTGCCACTGCTGCTGAGGCTGACGTTTTGGGCTGCCGGCGTAGTGCCGCCTGTCTGATAACTGAACGCCAGGCTCAACGGACTGGCAGTCAGATTCGGAAGCGACGGGGCGGTGACGGTAAGAGTCACCGGAACCGCCTTCGGGCTATTAGAGGCACCCGTAGAAGTAACCGTGACGTTTCCTGTGTAAGTGCCAGCCGCGAGCCCGCTCGGGTTGACGGACACGCTCAAACTGCCGGGCGTACTGCCGCTCGCTGGTGTGGCCAACAACCAGGTGGCAGAAGTTGCGGTCGTGTAACTCAACGCAGTGCCGCTGCTGCTGAGACTCACGGTCTGACCCGCCGGCGTAGTGCCACCTGTCTGATAACTGAACGCCAGACTCGCTGGACTGGTGTTCAACGTGGGAAGTTGAG
Organism: Acidobacteriota bacterium; assembly: GCA_046728215.1. Classification (GTDB taxonomy): domain Bacteria; phylum Acidobacteriota; class Terriglobia; order Terriglobales; family Acidobacteriaceae; genus Gp1-AA133. Next base: position 6,391 of record JBKPEB010000069.1, on the reverse strand, counting down.
CTGCCGTGACTGTAAGAGTTACGGGAACAGTCTTCGGATTGTTCGCTGCCCCCGCAGATGTGACCGTGACGCTCCCCGTGTACGTGCCGGCTGCGAGTCCGGTCGGATTGACGGAGACGCTCAAGCTGCCGGGCGTGCTCCCGCTCCCGGGCGTCGCCGATAACCAGGTCGCAGAAGTCGCGGTCGTATAGCTCAATGCGCTTCCACTGCTGCTGAGACTCACGGTCTGGGCTGCCGGCGTCGTGCCGCCTACTTGATAGCTGAAGGCCAGACTCGCCGGACTGGTGTTCAACGTGGGAGCTGCCGTGACTATCAGCGTTACCGGAACAGTTTTTGGGCTGTTCGATGCACCCGCAGCCGTAACCGTGACGCTCCCGTTGTACGTGCCAGCTGCGAGTCCGGTTGGGTTGACGGACACGCTCAAGCTGCCGGGCGTACTCCCGCTCGCGGGCGTGGCCAACAACCAAGTGGCAGAAGTCGCGGTCGTGTAGCTCAATGCGCTTCCGCTGCTGCTGAGACTCACGGTCTGTGCCGCCGGCGTCGCGCTGCCTACTTGATAGCTGAATGACAGGCTTGCTGGACTCGTGGTCAACGTGGGAGCTGCAGTCACTGTCAGCGTTATGGGAACTGCCTTCGGAGAATTGGCGGCCCCTGAGGAACTGAGAGAAACAGTGCCGTTGTAGGTGCCCGCGGCCAAGCCGGCCGGGTTGACCGAGACAGTCACGTTGCTCGGCGTGCTGCCGCTACCGGTTGCAGTCAGCCAGCTTCCCCCAGTGCTAGTCGATGCCGATACCGTGTAAGTCAGTGCTGAACCACTGCTGCTCACGGCGATAGTCTGACTCGGTGGAGTCGATCCTCCCGTGGTAAATGCGAAAGCGAGGCTGGCAGGATTGACGTTCAACGTCGGGTTGGGTACCGGCGCCGTGACGGTGATGGCCTGCTGTATCGTCCCCGTACCGCCGCCGAAGCCGTTCACCGCCGCGCCCCACAGAGTTGCAGTTGTGTTCGAAGTGACAGTCGGAGCGGTCCACGTGAACGTCCAGGAGCCGGTAGTGCTGGGCGTGGTATGCGTGATCTCGCCGTTGACTACCTTGGTGCCTGTGCCGGCCGTGAACGTTCCGGCGCTGGCGGCCACATCCAACCCGTGATTTCCAGTACCGCCTACGGTTAGCGTGTAGCTGTTGGTTGAGCCAGAGGCCACAGTTGTGGGGCCGGTAAGAGTCACCGTCGGTGGAGTACCGTTGCTATGGCACGAGGTGCATGTGGAACCGCTCTTCCCCGAGAACCCTGAAATGCCGCTACTGGACGCCCTGGCGGGGATCGACGAATGGATGACTGCGAATATAACCAGGATGATCGAGACCCACGAAATGAGAGACCGGACGACTGGTTTCCTCTCGGAAAGACTCGGAATCGACGATGCTGTTGCAAGCTGGGTGGTGTTTAAAGGAGAAAAAAGGTTCCTGTTCTGCACGGGTGCTTCCTTTCATCGGCGGCGTAGTCGTACGCAGCCGGGGGGACGAAAGATGCAGGTTGTCCAAGTGCTCAAGCCCATCGGGCCCGAAACTCGTGGAGGTGCTCAAAGAACGACAGCGTCAGTTCAGGAAGTGGCGGGCCCGTATATTGTGGCGAAGTCCTACAGGGACGAGATCAATATTTGCAAAGTACGCGCGAAGATGGACATCGACAAGTTCTCTGAAGTCCAATGAACACACATGTACTTTTATCTGGGCGAAAGTAATCAGACTTCTGAGTATCGATGGCAATCGATATAACTGGATGGTGAAAACACTAGCTCTCATGGGCTACCATTTCGGAACGTCCCGCGCCACGCCGCTAGGTCTCTCGGGCGGCTTTTCTTTATCATCGGTGTGCAGGGTCAGACCCGCGACAACTGGTGAAATCTGATGGGATGAGAAGGTTGGTCTGCGACGGGATGCTGTAGGCTCCCAAGTGATTGATGTGCTCGAGGCACAGGAGATAAAGGAGACCGGCAATGAAGAAGCTTACCGTAGCAGGGCATACGATCGAAAAACTGCCACGAGGGCGGCGACGTTCTCCGCTGCAGTTCGTTGCTTTTGCAGGCGGCCGAGTTGCTCTCTCAAGAGTTGAATTGCTGTTTGGCTGTCTCCCGGCTCGACGTTAGGCATCGCGCACTGCTCGACTGATCGCGAATTGGAGCGTCACCTTGAGCAAGGGGCGAAGTGCGTAATTAGTGCGAAGATGCCCTTTATTTAACGTAGGTCACCTGACAGATGAAGAATGCGCACATGTCCTAACGGAATCGCGGGTGGGTTGTGAAGTTCTCGGAGACGGTCATTTCAATGCGTAAAACCTCCCCCGGATCGTATGAGCGTTCTTGTCCACACTCATCGCATTGAACTAAGAAGGGTCCAGTGACTGGCAGAGGCTCAAAGGGATCTGTTTCTGCGAGTGGAATCTTGTGCCCGAACATCAAGTTCGCGCCATGATGAGTCCTAGCATTCTTGCAGATCACGACCCAACAATAGCTCGGATTGGCCCAAGCATCTAATGACGACATGAGCGCCCCAAGTGTCCGTGAGTGTACTCGCAGCGAACGGTACTACCTATCGGTTAAATACCTTATCCCTCGCAATGACTCAGCGGCGCAAGAAAATCGGCTGCATGACTTGATTTTTGCAGACAAAACCAATCTTGCGGATTGGGCTGAGCATTTTTTATGCTCACTTGAGTGTGAACAATGGGCGGCAAGATGTGGCCCCTCAATGACCCACAAATCGTTCCCGTGGGTTCCGGATTGTGGGTTCAATCTCCGCCACTCCGGTGTAGGGCAATTGATAGACCACCGCAAACCGCGTATCGCCAGGGCGCACGGGAGAGAGACGAAGTAATATTGGCCCCTGAGATCACCGGCTACAGGGCTTTGCTTGAGTGGCTCACCGTCTTCAAACTGCACCAGCCCAGACTGAACTCGGGCTTCGGGGGCAGTTGGATTTCGAATGGGCGGTCGTTCATGGGCGTGCGGGGTGGCTTGGAGTCGTTGCGCACGGTCACTAGCTATTTTATCTCAAGCGTTTCATCCGTGGCCTCGAAGCGTATCACGTCCATGACTACATCAACTGCTAATGATTTGACGCCAGGCTCGGCCATGGCGTGATATCTGATTCTGATCGATCCAGCAAAGAGATTCTAGGCGACTCTTGGACCAAGCCCTCGCGAATCGCATACCGAACCAATCCTGCCACCTCGTGTATGCCAAGCTTCTGCATGATATTGGCCCGGTGAGATTCCGCAGTCTTTGCACTGACTGCCAGGATGCTTGCGATCTCTTTGGTATTCTTGCCCTCGGCAATCAATTGCAAAACCTCGCGCTCGCGACCGCTCAGGCGATCTGCAGCAGTATCGTCCTTTTCCAAATACGCGTTCGCAACCACCTTAGCAATCGTGGGGCACAGGTAGATCTCACCCCTGAGAATGGCCTGAATGGCTTCGACCAGAAGCGATGCAGCCTTGCTCTTTAACACGAATCCGGCCACACCTGCGCGTAGACTATCCAAGACGTAACGATCGTCGGTGTACATCGTAAGAATGAGAATCCTTGTAGCTGGAGAACACTTGAGTATTTGGCGAGCGGCGTCAATCCCATTCAACAGAGGCATGGAAATGTCGAGCACGGCGAGGTCAGGAGTGAGTTCCTGAGCCAGCTGTACTGCCTCGCGCCCATCAGCCGCTTCACCAATCACTTCGAATCCGTGGTCAGTCAGGATCGTGTTCAACCCATCTCGGAGGATGGCGTGGTCATCCGCCAGAAGCAGTCGAGGGACTTCGCGGGACATTGACAGCATACGAACTCCCGTCTGGCTTTCGAGCCTACGCGTAGTTGGAACGCGTCCCTGGCTCAAGTAGGATCTATTCAAAGATTAGAACAACCTGTCTCGCTACGTCGACTTCGGGCCATGAACAGATCGAGTGGGAACCTAGCCACGCATTGCATCACGCCTGGGCAATACCCAGTGTCAAATAAAGGTAAAATACGTGTAAACCTATGCCTTAAAGAGCAGATTGGGTCTGCAGGGCGTCCAGAGCCTCATGCGCGAGCGTTGTCGCATCGTCCGACCACTGCTGACCTTGACCGCCGGGGCGAGAGTGGGTGCGCCCCGCCGCAGCAGAAGCAACAATATGTGTGTGGTGTACCGCTCAGTTTGTTGGTTGCGGGGAGCGCTCTCCTGTTGATCGCACTCTTTGTGGCCTTGCAGTTCAGCAGAAGACTGATCAATTTGACCTTTACATTCGAGTTTGGCTCCATGGATTCTCGTCAGCGAGGCTTGCTACCCTCTTCCTTCTCATCTCGCAACTGGGCTCCTGGTTTGTTCTGCTTTCGATGAGAATTTTGCTTGCGATATTGTTTAAGTCAGACTTCTAACAATTACGCTGTACGGCGCAATTGTCTTGAGCGCTGCTCTGAAGCTGGCGTTTCACGCTAGGCGCCCAGAACCGTTTTTTGGACTCCCCGTGCCCGACACCCATTCGTTCCTGAGTACCCACGCGCTGGTGTCATACTGTTTCGTTTGCGTTGATCGCCGGAATCATCGGCAAACGCACGCGAGCCCTCCAATGGTATGCGTGGGGTCTTGCGGGTGCTCTGACTGTCCTGGTCGGCATGTCTAGGGTTACTTGGGTATGCAGTACCCTACAAGCGTTTTGGCGGGTTATGCGGGAGCCATCGCCTGGGTGGAGTCGGCAACGTTCCTCGTCGAACGGTTGAATGCTGGTACAGATAGTCATGAACCATTGTAGGTTCAGTCGCCAGGCTGAGCCGACTGGGTGCTTCTCGGATCCACCCCTAATCATCACCTGGTTGCGACCCACTCGCGACCGTTTTTGGGGAGTTCCTCCTTCGCTCCCTCGTTAAGTCGTTCGTCAGCGCTCACTGCTTCAGGAAGTCTGGGTTGCGTTCACAAGGGTGAGCACAGCCGTAAGGGAAGTGCCGTTTTTGCCCGATTCGATTTGAAGTTGCCCTCCCAACTGGCGTACTCTTTCGCGCATTCCCGCAATCCCGACCCCAACGACTACGCTCGTACTGGCGCCACCTTCGATGGTTCCACCCGGAATTCCCCTGCCGTGGTCCACGACTTGCAGAGTCACACGATTTGAATCGCGAGACACGACTATCTCAGCGGTGGCACTCCCCGAGTGGCGATGGATATTAGTCAGACCCTCTTGCACAATTCGGAAGAGGGTTAGTTCTAATTCGTGCGGCAGTCGTCCGAGGTTGGGCTGTAGTTTCACGCTCACCTTGATACCGCTACGGCCGCTGAAACCGTCGGCATACCAGGGTAAGACGCCTTCCAAGCCGAGGTCATCCAGTATTGGGGGGTGCAGCAAGTAGGACATAGTGCGAAGCTCAGTCGTCCCTCGCTCGACTAGCTCGCTACTGTCTGCCAACAACTTCCGCAGCTTTTGGGGGTCGCCGTTTGGAATGAGCTGTTGCATTTTTTCGACGTCAATCGCCAGAGCACCCATGATCTGTACTGTGCTGTCGTGGAGCTCCCGGGCAATGCGACGTTGCTCTTCATCTCTCAACTGCAGAAGTCGCCCTGAGAGTTCCTGCAGGGACACTTCTGCCAGCTTTCGCTCATGGATCTGGAATTCAAGTTCCTTGTTCGCCTGTTGGAGTTCTGCAGTGCGCTGCTGAACTCTCGACTCGAGTTTGTTGTGAGCTCGGCGGAGTTCCTGCGTTCTCAAATAAGAAGTCCGTGCGAAATCAAGCGTCGTGAAGAGCAATAGGCCGATCAAAGAACCCATAAGAAGAGCTTGCTCAGGTAGACGGGATTCGATCTCATGCAACATGACAGACTCTGGCCACACTCGTATATGCCACGTGGCCCCATGTAAGGGTACTTCAGCATCTTCCAGCCATTTCTTGTCATTGCTTGAACCGCTTTCGGATGCTCCGAAGATCCTCTCGTTTCCATCATGAATGACAATACCGTAGCCCAAACCAATATCGTCGTCCAGAATCTGGGCCAGGACTTTGGGTTCGTCAACCAGAGCGATGAGAAATCCAAGCAACTTGTCGTTGCGGCATATTGGAACGACAATTCGGCGACCCGCATCTCCGTTGCGTAGCCGGAAGACAGGCGTGAAGAGTGCATCTCCCTGACAGCGATTCAGCGCTTCTTCCAGTTGGCGTCGAAGCGAGGAGTCCCCGATGACACCTATGCTGGGATCCGCCTCACTCTCATCCATCGCAACCATACCTCGCAAATGGTACGTCGCGTCCACCCACTGAATGGCGAGATAGCCTGGGTGGTGAGTCATAAAAAGGGTCGCCTGAGATGCCCAAACTTCGTGAGGAAGTTGGGTATCTGCGCGCAGCAAACTGGCGAGCCGGATCTGCGCTAGAACC
>JBKPEB010000068.1:0-95135 GCA_046728215.1 Acidobacteriota bacterium | reverse complement strand
TCACCTCGGTTGCCGATCTCGCCCGCAAACTGCGGAAATACATTCGAGCCTACGCGACATCGGCGAAACCGTTTCGCTGGACCTATACCGATCCACGGAAACGCATTCGTACTTACGAAATCACCGGGACGCCTTACTAGTGGCGCGACCATCGCGAATCACCCAGCCTTTACAATTGCACAAAACGTTCGCGATTCGCCCGGAGCCAAATTGGCCGAGAACTCACGACCCACTCCCGACAATAATTCCGACGAGCTCTTCATGGAGGAAGCCCTCCGTGCGGCTCAACGCGGTCTGGAAGCGGGAGAGGTTCCGGTGGGCGCGGTCGTTGTCTGCGACGGTGCGGTCATCGCAAGGGGCTGGAACAAGAATTTGAGTGGAAACGATCCAACGGCACATGCGGAGATCGTCGCGCTGCGTGAAGCGGGTTCCATCATTGGTAATCACCGCCTGGGAAACTGTGACCTCTTTGCTACAATTGAGCCTTGCGCGATGTGCGCGGGAGCGTTGGTTCATGCACGCATTCGACGCCTGGTATTTGGTGCAGATGACCCAAAAGCAGGGGCGATCCAGTCGGTGATGCAGGTCGTGAATAACCCGCGACTTAATCACCGGATGGAGGTTAAAGAAGGGGTCCTCGCTAGTCGTTGCGCGGAACTCTTGCAGTCATTTTTTAGGGCGCGACGTCCACAAGAGCGCGAGTAGGCAAGTCAAGAAGGGTTCTTCCTCAATTTGGTGTAGTTAGCGTCGTTACGACTTAACAGCTGTTGCACGCGGAGAGGTGCGTGAGTGGTTGAAACGATCCGCCTCGAAAGCGGACATACCTTAACGGGTATCGTGGGTTCAAATCCCACCCTCTCCGCCATTACCTTCGTTATCTAGCATTTACGAGTCGGTGATACTTAGACTGATACCAGAGTCAAGAGGTCACCGATGGCAAACCGCGAAGTAAACCTAACCAAACGAGTCCAAACCGCCGAAGGCCCGCGCTTTTGCCCTGTCGTCCTGTCCGCCAATGGCCGCGTCAAGCCCGACGTGGTCACGGTCAACAGCAAGGAAGAACGTCATCCCGAGGGCGCCTACTACATCGAGTGGTACGAGGGCGCCAGGCGCCGCCGTCTGTCTGTCGGCCGCGATGCCGCTGATGCCCTGGCGCGCCGGCTGGCCAAAGAGGCCGAGCTGAACGCCATCAATCACGGCGTGCCAGTGACCGCGCCAAACGGCAACGGGCGTCGATCGCTGGCCGCGGCTATCGCCGACTTCCTAGACGAAACGAAGCTCACAAAAAAGCCCCGTAGCTACTCGGCCTACGCAACCGCCATGAACTACTTCAAAGAGTCCTGCGCCAAGCAGTTCCTTGAGGAAATCGAGCGCCGCGACCTACTGAAGTTCTCGGCCTACCTGCGCGACGATAAAGAGCAGGCGCCGCGGAGCGTATACAACAAGTTCGAAATCGTAATGACTTTCCTCAAGGCCCAAGGCATCCGCGGGCTTGTTGGCAAGAATGACTGGCCGCGGTTCACCGAAGAAGAACCCGAGATTTACGAGCAGGAAGACCTAGACAAGCTTTTTGCGGCCTGTGACGCAGAGGAACAACTGTGGTTCGAGTTCTTCCTGATGACCGGAATGCGTGAGCAGGAAGCTATGCACGTCTATTGGTCGGACGTGAACTTCGCCCACGCCACGATTCGCGTCACTCACAAGCCCGACCGTGGGTGGACGCCGAAGGCTTACAAAGAGCGCGAAATCCCCATCCCTGAAAGGCTGGTTACGAGCCTAAAAGCCTGGAAGGCGAAGGCCGCGAAAGGGTGCCCACTAGTGTTCCCCACTGCTGGCTGCAATCCGAAGCTCGATTTCCTAGACTGCCTTAAAGCCGCAGTCCAACGCGCCAAGCTACTTAAGGATAATTTCTGGCTTCATAAATTCCGCGCTACGTTCGCGACTCGCTGCCTGTGGGCTGGCGTCGATCTGCGGACGGTTCAGTTGTGGCTTGGGCACTCAGACATCGAAAGCACGATGCGGTACTTGAAGCCGAGCAGGAGTCAGAAGACGCGGGATAAGGTGAACGAAATTTTCACCTAGTCCTGTGGAGAGGTGTGGATTGCTTGGGATACAAAAGGTAGAGTTACCCCCTTGACAGGGCCGCGAACTGGCTGCAATGTGGTTTCGGGCATGAGTTGATTTAAGGAGAAAACTCATGGCCCGCCACACCAGCGTCTCCCACCGGCTGTTTCAGCTGAAAGTCATCATCGTTGACATCTATTTGCTGGTGCGCCTCATTGATGAACTGTTCCTTCATCGACATTGGTAGCCCCATCGAGTTACCATGTCACGTCACTTCATCACGCCTGTTTACCACGTCAGTAACTTCTAGGACTCCAGTAATTACTATTTTGTTACTAAAGGCCCGTTTTCTTTTAGCGCTGGCCGCGATACCTTCGTGTTCGCCGGCGACCCCGGCAGGAGAGAAAAACAATGAACGCCACACCGTCACCCGCAAAACGCTACGCAACTCTGGCCGCGGCACTCCGCGAGTCTGGGCTCGTCGAGGTTCAAGACGACGATTTTGAATTGCTCGACGCGACCGTCAGCGCCTGCAATAGCCTGCTAGACGCCAGGGCTGCCGTTATCGCAAGCGAGTGAATCTTGAAGGCAGCAACAAACGCGGGTAACGATCAAGCAGCTTTTGATGATCGCGGCGGCTCTTGTGAACCCAGAGGAAGCTCGTTTTCATCTGCCAGTTTCTCCGCGTAGCACACGTTGTGAACAGGTTTACCTAATTCATCGGTTTTGCAAGTGGTGATATCGACTTGTTTACCGCATATCGAGCAAACGAACGAGAATTCTTGGGCGGCCATGTTTAGCCTCCTGTACGAAACCCCGTCAGATTGCACAAGAGACCGACGCCTGGCTGGGCACGGCGGAGGGTTGTGTACCTAGACAAATTTTACTACCGCTGAGTCAAGGGCTCGCGCTTTTTTTGTGAGTCGAAACATGTACTACGACCTCTCCCGTAGTCGGTATTGCTGTGACCTTCGGGCGTTACGACTGTACCTACCCCTAGCCGCGCTGCCGGGCTAGGATTGATCTGAAAGCGGCCACTGCCGGCACCGCGAACAACCTATGTCGCACGCGTGGGGAAATCAAACCGCTGAGGGCGCGAAGCGGAACTTCGTACTTATCCGCCGAATGCTCAGATCGCTTGACGCGAACGTACCGGGCCCAGAGATTCCGTATTGGACGATGATTTTTGTCATGCTGGCCGTGAGCGCCCTCCTGTTTGCGACGCTACTCGACACTTCCCCAATATTTTGAAGCGTCCACCAATCCCGGTTGTGCTTGAGCTGGCCTACTTGATCTTGTTGATTGGTTTAACTGTTTACTTCGTCTTCGTCACCCTGCGTTGAGCTGTTCGGAAACCGACATAGGGCAGAGCCGTTGCACCCACACACTCGTGGCGGCTCGCTCCCTTAGAGCCAGGTAAAAAAGCTGCGTAACCGACTTCTTTTGTTCCGTATGTCGCATGTTGGCGCACACTTTACGCCCAGCGTTGACGTTAGATTGTACTTGAGGAGTGGGGCCGCCAGAACCCGCTGCTTTGGTGCACTGCTGTAGACGTTTTGTCGGACCCGCCCTCCCCAGGTTATGGACCACGATCATATTCGCCCGTGGAGAGAGATCGCCGTCGAAGTCGGCCAAGAGCAGGACCTCCAACGTTTGCTTGCGCTCTGTCTGGAACTAGAGAGGGCGTTCGAGGCACAAACGAAGCAGAGGCAGGGACCTCAGCCGGACGGTAAAGTTTCTAATAGCCGTAAGGCTGCGTAGCACCTCACGGCTGCTCGCCCTACTCAAATCCGCTACTTCATTGAGGTCTGGGTGGTTCAGCCGTCCGCTTCCGTGCGGAAGCCATTTTCTCCTCGTTCAATGCAGACAACAATTTCTCAGCGAGTTCTATCATCTTCTTAGGGTTTGCCTCGGTTACCATCGCCTCGCAGATCTGCTGCCAGCTTCCTTCCTCTTGAGTCATGACGCACCCCCGAGTCAAGGTGTTCCGGTCGTCCTTGAAGAAGCAATACTCGTGCCAAATCACTAAGTGATTGATCTGGTTTCTGCGCGGTGAACGACAAGTTGTAATTTTGTGCTGGCAGGGAAGAGCTTTTGTCGTACACAATTTCCACACCTGATGTACAGGATTCCCCGCAATGTTCCTACTGCCCCATCGATGGCTTCACAACCATTAACAACTCCGCAACTTCTTCGCGCTGTTAAGGAAAATTTACATCGACATCGATGGGGCCATGGCACTCTACGAAAATCATATCCCTCCCCGTACCTCCTCCCCCCTCGGACTTTTTATGTCAGAGCATGAGATTCACGTTCGGGATCTCATTCAACTGATCGCGGTTGAAGGTGACGCCGAAAAGCGGAAGATTCTGGCCCAGCAGCTTGAGCGTCTCTTAAACGTGGAAGAGAAACCCCGGAGAGTTCGACTGTACCTGGCTGGAGTTTTGGGGAGAAAAACACTCTCTGAAATTTTGCCCCGTCCGTGCCATCGCTCCAACCACGATTGAGCCACTCTCCTATCGCCCGCGCCAGACTACACGTAGCGGCTCGGCCTTTCCCTAACATGAACGACTTAAAGTGGTGGGTCCTGATCGTGAGCATGCTGGTGGTGGCGCTGGTAATGCTCGCAGCCCTCTCTTGGTATGCATACGTCCCGCAACCTCCCGGCCGCTGATGGGGTCCCCAAGGAAACTCGGCCGCGAGTAGCAAATCCTACGACATCCGAAAACCGTCGTCGTAGAATCCCCGGCGAATCGGGGGAGACGCGTGCTTTACTACTCAGCGTCAGGGTCGGGTTGCCCGCTCCACAGGCGGCACCTTGCGGTCAGTCTGTTCTCCGGTAGAAGACGCAATGCGCCGCGCCGTCTCTCTCAACTCCGCCGAACGTGTCGCGAGCCCTTCGGAGCTTCTTCGTAAGTCGGCAGACAACTGCCGCAGCTCCAGGGACTCGAAGCGCAATTCTTCAGACTTGTGTGGGGCGCCCATAGTATTTAAATCCTAAACCCGTCGCCTCAGGCAAAGGTAAGCGCCATAAAGCGCCATACAGTTTTGCCCCTATTGTCCGCACACTTCATCACAAAATATTGTGGCTCGGTTGTGCGGAACGCATCTGACAATGAACGTATCCGAGAGACCGTTAAGCGAGTATCCACCCGCCAAGCACTTGAAGACTTCTTCGCGGCTCAGTCCCTACCCAAACCAACGGATTGCCCCAGTTGCGGCGCGCCGTTGATCTGCGAAACGCTCACGTTTTTAGTATTGGGCAGTGACAAGAGCTGGACAATTCCGATACCCGTCTGTCCCGAGTGCGGGGGAGCCGTCAATTCAGGCGAAAAGACGCAATAGTCGTCTCGAAGGATTATCCAGCGAGATGTCGGCATCAATGAAAAGCAGGTGGGTGCAGTCGGTATTTAGGAACATCTGCGCAAGAACATTCCGAGAACGGGAAATAAAACTGCAACTGTAAAACTGGATTTGCCAATCTATGCCAGCGTTTCTGAGCGCCTCAGTAATTCCGAGAAGACTGGTTACATAACGCTGGTGGACGCTTTCTAGCGTCGGCGTGGCGATGAAGACTTTCGCTAGTCCTTGCATGCTCGATAACCGAAGCTCACTTCATCACACGCGCTGATTAGTGCAGCCTCTTCGGCTCGCGCTGCCTTTTCCTCCAGCCAAATACGTTTGAGCGCGGGGTACTGATCGTGCTTGCCAGATCGATTTCAGAACCGAACTGCTCAAAAACTGCGGTGTTGAGCCAACCCCATTTATCCTGCATTGTTTTGTCCTCGATTCTTTTTGAAAACGAGAGCACCGCGAACCACGATGCTCTCCCTATCCACCGGTTTCGGCGACATTTTTGGATTTGTCCCGGCGAATCTTTTTGTGTGCTCAGGGTACGACCAGCACAACGCCTAGAATACGGACGACTCCGGCCACTACGTCTATATCTACTACCGGTCGGTATGTATTTGCCTCTGGGCTGTTACACGAACCAATTGAAAAATGTGCTGTTCCGGTGGCATCGGCGTACGCGCCGAGTCCACAATGCGGGTCACTCCCTAAACCAGTCGTATCCGCCGTTACGGTGACGAATACGCCCCCGTTCTCTATCCGACGTTTGCGTCCAAATTGTGAAGTGTGCATCAAGGTACCTGCAATTGGGTGCCGTTCACAGATACGACGCCCGTGCCGACGTTGACTGATAGAACAGCGACAAATCCGCTGCCGTCGTAACTGGTGCAACGCCCAACGGACCAGATTGCCTTACCACTGCCGTCGGTGCTGGTTGCGAAAGCGATGAAGGTGTTTGCACCACAGGAAACAACCTCATAGGTCCCATTCCCGGTCGAACAAAGCAACTTACTTTGCGGCATTGAAGAACCCCCTTACCCAACGGGCTAGCCGCTCGTACCATCGCGATTCAAGAATCGCTATTCTCCCGCGGAGAGCGTCATTCGATTTCACTAGTTCCGTGAAACGCTGAATGCCGCGCGCTTCAAGCGCGACGACAGCCGCGTGCAAAGCGTCAACGTCTTCAGCGTGGAGTTTAGCGTGCTCCGCGACGCGCTGTGCAGTGTCGCGTTGGTCTCTATCGAGGGCTTCTGTGTTGTAGGTCACAACTGCGTCGATTTGTTCGGCAAGACTAACGCCCTTTGCGTTTACAACGGGGGCTAAGAAAACAGCTTTCGGAGGAGGATTGCTCATCGCCCGCCCTCCGCCATTTCTTGAAGCTGGTCGAGTGGCATTTCGTAGAGATCTTTCTCGTTGAACTTCGGCCGCGGTGCTCGTGGGCGCTTCGATTCGTCGACCTGGATCAGGCCGCGGCTGGCGAGGGCGCGATACGCTTGGTGAAAATGGTCCGGCGAACTCGCGTCAAGCTTGGCGGTGCGGAAGTACTCATCCACAAGCCACTGGTTCCGCGGTGTCAGGGCAAATTCTGGAGCCTCTACAATGAACTGGCGAGCAGCTTCTTCCTGCCGCGCGGGCAGCGTCTTGGCGGCTTCTTCTGCCGCGGCTCTCTGCCATTTTTCCAGCAGTTCGGTATCGCTCAGGTCATCAAGGCGTGCCGCGGCTTCCGCTTCGAGCCGCGCCTTCTCGGCTTCGGCGGCTGCGAGGTTGTAAGCATAGGTTTCCGCTTCGTTGTCGACGCCAATAACATCGGCCCACGTCTCCGCGGGCTTCGGGGGTTCTTGTCTCCAACTGATCAGACTATCGCTGCTCATTGTTCGGTCTCCATTCTGAAATCGCTTTCAACTTCTGGGCTTTGGCCCAATAAAATTCGGCCATGCGCTCCAGTTTCACGGCGCGCTCAGCAGTTCCGCGGGCGTAGTCCTCAAACTTACCCGCGTCGAAAATTTCTTGATTAAGTTGCTCTTGAGTCATTTCTTCTCCGTGATTTTTTGCAAAACGCCGCGAACGTCTTGAGCGGTTGTAGCGTAGTCGACCAGGTCGGGCGCTATTTCAGCCATCATATTTTCGAAAAGTTGCTGCGCCAGTCGGATAGTCTTAAGTTTTTCTTCGCGGGTTGGCTCGTAGGTCACTTTTTACCTCCACCCAGAATGTGCGCCGCGCTTTCACCCAGCACCGTTGCGCCGCCCGCGATGCCTGCCCACTTCGCCACGTTCTTCACGAGCTTGGCGCGGCTGATCGCGGTCTTTCCGACGCGGTTGGCTTCAGAGATTTGCTGCATGAAACGGTTGGCGCCGTCTTCACCCAAGGCTTGCTGGAGCCTGCCCGAATCGAACATTTTGTTAGCCCGATCGCGGAGAGAAGAAACGTTCACCTGTTCGGCGTCAAACCCCACGCGGCCTTTCGTGGCGCTCCTAATCTGTTGGCTGAGGTCGGACAGGGCAGAAGCTTGCTTGTAATCCGCAGTCGCCTTGTCCGCGAGGTCAGGCGAAATCTTGCCGTCTTGTACGAGGTTCTTTATCAGGTCCTGTTGTGCAGACTCTATGTCGCTGGCGCGCTGCTCGAACTTTGAATAGGCTTCGTCATCAATTCCGCTAGTCTCAGACATCTTGTCGCGTAAGTTGGCAAGCTGGTCGTCGAATCTCTGCCAGCGTCCATTGCTCGCTTCATCCAAGGTCTGAAACGCGGCTTTTGATCGCGTTTTTACGGCGTTAGCTACGTCCTGAACCGAATCGCGGATCGAAGCCGATGGCTCTGGCGCCACGCCTTCGGTCACGCGGAGATTCTTGTTAACGTCGGTTGTTGCTTCGCGGATTGCGGCCTGCGCTTGTGGTTGGGCTGATTGTGCGGCTGCCTCTTCGCTAACGAGTGCCTTAGCTTTGCCCGCAGCGTCAGATACCGCGGACTTAGCGGCGCTTGCGGCGTCGCCGGCCTTCGCGGCTGTACCTTCGTCACCGAGTAGCATCGGAAGGACAGAACTGGCGCCCCCAACAATGTCGCCAATCGCGGCGCCGGTGTTACCGGCTTTCAGGTCGTCAACGTAATTGTTGGCAGCCGTGCCGATCGCGGGAATAGCGGCCAGGTTCTTGTTCTTGATGTCGCGGCCGGCTTGATGTGCGTCTTTAACCACACCAGAAATCACGCTGCGCGAAGGCCCACTCTGGTGCGGTAACGTGACGGCGTGGGCGGCAATGCGGTTAAGGTGGCACGTTTGCGCGTTAATGAGGCGCGATGCGGGCACGGCTGAGCGCGGAACTCGACGCCGGCGGTCTTGGCCGTGGGGATGGGTATCCAGTACACGCCGGGTGCTACACGACTCGAAGTCATTGAAATGTTCGTCTCTCGGCCGAGCGAAGGCTGCCCGTCTACACCCACGTGCGCAGCGCGGGGCGAGTCGAACCCGGATCTGCCATCGAGGCGGTGAGCGAAGTAACTGCAGCAGCCGCCGTCACGGGAGCTCGCTGCATATTGTGCACATCAACAGCACTTGCCTCCGTGACTCATTGCAAGTGTCTCTCAATGGTGGAAGGAGCTCGCACCCTTTGGCGTTCGTCCTCACTGGGGCAAGCTTTTCGCGATGTTCTCCGGGACAAGTGCGCTCTAGTTATGAAAGGCTGGCCGAGTTTGTGGATCTGGGCAGGAAGTACGACCCTGCAAGGTAAGTTCCGGAACGAATTTATTAACACCCATCTTTTCGGGACGGTTGCTTGAGACGACGTGAGGGGGAGACTGGATTAAAACAGTTTCAGCGTGGCGTGTTACAGTATTCGCGCGCCGAACGCTGATTTGAGCGGACGAAACAGATCTCAAAGAAAATCGTAGCTCTCCGAATGCAGGTCCCTGAGCACTGGTCCGACTGTAAGCGAACAACCATCCTTGAAGGCTCCGTTAAAATCTCGGGACACAGTTATCTTCTCTTAAGCGTGGGCAGGCGCCGTTGGGGTCGCGTCACCCTTGTAGCCTTCGCTCGTCTGGTGCTGGTTCTTGCCGGAACTGTCTGCGCCGCACAGGCACCTTCAGCCGAGGGGCATGCCAACAAAGCGACGGGACTCGTTCAGGAGGGAAATCTTAAGGAAGCTGAATCCGAGCTGCGTAGCGCTGTGGATCTAGCTCCCAACGACGCATCGTTTCTGACAAGCCTCGGAACCGTGCTGGCCATGCAACGCAAATTCGAAGAGTCCACCGGAGTCTTCAAGCAGGCGTTGAAAATAACTCCGAACGACGTAACTGTGCGTCGTTATCTGGCAGCCAATCTGTGGCAATTGCACCGCTATTCAGAAGCCAGGCAGAACCTGGAAATCATCTTGAAGAAAAAGCCGGATGACAAACCAGCCCGTCTGCTGCTCGGCATGGTTTCTGAAAACGTGAAGGATTACGAGAAGGCGGCGCAAATGCTGGCGAGCGTGCCGGAGCAAGTTAGGCAGCAACCGGAATCCATCGCGGCGCTGGCGCGATCGTATTACCATCTGGGGCGAACCGTTGCGGCTCAAGCCACATTGTCGGAGCTTGCACGGTTCTCAGGCAGACCGGATGTGATTTTGCTCGGCGCGCAGATTGCTGATGAGGGAAAAGACTATTCCACCGCGGAACGGATGCTTTCCTCAATTCAGTCCAGTTCTTCGGATCCATGGAAGATCAGTTACAAGATTGCCCTCGTTCAATATCATGCCCAACGGTTTGATGAGAGCCAACATACGATCTTGATGCTGATAGAGACGCATCCCCGCAGTGAGTTCTACAACCTGCTGGGCTGGTGCTATCACAAACAGAATCACCCCGACAGAGCCAGGCAGAGCCTTGAGCGCGCCATTGAGCTCGCCCCGAGCGACGAGCGGAACTACTTAGACCTGGGGGAAATTCTTGTGGCCGATCGATCGTTTCCGGCTGCATTGGGGCTTGCCAAGCGAATGACCCTCGCGTTGCCAGACGATGCACGGGCTTTTGAGTTCAGGGGGATGGCAGAGGCGAGGGTGGGACAGTTCAGTGATTCAGTCGTCTCCTACTCACGAGCCCTGCAACTTGACTCGTCAAGGCCGGAAACACTCCTGGGGCTCGCGCAAGCCCAGTTTGACGCTGGCATGAAGGAGGAAGGAACCGAGCGTTTCGAGGCTGGGCTCAAGCAGTTCCCGCGAGACGTTCGCTTCAAAGCGCGCTATGCGGCCATCCTTCTGAAGGAGTCAGAAACGGGCGATGCGCACGCCGAAGCTCGCGCCGAGAGTTTGCTGAGGTCGGCATTGGCGAGCGATCATTCGTTACCAGATGCGCACTTTGAACTGGGGAACCTCGCGCTTCGCAAAGGGCGCTTGGCCGAAGCCGTACAACACTTGGAAGAGGCCGAGAAGCTCGAACCACAAAGCAGCGAGGTCCACTTTGCGTTGTCCCGTGCTTATCGCCGTTTGGGGCGCAAGGATCAGGCGTCTAGAGAATTGGAAGTCTACCGGAACTTGAGCAATGTCCCGCAACCGGCAGTCACACTGTCAGGCGAACAGCCGAGGTAGGTTTTTCTGGCCTTCTGGGATCCCAAGCGTCTGCTGTTGCTTCAGATATTCGTACTCATTCTGGCTGCGCTCTGCGATTTGGGCGTAACCGCTGCTCCATCCCTTGCCCCATCTGAAAAGGACATTTTTACCGACATTACACAAGACAGCGGGATTACTTGGAGGCATTTCAGCGGCGAATCCCCCGATCGTTTTCTAATCGAAACCATGGGAGGTGGGGTCGGATTCATTGATCTTGATGGCGACGGCCTGCTGGACATCTTCTTCGTGAACGGAGGGGAAACACCCAAGGGAACGAGTGCGCTCCCGGTTCGTAATGCTTTGTATCGTAATCTTGGAAACGGGAAATTCATCGACGTCGCAGCGAAAGCCGGGGTAGATTCGATCGCCTTCTACGGCATGGGGGTAGCGGTCGCAGACTACGATAACGACGGCTTCCCGGACTTGCTCGTCACCGGTTTTCCGAGTTGCGCGTTGTTCCACAACAATGGAAACGGGACATTCACGGATATTACGGACAGAGCCGGATTAAGAAATGAGGGAAAGTGGGCAGCCAGCGCCGCTTGGTTCGACTATGACCGCGATGGGTTCCTTGATCTCGTGGTCACCAACTACGCGCGCTTTTCTTTTGATGTGGCCAAGAAGTGCGAAGTCAACGGCAACCGGACCTATTGCGAGCAGGTGGCGTATGAGGGAATGCCACTAAGTCTCTATCACAACAATCGGGACGGGACCTTTACAGATGTAGGCCGATCCTCAGGATTGGAAAAGTTCGTGGGGCGGGCACTGGGAGTCGTCGCCATTGATGTAAACGATGACGGCTGGCCTGACCTCTTTATCGCACGCGATGCGTCACCAAACTTGCTCCTGTTGAATACACATCGCGGCACGTTTGAAGACGTCGCCGTTGACGCCGAGGTTGCGTACAACCAGTATGGCGCGGCCAAAGCAGGAATGGGAGTTGACGCCGCTGATTTTTCGGGCGACGGCTTGCCCGATTTCGTTGTCACTAATTTCAACGATCAATATCACTCGTTGTTCATCGGCTCCAAATCTCTTCTGTATGAGGACCGGACGGTGGAATCGCACCTGGCCGCCATGTCCAAGTCCTTTGTCGGATGGGGAGCAAAATTCCTCGACTACAACAATGACGGCAACGAGGACCTTGTTCTTGTCAACGGACACATCAACCGGGTTATCGAGAGCACCCGCGCCGATGTGAAGTATCAGGAACTACCACTTCTACTGCGCAACGAAGGGAACGGGACTTTCCGAAATATGCGGGACCAGGCAGGCCCGGCCTTTGGCGAGGGGTGCGTTGCGCGCGGTCTCGCGGTCGGGGATATTGATAATGACGGCGACCCCGATGTCGTGTTCACTCAGCTGAACGAGCGGCCGGTGTTGCTGAGAAACAACATTGGGCAGAATAGTAAGTGGGTTGGCTTTGAACTGAAAGGTACCCGGAGCAACCGCGACGCCATCGGGGCCAAAGTCACGGTTTTCTCTGGTAAACGGCGAATCGTACGCTGGATCACCGGGGGTTCGAGCTACCTGTCTTCCCAGGACAAGCGCATCCTCGTCGGGCTTGGTAAAGCAGTAGAAGGGAGCAGTGTGGCCGCAGAAATTCGCTGGCCGAGTGGTAGTACCCAAAAACTTCAAAAGCTTGAACTAAACCGTTATCACAGGATTTCGGAGAGCTCTACTCCGTAAAGGCATTTTCATGCCGTGGGACATCCTTTCATTTTTGCTTGACAAAGTAGCCATTTCCGAATGATAAAACGTTTCAATATAAAATGCCGGGGAGGGCGCGAGTACGACTGCGGGTATTTGAATTCGGCGCACCACACGACCTTCAGTCAGTCTGACGGCACTGCGTTTTCCAAACGTGGAGGGGGCGACTCATGCAAGCCAAGCAGATTACAGCGGCGGGAGCAGCAACTGCTTCCAAACGTTTCACGTCGATAGCGATCTCAGCAAATTTTGTAATAGGGCTTGCAGCGGTTCTGTGCTTTTTGGCCGCGTCCGCCAAAGGCCAACTCTATACCGGCTCGATTGCAGGCACAGTCACTGATTCCTCGGGCGCGCTGATCGCAGGCGTGCAGATCAAGGCAACGGACGCGGAGAAGGGCTTTTCCTACACGGCCACGAGCGACTCCGGGGGGCGATACGTGATACGTCAATTGCCTCCGGCAAAGTATACGGTCTCGGCAACGGCGAGCGGGTTCAAGACGGAACGCAGGGAAGGCGTCACGATTGAAGTCAGCCAGAATGCCGGTGTCGATTTTTCCCTGAAGGTCGGTGCCGCTACCGAGGTCGTCGACGTAAAGGCGGGAACTGTTGAACTCGAGACGCAAGACGCAACCACCGGCCAGGTGGTGGATCGGAAGTTTGTCAATGATCTGCCCCTGATTGGCCGGAGCGTCCTCGACCTGGCGTATCTTGCTCCCGGGATCACCGACGTGGACACCGACTGCACCGGGTGCATGGCAAATAACTTCATTTCGAATGGCAGCCGCAACGCGACCGCCGACATCCTGCTCGACGGTGTCTCAAGCACGAATTTCGAGCAAAACAGTGGGATATTGGCTCCCACCTACATTCCATCCGTGGACGCCGTGCAGGAATTCAAAGTCCAGCAATCGAATTTCAGCGCGGAGTACGGCTTCACCGGCGCCACCGTGGTGAATGTGCTGACACGCTCCGGCACCAACCAGTTTCACGGCACCTTGTGGGAGTTTGTTCGGAACGAAAAGTTTGATGCCAACGACTGGTTCAATGCCGGCAATCCCAAGGCGCCCTTGCGCTTCAACAATTTTGGTGGAACCATCGGTGGCCCGATCTGGAAAAACAAGACCTTCTTCTTCTTCGATTACGAAGGCACACGGAGGAGATCGTTCGCTTCGGCAACCGCAGGTGTTCCCACCGAGGCAATGCGGGGTGGAGATTTCGGGGAGCTGTGCACGCTGGCTGGAGAAAGCTTCGATTCCAACGGAATGTGCAGTGATCCAAGCCGCCAGCTTTGGGATCCTTATTCGGCCAGCGGAACTCAAGGTGCCGTGACCCGCAACCAGATTATTCCTTTTAATAATTTGGCGACCTACGCAAGCGCGGGGAATCCGGCCCTAAATGGAACTCCGTATCAGGTTGCGAATCCCGGTACCGCGGGTAACCTGATCGATCCGGTCGCCTCGAAATTGATGCAGATGTTCCCCCTGCCGAACAAGTCGATTGGTTCACCGGATGACCTCAGCGAGGACTGGTTCGCCGCCGGAACCAACAAAGATTCTGAGGACAAGTTTGATATCAAGATTGACCATCGTTTTACCGACAACCGGTTGATTAGCGGCAAGTATGCGGAACGACGTGACATCAGTCACAGCTTTAATTGCTTCGGGAACGCTGCCGATCCGTGCACGGGAGGACCGGTCAAAGAGAAAGACCACCTGTTCGCGCTCAACTACTCACAAACCTTCAGTCCCACACTTGTGCTCAATCTGTCCTATGGCTTCACTCGAGGAGCGGTCAACGAAAAAGGTATCCAGGGCGACTTTCCCAGCCTGAACCCGTCAACAGACTTGGGCCTTCCTTCGTACATGACCGTTTCCGGGTACCCACAATATCCGGCGATACGCATAAGCGGATACCAGGGCGCGAACGATCCCCAAAATATCGGGACGCAAACCTTCAGCATCATCAAAGAAGGCCAGGAGACTCATCAGGTCCTGGGCACGGTTGATTGGGTTCGTGGCAAGCACGATTTGAAATTCGGCGGGGAATGGCGGGTCCATCGCATCAATTTTACTCAGCCGGGATGGCCAGCCGGTCAGTTCAGGTTTGATGCGACCGGAACATCCCAGCTACTGGATCCGGGAGCCGATATCGGCGGAGACGGGATGGCCAGTTTTTTGATTGGCCTGGGCAAGATGAATTCGCCGCAACCCGATGCCGGCAACATGCCGTACGAAGTTCCCAATGATGTGGCCACGCAAAATCATCAGTTCGGTATGTTTGTCCAGGACAATATTCGGGTGAATCCCAAACTCACCCTGAACGTTGGCGTTCGCTATGAGCTGTCCTTACCACGCACAGAACGCTTCAACCGGATGAATTGGTTGGATCCGAACCTCGTATCGCCGCTACAGGTACCGGGTTTGCCGACATTGCTCGGTGGTGAGGTTTTTGCCAGTTCCAGTCACCGCTACAATTACGATACTTTTCACAAGGCCATTCAGCCGCGTATCGGATTTGCATATCAGGCCGCTAAGAGCACGGTAGTCCGCGGCGGGTACGGTGTCTATTTCTCACAGCCACGGTCTGGTGCGGCGGGAACCGGACCATGGGGCTATCAAGGTTTCGATCAGCAAACACAATGGATCCCGAGCTTTAATAACAACACCATTCTGCCGGGGGCGAAGTTTAGTGATCCGTTCCCGGGTACGGGTCCGAAGCTGCCGCCCGGCAATAGTCTGGGCGCTCTGAACGACATTGGATTTGATGCCGTGGGCCCAATCCCGAGCATCAGCCACAATGTTCCCTACGAGCAGGCCTGGAGCATCGGTGTCCAACACGAACTGCCTTGGAAGATCGTGGTGGAAGGGAACTACGTTGGCAAAAAAGGAACCCACCTGTACCTGGGTGGATTCCGCGATAACAATCGCTTGCCGGCAGCAGTGAAAAATTTGACGACGGACGAGATCAGCCATCTGGCGAATGACCAGGACCCCAACCCGTTCTTCGGTTTCATTACCGATCCGTTGAGCCCGCTGTCGCAGCCGACCATCAGCGCTTACCAAGATCCCAACAACGCGTTCGGCATCTCCGTACCCTTCCCCCAGTTCACAGGATTCTCCGGTGACTCACCACCGATTGCCAACTCCATCTACCACGCGGGACAGTTCCGCGCCGAAAAATCGTTCTCGGGCGGCTTGCAGTTCCTGGTGACCTATACGGTTTCCAAGTCGATTGATAACGCTTCCGCAACCGACGACAGCATTTCCTGGCTCGGTGGCGGATTTAATGGGGACACGATCGGTGTGCAGGACCCCTACAACTTGAGGGCCGAGCGATCGGCGTCTACGTTCGACATTCCTCAAGTGCTGCAGTTCAGTTATGTCTACGACCTGCCGGTGGGTCGCGGAAAGCATTTTGGGTCGAACATGCACCCGGTTCTTAACGGCTTTATCGGTGGATGGCAACTCAACGGAATCTGGCGCTTCGCCAAAGGCAGACCGGTGATTCTAGTTTTGGATTCCGAGAATGCAATTCCCACATTCAGACAACGGCCAAACTTGACTGGGCCATTACAAATCAACCATGGCTCGCACGCCAGCATGACATCGAACTACTTCCTCAATGCCTGCGAGAGTGACACATGTGGGGATGCTGGAATTCCGAGTGTGGTAACGCAACCCGAAGCATTCACGCTTGGCAGCGCTCCGAGGACTATTTCCAACGTGCGCCAGCCCGGAAGCCAAAATGTTTCCATGTCGTTGTTCAAAGCATTTCCGCTTTCGCGTCTGCGAGAGGGAGCACGTTTGGAGTTTCGGTTGGAAGCCTTCAATGTATTCAACCACCCTAATTTTGGTCCCGCGGATACAGATCTGGGGGGAGGCAGCTTTGGCACCATCACATTCTTGGCTTCTCCCGCGCGGGAGGTGCAGTTGGGCTTGAAACTCTATTTTTAAGTTGAGTCCGACTGGACCCTGACCCGAGGGCTCGGTCGGGCTGTTCTTAGGGGGAGGCGCGCCGGTCGATTTTTAGACGAACAGAAACATGACGAGGGCGTGAATACGGGCGCAAATCACATCCGGGACTTCTAGCACCTCTTGTGGCTGTTGATCGGCATCAATCATTCGCGCGCTGTACTATTCGTTAACCTCGCCAACTCCTCCCAATCCCTCGGATGCGGACGACCGCTTTCTTTCTCCGTTGCGGACGGAAACCCGATACCAACGTATGGTGACCAACGACCTAACATTGTGGGAACACCTAAGCGGAACCATGGGTCGGACTGGGTGGATAACTACTTTGTAGACAACACCGTTTTCGAGCGGCCGGCCGATTTCACCTGGGGCAATGCTCCGCGAGCCTTGGGCAGCGTCCGCACTCCGACGTCTTTCACCACAAGTCTGTCCTTGGGAAAGCAGTTTTTCATACGTGAAGGGATGAATTTCGAATTTCGCATCGAAGCGGAAAACGCTTTGAATCACCCGGTGTTCGGCACACCAAATACCTCAGTGGACGACGATAATTTCGGGAAGGTCACCTACACGTCCGTTGGGCCACGCCAAGTGCAGTTGGGAATGAAGTTTAACTTTTAGCGGATTGCGGGAACCCCAGGTCAGCGGCCAAAAACGGATGCGCAACCTGGGGTCTCCGCCGTTACCTTTGGCAAGTCTGTTAACGTACCTTGGGGCTCTGTGTTGCTCTATCACCAAGGCCCACCCGTGGAGATCATTGTGCCGAAGAAGTATCTGTACTTCGACATCCCTTGCCTTGTGCCCATCCCACGCACAGGTGCCATGGGCACCTCACCATCGGGCCATTTCCGGAAATGGGCTTGAGAAATAAGAATTTACCCAGGCAGAACCTCCTGGGGGAGGTTGGTCTGCCCGGACGAACGTCTGTTGGTTTGGACGTTCGTCCTTCTCTCTGCGCGCCATGCAGGGACTCTCGATGTGGCGCCTTTGGGGTCTCGCGTACATCCGGGCGCCAATGATCGGTCACTTTTTCGCCGCCACCTGGACTTTTTTCCGCGCAGCTTCAATTTCCGGCCGCTCGTTGCTTACGCCAACGTCAAGCAATTCCTGGTAGTAACGTTGAGCCACGGCCGCATTGCCGGCTGCCTCCGCAGCCTTGCCGGCGCCATACAACGCGTTGAAACGTTTCGGAGCAACCTTAAGTACGGCCTCGAACGCGCTCAAGGCATCTGCCGGTTGTTTCTGTTCCAGGAGCATTTGGCCAAGCATCTCTCTCGCGGGGACGATCTGACCCGGCGTGACCGCGTGCTTGTCCATGCTTTCTTCCAAGTCGGCGTCCGCGGTCATCAACGTCAACGCTTTCGCGCCTTCACCGCTTTGCTGAGCGATCCAAGCCTTTACTTCTTGTACTTGCACTTCTACTTGCTTGCTCCAGTAGGTATTGAGTTTGGCCGTGGCGTCCCGCAGTTCCTCTAATCTGTGCTCAGCCTCCGCCGCTTGCTCTAAATGACCCGAGCGCGCTGCACCTATGCCTATCGCCGTCCAGGTAATCGCCTGTGCCCACGGAACTGCATCTCTGCGCGGAACAAGAGCGGTGGCTTCTTCCCACTTGGCCAATTCCATCGTGTTGCGAGCCGGGATGGCCGCCAAGGCATAGTCGCCGATCATCGTAAGTCCAGTGGCGGGAGGCAGGGCGTTCATGGAGCTGATGACATCTTTGGCGTCTGAAACCCGACCGCTCTGCAGAAAGGCGTATTCCATGTAGTCCATGGCGTGCAGGCGCTGGTCTCGCGCCTCACCGTTCTTCGAGGTCGTCTCTGCCGCGGCCGCAATGCCTTCCGATCGCCTGTTCGACTGGACGGATTCTTCCCACAACCCCACCCGGGTAAAGATGTGCGACGGCATGTGATGAGCGTGAGCTGAAGCAGGAGCAATTTTTGCGTAGACGCGCGCTGCTTTCAGTCCCTGTTGCGCCAGCGCGGGATTGTCATAACAGTGAATGAGGTAATGCACGGCCCCGGGGTGGTTCAGCAGTTTCTCGAAGATCGGCTCGAGGATTTCGCCACATTTTCGTTGATTCGAGTACGTGCTGTCCGTCTTCGGAGCGGTAATGTCTAAGGTCAGGGCATGGAAAATGGCGGCCTCTGTGTCCTCGGGATGGGCCGCTTGCAAGGTTCCCAGGGCGCGTTCGAGAGCTATGGCATGAGCGTAAAGGTCTTTCCCATCCTCGCGATAAATCTCTCCCAGGGCTTCGATGTAGGCCTTCTCCCGGCGGGTGCAGGCTGAATTCTCGGCGGCGACCTTTTGCGCCTTGCGTAGGGCCTCGCGGCCGGCAGTCAAGTCGCTGTTGTCCCATAGCCCATGGTAGTGCGACATCGCGACGCCCCAATGCGCCATCGCACACGCCGGATCTTTCTGACGAATGGCTTCGAAGGCCTGCCGGGCTCCTTCGTACTGGAAGGAGTGCAGGAGAGCAACCGCACGGTTGAAGTCGGGTTGAACCTCGGCCTTACACGAAATTGAGAAATGGACCGAACCTACTTCCTCTTTGGTCAGTTCGTGATGATGCTGTTGGTCATCGGCCCAGCAGAAGGAACACCGTAGCACCAACGAGCAAAGAATCCACCCCAGCGAACGCATACTCTCCTCCCAAGCAGAATGCTGATGATGGTAACGACCCTGGCAGCCGACGGACAAGTGTCGACGCGGACATGAACCTCAACACACCCCCATCAAATGCCGACGCGTGACTTCCGGCTCTACCGACGTTCTGTTATAACTACCTGTCGTTGCGTAAGTTACGATTGGGCCGTTACGAAAAAATGCGGTCCGGCATCAATCCGCGGCCACCCGCAACGACGTACTCAGAAAGGAAGAGAAGCTTTTGTCCAGCGCAGACGTCAAGGCGACGGCCCCTGACAACGAACTGGTTTCGGCCATTCGGGCGGGCGACCAGACCGCGATGGCAGCGCTGTATGATCGCTACTCTCCCGTGGTGTACTCGGTTGCCCTTCGGGTCCTTGCAGACACCGGAGCTGCCGAAGACATTCAGCAAGACGTGTTTATGCAGCTGTGGCGGAATCCGGGGGCATTCGATTCGAGTCGCGGCAACCTGGGCGGTTGGCTCGCGGTGATCACTCGCAACCGGGCCATCGACGCGCTGCGCAAGCGCCGTCCGGAAAGCGATGTGGAAGATGTTGTGCTCTCGGTAGTTCCCGACATGGTCAGTGAGGCTGACCGCTCCCGAATTGCGGAAAAGGTGCGAGGACTCCTGGGTTCGATGCCGTCGACGCAGCGATCCGCACTCGAGATGGCATACTTCGAAGGCCTGACGCACACAGAGATTGCCGCCAAGACAGGGGAACCACTGGGCACGATCAAGACCAGAATTCGCGCGGGCCTTGCTACCCTGCGCAAGGCATTCCAATCATGAGCGTGCACGAACAGTACGCCGAGGATCTCGCTCTCCACGCTCTAGGAGTGCTCCAGGGCGACCAGCGGATCGCCCTGCGGCGACATCTCGACACCTGTTCCGAGTGTCGACAAGAACTGGAGCGCCTGCGGGGAGACGTGTCCCTTATGGCGATGGCAGCGGCCGGGCCTAAACCTCCGCAGCGTTCGCGTCAGCGATTGCTCGATGCAATCGCCAAAGAACCCCGCACGGCGCAGGCACATGCTGGGCCGCACCGCTTCAACTGGTGGGCAGCTGCAGGATGGGCCGCGGCCGCAGCCATGTTCCTGGTGGTGGTCCAATTGCGCAGGGAGAACTCTGCTCTGCGAGAGTCCGCAAATCAGTTAGCGCAACTCACAAGTCAACAAACGGTTGACCTGGCAAACGCACAACGCTCGATCGACGCCCTGACCGCCCCCGAAGCTCAGGTCATCACACTGAGCGCCGCAAAAACACCACCACAGCCGCAGGGCAAGGCTTTCTACTTACGGAATCGAAATAGCCTGGTCTTCGTTGCCAGCAATCTTGCGCCGCTGCCGCCCGACAAGATCTACGAACTATGGCTCTTCCCTCCTACCGGGGGACCCATAGCGGCCGGATTGTTCAAGCCGGACGCAAAGGGCAACGCCACTGTCGTGAACCCGCCCGGGCTACCGGCTGGGGTCGAGGCCAAAGCGTTCGCAGTCACACTCGAGCCCGCGGAGGGACCACACGACGCACCCCGGGGCACCGGAGTGATGCAAGGCGGCGCATGACGACAGATACCGACCAACCGGGCGTAGTCTATAGGTCATCGAAGGTAGGGTGAACATGCGATGCAGATTGGACCGAACCATTTTCGTTGGCCTGCCAGCGGCGGCGCTGCTGCTGACCGTCACTACCGCGTGCATGCAGCCGCGCAATTCGGACGACCTGAAGGAAAGAACGGCGCAGGCGACTGCCAACCTTAAGCGCGACGCCAAGGCTGTCGCTTCCGGTATCCGCGAAGGCTGGAGCCGGGACAAGCCGCTCGATCTGAACTCGGCCACGAAGGATCAGCTCACAGAGCTACCCGGTATCACCGTCGCGGACGCCGACCGGATCGTTGCGGGACGTCCTTATCGAGATCCTAAAGAGTTGCTGGACCGGCGCATCCTGCCAAAGGCGAAGTACGACCCGATCTCCGATCGAATCACCGCCAAGAAGTGACGGGCGGTACTTTCTTCGCGATTACGCTTCGTCGCTCTCTTTCAGCTTCGCGATGACACCGAAGTCTTCCAACGTAGTCGTATCACCCTTTACATCACCGCTTGTGGCCAACTCGCGTAGGAGGCGCCTCATGATCTTTCCGCTGCGCGTCTTGGGAAGCATGTCCGTGAACCGGATATCATCCGGCTTGGCCAGCGATCCGATCTCCTTCGCCACCCACTTACGCAGTTCCTCCTTCAGCTCGGGGGTGGGTTCCCTGCCCTTTTCAAGCGTGACGAACGCTGAGATCGCTTGCCCCTTGAGATCGTCGGGGCGGCCCACCACGGCCGCTTCCGCTACCGCCTCATGCGCCACGAGCGCGCTCTCGACCTCCATCGTGCTCAACCGGTGCCCACTGACGTTCAACACGTCGTCGACCCGGCCCATAATCCAGAAATACCCGTCTTTGTCCTTGCGTGCGCCGTCGCCTGTGAAGTAGACCCCGGGGATCTGCGACCAGTATTGGCGGACATAGCGGTCAGGATCGCCGTAAATGGTACGCAGCATGCCCGGCCACGGCTTGCTGATGATCAGGAAGCCGCCCGCGCCGTCTGGAACCGGCTTTCCATCCATCGAGACGATTTCAGGAACTACGCCGGGAAACGGGCGAGTCGCAGATCCTGGCTTGGTCGCCACCGCACCCGGAATCGGAGCGATCATGATGTGCCCGGTCTCGGTCTGCCACCAGGTATCGACGATCGGACAACGATTGTGTCCGATCACCTCCCGGTACCACATCCAGGCTTCCGGATTGATCGGCTCGCCTACGGTTCCCAGCAAACGCAGGCTGTCCATCTTGTGCTTGTTGGGCCATTCGTTCCCCCATTTGAGGAAGGTGCGGATGGCTGTCGGCGCGGTGTAGAAGACATTGACCTGATGACGGTCGACGATCGACCAGAAACGGTCGGGCTCAGGGAAGTTGGGCGCACCTTCGTACATCAGGCTCGTGGCCCCGTTCTGCAGCGGGCCGTAGACGATATAACTGTGGCCTGTCACCCATCCGATATCCGCCGTGCACCAATATGTGTCGTCTTCCTTCAGATCGAAGACGAGTTTGGTGGTGAGATAGGTGCCGACCGAGTAGCCCCCCGTGGTGTGTACCACGCCCTTCGGTTTGCCCGTGGTTCCCGAGGTGTAGAGAATGTAGAGAGGGTGCTCGGCGTCAAGCGGTTCTGCCGGGCATTCGTCCGATGCCTTTACCATGAGGTCGTGCCACCAGTGATCCCGACCTGCGTGCAGGTTGATGGGCGTGCCAGTCCGCTTGTACACGACGACGTGTTTCACGCTCGGACAAGACTCGAGCGCTTCGTCCACGGCCGGGAAGAGTTTTACTTCACCGCCGCGCCGGTACGAACCGTCTTGCGTAATCACCGCCACGGCCTGCGAGTCGTGAATCCGGTCGACCAGCGCGTGTGAAGAAAAACCCCCGAACACGATAGAGTGGGGAGCGCCGATGCGGGCGCAGGCTAGCATCGCAATCGGCAACTCTGGCGTCATGCCCATGTAGATGGCAACCCGGTCGCCCTTCTTCACGCCGAGAGATTTAAGGGTATTTGCGAATTTCTGAACTTCCTTCCAAAGCTGCTGATAGGTGTAAGTGCGAACCTCCCCCGGTTCGCTTTCCCAGATCAATGCGGCTTTATTCTTCCGCCAGGTCTTCACATGACGGTCGAGGCAGTTGTACGACAGATTGATCTGACCGCCCGAAAACCACTTTGCCCAGGGCGCATTCCATTCGAGTACCTGGTCCCACTTCTTGAACCAATGCAAATCCTCTGCGATGCGGCCCCAGAATTTCTCCGGACTTTCTATGGATTCTTTGTAGATGTGCTCGTACTCCTCGAGTGTCTTTACGTGAGCCTTCTCGGCGAATTGCGGGGGGCACTCAAACTTGCGCTCCTCGTGAAGAATCGAATCAATGCTGTCGGTAGGAAGGGTTGCTTTTTCTGCCATGCGCTGCCTCGAGATGTGGGCTGGATGTCTTCGCAGAATTCTACTGGGAGGCGGGGAGATTGTCTTCCCTCACCGCATTGCTTTTCTGTCAGTGGGCGCCGGCCCTCTCGGCTCCCAGACCGGTGTTGGAGCGCACCAGCAATTCGTTGAATTTGTGTTCCGACGACGGCTCATGACTCAGCAGCGTCCCAAGAATGGCCCCTAAAAAACCCAATGGGATACTCAGAATGCCAGGGTTTTCGAGTGGGAAGATCGCCTTCGCCTGAATGAGATGGCGCGCCGCCCCTGTTACCGTCGGAGGATCAACGGCCATGAGGCTGGGGCTCACCAGAATCAGCCCGATCGAAGCCAGCAGTCCGACAGCAAGTCCAGTAACTGCGCCGGTCGTGTTAAATCGTTTCCAGAAAATCGACAACACAATAACCGGCAAGTTCGCCGAGGATGCGAC
Source organism: Acidobacteriota bacterium (assembly GCA_046728215.1). Lineage (GTDB taxonomy): Bacteria > Acidobacteriota > Terriglobia > Terriglobales > Acidobacteriaceae > Gp1-AA133. The sequence goes on along the minus strand of JBKPEB010000068.1, from coordinate 71,387 downwards.
CGCAAAGGCTAGCGCCACCAGGAAGGCCACGTTCGCAGTTGGACCGAGCAGGATGGCGATCGCCATCGCGACCGCACCCACGACAAACGCAGAGATTCGCGCGACCAGCACTTCCTCGCCCGGCTTCCGTTCCACGCCTCTGTGGATCACGTTCGTCCACAAGTCGTGCGCGAAAGAAGTGGACGCGCTGATCGTCAATCCGGCCACCACTGCCAGAATCGTTGCAAACGCGATGGCCGAGATGAACGCGAAGAAGATATTTCCCGCCAGCGCCTGCGCGAGCAAGGGTGCGCTCATATTGGTTCCGCCGTGCGAGGAGATGTAGTCGCGGCCCACGATCGTCGCGGCGCCAAACCCCAAAAAGGTGGTCATGATGTAGAAGCTGCCAATCAGGACCATAGCCCAGACCACGCTCGCGCGCGCCGTCTTCGCATCAGGAACGGTGTAGAACCGCACCAGTATGTGCGGTAGACCCGCAGTGCCGAAGATCAGGGCCAGTCCCAACGAAATCAAATCAAGTGCACCGTAAGGAGGCTTATAGCGCAGGCCGGGAGTCAGAAAGTCCTTTACTACTTCCTGTCCCTTGTCGTGATAGGTGACGTGAGCAATCGCGTTAAAGAAATCCCCCAACGAGAAATGGAAGTGCGCCAAGACGAGGATGCTGAGCAGAATCGTGCCCGCCATCAGTAGGATCGCCTTGATGATCTGCACCCAGGTGGTGGCCAGCATTCCGCCGAAAACCACATATACGATCATCAGAACTCCAACCCCGATCACGGCGGTGTGATAGCTGATGCCCGAGTCCTTCAATAACAGGGCAACCAGTGCGCCGGCGCCCACCATTTGCGCAATCATGTAGAACGTGCTGACGGTCAGAGTGCTGATGGATGCCATAGCGCGCACCGGCCGCGGGTTCAGCCGATAAGCCAGGACATCCGCCATTGTGTACCGGCCGGCATTGCGGAGAGGCTCTGCGACCACCAGTAGGACGGTGAGATACGCCACCAGCCATCCCACCGAAAACATGAATCCGTCATATCCCTGAAACGCGATGATGCCTGCGATGCCCAGGAAGGAAGCGGCGCTCATGTAATCACCAGCCACGGCGATGCCGTTCTGCCATCCCGTGACCCTCCGGCTTGCCGCAAAGTACGCGCTTGATCCGGATGACCGTTTCGACGCCCAGTACGTGATGCCGAGTGTTATGGCGATAAAGACGAGGAACATGACCAGCGGTGTCGACATGCTTAATGCCCTCCCTGCTGTGCAGCATGGGTCTCCGCCTTCTCCATGATGTCCTTGGCCAGGCGGTCGAAATTTCCGGCCGCTTTGACATAAAGCCATGCGATCGTCCAGGCCATGAAGAACTGGGACAGGGCAAACAGGTAGGCCAGATTCACCGACCCAATGACCTTGGTAGACATGAATTGAGGAGCGTACCCAACCAGGACCGGCAGCAAGAAGTAATAGACCAGGAAAAACACGAACGCAGGCACGATGAAGACCTTTTTCGTGGCCATCAAGTCTTTGAATTCCCTCGACTCGGCAATACGGTCCCACTCGGTTTTATCAGCCTCGAAACGCTCAGGCGTCGCGGTTTCATGCATGAAGTTTCCTCCCGCCCTCAATCGGCGGCGAATTCTATCGTGCAATGCCCCGAAGTCGTAGCAGAAAAGTATTACGAAACTGTGAAAATTGATCCCCGTACCGACGCGCCTACAACTCGGGCGCTAGTGCCGTTGGGTGTCACGCTCCCAACAATTCAACGAGATGGCGTTTCCGCTCGCCGGTGTGATCCACATCACATCCGTGTGTGACCCACGCACACGACGCCACCCATCACTGGCCTTCATTCTGTAGACAACGGGCGGCTTCGGCCTACCGCTCCGGGGTCAGTTCTTAGCACAACCAGTCCCGGCAAGATGAGGCGAAGGGATCACCTATGAAGCGCAAATTCAAGACCATGGACGCAAACGAGGCAGTGGCTCACGTCGCGTATCGCCTGAACGAGGTCATAGCGATCTATCCCATCACCCCATCTTCACCGATGGGTGAATGGGCGGATCAGTGGGCATCGGAGGGCGTACCCAACATCTGGGGCACCGTACCGCATGTGGCCGAGATGCAGAGCGAAGGCGGTGCCGCTGGAGCTGTTCACGGCGCCTTGCAGACCGGAGCCCTAGCCACCACTTTTACGGCATCACAGGGCCTGCTGCTGATGATCCCGAACATGAACAAGATTGCCGGCGAACTGACGCCCGCAACCTTCCATGTGACGGCGCGTACCCTCGCCACCCATGCCTTGTCGATTTTCGGCGACCACAGTGATGTGATGTTTTGCCGCGCAACAGGCTGGGCCATGCTGTGTTCAAACTCCGTGCAAGAGGCCATGGACTTGGCGCTCGTCGCACACGCCGCCTCGCTCGAATCCCGCATTCCCTTCCTGCATTTCTTTGACGGTTTCCGAACTTCGCACGAAGTCAACAAGATCGAATTGCTGACGGAAGACGATATGCGCGAGCTCATCAACATGGATCGCGTGTTCGAGCACCGGCAGCGCGCCTTGTCGCCAGATCATCCCGTGCTCCGAGGCACAGCGCAAAACCCGGACGTGTTCTTCCAGATCCGCGAGACCGCCAACCGGTATTACGCCGAATGCCCCGAAAAGGTGCAGGCCGCAATGGACAAATTTGCCTCTGTTGTCGGACGGAAATACAAACTCTTCGACTACGTGGGTGCACCCGACGCAGAAAGGGTCATCGTGATGATGGGCTCAGGGGCCGAGGCCGCCGAGGAAGCGGTTGACGCTCTCAATGCTCGCGGTGCGAAGGTTGGACTAGTCAAAGTGCGGTTGTTCCGTCCGTTCTCCGTCAAGCACCTATATGAATCCTTGCCGCTCACAGTGCAATCTATTGCGGTTCTTGACCGTACGAAGGAATCGGGTGCCGCTGGAGAACCTCTGTATCTGGACATTGTTAATGCCATTCAGGAAGGACAACGACAGGGATACGCTTCCGTAAAGCTGTGGCCGGTCGTAATTGGCGGTCGTTACGGCCTGTCTTCGAAAGAATTCACCCCGGCAATGGTCAAAGCGGTCTTCGGCAACTTGACCTTGGCCAAGCCCAAAGAGCACTTCACTGTCGGCATTCAGGATGACCTGAATTACACGAGCCTCGACTACGATTCCGAGTTCTCTACCGAATCCGACAGCGTGGTACGCGCGATGTTTTATGGCTTGGGCGCGGACGGAACGGTCGGCGCCAACAAGAATTCCATCAAGATCATTGGCGAGAACACCGACAACTACGCGCAGGGATACTTTGTGTACGACTCGAAGAAGTCAGGCGCAATGACCGTTTCCCATCTGCGCTTCGGGCCAAAGCCGATTCGCTCCACGTACCTGATCTCCAAAGCCAACTTTGTTGCCTGCCATCAGTGGATCTTTCTGGAACGGTACGACATGCTCAGCGCGCTGGTACCAGGCGGCACATTCCTGCTTAACAGCCCCTTCGGCCGCGACGAGATCTGGGATCATTTGCCGCGCCGCGTACAGGAACAATTAATTGCCAAGAAGGCAAAGCTCTACGTCATCGACGCTTATCAGGTCGCACGCGATGCCGGCATGGGCAGCCGCATGAACACAATCCTCCAGGTGTGCTTCTTCGCTATCTCGAAGGTTCTTCCCGGAGAGGAGGCGGTCGAAGCAATTCGCCGGTCCATCCGCGAAACCTATGGAAAAAAAGGCGAGGAAATCGTTCAAAAGAATATGAAAGCGGTCGACGAAACGCTAGCTCATCTGTTTGAAGTGCCAGTACCGGGCAAGGCCACCAGCACAATGGAGATGCCACCCGCATTCTCAAGCGGAGCCCCGAAGTTTGAGCGTGATGTTCTGGGCGTAATTTACGAAGGCCGCGGTGACCAGCTCCCCGTCAGCGCCTTTCCCTGCGACGGAACTTTCCCTACCGGGACCGCAAAATTTGAGAAGCGAAATCTGGCGCTCGAGATTCCCGTGTGGGATACCAAGACCTGCATCCAGTGTGGAAAGTGCGCCATGGTTTGTCCCCACGCCGTCATCCGCATCAAGGTTTACGACTCTAGCCAACTCGAAAAAGCTCCGGCCACCTTCAAATCCACCGAGGTTCGCGACAAGGAATGGGCTGGCATGAAATACAGCATTCAGGTCGCGCCCGAAGACTGCACTGGATGCGGCATCTGCGTCGAGATCTGCCCGGCGAAGAATAAGGCAGAAACTCGTCTCAAGGCTCTGAACATGGAGCCGCAACCTCCGCTGCGCATTCCCGAGCGCGAGAACTGGGACTTCTTCCTGACAATCCCGGAACTCGACCGCCGCAAGATCAAGCCCACCACGATCCGGCAGCAACAGATTCAGGAGCCGCTCTTCGAATTTTCGGGCGCCTGCTCCGGGTGCGGCGAAACGCCGTACCTGAAACTGCTGTCGCAGCTTTTTGGCGATCGAGCGCTGATTGCCAATGCCACTGGCTGTTCATCCATTTACGGAGGCAACCTGCCGACTACGCCCTGGGCGAAGAATGCGGACGGGCGTGGCCCGGCCTGGTCAAATTCCCTATTCGAAGACAACGCCGAATTCGGCCTCGGCTTCCGACTTTCGATTGACAAACAGACCGAGTTTGCTCGCGAACTCGTACTTCAGTTAGGAAGTCAGATTGGCGACGAACTCGCCGCCGCCATCCTTACGGCTCGACAGAAGGACGAAGCCGACATCTACGAGCAGCGCCAGCGCGTCAGCCTGCTGAAGGAGCGTCTGCACGGCAAAATCTCCACTGAAGCAAAGCAACTGCTTGCGCTCGCCGATTTGCTGGTGAAAAAGAGCGTCTGGATCGTCGGCGGTGACGGCTGGGCCTACGACATCGGCTACGGCGGGCTCGATCACGTCATCGCCAGCGGGAAGAACGTCAATCTGCTTGTCCTCGATACCGAGGTTTACTCGAACACCGGCGGGCAGGCTTCCAAATCGACTCCACGCGCCGCGGTCGCGAAGTTTGCCGCCGGCGGCAAGCCCGGGCCGAAGAAAGATCTCGGCCTGATAGCGATGAGCTATGGCACGGTTTACGTAGCCAGCGTAGCCATGGGAGCGAAAGACGAGCATACGTTGAAGGCCTTCCTCGAGGCCGAAGCCTATGACGGCCCAAGCATCATCATCGCCTACGCGCATTGCATCGCGCACGGGATCGACATGACCACGGGGATGTCGAACCAGAAAGCTGCTGTAGAAAGCGGACAGTGGTTGTTGTATCGCTACCATCCCGATCGCGTTGCGGCCGGGGAAAATCCACTCACGCTCGATTCCCGGACGCCAACTCGTAAGCTGCAGGACTTCATGCTCATGGAAACGCGATTCAAGATGCTCACCAAAAGCAAACCGGAAGACGCGAAGAAACTCTGGCAGGAAGCACAAAAAGACGTCGAGGAGCGCTACCGCCTCTACGAGTATCTGGCGCAGCGAAAAACGGCTCCGGATCCAAGAGCCGCCGACTGATTGAAGGGACTCTCAGGATCGGATGCCCTCACAGAGAGAAAGCAGGAGAACCAATGATCGACCTCTCGACCCAATACCTCGGACTCAGACTGCGTACCCCGCTTGTTCCCTCCGCATCTCCCCTGTCGCAGGAGATCTCGAGCCTCCGGCGCCTGGAAGATTCCGGAGCCTCCGCCGTCGTGCTGTATTCCCTTTTCGAGGAACAATTGCGCCAGGAAAGTCTCGAGCTCGACCATCACCTGTCCGCAGGCACGGAAAGCTTTGCGGAGTCGCTGACCTATTTTCCGCAGGCCAGCGAGTTTCGCCTTGGCCCCGAGGGCTACCTCGAGCATATCCGTAAGGCAAAAGAAGCATTGAATATTCCCGTCATTGCCAGCCTCAATGGAGCGACCGTTGGGGGCTGGGCCAAGTATGCCAGGCTGATTCAGGAAGCTGGGGCAGATGCTCTCGAGTGCAACATCTACTACATTCCAACCAACCCGGACCTGAAGGCCGCAGAAATCGAACAAACGTATGTAGACATCGTGTGGGCCGTTAAGTCGGCCATCTCGATTCCAGTCGCCGTCAAGCTAAGCCCATTCTTTACGAACATTGCGAACGTCGCGAAACGTCTTGATGACGCTGGCGCTGATGGGCTCGTGCTGTTCAACCGTTTCTACCAGCCCGACATTGACTTGGATGAATTGGAAATTCGCCCGAATGTTCTTCTGAGCACGCCGCAGGCGCTACGCTTGCCCTTGACGTGGATCGGTGTCTTATATGGCCGCCTCAAGGCGAGTCTCGCAGCAACAAGTGGAGTACACGCGCCCGAGGACGTAATCAAGCTGCTGATGGTAGGCGCAGACGTCACCATGCTGTGTTCCTCGCTACTTCGAAACGGCATCAATCACCTGCGGCATATGGAACGAGGCATCGAGGAGTGGATGGAACAGCACGAGTACGAATCGGTAAGGCAGATGCGAGGCAGCATGAGCCAGCAGCGCTGCCCCGACCCGAGCGCATTCGAACGCGCCCAGTATATGCGTGCGGTAAAGAGCCTGCAGCACGTCATGCTACGCGGGTGAACGGTGTGGTGGGAGGCTTAGAGTCAGCCCCTTCATCGCCTGAAGATGCCTTCTGATGCCAAACGCGCTGATAAGGAGCCACGAACCAGGTATCCTTAGCGTGACCGGCGAAACTGGAAGCCTATTTCAATCGCTCTAGCACCCGTTCCACGGGCTCGCCGTTCCAGTATTGCGCCAGGTTGTCGAGTGACGTGAAGCTGCGGCTGAGCATGCGATCGATATACAGAGTGCCCTCCAGGTGATCTACTTCATGCTGAATGATCCTCGCATGCCATCCGCTTATCTCCAGGGACTGGGGCAAACCGTGCTGATCCAAATAATTCACGCGCAGAAGGGCTGATCGCGGAACTAAAGCGCAAAAGCCGGCTACGCTCAAACAGCCTTCGAAAAATATCTTGCGTTCCTCGGAACGGCTAACGATTTCAGGATTTATCAGCACCTGGAATGGCACGGGTTTGCGCTGCCGCTCGGCCATCAGATCTGCCGAAATGTCCTTATGGTATTCGGCGCGATCTTCGATCACCGCAAGCTGCAGCGACTGGCCGACCTGAGGAGCCGCCAATCCGACGCCCGGCGCCGATCGCATGGCCTCCCGCATATGCTCGATGAGGTTCTGAATCTCCGCAGAATGAATTTCTCCTGGCGAGAGCCGACGAGCACGCTGCCGCAAAACCGGGTCGCCTGCCTGGACGATTGTTTCGCGCATGATTGGGCGTGCAGGGACTCTTGATGAACAAAACAGAACTTACTTCGCGGCAGCTTTCGCTTTCTCTTTTGCCCGTCTCTCCAATTCTTCGTCGCCGTACATGCTGCCCCGGCACTCTTTGGCTCCGCACCGACAAATCGCTTCGTCTTCTTCGTCGCCGTCATAGAGGTTGTAGTCGTACGTGAGTTCTTCGCCGGCAGCGATATCCCGTGCCGCGATGACCCAGACGTGTTCACCAAATTCGTCGGTCTCACAATTAGGGTCGCAGCAGTGGTTGATGAAAGCCGCCACCGAATCCCCGTCAACTACATATTTGCCTTCGCCGATGCAAAAGAGGTATGTGTCTGGCCGTTCGTTGTAAAGATCGTCGGCCTGGTCTTTCGAGAGCCTTCCTCCGGTGTACTCGATGATATGAGTACCCTCGGTAATCGGCACGGTCGTGTAGCAGCCACATCCGTGAATTCCCGACTTGCGGATCTGCAGGTCCGCCGGGTCAATTGGGCTCATAGCGTCCTCTGAAGGTAGACAGGTTAGCACGGCGGGAAGTCCCCCAACGTCCCAAACAGAACCACGATGGTGGCCGATTGGCTAGAACAACTTTCCAATTCTTTCAAGCCCAACGCCAGCGGAGATTCGCAGATAGTTTTGGGAACTCGAAGAGAATGGATGAACGTAGTCGGCAGTGGCCCGGATAAAGATATGCCGATAGACGGGGTACTGGACTCCGGCGCCGCCCATTACCGCCGGATCGGTCGCCGTGGTCTTGAAGTTGGGGGCGAGGAAGTTGAGCGCCTTGCGGGTCGTGTCGTCCATGCCGAGCACGCTGCGCGATACGCCACCCATGCCCCGAACAAACACCTGCAATTCCCGGTACTTCCACAAGTCTAGTTGCGGTCCTCCCATGATGGTGTAGGCACTGGGCCGGAATGTAGACAGTTGGGTCTCCCCGCTGCCGATATATCCAAGAAGCTGGAAATAACGGGACAGATCACCGTCTTTGGTGCCCGTAGCCCCCCCGATGTCGAGGACAGCGGCCCATCGTTTGCCAATGTTCTTTTGAAAACTGAAGGTTCCACCGGTCATGGTGAGATTGTGATCGACGGACGCGGTCTCCCCGTAATTGCTTGCCAGCGCGGTGGCGGCGTCCTGGATGACCCCGAAGTCCGCGTACGTGTACTGGTAGCCGCCAAAAATCTCCCACTTGGCGCGGTCTTGGCAAAGGGCAATACTGGAGAGCATGAACAAGGTGATGACTGCGGCGCAGGTTTTGCTCATCGATTCGAACGAAGTGAATCCATCCCCTTCGGCGCACAAGTAGCGCGCAGGTTATGACTGCAGGTGTTGATCGAATCGATGATTCTAACGTGCCCCGAGATGGCCGGTGAACAAAATTTCAGTAAAGGAAAGTAAACAGGCAGCAAACACGTCCAGGAAAGATGGCAGCCCCGTAGGGATTCGAACCCCAATACTCTGCTCCAGAGGCAGATGTCCTACCGTTGAACGACGGGGCTGACATCAGTGTAACCCATCACTGACGAGTGCGGAAGTGAACGCACAACGAACCCACGCCCCCGCAAAGGCGCTAGAATTCAGACTGATTGCGGGAGGCCTCCCATGACGATAAGCGGCAGCATGAGTTCACCGGTGACCGACTACGCTGAGATCGCCCGTCAACCACTCGATGCTCAGTACTGTTCTCTGATCGTGATCGACATCCAGGAAAAACTCCTGCCCCCGATATTCCAGAAGGAACGGCTGGTTCGCAATTCGCAACTCTTGATTCGCCTGGCGGGAATTCTCAAGATTCCCACGATCGTCACCACGCAATACTCCAAAGGTCTCGGAAACACGGTTCCTGAGATCGCCTCCGTCCTCGACAGTCCCCAGGTTATTGAGAAGCAGATTTTCTCCTGCTTCGGAAGCGACGTTTTCTGTTCCATGCTCAAACGCATGCCGGGAAGTCGCAACACGTTGATCCTGTGCGGAATGGAGAGTCACATCTGCGTAGCCCAGACAGCGTTGGCCGCGCTTCGCGACGGATACCTCGTCCATGTGGCTTCCGACGCGGTCAGTTCACGAACCGAATGGAACTGGAAAATCGGTCTTGACCGCACGCGCGCGGCGGGTGCAGTGATCTCCTCAACAGAAATGGTCATTTACGAATTACTGAAGTCATCTGGAACCTCAGCGTTTAAGGATATGTTTCAGTATTTAAAGTAGTTACACCTCCAGCGTTACTGCTGATCAAGCACGCCTGCCCAGCAGACCCACCCGCGATCCCGGCATCTGCGCAACTCCCCAAGCTTCCGCAACTTCCGCCACGCAATAGGGTTCATATGTTTGGCAGAAATGGAAGAAGGACTCGCCATCGCTACCGCAACGAGGGCACGGATCCGGCCTCGAGGCCGGCGGAGTCAAGGAGAGCGGGTTTATGAAAAATTTAAAGCGCGTAATGCTGAGCCTGATCCTGACGTTGTCATTGACGGCAATTTCGGCATTGGCGCAAAACCAAGACGAGGATCAGTACCCAGATTCCCAGCCGGCACCGGAGCAGCAATCGACTCAGCCGAGCCAGTCAGATCAGAATGATCCTCCGGGACGCGCTGCGCGCTTGCAGTACATGTCGGGATCCGTTTCGATCCAGCCTCGTGGAACCGAAGACTGGGTAGCAGGAAGCTTGAATCGTCCCCTGACAATCGCTGACAACGTTTGGACCGATAAAGAATCGCGCGCTGAACTCAACGTCGGTACCGGTGTCCTGCGTATGGGAGATGAAACGAGTCTGACGCTCACCAACGTAAGCGACAACACAGTTCAGGTTGAACTTCATCAGGGCACCCTGGATCTTCATGTCCGTCACCTCTTTGGTGGCGAGATCTACGAGGTAGATACTCCAAACACTGCCTTCACAGTCCAGAAGTCGGGAGTGTACCGCTTCGATGTCGATCCCAACGGCGATGCCACGGTTGTCACCGTTCGCAAGGGTGAAGGAGATGCTACCGGCCAGGGTCCCGCAGTTCGCGTCAAGTCGAACGAGCAGGTGAAATTCACAGACGGCACTTCTATGACGCATACCGTTGCGGAGGCGCCTCCCTACGACGGCTTCGATGACTGGTGTGCTGTGCGCGACAAAAGAGAAGACAGTTCGCTCTCCGCTCGTTACGTCGCCCGAGGCACAGTTGGTTATGAAGATCTCGACGAATACGGCACGTGGAAAGAAGAACCTACCTACGGGCACGTCTGGGTGCCAGTAGTCGCGCCTGGTTGGGCTCCATACCAGTTCGGACACTGGATTTGGGTCGAGCCATGGGGCTGGACTTGGGTTGACGATGCACCTTGGGGGTATGCGCCGTTCCACTACGGCCGCTGGGTCTACACCGGTGGGTACTGGGGATGGGCTCCGGGACCGATTTACGCGCGTCCAGTTTATGCGCCGGCATTGGTCGCGTGGTTTGGCGGCGGAGGCTGGGGCGTCAACTTTGGTTTTGGCGTGGGAGGTGGACTCGGCTGGTGCGCCCTGGGCTGGGGTGAGCCGTTCTACCCGTGGTATCACGGCGGCTACAACTACTTCCGCGGTGTGAATATCACGAATACCCGTATCGTGAACATCCACAACTACTGGGGGCACCCGCCGAATCGGTTTGGCGGAGGCGGATACCGCTACGCGAATATGCGCGCGCCGGGTGGAATCACAACCGCTCCAGTTCGCAACTTCCAGAATGGCATGGCGGTGCGAGGGACGTCAGTCCGCATGACCGCGCGGGATTTCGCCAGCGCTCCCATGGGGCGTATGGGAATTACACCGACGCGCAACGCGGTGCTCGGACCGCACGCCGGTCAGCGCGCTGCGGCGCCTCCGGCACGGAGCGGAACGCGGCCGGTAGTGTCGCGCATGACGCCCCCTGCGAGTTTCAACCGTGGCAGATCTTCCTTTGGGGCCGACAAGCCCTTCGCCGGGCGTACGGCTTCCTCTCCGTTGACACCATCACGGATTATTCCGCACGGACCTGAAAGCGCCTCGGGACGAGTACCGTCTCCTGCCTTGCGAGGGGCACGGCCAGCGGAAAATACCAGCGTTCAACGACCGCAGTTCGGCAATGGGCAGATGGACCGAGGCCAGATGGCACGCAACGTTCCGCGTCCACCGATGAATGGGACAGCGCAGCAGCGAGGACCGCAATCCAACGCGCCGTCCCGCGGAGGCTTCTCTGTTCCACAACAATCGCATGGTTCGGAACCGGCCGCGTCCCGCGGAGGCTTTTCTGGTGGACCGAACGATCGTTCCGTCCCTCGTCCGCCGAGTGGTTACAATTCACGCGAGTCAGGCGTTACGTCGCGCACCGACGTTCGCTCAAACGGTGGATCTTTCGGCAATCGTCCGAACACCGCTGTCCCACGTCCGTCAGGTCCAGTGAGACCAGCAAGCCAGTCGGAGCGCAGCACGGGCGGGTTCGGATCCGGTCGTGAATCCAATTCGTCCCCATCTTACCGCGGTGGTTACGGGAATTCTTCTCGCTCGAACGAGTCAGCCAGATCTAGCGGGTCGCCCTCGTATCGTGGGGCCGGACCGTCCTATGGCGGATCGTCCTCGCCGTACGGTCGCGGTTCCTCTCCTGTGTATCGCGGTTCGGCTCCGTCGTACGGTGGATCCTCTCCCGTGTATCGAGCGGGATCACCATCCAGCAGCGGGCCGTATCGAAGCGCTTCACCCTCCTACGGAGGAGGGTCGTATCGGGGCGGCGGAGGAATGCCCTCTTACAGTGGGGGTTCTTCTCGTGGGGGCAGCGCTCCCTCCTACCACGGCGGTGGTGGCGGTGGCGTAGGGAACCGGGGCGGTGGCGGGGGAGGCGGAGGACGTTCCTCTTCCGGCGGACACGGTCACCGCTAAACAGCAATTCTCATCAACAAGCGAAAGCGCCACCCAAGCGGGTGGCGCTTTTCTAATGTCGTGATTCGGCCTTTATCTCAGGCTTCCGGTTCGTTCTCCTTCTTCTTCACGCGTACAACAGTGACCTTGGAGAACCCTTCCTCAAAGGTTGGCGGTTTCAGTTTGGCAGACATGCGGCGCATTACGTCCTCGTCAACCACCCGGTCCCGGCGCCGGTTGCGTTCGAGGCAGACCTCGAGAGGCACGTCAAAGAAAACCGCCTGCACGTCGTATCCATAGTCCTTGGCCAGCTTGATCCAACTGCTACGCTCGTGCGGTGTAAGATTCGTGGCGTCCACGTAGTTCAAGGGCCGCCGAGCGATCAATCTTGCCTTCAGCATGGAACGCAGGTTCGAAAACACCAAGTCCTGGAATCGCTGCTCCTGCGAATCATCAAACAGAAGCAAGCGAACCATGTCACTTGAAAGTGGAGTGATGTTGTTCCTTTTGAACCACGAGCTCTTGCCGGAGCCGGGAAGCCCGATGGAAAGAATGACGGTGCCTTTTGGTGGACGTGGCGGGGCTGGCGGAATGGGAGTCGGGGCGGGCTGTGAGGCTGCTTCCGGAGGCGGAGCAACTTGGGGCGCGGCGGGTGCGCTGGTTCTTGTGCTGGGTCGTTGTCCGCTGCGCCCGCGCCCGCCTCGTGTCCTACGGCGGCGCGGACGTTGCTGCGTTCCCTGCGGGGCTTCGCTCGCTTCCGTCGCATCCGTGATGACGCCGGCTTTCTCGGGCTCCGGAACCTCGGGCAAATCCGGGTCGGCCTCATGCTCAGAATGAGAGGAACTCGCCGGTTCGACCTCGCTCGTTCCTGCGTCAAAGTATGCGGGCTGCAGCGGGGCTTGAGCGGGGTCGGTGGGCTTCGACTCTTTGGTCTTTTTGCGACGCTTTAAGCGCTCGCTCATCCATTTACGCATGTAGGGCTTGTAACACAGGCATGGCGCTGACGGCAATGTGGTCGCAGGTTCTGTGGCGACCCGTCCAGCCATCACGAGGAGCTCTTCAGGAGGTAGCATGTCGGGAACCATACCGCGCGAAATCCACGGTCAGAATTATCTGAGCCTTGCGACCTATCGCAAGGATGGCACGGTGGTGCAAACGCCGGTGTGGTTTGCCGAAGATGGCGACAAAGTTTATGTGATGACCCGCAGCGACTCGGGCAAGTACAAGCGCATTCGCAACGAACCCGAAGTCCGGGTTGCGCCTTGTACCATTCGCGGCAAGATCACGGGGCCGGAATTTCCCGCACGTGCGCGTTTCCTCCCGCCGAGCGACTGGACGGTTCCGCGAAAAGCGATTCGCACAAAGTATTGGCTCGCGCGCTTCTCTTTGTTCTCGAGCAAACTTAACATCTACCTAGAAATTACGTTCTGATCACAACGGGTGGATGAACGGCAGCAACGTTTAGCCATCACAAATGGATTGTGCGGTCCATCATTTACGCTAACTCCTTCCCCCTGATACCATCAAAGGTTTACTGAAGACGCCGCTCGTCGCAGGGATTGTCCTCATACTTTTACGGAGGCAACATGGCAATTAAAGTAGGGATTAACGGTTTCGGTCGTATCGGACGCAACGTTCTGCGCACGGCATTGAATGATTCGAACCTTGAGTTTGTCGCCGTCAACGATCTCACCGATCCGAAAACCCTGGCCCACCTGCTGAAGTACGACTCGATTTTAGGCAATTTGCCTCACAAGATCACGGCTGGCGCTGACAGCATTTCAGTGGATGGAAAGACGATCAAGGTTTTCGCAGAAAAGGATCCCGCCAAACTGCCCTGGGAGTCGGTCGGAGCCCAAGTCGTCATCGAGTCGACCGGCCGGTTCACCGACGCCAATGATGCCAAGAAGCATCTGCGCGGTCCCGTAAAGAAGGTCATCATTTCCGCGCCAGCGAAGAACGAAGACATCACGCTGGTGTTGGGCGTCAACCACGACAAGTACGACCCTTCCAAGCATCATGTGATTTCCAACGCGTCCTGCACCACGAACTGCCTGGCGCCGATCGCCAAAGTAATTCACGACAACTTCAAGATCGTCAGCGGGACGATGACGACCATTCACTCCTATACCAACGATCAGGTCATCCTCGACTTCCCGCACAAGGACCTCCGCCGGGCACGCGCCGCCGCTCTCTCCATGATTCCGACATCGACGGGCGCCGCGAAAGCTCTCAAACTCGTGATCCCCGAAATGGCAGGCAAACTCGACGGTTTTGCCATGCGCGTACCCACTCCAAACGTCTCGGTGGTGGATCTGGTCGCTTTCGTCGAGAAGCAGACCAGCAAGGAAGAAGTCAACACGGCCATGAAGAAAGCCAGTGAGAGAGGTTCGCTCAAAGGCTTTCTGAGTTATGAAGAAGAGGAATTGGTCTCGGCCGACTTCAAGGGCAATCCCTACTCTTCGATCGTCGACGCGAAAATGACCCTGGTGGTCGGCGGCACGTGTGTGAAGGTCATTTCCTGGTACGACAATGAGTGGGGCTATTCCTGCCGCGTGCGTGATCTGATCAACTACATGGGTTCCAAGGGCCTCTAGAACATCAAGCGTGCCGTCATCGGATTTGGCGGCACGCCCGTAGGACAACGGACTCTCTGGCAGGTAGCCTGCCGGATACCGGCTACATACTCTACGAAGGACCAGCCATGTCCAAGCTTTCGATTCGTGATCTCCCGCTGAATGATCATCGAGTTTTCATGCGGGTTGACTTCAATGTACCGCTCGAAGACGGCCGCGTTATGGACGATACCCGCATCCGCGAAACTCTACCGACGATCGAATACGCCCTTCGGCATGGAGCGCGGCTGATTCTTGCCTCGCATCTGGGCCGGCCGAAAGGCAAGGTCAATCCAAAGCTGACACTCAAGCCGGTGGCCGAACGACTGCGCATGCTGCTCGACAAGGAATTGGCTCGGGGTGAGAACGTCGGCTTCTGCCCCGACTGCGTAGGCCCCGAAGCGGAAGAAGTAGCCGGAAAACTGGAAAAGGGCCAGACGCTCTTACTCGAGAATCTCCGCTTTCATGCCGAGGAAGAAGCCAACGACGAGCAGTTCTCCAGACAACTAGCGCGCCTTGCGGACTTCTACGTCAACGACGCGTTCGGAACAGCCCATCGTGCCCACGCCTCCACAGTCGGCATGACCAAGCATGTGCAGAAGGCGGCTGCTGGCCTGCTGATGCAGAAGGAACTCGAATACCTAGGCAAAGCATTGCATGAACCCGAGAAGCCTTTCGTGGCTATTCTCGGTGGCGCGAAAGTGAGTGACAAAATTCCGGTGATCAATCACTTGTTGGGCAAGGTCGACTCCCTCATCATCGGGGGAGGGATGGCTTACACCTTCCTCAAGGCTCTAGGAGAGCAAGTCGGCAAGTCTCTAGTCGAAGAAGACAAGCTCGATCTGGCGAAGCAACTTCTTCAGGAAGCCAAGACGCGCAAACTGAAGCTGCTGCTTCCCATCGATCATGTGGCCGCCGACAAAGTAGACGCGAACGCTCACATTACGAAGGTCGATCAGGGGCAGCCCATTCCGGCCAATCTCATGGCCTTGGATATCGGGCTGAAAACGGTGGAGTCATTCGAGGAAGAGATCGCGAGGGCTCGCACCATTCTGTGGAATGGGCCGATGGGCGTCTTTGAGTTGTCACCCTTCGCAAAAGGCACATTCAAGATCGCTCGCGCGATTGCCGACAATCCGGGTGCACTCTCCATCGTAGGCGGGGGAGACTCAGTTTCTGCTGTCCGTGCGGCTGGCGTCGCCGATAAGATCACCCACATCTCGACGGGCGGCGGCGCGTCGCTTGAGTTCCTCGAAGGCAAGACACTCCCAGGCGTCGAAGCGCTGACCGACAAGCGTTAGGCGAAGGACAATCCTGTGCCTGACTTTGCTGTGCGCGCGTCCCTGGACCACGGGAAAATTGTGGACTTGCATGGCCCCGCCGATATCACGAAGGAAACCACTGATGCCATCGTGAACGCCGCAAACTCACACCTGGTCGGCGGTGGCGGAGTGGATGGAGCGATTCATCGTGCCGGCGGTCCAGCCATCTTGAAGGAGTGCGCGAAAATTGCTGCTGAGATTGGACAATTGCCGCCGGGAAAAGCCGTCCTTACCACGGGCGGCCGTCTGACCGCCAAGTACGTGATTCATACGGTCGGCCCCGTTTACCGGCGAGGCCACTCAACGCAAGCCGCAACGTTGGCCAGTTGCTATCGCGAATCAATCCAGATCGCGGATGATCATGCCGTTCGATCCTTGGCTTTTCCCTCGATCTCGACCGGCGCGTTCGGTTATCCCGTCGAGGAAGCGGCCGAAGTGGCCCTCCCGGCAACTGTCGAAGCCTTATTGAGATCTACGCACGTCACGCACGCGCGGTTTGTGCTGTTCGACCTCGCCACGCTGCGCGCCTACACCCGAGCTTTCGAGAAGCTGCATAAATCCGGCTCTCTATCTCCGCTAAAAGTCGAGAGGAATCCCTCGTGAGAAAAAAAGTCATCGCCGCCAACTGGAAAATGTTCAAAACTCCCGAACAAACTCGGGACTTCTTTCACGACTTCCTGCCCTTGGTCGCCGCACACGACCGCGACGACATCGTTGTGTGCCCTCCGTTCCTGGATATTCCGGTCGCAGTCGAAGCCGTGAAGGATTCCAATGTCGTAATTGGCGCGCAGGACATGCACTGGGAAAAAGAAGGCGCTTACACTGGTGAGATCTGCTCCAGCATGCTCTTGGCGGCGGGAGTGACCCACGTGATCATCGGCCACTCCGAGCGTCGTCAGTATTTTGGCGAGACCGACGACATCGTGAACCTCAAGTTGAAGACGGCGCTCGAGGTTGGGCTGACCCCGATCGTCTGCGCTGGCGAAGTTCTCGAGGAACGGGAGGCCGGGCTCACCGAAGACGTTCTTCGCCGGCAGTGCTTACGGGCATTCCACGCCATCTCGGGCAAGAAAGCCGGCAAACTGATCGTCGCCTATGAGCCAGTCTGGGCAATCGGGACCGGTAAGACAGCAACACCCCAGATGGCTTCCGACGCGCACGCGCTGATCCGCACCGAAGCCTCCAAAGCGTTTGGAGAGGCATTCGCAGCGCAGCTTCGTATCCTGTACGGAGGCTCTGTAAAGCCGGAAAACGCGAAGGCATTGATGACAGAAGCCGAAATAGACGGCGCGCTCGTCGGCGGCGCTAGCTTAGACCCGAGGTCCTTCGCCGCCATCGTGAAGTATTGATCAGGCCTTTGGCCAGCCGGTGGCGCCGCTGGCCCCCTGGCGAGGCTGGCCATAGGCGTTTGCTATAATTTCTCTTGCCCTCGTGCGGAAGTGGTGGAACTGGCAGACACACCATCTTGAGGGGGTGGCGCCGAAAGGCGTGGGGGTTCAAATCCCCCCTTCCGCACCAACGTACTCATTCCACTTGAGATAGAAAGGCCGGCTCGGGGCCGGTGGGTTTGGATTCGCATGAGTTATCTGATTGGCTTGATTTACGCTGTGCACATTCTGGTGTGCTTTTTCCTGATCATCGTGGTGCTGCTGCAAAGCGGCAAGAGCGGCGACATCGCCGCGGCGTTTGGCGGCATGGGCAGCCAGACAGCCTTCGGTCCACGCGGGGCGGCCACGGCGCTGTCAAAGGCGACCACGTGGTCTGCCGTTCTATTTATGGTCACTTCGATCACGCTTTCGATTTTCGCCGTACGCCGGAGCGGTGCGGCTCCGTCTTCGGGATCGGTTCTGTCGGGCACAAAGTCGAACACAACTAACTCGCAGCCAGCCACTCCCGCTCAGCCGCCGTCCACACCGGCATCCCAACCAAATCCGACAAAGTAGATCTCATTCCGTACGGTAACCATCAGTCCTCCAATTCGGAGGACTTTTTGGTGAACAGCGTCTTCGCGCCCGCGGAGAAGCTCTCTGTAGAGTCGACTAAAATAGACCCATGATTCATGAGATCCTCCCCGTCGGCCCGCTCCAGTGCAATTGTTCTGTAATCGGCGACGATACCTCGCGTGAAGCCATCGTCATCGATCCCGGCGACGACATCGAACAGGTTGTGGCGCTAATAAAAAAGCACAACCTGCAAGTCAAGCAGATCGTTATCACCCACGCGCATATCGATCATGTCGGCGGAGCGATGAAGCTCCGCGCGGCGACGGGAGCACCGATTCTCCTCAACCAAAACGACTACGCATTGCTGAAGATGTTGGATGTACAGGCGGCCTGGATCGGTGTGCCCACGCCGGGCAAGGTTGAAATCGATCAAAACCTGCGCCACGCCGACACTATTAATACCGGTTCTCTCCAGGCTCAGGTGCTACACACTCCCGGCCATACCGAAGGCAGCATTTGCCTTTACTTCCCTGCCCAGCAAAAACTGATCGCGGGTGACACGTTGTTCGCAGGAAGCATCGGGCGTACTGACTTGCCCGGTGGATCTTACGAAAAGATCCTTCGCTCTATCCACGACCGGGTGCTTGCGCTGCCGAATGAAACGGTCGTCGTTCCTGGGCACGGACCGCTTACAACCATCGGAGAGGAGCGGGACAAGAATCCTTTCCTGCAAAAGTAAGGTTACTCGTACGGTTAAAATCTCTTCGCAGAGGCAACGCCGCCTCGCTCAGCTCGCATCGGTGAGAGGATAACCATCACGCTGGGAGGTTCCTTGAGAGCATCGACCTGCGGCCCCATTTGCGCCCTCCTGTTTGTGACATCTCTTCTGACCGCTGGGTGCGGCGGCAGCCGACAGCTACAGTCCGTAGCACTCTCTCCGGCAACGGCCAACGCGCACGATTTCGCCAATGGACAGGTACCCTTCTCGGCCACCGGCACATTCAGCAAGCCACCCTCTCCACAACGGCTGACCGGCAGCGATATAACTTGGTGCGTGGGTTCAAGCGCGGGACACTGTGCGGGAAACATCAATCTCGGGGCCACGGTCGATTCCAACGGCGTCGCTAAATGTGTTCCCAATTTTTCGGGAGTGGCCACGATTCTGGCTGGCAAAGCGACGCCTAGCATCAACCCGGACGGTGAATCAACATTGAGCGTTTTCGGAAAGGCTCAACTGAACTGTCCGTAGTATCTGCGGCGCGAGAGAAGAGGCGACCAGGTAAGTCGCCCTATTCGCTTAACACAGGCAGGATTCTGCTGACTCCATCCCGAAATTGGTCTGCGGGCGTGATCAGGCTGAGCACGAGGCATCCGTCCTGAGGAAAGTCGTAGAAGTGACCGGGATGAACGAGCACTGCGACCTTGCGAAGCAGGTCGATCGCAAGGTCTTCATCCGATTGTAAGGCCGGGACGCGCAGCACGACATACCATCCTCCATCCACGCGTAGCCGCTCGCAAGTCTTCTGATGCGAAAGCTGACGATCCAGTTCCCGCAGATTGGTGCGGACTCGATCGAGCAGGAGAGGTTGAAGTCCACGCCGCTGCTCTAGCAGTACTGGTGTGGCTAACTGCAAAGGCGCGTTCATCGAGAGATAGGTGTCCGCGATGACTTCCAAACGTGCAAGGGCCTCACCCTTCTGCGTGCTCGGACCCGTTACGGCGACCCACGCCACCTTCATTTGGGGGAGGCCGCTGATCTTCGAAATTCCGCTCAAGGTAAATGTCAAAACCTGATCATTGGCTACAAAGGAAGATCGCTGCGCTCCATCGTGTGCATAATCGAGAAACACTTCGTCGATAACCAGCGCCAGGTTGTATTCCGCACAAAACCGATTAAGCTGCTCACACTCTTCCGCCGAAGCATAAGATCCTGTCGGATTGTTTGGGTGGACCACTACAACGGCTCGCGTGCGATGATTCACTGATTTGTACAAAGACGGGAAATCAATCTGCCAACCATCGTCGTAGATCAGCGGATAAGGCGAGAGCTTCACATCTTGCAAATCTGCCAGGAATTCAAAGAGGGGGTAACTCGGCTTGGGTACCAGGATTTCATCATCCGGATTGCAGAGCAGCCGGAAAACATACGAATATCCCTCGCTGGTACTGGTCGTCAAAATCAACGATTCGGGATCTAGCCCATACACATCGTGCGCACCGTGATAGTACAGTGCCACCGCTTGTCGCGCAGCTAACAGACCCTTGGGCTGAGGATCGTAGTCCAACGCATCGGGCTGGATCAGCGACTGCATAATGGCTTCATCGTCGTAGTGCAGCTCGGCTCGCGTCGGATTCGACACGCTGAGATCGAGGATTTCCATTCCCGCCGCGCGCACGTCCGCTTGCGCCTGCGCAAATCGGTTAGGCGTAAGCTTCCACTCGGTACGCTTGGAAAACATAGGTCATCTGCTCGGCGGACACTTCATTGCGAAAGTAAGAGTACAGGGCTCGTATCAGCAGGCGCCTTCCGGAGCGCCGATGGTTTAGGGTTCGTATCAGGGCGCGCCTTCAGGCGCGCCGAAACAACATCAGAATGATCGCGGCTTTTTAGCCG
Source organism: Acidobacteriota bacterium (assembly GCA_046728215.1). GTDB lineage: Bacteria > Acidobacteriota > Terriglobia > Terriglobales > Acidobacteriaceae > Gp1-AA133. Next base: position 50,738 of record JBKPEB010000068.1, on the reverse strand, counting down.
CTGTCGGGTGGTAGGGCGCGTCTATTTTGCAAAGGCCTCTTTATTGACAACGTAGGGCATCTTGGTGATATCCCCACCGTAGTTGCCCTCCAGCACGTCGATAAGACCTTGCACGCACCGCCCTGCCATCCCTTTATCCGGATCCGTCGAAAGGCGCGTTATTTTGGCGGCGCTGGCAAAATGGGGCAGTAATCGGCATCGATCCTCGATCGCCGGATCCCGCAATGGCGAGTCCGCCGGCAAAGGCTCGCGTTCGTACACGTCCAAGGCTGCACCGGCAATCCATTTCTCTCGGAGGGCTTTGGCGAGCGCGGATTCGTCCACCACCGGGCCTCGCGATGTATTCACCAAGAAGGCTGTCGGCTTCATCCTGCGAAATGTTTCTTCATTAAATAGATGGTAGGTGGGAGTTGAGCTCTCCCCTTCCCGCAGCAGTGGAACATGCACGCTCACGAAATCCGCTCCGGTGAGTGCCTCTTCCAGCGTGACGTACTTGATCCATGTCTTCTCCCGGCAGATTCCGCGCGCGTGGCGCAGGTCATTCGTCTCCTGAATTGCCGTGATGTACTCGTGATTCTGGTACGCGGGGTCGTAACACAGAATGTTCATGTCGAAGCCGGCGCATTTCTTGATCATGGCCAGCCCGATTCTTCCTGTGCCGATAATCGCAACTGTTTTGCCGGTCACTTCATCGCCGAGGAATGGCAGGTAGGGATGCCAGAATCCCCACTTGTTTTCCCGCGTTAGATGCTCAGCGCTCCACAATTTGCGCGTCAATGCGCCCATCATGAAGAAGGCGAATTCGGCCGTCGCTTCGGTTAGAACGTCCGCCGTGTTCGTGAACGGGATGTGGTAGCGGTTTGCATCGGCCCGGTTGATGTTGTCGAAACCCACCGCGTATTGAGCCACCACCTTGAGGCTGCCCTTGCCGGCATCAAACAACTCCGCATCCACCGCATCGCGGAGAGTGGTGATGAGCCCATCGATTCCCGATCTCGACTTTTCAACGATGAGACTCTTCGGCGGCGCCTCGGGACCAGGATAAACCTCCACGTCGTAACCCCGGTCGCGCAACAGGCTGATCGACTCTCCAATGTCACAGGTGGCAAACACACGCATTCGCTTCGTCATCGTGTTCTCAGGGTGAACGTTCAGATGCCCGTGCGCGGTAGCGTGCACAGGCAAAGAAGCAACAGTTTACTCTAGCGACGGAGACAGTGTCAGAAGGTGTTAAAAACGATACACTGCTCGCAGACTGTCATCCTTGAGGGACGCGAAGGACCCTGCGTTCCACGTGCTCAGGACAAATCAGTTCCATCTCTCCATAGAGGAGAGAGACGCCTTACCGATAACTTCCCGCAAGCGACTGCTCCTCGAGCGACTTCCTGTGATTCTTCTTGATATCCAGCAACTCGACCGCCTTGTGAGCGATGTGCTCCGCGCTCACCTCGAATTCCTTGATCAATTCCCACGGCGCCCCAGAGTCGCCGAAACGATCCTTAACACCGATCGCTCCTGTAATGACGGGTTGGCCATAGAGCACAGGACTACTGGTGATCACGTTACTTACCCGCCAAGCCAGCGCACCGATCTGGTGTTCCTCGGCGGTCAGCACAACTCCGGTCTGCTTCGCGGCCCAGATGATGGCCAGTTCGTCGATAGGCTTTAACGTGTGCAGATTGAGCACCCGTGTCTCAAAGCCGAACTCGCGCTTCAGAATCCACGCCGCGCGCATTGCTTCGGGCACCATCGGTCCACAAGCCACGACGGTGAGGTCCTCGCCCTCGTCCTGGTACTCACTTTCCAGCGTAGTCTCGAATGCTTTGAGGAAACTGTCTCCCGGCCGCCGCAAACGAATCACATTGGCCTTGCCGAACACAAACGGTGTTTGTTCATCAGTGACGACGGGCGTGGCCTCGCGCGCGAACCGGATGTATTTTGGCCCTTTATGCTCGAGCAAGAGAAAGTTGGTGGCTTTGCGCGTCTCAATCGCGTCGCAAGGAACGACGACAGACATGTTCGGAAGCCCGCACATTGCAAACAAGTCCTCGAGCGCCTGGTGGGTCGCCCCATCGGGCCCCACTGAAACTCCGCCATGAGCTCCCGCGATCATCACGTTGAATTCGCCGTAGCAAATCGACGTGCGGATCTGATCAAGATTTCTCGCTGCGGCAAATGTGGCATACGTCCCGAATACCGGCAACTTTCCTTCCTTCGCCAGCCCAGCCGCGACCGAGGTCGCCGATTGCTCCGCGATTCCCATGCTGAGCCAGCGCTTCTTGCGTTCCGGCTTCCCGGAATAGAAATCGCTGATTGTGATCGACCCGGAGATATCCAGACCGAGGCACACTACTCTTTCATCGTCGCCAATCTCCGCCAGCGCCTGCCCAAAACCCTTCCGCGTCGGCTCCATTCTTACCTTCATATTCAGCGCGCGATTCCACCAGTAGTCATGATTGAACTGTGGCAACTTCTTCTGAAGCTTATGATCAATCGCAGCCTGATAGTCACCCGCCCTGTCCAGCAGCTTTGCTACTGGGATCCTGTCGGCAATTCCCAGTTCATTCAGAGCCTTCGTCAATTCTTCATAGGTCGGTGACTTGCCATGCCAGCCAGCAACGTTCTCCATGAAGCTGACGCCTTTGCCCTTCACCGTGTCAGCAAGCAGGACGAGCGGCCTGCCCCGATGCGCCTTCGCCCTTTCCAACGCATCCACCAGCTGACCCATGTCATGACCGTCGACGCGGCGCACGTCCCAACCGAAGCCGCGATACTTCTCTTCCAGTGGCTCCACGTTCATAACATCGGTGACCGGCCCGTCGATCTGCAAGTGATTGCAATCCACAATTCCAACCAGGTTATCGAGTCCGTGGTGACTGGATTCCATGGCGGCTTCCCATATCTGCCCTTCCTGCTGCTCACCGTCACCCATGATGCAAAAAGTCTTGTAGGCCTTGCCATTGAGCTTCCCGGCCAGCGCAATGCCAACCGCCAGACTGAGGCCCTGTCCCAGTGATCCCGTCGACACTTCCACGCCCGGCAGCTTTAACCAGTGCGGGTGGCCCTGGTACGGCGATCCCAGCTTCCGCAGAAGCACGACGTCGTCAATCGGGCAAAATCCAGCGAACGCGAGTCCGAGATAGAGACTGGGAGCCTTATGCCCCGTCGACCAAACAATCCGGTCGCGATCCTCCCACCCAGGTTCCTCTGGATCATGCTCTGCTACGCGCAAGTAGAGAGCAGCTGCTATATTCATGATCGAGAGTGTCCCCCCCGCATGCCCGCTACCCGCGGCATGCAAGGCCACCAGGTTGTAGCCCCGCATCAGTTGCACCGCATCTTTGAGTTCTTCAATGGAGTAGGAACGGCGGATTTCGCCGATGGCAGAGTTCTTGAGAGCCATGGAAGCTCCTTCGCTTGGCGCGCGGACGGGGACTGTCCTGCGCCTTGTGCTTTGCGAACCGAGCTTATCCGGGAATGTCTCTATGAACAGTGAGTGGCATCACACGGCGGGGTGACAGTCAAACCCAAAAGCCTAATCCACCAAGGAGCACTTATTTTCCACAAAGAAACAACAACGATCATCCAGCTTACAGATTCTTCTGGGTCCACTGTTGAATTCGATCCAGTGCCTTGTTCAGGTTCTCCAGAGAATTCGCCACGCTGAAACGCAGGTAGCCTTCCCCAAAATCGCCAAACGCCGTGCCCGAAAGGCAAGCTACGCCAGCCTCTTCCAGAATGGCATTGGCCAGTTTCTTGGATGGCCAACCGGTTTTCGTAATGTTCGGGAACGCGTAAAACGCGCCTTTAGGCATGCGACACGAGAATCCCTTGATCTTATTCAGTCCCGCCACGAACACATCGCGGCGCCTCTTGAATTCATCCCGCATCTGATCGACTGAAGATTGATCACCTCGAAGAGCCTCGACTCCGGCAATCTGGGTAAAACTTGCCGTGCACGAGTTCGAGTTCGTCATCAGACGGGTAATGTGCGCTGCCAGGTCGGGTCGCATCACGCCATACCCTATGCGCCATCCGGTCATCGCATATGTCTTCGAAAATCCATCCAACAGAATTGTCCGATCCTTAAAACCAGGAATCGACATGATCGAGAAATGTTCACCCTCGAAGATCAGCCGGCTGTAGATTTCATCCGACAGCACCATCACATTGCGATCGCCAATGGCCGACGCGATCGCATGAATGTCGTTCTTGGTGAGCACGCCACCGGTCGGATTCTGCGGAGAATTCAGAATGATCAGCCGCGTCCGATCATTGATCAGAGAGGCCAGTTCGGTCACGTCCAGACCGAAATCGCGGTCCTCCCGTAGCTGGATCGGGATGGGGCGTCCGCCGACGTAGTCGATCATCGACTCGTAAATGGGGAATCCCGGATTGGGGTAGATAACCTCCTCTCCAGCGTCCACAAGTGACAGGATCGAAAAGAAAATAATAGGCTTACCGCCAGGGACAACTACTACCTCATCACTCGTGACGGGCACACACCGCGTCTTCGAAACGTAGTCCGCAATCTCCTGGCGCAGTTCCGGAAGCCCCGCCGAGGGTCCGTAGTGCGTCCAGCCCTTGCGGAGGGCGCCCACGCCTGCTTCCACCACGTTCGCCGGGGTATCGAAATCCGGCTCGCCAATCTCCAGGTGGACAATGTTTTTGCCCTGGCGCTCGAGTGCGCGGGCCTTGTTCAGGACTTCGAATGCTGTTTCGGTGCCGAGCCGCGACATGCGGCTCGCTAAACGAAGTTGGTGCTGCGTGGTTACGTTTTCCATGGTGGCAAACCGAGGCATTATACCCCTCACAGGCAGCTGGCTTGGCCGCTGCAAGCATTATCCTTCCGTAGCGAGTGGCCGTCTGGGAGAGAGATCACCGGACGATATGACAGATGAGCGACAAAAGAACAGCCGCACTCACTCTGAAACGGAGTGCTCTGCGCTCTGGGCGCGCAGAATCCGTTCGACGGAATAGGGTGCGCGTCGCGTAGGCTCGTGATAATGACGCACTTGCATTTCACCCAATAGTCCGACGGCTAGCATGTTCAGACCCGCCAGGAAGAGCACCGCGGCAAAAATCATGAGCGGTCCGTGTTGCACAAGCAAATGCGAATCGTGGAAGACCTTCTGTACACCGAGCCAAACGGCCACGGAAAAGCCGGTCAGAATACTCAACATCCCTACGGTGCCGAAGAAATGCAGCGGACGTGAGAGGTAACGGAGTAGAAACCGAATGGTGATCAGGTCGAAAAAAACACGGAACGTGCGGGAGATACCGTAGTGTGACGCGCCCCGCTCCCGGTTCACGTTACGAATCGGCACTTCAATGATCGACGCGCCATGCCACGAAGCCAACGCCGGAATAAACCGATGCAGTTCGCCGTAAAGGGGGACTTGTTCCAGAATTTCGCGGCGGTACGCCTTGAAGGTCGTGCCGAAATCATGGATCTCGACGCCACTCAACTTCGCCATCATCCAGTTGGCAATCTTTGAGGGGATACGCCTCAACCAAAGGTTATCAATGCGCTGCTTCCGCCAGCCGCTGACAATGTCGTAGCCTTCGGCGATCTTTTCCAAAAACACCGGGATGTCCGACGGGTCGTGCTGCAGGTCCCCATCCATCGCGATGATGTACTCACCGCGAGCGTTGTCAAAGCCCGCCGCCAACCCAGCCGTCTGCCCAAAATTTCGGCGAAGCTTGACCACGGTCACGCGGCTGTCAACCGCCGCGATCTCGCGCAAAAGCGCGAACGTACCATCCACAGAGCCGTCATCAACCAGCACGATCTCAAAACTCTCGCCGTTCGCCTCCATGACCGCCTTCAGACGATCGTAGAGATCCGTCACATTTTCCTGCTCATTATGCAGGGGTACAACAATTGAATATTTGGGCATGAGTAGTTTTATTATACGGGAAATCGCGGCATTTCCTGAATCTCCTGCACACACGAAGGTCCAATGACACCAACTGGATAACGTCCATCAGCCAGAACTGCCGCCTCCGGCCGCACCCACTGAATTCACCTTAAGAAATTGTTACCCCATTGGATGCCTCTTGCCCTTTTTCGACTTAGAGAAAAACGCTCCCTCGGGCGCGAATCGGAATCTCTAACAGTCAGTGCCATAAAAATCTAGACATGGGATATGGGTCATCATGACTGCTCGAATCAACCGCATGACCGTCAACCTAGGGGACTTTCCTGATCTGGTTGTGATCTATCTTGGAATGCGGGTAAGGACCTTAGGCGGCATAAAGACGGTCTTCAGTTTCGGTACAAAAATCGCTGCCGCGGTAAAGGCCAAGCCCGACGGTTTGCTCCTGCACGAGAATGTCTTTTTCTCTTTTTGTCCCCTCCACGTTGGCATGCGCCAGTATTGGAGAGACTTCGCCTCGCTCGAGATCTGGGCTCGTTCACTTCCCCATCAGGAGTGGTGGAAGAATTTCTTGCGAGACTCCGGCGGCGTGGGCTTCTGGCACGAGACGTACTCGATGCGCGGTGGAATCGAAGCCATCTACGACGACCTGAACGAACCTGTCGGCATGGCGTGTTTTGCCCCGATCCAGGCAGCCAAAGGTCCTATGTTTGATGCGCGCAGCCGTTTGCGCTTCGCGGGAGACCCTTCGGCTCCGAATCCTGTTCCTGAAGACTAGGTCTGACGTTTACTCGTAACGCAGAGCTTCGATGGGGTCCAGATTCGCCGCACGTATGGCGGGAAACATCGCGCTGCTCACGCCCACCACGGCCAGAATGCTGACAGCGATCATCAGAATCTTCGGTGCCACAATCAATCGTATATCTCCTGCGTCTGCGTGCTGTGCCATCGCACTGTACAGCGTCAGGGAGCCCACGGAGAACGACACCATGTACGACAAAACGATTCCCAGGACCCCACCCACGGCCGTGATCACCATCGCTTCGGCAAGGAACTGAAACAGAATGTCCTTCCTTCGGGCACCCAGTGCCTTCTCGACGCCGATTTCCCTTGTCCGCTGCGTAACGGAAACCAGCATGATGTTCATCAACCCGATCCCTCCGATTCCCAGAGTGATCGTTCCGATAAACGCCAAAAGAATCTTCAGCCCCATGGTGATGATGTTGAACTGGGCAAGCTGCTTCTGCGCATCAAAGACGTGGACGGCACGCAGATCTTCGGACTTAAAATGATGGGCCATCGCCAGTGAACTGCGGATGGTATTCGTGACCTTATCGTGATCCAGTCCCTCGTAATCAAGCCAGATTCCACCTACGTACTTTGTATCCTGGAGAGCATCCATCACGCTGTAAGGGATATAGATCGCGCGATTGATATCGCTGTCGCCTTCCTGCATGCGAGCCGCCACGAGGCCCACTACCTGGAAGGTTACTCCGTCGATGCGGATATCTTTCCCGAACGGGTCCATTCCGGAAAACAATTTCGCTTTGGCGTCGTAACCGAGCACTGCCACTCTGCGGTGGGCAAGATTGTCCTCGTCGTTCAAGAACCGGCCCTGTTCCATATTGAGGTTCCAGATCGCGCCGGCCGGCGGATCCACGGCGGTAATGGGAAATGTGTTGGAACGCGTTCCATTGACTACCGTCGACTGCTTGTCGGATTGCCGTGAAATATGTCGGATCAGTGGAACGACATTTCGCAGCATTTCGATATCGTCATTTGTGAACCGCACCTGGACTCCCGCTTTATTTCCCCCCGCCTCGAGCGTTGTGCGTCCTGGGAAGATTCCGACGGCTTTCGCTCCGAAACTCTGAAAGATGTTGTTGATCGCGCGCCCAAAGCCCTCGCCATACGCGAGCAGCAAAACAACGGTGGCGATCCCCCAGGCCATGCCCAGCATGGTAAGCACGGTCTTGCGAAGATCGTGCCGCATGGCCCCGAAGGCTTGTTGAAGCAGGTCGCGATGCATACTATTCCTTGCGGAGCGCCTCCACCGGTTGCAGCATCGCGGCCCTCCGAGCGGGATACAGGCCGGCCGCCACTCCGGCAATCGCCAGCGCGATAATCGCCAGCGCAGCCGTAGTGGGCACGAGTTTCGGAGGATCAAATCCCGGAGGCGAAGGCAGTGTCGACAGGGCGGCCATCAAGCCCGCCGCGAACGCCATCCCAATGCCGCCACTCAGCAGGGTCAGGAAAGCTCCCTCCACGAAGAACTGGAACATGATGCTGCCGTTGGTAGCACCAATCGCCTTACGCAGCCCGATCTCGCGCGTACGATCGGCAACCGCGACCAGCATGATATTGATAATGCCGATCGCCCCCAGAGCCAGCGTCACCAGGCCCACGCTGCCCAGAAAGGCATTCATCGCATCGAATATCTTGCCCACGTTATCCACCGTTCGGATCGTGTCCCATTCATCGAAGGCATCCGGACTCATGTAGTCAAAGCCGTGGTTGCGCGCGATCACCTTGTGCACCTCAAACTTTGCCTGTTCGTGCAACTCGCGAGATTTGGGCTGGTAGTTGATAAAAGAGATTGAGTTCTTGACGTCCACGGTCGGCGGGAAATCCTGCTGCATCGTGTGAAACGGCACAAACATGCGGAGATTCAACGTGTTGTTGTCTCCATGACCGATGGGCAGCAAAGTTCCGATTACCTGATAGCGAATTCCATTGATCATGATGCTGCTGCCAGTCGATGGCCTGCCTGGAAACAGGATTCGGCGCGCCTCATCTCCCAGCACGATCACGTGTCTCCGCTGCGGGTCATCGAGATCGTTAAGCCAGCGCCCCTCACGAATCGGTACGAACCGAATCTGGTTGAAACTCGCGGGCACGCCCAACAATTGGCCGCTGCTTTGAAAGAAGTCGCTGACCGAGCGCAGGTCCTGACGCGAAATCGCTGGAACGGCTGCCTTCACGTCCGGGCAGTCCGCAACAATGTCGAGGTAATCCTTGTAAGTGAGATAGTACTGGCGCATGCCAGTGGAGCTGCCTTCCACCGCAGGCGCCCGCCCTCCCCAGATGAACATCACGTTCTCGCCCAGAGAATCGAACTGTTTCTTGTTCCCCGACCGAAAGCCTTCGCCCAATCCAACCAGCAGCAAGAGCGAACCGACACCCCACGCGATGCCGAACATGGTCAGCAATGAGCGCAGTTTGTGCGCCCACAGCGTGCTCAACGTCTGACCAAAAATTTCCAACAGGACTCGCATGCTTACCATTGATCATAATTCATGGCTCGGAGTGTCGTTGGTGACGACTAATGACGGTTTTCGATGAACTGGGAAAGCCGCGAAGCTTGGATACAATCGATAATGTTTGGCTTGTGTTCCTAGAGACCCGTTTCACAATTCATCCTGTCCGCGTACGGAGGCCTTCATGCGTCTAACAGTCTTATGCCTTCTTTCACTCGGGCCCATGCTGATGCCTCGCCACGCGAGTGCCGCCGCTTGCCCGAACCTCAGCGTCCATCCCGGCGTCACCACCGTTTTCATTCAGAGTGATTTTGACGAAAAAGACGCTGCCGCCAAAGCCTACGTATTTGGCCTGCAGGAGGCAGTGAAGAAATCCAAAACCTTCTGCTCCGTGGAAGACCTGCGCGCGGCAACCTTTGCCGTGGACGTCGCCGGCGTCGATCTGAACGAAGACCACGAACGTGCCGCTTTCAGCGTTGTCATCGTCTCGGAAAAGGGCACTATGATTAGCCATTGGGTTCGTCTGTCCTCCGTCGACAACGTCGAAAAGAATGCTACCGACGATGTGGTTAAGCTTGAGCGCGTTGTGCAGAAGGCGAAAAGAAAGAGCTAGCCCAATACTTACAATGCAAAGCAGGTTTGGGAAGGAATGGAGGCCCCGGGCGGAGTCGAACCGCCGACCTGCGGTTTAGGAAACCGTCGCTCTATCCATCTGAGCTACGGGGCCATTGGGGTGCCGACTACAAATCGCTAGCAATCAGATTGTAGTTGGACCGTCTCGCCGGAAGCAATCTCTGGGTGAGGTTCTCTCCTTCTCGCCAAAATTATGGTCCAGTCCTTGCGGCTTCCCTTCAAGTGTAATTAGGATGTCCGGTCAACATTTCATCGATCTCGCTCTGAGATGCCACTCCAAGAGGCCTTATGCGCAAACTCTTTCCCACGCTATTCCTGATCATTTTGTCATCTTTCGCCCTGGCGCAATCGCCGCTGCCCTCGTCTTCTGAAATCGAGAAACGCGTCGACGATATCCTCGGCAAGATGACCCTCGAGGAGAAGATCGACTACATCGGTGGTTACCAGGATTTCTATGTACGCGCCGTGCCTCGATTGAATCTCCCCGCAATCAAAATGTCGGATGGCCCCATCGGACTCCGCAACGACGGGCCCGCGACGACTCTGGGCGGAGGCATCTCGCTGGCGGCAACCTGGGATCCTGAACTCGTCCAACGCGCCGGCGAAACTCTGGGCGACGACGCCCGCTCTCGCGGCGTGCACGTCCTGCTCGGACCGGCAGTCAACATCTATCGCGCCCCCATGGCGGGCCGCGGCTTCGAGTACTACGGCGAGGATCCCTACCTCGCCGGACGCACGGCCCTGGCTTATGTGAAGGGAGTGCAATCGAAAGGTATCTGCGCCACCATCAAGCACTTTATGGGCAACAACCAGGAGTATGACCGCCACAACGTCGATTCACTGATCGACGAGCGCACCATGCGCGAGATCTATCTTCCCGTCTTCGAGACCGCAGTTAAGGAAGGCCCGGTGTGCGCCATCATGGACTCCTACAACCTAACCAATGGCGAACACATGTCCCAGAACGGCTACCTCAACAACGAAGTCGCCAAGAAACAATGGCGTTTCGACGGAATCGTTATGTCCGACTGGGATTCGACGTACGACGGGGTAGCCGCAGTGAATGGCGGGCTCGACATCGAGATGCCCGCGGGCGCCCACATGAACCGCGCAACTCTGCTGCCCGCCATTAAGGCAGGCAAAGTCACCGAGGCGACGATTGATGACCACGTGCGGCGCATTCTCCGTCGCGCAGTCGAGTTCGGCTGGCTCGATCGGGACCAAACCGATCCTTCTATCCCTGCGTATAGCCTGCGCGGGCGCGAAGTTGCTCTGGACATCGCGCGTTCTGGCATGGTGTTGTTAAAGAACAATGACAATCTGCTTCCCTTCGATAAGTCCAAAATCAAGACGCTCGCTATTCTCGGCCCGGATGCGTACCCCGGGAACGCAGTAGGGGGCGGCAGCGCGGGTGTAGTGCCCTTCCACAACATCAGTTTTCTGGAAGGCATCGCCAACTTCGTCGGCCCCGAGGCAGCCGTCACTTACTCGTCCGGCATTCCAACCCTTTCCGAAATGGCGGACATGACCGCCTTCACAACCGCCACCGCCAACGGTAAACCCGGACTCACTGCCGAGAGGTTCCTCTCGGATGACTTGAGCGGCAAGCCTGCCGAGACCGTCCTCGACAACCATCTCAATTTTGGTTTTGAGTGGCCTTCGTTCTACAGCATTCCTTCGCGATTTCGCTCGGTTCGCTGGAGCGGCTACTACATCGCCGATAAGCCTGGCAAGTACGAGATCTTCGCGCAAGGCCCCGGCGAAGACGGCCAATATCATTTATTTCTCGATGACAAAATCGTCCTGGATAATTGGAAGCGCGCGACTGCTCTCGTCAACCATGCGACCCTCAACCTCGCTCCTGGCCCGCACAAGATTCGTATCGAGCTTCGCCGCCTTTACGGTGACCCCAATCTTCGGGTAGGCATTCTGAACGAAGCTTCGTTGGTAAAGCCGGACGTGAAGTCACTGGCATCCCATGCCGACGCTGTCGTGGTCGCCGTTGGATTTGATCCTTCCAGCGAGGGCGAAGGCTCGGATCGAACCTTCAGCCTCCCGCCTGGACAAGACGCACTGATTGCCGCCGCACTTTCCGCCAATCAGAAGACGGTCATCGTGATTACGTCTGGGGGCGCCGTCGATATGAATTCCTGGATTGAGAGAACTCCCGCCCTGCTGCAGGCGTGGTACCCCGGTCAGGAAGGAGGCACTGCCCTCGCCCAGGTCCTGTTCGGGCACGCGAATCCCTCCGGCAAGTTGCCGGTCACGTTCGATCGTCGCTTTGAAGACAGCGCCGTGTTCCATACCTATTACGCGGATCCTCCTGAGAGTAAGAAGGTGAAGTATTCCGAAGGTGTCTTTCTCGGGTACCGGCACTCCGACAAAGCGGGCAGCAAGAACGCGTTTTCCTTCGGTTACGGCTTGTCGTATACGACGTTCAAATACGGCAATCTCTCGGTCACACCGCAATCAGGCACCTTGGAAAGTCCCGTGGTCGTTGCTTTCGATGTCACGAACACGGGCTCGCGTGAAGGCGCTGAGGTGGTGGAGGTGTATGTCGGCGACGGACACGCACGCGTGCCACGCCCTGTAAAAGAATTGAAGGGCTTCTCGAAACTTCGACTGAAACCGGGCGAGACGCAGCACGTTCAACTCTCACTCGATCGACGAGCATTCTCTTACTACAACGTTGACAAAGAAGATTGGACCGCCGATCCAGGCGATTTCACAATCCTTGTCGGCGGGTCTTCAGACAACACACCGCTTCGCGGGAGTTTCAGCCTTCGCTGAGATTTGGGGAGTTGGGGCGCCGTTTTTTCGATTCGTGATGAAGTCGCTGAGTTGCTTGAAGACGAGGCACCGCAGAAAAGCCACAATCAATCTTCGGTATTCTTTTTTTCATTGCGTTCATGGTATCCTTCGCGTGCCCGAAGAAGACCTTCGGGTGCCCGAACGGGCGCTTCCCCAAGAAGCCGCCAGGATGCAACCAGTCGTTGCTTCGACATGGCGGCTTTATGTGTCTTGAAAACTCGGGATGAGATTTTCTAACAGACGAGTGAGGCTGGCTTCCTCTCGTCGCGCCGAACGCGATACGTCCTCAGCGCCCTGCCCTGCTCCCGCGTTTTGTTTGCGGCTAAGCCTTTCCTACCACTCCAGCTTCACAAACTGCGAGGCCGGCGGCTGTAGGATCGCGAACGAAGGCAGTTCGCCTCGTACCATGGCAACTTCGTCGCAGTTATTTTGGCGAGGACACCGGTGGCAGTCCTTGTAAAGCTTGTCAGGAATCTCCTCCCGCACCGCCACCGTAAATCCCATGCGCGAAAAGAATTCCGGAATGCGCGTGAACAGGCACACACACGTGACCTCCTGGCGCGAAGCCTGCTCCAAAAGCGCATCGATCAGTTGCCGGCCTGCGCCGTTCCCTTTTGCCTCCGGCAGCACAGCGATTGAACGTACCTCGGCGAGGTGCGGCCCATAAAGATGTAGTGCGCCGCAGCCCATGATGCGTCCGTCGTCTTCGACCACCACGAAATCGCGAATGTTTTCGCAAATCTCCGGCAAAGAACGCGGCAACAGCGTCCCATCACCCGAGTAGCTTTCAATCAGATCGTGGATCTGTGTGGCGTCGCGCAGCAAAGCTTCACGCGTCTGCATGGACTTCACCTCGCAACTGAGCGATGCGATGTTCGGCTCGTTGGATCGCCTGCTTCACCCGCTTTGAAGCCGTTCCACCGTCCACGTCGTGGATAGCGAGCACGGACTCAAGCTTCAATGCAGAGAAGATTCCAGAATCGAATGCGCCATGAATTCCCTGCAGATCATTCAGGCTCAACTCCTGCAGTTCGCAGCCACGCTCTATGCACAACCTCACCGCTTTTCCGACGGCCTCATGCGCTTGGCGCGATGCGACGCCCCGCTCCACCAGATAAGTCGCCGCAGCCCACGCATTCATAAAACCCGATTCCGCGGCTGCTTGCATGTGCGCGAAGTCGAACTCTACGGCCTTCATCCAGCCAGCGGCCAGGGGCAGAATCGCCTGCATGGTTTGCGCCGCGTCAAATAACGGTTCCTGCGTCTCCTGCATGTCCTTGTTGTAGGCCAACGGCAGGCCCTTCACCGTGATCAGCAATGTCGTGGCCGCTCCGATGATCCGTCCGGCCTTGCCACGGACCAGTTCCAGCAAGTCGGCATTCTTTTTCTGCGGCATTGCGCTACTGCCCGTCGAGTAGGCTTCCGGCAGCACCACAAATCCATATTCCTGGGTCGAGAAAAGAATCGTCTCCTCGGCCCAGCGGCTCAGGTGCACCGACATCACCGAGAGCGCCTGGACAAACTCCAACACAAAGTCACGATCGCTCGTGGCGTCAATGCTATTCGCGGTCGGAGCATCAAAGCCCAAATCCGCAGCCATTGCCCAGCGATCAATCGCAAGCGTCGCGCCCGATACCGCGCCCGAACCCAGCGGACATACGTTCAAGCGCACCCGGCAATCCGCCAGACGCTCCGCATCCCGCAGAAACATCTCGACATACGCCAGCAGCCAGTGCGCAACCAGAACAGGCTCCGCCCGCTGCGTGTGGGTATAGGCAGGCATAGCTACTATCCCGGCCTTCTCGGCCCGCCCAACGATTGTCTCGACCAAATCCGCCAACAGCGCCTGCAACTGGTCGATCGTAGACCGCACGTACAGTCGCAGATCGGTAGCGATCTGTTCATTGCGGCTGCGTCCGCTGTGAAGCTTGTAACCGGTAGCGCCGATGAGGGCAGCCAATTCCTTCTCTACAAAGTGGTGCACATCTTCCGCTTGGTCGTCATTCAAGAAAGTCGGGTCCGACTGTGCCCGCGCACCGATCTGCTCAAGTCCCCGCACAATCTCCGCTAATTCCTCCGAAGACAACACTCCCGCATGTTCGAGTGCGCGCGCGTGGGCAAGGCTCGCCTCGAGTTCGAAGGGCAACAGGCGATGGTCGAATGGAAACGATCGTTGCCAGAGCTCAAACGCCGGATCCAGCGGCTGCTGGAAGCGACCCGACCACATCTTCACTTCGCTACCTCCTGTTGCAGCTGCGCCCGTGACCGCGAGGGCAGTCCGAGAATGCGGATAAACCCCGCGGCATCCTTCTGGTCATAGCTGTCACCCATGGTGAACGACGACAGGTCCGTGCGATAGAGCGAGTATTCGGATTCACGGCTCGCGATTGAGATGTTCCCCTTGTATAACGACAGTTCGACGCTGCCCGTCACATTTTTCTGGGTACTCTCCACAAGAGCATCCAGGGCTTCGCGGAGAGGCGTGAACCACAGTCCAAAATAAACAAGCTCGGCATACTTCAAGCCCACATGCTGCTTATAGTGCAGCAGGTCGCGATCCAGACAAAGCGCTTCCAGTTCTCGATGAGCCATAAGCAGCAACGTTCCGCCCGGCGTCTCATAACAGCCACGGGACTTGATGCCCACGAAGCGGTTCTCCACTAGGTCGATTCGGCCGATCGCATTCCGCCCGCCGATTTCGTTCAGCAACTCGACCAGGGTAACTGGATCCATTTCCAGCCCATTCACCGACACCGGAATGCCCTGTTCAAACCCGATCTTCACTCTCTCGTCACGATCGGGCGCATCCTGGGGCGAATTTGTCAGCTGCCAGGTGGTAGGCAAAGGCGCGTTCCCCGCGTCCTCAAGTTCCCCGCCTTCATGGCTGATGTGCCACAAGTTGCGATCCCGGCTGTGAATCTTCTCGCGGCTCTGTGCCACAGGGATTCCGTGCGCCTCGGCATAGTCGAGGCAATCCTCACGCGATTTCAGGTCCCATTCTCTCCACGGTGCAATAACCTTTAAGTCTGGCGCCAGTGCCTGGTAAGTCAGTTCAAAACGAACCTGATCATTTCCCTTGCCCGTGCACCCGTGAGCGACGGCCGTTGCGCCCTCGCGCAGCGCCACTTCTACCTGGTGCTTGGCGATGACCGGTCGCGCTAAGGACGTCCCAAGAAGGTATTTGTGTTCGTACACGGCGCCCGCTTTCAACGCCGGGAACACGTACCCTGTCAGGAATTCCTCCCGTAGATCTTCGACGATCACCTTGCTTGCGCCGGTATCGTAAGCCTTCTTCACCACGGCCTCGATGTCGTCTCCCTGGCCGACGTCACCCACCATCGCGATCACGTCGTAGTCGTAGTTTTCCTTGATCCACGGGATGATGATCGACGTGTCCAGTCCCCCCGAATAAGCAAGCACGACTTTCTTAGACATGAGCGCTCCTGACCGGAAAACGGCTCGCGCCGCCCCAGAGCAACAGCATGAGAATCGCCTTCTGCACGTGCAGACGGCCTTCCGCCTGATCAAAGATCACCGACTGCGGTGAGTCCATGACGTCATCCGTGACTTCTTGCCCGCGATGCGCAGGCAGACAGTGCATGAACAGCGCATGCGACGCCGCCTTCGCCATCAGCTTCTCGTTCACCTGGTAAGGACGAAAAATCGGCGCGCGCGTGTCAGACTCTTTCTCCTGCCCCATACTCGCCCACGCGTCCGTGTACACGGCATCCGCTCCCGCCACCGCTCTCTGCGGATCGGTCATGACTTCAAGCTTCGCTCCCGTTTCCTGCGCAAACTCCTCCGCCGCCTGCACGATCGCGGCGTTCGGCTCGTAGCCCGCCGGCGTTGCCACCCGCACATGCGACCCCAGCAATGCGCCTGACAGCAGCAAGGAGTGCGCCACGTTGTTGCCATCGCCCACGTATGCCAGCGTTACGTTCTTCAGGTTTCCGAACCGCTCCTGCAAAACCGAGTAATCTGCCAGAGCCTGGCACGGGTGCTCGAGATCGCTCAGCGCATTGATGACAGGGATCGATGCATGCGCCGCCATATCCTCGACTGTCGAGTGCGAAAAGGTGCGCAGCACCATCACGTCCACCCAACGCTCCACGTTGTGCGCGATGTCGTGCAGGCTCTCGCGCGCATCGATGCGCCCGCCAGTCTGGTCCATGAAGAATGCCGTGCCACCTAGACTCGCCATGCCGGCCTCAAACGTCAGGCGAGTGCGCAACGAGGGCTTCTCGAAAAACATCACCAGCTGCTTGCCATCGAGCGTGCGGCGAAAATCCGACGGCCGCGCCTTTACAACTGCGGCCAGGTCCAGCACCGACCGCACCTCGCTCGGGCTCAGGTCACGCGTGGACACAAGGTCCCGCATCGCCGGCTTGCCAACTGGCGCAACCGGTGCAACCGGCGTTCTTTCGACAACTTGTCCCCTCATCCCGCTTTTCTCCTGTATACGTCGACCGCTGAAAATAAAATGCGCGACCGCCGACACCTATCGTGTCAGCGTCGAAAAAGTGTTCGCCCAATTTACGAACCCTAGCCCGCCACCCTGACTTCTGTCCCCAGCGCCAACTTCGCGAAGTAGAACTGCGGCAGCAACTCCGCTTCCGAAGCTGGCAAGATACGAACCCGCCCCACGCCCTTGTTCAGCGCATGCCGGCAAGCCTCAAGCTTGGGCAGCATTCCGCCCTTAACCACGCACGACTGCACCAACCCCGCGATCTGTCCCAAGTCTAGCCACGGGATGACTGCGCCGTCGGCGTCCTTAACGCCCGCCACGTCGGTCAGAAAAATCAGCGCGCTGGCATGGCATCCCACCGCGCACGCCGCCGCCATCTGATCCGCATTCACGTTGTAATACTCTCCCAGTGCGCCCACGGCTAGGCTCGAAATCACCGGAATTCCGCCTTGGCTCCAGATGGCTTCGATCCAGCGTGTCTCCACGGCGCAAATCTCGCCGACAAAACCCAGGTCTGTGCCGTCGCTCTCTTTCTTGCGCGCCCGCACCATGCCGCCGTCGCCCCCACACAATCCGATTGCGGGCTTTCCTGCCCCTCCGATGGCCGATACCAACTTCTTGTTCACCATCCCTGCGAGCACCATCAGCGCCATGTCGCGCGTTTCGGCGTCGGTCACCCGTAGGCCGTTGATGAATTCACTCTTCTTGCCGAGACGATCCATGGTTCGTGTTAGCTCGGCACCCCCGCCATGAATCACGGCGATCTGGTGCCCGTCTCCGGCGAGTTCAACAATGGCGTTTGCGCACTTGCGCACTACGCTTGCATCATCGAGCGCCGCGCCGCCGATCTTCACGACAACTTTCACTGCAGCCCCTCCGCTTCATCCCATCCATACATCACGTTCATGTTCTGCACAGCTTGCCCGGCAGCGCCCTTGAGCAAGTTGTCCACGCAGGACACAATCACCAGCCGACGACCGTCGTCCGCCAAGCAAAACCCGATGTCGCAGTAATTCGAGTGAAGTGAAAACTGGATCTCCGGCAGGCGCGGCGGCGAGAAAACCCGCACCCAACACCGACCTTCATAGAAAGTCCGGTAAACCCTCTCCACCTCCGTAGCGGTCATCGTCTTCGACAGGTGTACGTAAACTGTCGACAGGATGCCCCGGGGAATCGGCAACAAGTGCGGAGTGAATATCAGTTCCTCCGATTGCAGGTTCAACTGCTCGAGCATCTCCCCTAAATGCCGGTGGGTGAACACTCCATATGCTGATAAGTTGTCCGCCACCGAAACGAAGTGCGTCCTCTCCGTGGCCTCCTTGCCCGCCCCAGAAACACCCGACTTCGAATCCGATATGACGCCGTGCCCACGATCGACTAGCCCCACTTTGACCAGTGGCGCCAACGCCAGAATCACCGAGGTCGCATAACAACCTGGATTCGCTACCAGGCAAGCGTCCCGTATTGCGTCGCGGTGCAGTTCCGGCAGCCCATAAACGGCTTGCGACATCGCTTCGTGAGCGGCCTTCGCATCCGCATCATCAAAGCCATAAACCGCGCGATGTTTTTCCATCTGAAGCCGCCACGCTCCGCTCAGATCAATCACGCGAATTCCACTACGCACGACTTCGGGCACCAGGCTCCGCGACAGCTCATGCGGCGTTGCCAAAAACAGCAAGTCGACTCCCGCTGTTTTCAACTTCTCTATCGAGAACGGCTCCAGAGGATATCCGCCGTTGCCGCTTAGCGCAGGAAAAGACTCCGCCAGGTCCGACTTGCCATTCCCTGACTCGCGCTTCAGCAGCAACGGTTTCTGCAGCTTTTCGTGCCGCAGCAAAATGCGCGTCAACTCAAAACCGGAATATCCGGTCGCGCCCAGCACTGCGGTTTTTAACTCAGCCGCCATCAGGCCAGCATCCCTTCGATTCGCCGCGCCAAGTGCTGCGCCGTCTTGTTGTCCTGCGAAATCACCAGGATTGTGTCGTCCCCACCCAACGTTCCCACTACTTCCGGCCAGTCCTCCGCGTCCATCGCTGCCGCCACCGGCTGCGCGCTGCCCACGCTCGTCTTCAACACCAAAAGGTTCTGTGCCAGCCTCACTTCCACCACAAACTCCCGCACCAGTCGCGACACCGAAGGCAGCACCGGCTCGGCGACCGCGACCCCGCTAGCCGGCATGTAGCCGTCATACGTCTTCACCAGCCCGAGTTCGCGTATGTCGCGCGACAATGTCGCCTGCCCCGCGTCAAAACCCCGCTTGGCAAGAAATCCCTGCAATTCCTCTTGGCTCTCAATCGGGCCCTTATGGAGAAGCTCAAGAATCGCCTTTTGCCTGGCCGCCTTGCTCATAATGAATATTTATTCATAGTGATGAATAATCATGCATGCAACTTCCCTGCCATGTCAATCCCATATTTCGTAACCATCCTGATTCCCGACCGCGAAGAAAGTCTTCCCTCCGGGGTTTAGCGGAGGTCCAGTCCGCGGCGCACCCGTGCCTCCATAACGTTTCCTGATTCCTTCCATAAATAGTTTCGATTTCCGCGTTTCCCCGGCAAACGGTTAGATTTGGGCGTGCCGTTCATTCTCTGCCCTGGAGTCTGCTTCTGATGCGCACTTGGCTGGTTCTCGGGTTTGTCTTCGTTCTGCTGTGCGCTGCTTCCTCTCTAGCGGCGCAGACCGCACCAGCCGCCACCGATAACGCTCGCCTCAGCAAACTGGAGCAGGCTGCTGCTGATGCGAAGGGCTCCGCCGACAACGCCTGGATGCTCACCAGTTCGGCGCTCGTCCTGATGATGACCGGTCCCGGCCTCGCCCTCTTCTACGGAGGCCTGGTGCGTAAAAAGAACGTCCTCGCCACCATGGTCCAGAGTTTCGCCATGATGGCCGTGATCACGATTCTGTGGGCGCTAGTGAGTTACAGCCTGGCCTTCGGATCCGGCAACAGCTTCATCGGGGGACTGCACAACCTCTTCCTGCGGGGCGTTGGCGCGCAACCCGACCCCGACTATGCAGGCACGATCCCCCTTCAGACCTTCATGGTCTATCAGTTAATGTTCGCCATCATCACGCCTGCGCTGATTACCGGCGCATTCGCCGAGCGCATGAAGTTCAGCGCAATGCTGCTCTTTATGGTTCTTTGGTCGCTGATCGTCTACAGCCCGATGGCGCACATGGTTTGGGGAAAAGGCGGGCTGCTGAACGCCGCACTTGGCGGAAGATTCCCATGCCTGGACTTCGCCGGCGGCACTGTCGTGCACGTGACGTCAGGAGTCTCCGCCTTGGTGTGCGCACTCTATCTTGGTAAACGTCTGGGCTATCCGAAGGAAGCCATGACCCCGCATAGCGTTGTGCTCAGTTTCATCGGCGCATGTCTGCTCTGGGTCGGCTGGTTCGGATTCAATGCAGGTAGCGCTCTGGGAGCGGGAAGCCTCGCCACGAGCGCCTTCGTGGCCACCCACTTCGGTGCCGCCGCAGCGGTCGTCGGATGGAGCGTGGCTGAGTGGATTCGGAACGGCAAACCCAGCGCCTTAGGCGCGATCTCTGGAGCAGTCGCAGGTCTCGTCGCCATCACGCCGGCCGCCGGATTCGTTGGGCCGATGCCCGCGATGTTGATCGGGCTCAGCGCGGGAGCCTTCTGTTTCTTTATGGTGGCCACCGTCAAAGCGCGCTTTGGATACGATGACAGCCTCGACGCCTTTGGCGTCCACGGGGCGGGCGGAACGCTCGGTGCATTATTGACCGGCGTCTTCGCGGCCTCCGCCATCAATCCAATCTTCAAAGACGCCCAGGGAAACCCGCTCCCCTCCGGACTCATCGAAGGTAATGCACATCAGTTGCTGAATCAGGCAGTCGGTGTGATCATGGCCTGGGTACTGGCGATCGTCGGCACCTTGATCATTCTCAAGATCGTGGATGTCACGGTAGGCCTGCGCGTCACCGAAGACGAAGAAGTCCAAGGCCTGGATCTAACCCAGCATGGCGAAGAAGGCTATTCCTGGGAGGTGACAGCGTGAATCAGTTGTTCACGGCCCGCTTTCGAAACGGAGTCGCATACAAACGCCCATGACTAAAGTTGAAGCCATCATTCAGACCTCCAAGCTGGAAGCTGTCAAAGACGCGCTCCACGAGATTGGCGTCGAAGGCATGACTGTGCTCGAAGTGCGTGGACACGGCCGCCAGAAAGGTCACACGGAGTTCTACCGTGGCCGCGAGTACACAGTGGACCTCATCCCGAAAATCAAGCTGGAGACGGTGCTTCCCGATGCCATCGTGGAGAAGGCTGTGCAGGCCATCGTCACCGCTGCCCGTAGCGGCAAGATAGGCGATGGCAAGATTTTTCTTTCAAAAGTGGATGAAGCGATCCGCATTCGCAACGACGAACGCGGTGAGGGCGCGCTTTAACTTTGTATCGAGAGCTGTAACCTGCGGAAGCGGATCCTGCGGTCCGCGCTGCATCGGGCAGGCAGCCCGGGGCCACGGGATGGAGTATGTCGACAGCTTCAGTGAGCAGTGAACTGCGGGACCTGTACTCGGAAGAATCTGCCCGCATTCAGCAGGAATTTGCCTCGACGGGCGATGGCCGCGTCGCGCTGCAGCAACGAACGAAACTGGTCGAGGCAGTCGTCCGGCGCCTCTGGCAGCAGATCATCTCTCCCGAAGAACACGGTCCCTCAGGCTTCGCTCTGGTGGCCTTGGGTGGATTCGGCCGCGGATGGCTCTTTCCTCACTCCGATGTTGACATCTTGTTTCTCCACGCCAACAGCGACGCCGAACCGACCTACAAGGACTCGATCCGCCGTTTTTCGCAGGAACTCTGGGACCTGCGCATGAAGGTGAGCCCCACCACCCGTACGCTTGCGGAGTGCGATCGCTTCGACGCCGCCAACGTCGAGTTCACGATTTCTCTGCTCGATTGTCGATACCTGCTTGGTGATCAGGATTTATTCAACCGCTTGCACGACAAGATCATCCCGAAACTCGTCATGCGGGAGGCGCATTCGCTCGTGCAAAGCCTGGCTGAGGTCACGCGCTCCCGCCATGCCAAGTACGGCAACACTGTCTTCCATCTCGAACCAAACGTAAAAGATGGACCAGGCGGTCTGCGAGACTACAACGTGGCCTGCTGGCTTGCGTTGATCTCCGCCATGGACAAGTTGCGCGACTGGCCCGAAGCACGCACGCTCTTCCCTCTCTCCACCCGAAAGCAGTTGGATTCGGCGCTAGAATTTTTGATGTCGGTGCGCTGCTTCCTGCACCTGCGCCAAGGACGTGACGACAACCTGTTGCTATGGGAATCACAGGACGAGGCTGCTGCCCGCCGCATCGGAACGCCCGACGCTGAAGTCACCGATGCTGCTGGATGGATGCGTTCCTACTTCGGCCAGGCGCGCTCCGTCTATCGTGTGTCCGAGCAGTTACTCGAGGAAATTCCCGCGGCATGGTCATCGCTTTACCGGCAATTCCAGCATTGGCGTTCGCGCCTTTCGAACGCCGACTTCTCGGTCGTCGATGGCCTGATCTACCTGCAACAACCGAATGCACTCCATGATCCGGAAATGTTGCTGCGCACCTTTCACTTCATGGCCACGCACGGCTTGCGCCTGAGCACCACCACCGAATACCGCATCGAACAGGTTCTGCCGTCCTTGGCGGCAACCCCGCCACGCGGAGCTGAACTCTGGCTCTATCTCGGCGAGATCCTCACGCAACCCTATGCGGCCGACGCCTTGCGCGCCATGCACGCGCTCAAACTTCTAACCTTGCTGCTGCCTGAACTCAAGGCCATTGACGCGCTGGTGGTGCGTGACTTTTACCATCGCTTCACCGTCGACGAACACTCTTTCGTCGCCATTGAGAGCCTGCATCGCCTTCGCCAGTCCGAGGCCGAGTGGGACCAGCGCTATGCCGAGCTGTTCAGCGAACTCGAACGCCCGGAACTCTTGTACTTGGCACTTCTTCTGCACGATATCGGCAAAGGCACGCCCAATGTGAACCATGTCGACGCCAGCCTGAAGGTCGCCGATGCCTGCATGGACCGCCTCGACCTTGACCCCGCCGAGCGCGAAACCGTCCTTTTCCTGATCGGCAACCACCTGGAAATCTCCGCTACCCTGCGTCGTGACATCTTCGATTCCGAGACTGTCCGGGTATTCGCGGAAAAGATCGAGACGCCAGAGCGCCTCAAAATGTTGACGCTGCTGACGTATGCAGACATCAAGGCGGTAAATCCCGACGCGCTCACACCCTGGAAGGCAGAAAATGTCTTTCAGCTCTACATCTCCGCGTTCAACTACCTGAACCACAATGTTGACGAACGCCTCCGGGCCGATACGGAAGATGACCACCTGGTGCGGATCCGCAGCCTCGTGCCCACCGCGGGCAGAAAGCTCAAAACGTTTCTCGAAGGGCTGCCCAAACGCTACCTGGCGGCATACAGCGCGACGGACGTGCTCGCGCATGTCGAGATGGCGGGACGCCTCGGCAAAGACCCTGTCCAGTTGCTTCTTGAACGCGGCCGGCACTGGTTCGAACTGACGCTTGTAACCAACGATCGTCCGTTCCTGTTCGCATCCGTTGCGGGAGTGCTGGCAGCCTGGGGCATGAACATCGTCAAGGCCAATGCCTTCTCGAATCAGGCTGGCACGGTTGTCGACACTTTTTATTTCACCGACCGTTTTCGCACGCTGGAGTTAAACCTGCAGGAGTGGGAGCGATTCAAACGGAGCATTATCGGGGTACTGCTTGGCGAAAGCGATCTTGACCGTATGCTCCGCGAGCGCCTGCGCGCCGAGAAAACGGGTACAACCAAGGTAAAAGTAGACACCAAGGTCGACTTTGACGACACCTGTTCGGCCCGCAGCACGCTCGTGCAGGTCATCGCTCAGGACCGCCTCGGCCTCTTGCACAGGATCGGCTCCTGCCTCGCGCATCAGAAGTGCAATATAGAAATCGCTTTGATCGACACTGAAGGCCAGATGGCCATCGACGTGTTCTATCTCACCAGCAAGGGCGAGAAGCTGCACCCGGACCACCAGCAGCGCGTCAAGAATGCGCTTCACGACGCCTTGCGAATGGATTAGCGACGGCGGCGTGATTGTGCAGCGCGCTGCCGCCAAGCTGCTCCGCTAAAACACCACAGCCCCACACAAGTTCCGCCAACGAAGGTGCCGATCAGAATCAGGTAAGCGAGCGACTTGAACGGCGTTAGACGTACACTGCTCAGATCCCACTGGGTAAACGACCAGATAAGCTGCCCGTACAGAAACACCATCACCAGCACGGCAAAGAACAAAATCCCTACTGCGATCGCGCCGAAACCCATGCTGTAGAACAGCACGGCGCTCCAATGGTCGATGGCGCCAGATTTTTGCGCGGACCCATTGCTCCTTCCAGTAGCTGTGCTCGCACCCGATCGGTTGAGGGCGTTCGAACGTAGGGCGGACGCGCGTGTTCCATCCAGGACTGGCACACTACTAGCCTAAAATGTACGCGGGTTTTCAGATAGCCTTCCGAAGGCCATGTACTTTGGAGCCCAGAGAGAGAGGATCGCCTCACTGAAAGGATGTCGGCTGAGTGTACCGATGCGCTAGTCCGCGCTTCCCGTCGCCGGCACAGAAGCTCGCATTCGTTCGCGCGCCTGCATACGCAGAAACACCATGTATAAAACCACTGCTAGATTGATCAACAAGATGGTTAAACGAATCCAGTCCGGGCGGTGGGCCAACTCAACAATCTCAAACGGCAAGTAGATCGCGCCTGATACCAGAGCCAACCATTCGGCCCACGGGCGGGCTCTCCAAAGGCCGTAGGCTTCGATAAAGCGCAAGGTCGAATACGCGAGCGCTCCAATGGCCACTGCCCAAAGCTTTTTATCGGTAACCTGGTCCGCCAGATTCAGGAAGACCTGGGCATATTGGGTCTCTGGATTGATGTGCAACCATTCCAGAAAGCTCGCGGCGACGTCCCAGGCGTCTCGATGAACGAGGGACAGAACCCCGAATCCTGCCAACAGGATAAGGAGTCCTTTTAGGAATTCTACAGAGGCGACGGCACGTAGAGCTCTTAATTGCCGGTAATGCGGATCATGTGAAGACGAAAAAGAAACCAGAGCATCCCCCAACTAACCTTACTGAATCATACCTGCCTGCCAAATCTCGGGCAAATGGCGGCGCCAGAGACGATTTGACAAGTACGCCACATCGGCGTACTGTACGCTCGTATGGCGTACAAGGCACTGACCGTGAACGAGCTTCTGGATCTGATGAAGAAGATCCAGGGAGAAAAGACCAATACCGAGTTTGCCGCCGAAATCGGGATCTCGAAGCAATATCTGACCGACATCTACAACGGCCGCAAAGTCCCCAGTGACACCGTCTCGGCGGCGATGGGCTATACGCCGCGCACCGAAACGCGCTATTTCCCGTCAGCGACCGACGCCAATGAGGAGGCTCCTCGTGCAATTCCAGCAAAATCCAAAGCAACGCGTTCTCGTAAACGTGATTCTGGATAAATCGGGCTCCATGGCCAGCAAATTACGGGATGTGGTCGACGGCTTCAACGCCTACGTGGATGGCCTCGCGCAGGAAGACAAGGTCGAATACCTGTTTTCGTTGACTTTATTCGACACGCAAGTGGCCTACCGGGACGTCGCGATTCCGCTCGCCGGAGTGCGGAAGCTCGACACGAAGTCGTATCAGCCCGGTGGCAATACCGCCTTGAACGACGCCATCGGCATCACCGTCCGCAAGATCGACGCAGACCAACCGCGTGTAGATAAGATTGTCACTGTGATCATGACGGACGGTGAGGAAAATTCCTCGCGGGAATGGACTCACGACGCCGTCAAGGCTCTGATCAGTCAGAAGGAGAACGAAGGAAACTGGACGTTCGTATTTCTGGGCGCAGCCCCCGATGCCTGGGATCAAGGCAGACGCTACGGCATTCCGCCGGCCAACGTTGCACACTATGACGTCAACAACTACCGAGGAGTGTTGGCTTGTGCTGCGCAAGGAACCAATTCGGTAGCCGCCAGCATGGCCCCCAAGTCGTCTAACCTATTTGCCTCCTTCTCCAAGTCCCTGCTCGAAAAAGCAGGTCTGCGCCAGGCCGTTGATAAGAGCTAGAGTCCTGTTTTCTCCTTCGCGGTGGCGGCTGAACAGCCGTCACCGTGCTCTTCTGCCCAAATGCAAAGCCCACAGTCAAGGCTGTGGGCCCTGGAAATCCAGAAGTCTCCCCTATTTCGCGACGGCTGCTTGCGTCTTCTGCAGCATTCTTCGCGCTTGCGAGATCAGGTCGACAACCTCGAACGGCTTAACCAGTGACGGCACACCGTTCGCCTGCAAATAATTTCGGATATCAGTGTCCGCAATGGTCGAGAATGTAAACAACATCTTCTTCTCGAGTCCGGGACATGCCACTCCAATCCAGCGGTGCGCGTCTGGCGCGCTCCATCCCCCGGGCATGCGTCCATTCATGATCACGGCATCGAACGTTTCCGCGCGCAGCCGGTTCTTGGCTTCCTCGATATTCATCAGGGCAACGACCTGCGCTCCCGCGCCCACTAGAACGTCCCGCTCGAACTCCAGTACAGCTTCTTCGTCTTCGAGGAGCAGCACACGTCCTTCAATCGCCAGTTCGCGCCGCGTCGACGCCATAATCGGCTCACTCTCGAGAACGTGGCCGGAAGCCGGCAGTCGCACCTCTACCACCGCGCCGCCCTCCGGACGGTTGTGCGCCGTGATGTCTCCGCCATGTTCCTTGATGATTCCGTAGCAGATGCTAAGACCCAATCCAGTTCCCTTGCCTACACTCTTGGTCGTGTAGAACGGATCGAAAATCCGGTTGGGATCTTTGATACCCACGCCTGAATCCAGAAACTCCACCCGCACCTGCCCGTCGGTGGAATGGATCCGCACCTTGAGTTTTCCGCCCTTACCGCCTTCCAGCATCGCATCTACGGCATTGTTGATGATGTTCAGGAAAACCTGCTCGAGTTGATGCGGATCGGCGGTTACTGACGTCGCTTCCACCATCGTCTCCCGCTCCAGGACGATGTTGTTCACCTTCAGGTCATAGTCCCGCAAAGCCAGCGTCTCATCGACAATCTTGCGGATATCCACTTCCTGCTTCTGCGGAGTCCGCTGCCGCGCGAACGATAGAAGATTCTGTACCACGCGATGGGTGCGCTGTGCCTGCTTGAAGAGCTTGCGGACAAAGTCCGCCGCCCGGTCGCTCAATCCTTCACTCTCCAGTAGTTGCGCGTAACCCAAAATCGCAGTCAGCGGATTATTGAGCTCATGCGCCACGCCGGCGATCAACTGCCCCACAGCCGACATCTTCTCGCTCTGCAGCAGTTGCTCCTGGGTGCGCCGCAAGTCCTCATACGCCCGACAAGTCTCTTCGTACAGGCGGACTTTCTCGATGGTTGTGGCCAATTGCCTTCCAACCGCCACCATCATGTTTTCATCATTGCCGCTGTAGACCCGGGCCTCAGGGCTGCTGATGCCCATGATTCCGATCGGGCTGTCCTTGCTCCACAACAGCACCCAGATCCACGACCCCGGCCCGTCCGCCTTCACAAACTCTGCAACCAACGGCGGCAGATGCGGCAGGAACTCGGCCGTCAGCACTTCCGTCCGCGACCGCATGACCAGGTCGCCAAATCCGTTCGTCAGTTCGACCACGTTGAAACGAGCGCGCTGGTCCGTACGTTGTCCCCATCCGGCTCGACGGCGGAAGGTGGTCTCGTCGGAATCCGACAAGTAGATGGACCCTGTTTCCGCGCCAAAAAGTGAAATCACCTGACGGAGAGTCAGGTTCAGAATTTCATCCAGGTCGAACGATTGCGTTGCGATTACCGCCATGGCGTTCAGCGCATTCAGTTCGCGATTCCGCCGGCGCATCTCATCTTCCACCCGCTTCTTCTCGGTCATGTCGAGAACGAAGCCCTGGTACCGTTCCACGTGTCCGGCTGCATCCCGCGTGGCGAAACTGCTTTCCGAAGCTGTCAGTTGCGCCCCATCCTTACGGCGCAGCGTGACTTCAAAATTGCGGACGAAATTATGCGCGTCGATCTCTTTCCGGAACGCCTGGCGCTGCTCCGTCGAAACATAGACTTCCTGGTTGATGTTCAACGACATCAACTCTTCCCGCGTCTCGTACCCGAGCATCTGAATGAAGGCGTCATTGCAATCGAGCAGCTTGCCTTCCGGCGTGGCCACAAAGACGCCTTGCTGCACCTGCTCAAACAGCAAACGATACCGCTCTTCCGCGCTGCGCCGGTCCGTGGTATCCCGAATAACGTGAATGGTCCCTTTTTGCTTCCCGCCCTGCTCCGAGTAGGAAGAAGTCGAAACCATCGAGTAACCGCCAAAGCACGGGTCCGGACCTTCGACGAAGTCCACGTCTCCCCGCGAACAGTAGGGGCAACGGGTCCACTTGGCGAACTCATGAGGCAATGCGTCTTCGCAACTATTGCCCATCACATCGGCTGGAGCCAGTCCCAGGTGCTGCAGCAGGGCTTCGTTCGCCTTGGTGATGACAAACTCGGAATCGTGCGCCAGAATTGCATCCTGGATGGAGTCAAACGTGTTCATCCACTGCCGCTGCGAGCGGAGCACCTGCTCCAGCAGTCTTAGATTTTCAACCGCGATACCCACCTGGCTGGCGCTCGTGTGGAGGAAGTCCATCTCCTCCGGCGTATACGCGTACGCATGGGCCTTGCCCAGCGAGATCGTTCCTGCGGAACCCTTTTTGCCCTGCAGTGGAATCAGGACAAGATGGTCGAGTTTCTCATCCTCCATGTAAGCCCGAACCGACGTCAACATCGTTTCGGCCTTCACCACCGCCGGCTTCTGCTGGGCCAGCGCCTTTTCCACCGCCTCGTCCAAGTGAATCAGGTTCGCGCCCTTCAGAAACTCTGTCGACACACCAACGTGGTTCGTAATCGCCGAAGTCTGGTCGCCGTCCGAGGGCCGGAACCAGGCTTCTTTCGCCCTCATCACTTTCTTCAGCTCTTCTAGTGCCGACTGCATCATCGGACCGTGCTGTTGCGTTCGCGCGATTGCGGTCGTCAACGTATTGATAACTCCCAATCGCTCGGTGCGCGCCCGCGAATCGTCAAACACCATGAACAGCATGCCCAGGCCGAGTAGCAGATCGGTCATCAGGAAGACGCCGCTTGGGACAGATGTCGTCACTCCGGGCCAATCCAGATGCAGGAACAGCAGCCCCAAACTGAGCAAGGGCGGGCCGACCTCAAACCTACCCCATCTATAGCGCAACAACTGAACTGCTGCGGCGACCGCCACACCGCGGTAGGCAATCTCGAGGGGTACACGGGCCAGGGCTTCGTCCGGCCAGTACAGAACCCGCGCCACGGCCAGTGCCATCACCGATCCAGTGACCATGAACAGCGGAAACATGTATTTTTCTGCGTGCGTGTAGACCAGAATCGACGCTGCGAACAGGCTGACGGCCACAACAAACGCCGCTTGCGATACAGCTTGAAGTTCAGGAGAGCTGATGAATGTAGAGGAATCGACCCCGAACCACTGCGAAACTCCGTAGGCCAGCCAGCCCAGAATCCAGACCATCAGAAACCGCTCGCGGAAAGTGCGGAACACCAGGACGCTGGCAGCCAGCATGATAAAGGCCGCCGACTGCTGGGCAGTAAGCCTCGGGACAGCCAGCTCGCCAACCGCGTACCAGACACAAAGAGGAAGATTCATTGCAGTTCGCGTGCGAATGCGCTCGTCTCGTAAATACCACGCGCTGACCCGTTACCAATCGGTTTTCCTTCGCCCATTGGTTACTTTCGGAACATAGAAGGTGGAGTATTATGCAGTAGACTCCCAATTCGGAAGCATGCCCTCAGAACGTATCCTTGTCGTTGATGACGAAGACTCAATCCGAGAGATTGTGTCTTCCATGCTCGCGTCCGCTAACTACCAATGTCGTCAAGCAGCTTCGGGCCTTGAAGCCCTCGCTTTGCTCGATTCGGGCGAAGAGTTCGAGCTCATGCTATCCGACCTCATGATGGCGGGCTTGGATGGCATTGGGCTGCTTGAGAAAACCAAGGAACGCTACCCCGATATGCCGGTTGTGATGGTTACCGCCGTGCACGATATCTCGGTTGCCCTCACCGCCATCCGCAATGGCGCATACGACTATCTATTAAAACCCTTCGAGCGCGAACAGTTGCTTAACACCGTTCGACGCGCGCTCGAAAACCGTCGGTTGAAGTTAGAGAATCGCGCCTATCAGACCAACCTCGAAGCACTCGTCGCGCAGCGCACGGAACAGCTGCGACAAGCTTTGGGAAACCTGGAAAAGTCGTACGACATTACTCTCGAAGCGCTCGGCGACGCACTCGACCTTCGCGACGCAGAGACCGAAGGCCACTCTCGCCGTGTAACTGCTTACACCATGGCGATCGCCCGCGCGATGAGTATTCCCAAGGAACAGATCCTGGTGATCGCCCGCGGTGCATTCCTGCACGACATTGGCAAGATGGCAATTCCGGATGCGATTCTCCGCAAACCCGGCGCTCTCACCCCCGACGAAGTGACCATCATGAAGGAGCACGCGTTCCTCGGCTACAAGATGCTGCAGAAAATTCCTTTCCTGCAGGAAGCTTCCGAGATCGTTTACGCGCATCAGGAGAAATTCGACGGCACCGGTTATCCCCGCGGCCTGAAAGGCAACGAGATTCCGCTCGGAGCGCGCATCTTTTCCATCGCCGACACGCTGGATGCGATCCGCACCGACCGTATCTATCGACCCGGGCGGCCCCTCTCGGTTGCGAAGAAGGAAATCAATGACTGGTCCGGTCGACAGTTCGATCCCGAGATTGTCGAAGTCTTTCTCAGCATGCCCGACAAAATCTGGGAGGACCTGCGTCAGGCCATCGACGCATCCGTCCACCACTTCCCCGTCTACGCCACCGGAGCCAAAGGCGGCCAGTAGCCGGTTGCCTCCTCCCCGATCTTCCAGTCCAACCGTATCCCATATCGGCCGTTCCTGAGCCCTGACACCTGACATCTTAAACCGGGCCCCGGGCAGCTTTTTTTCCCATCCACACATCCAAATTCGAGAGTACGTTGAACTCCCCAACCCGAGGTCCGCTATGTCCAGCTTTCGGTTTCGAGCTCTTCTGTCCGCGTCATCTCTGCTGATGGCGACAGTGTTATGCGCGCAAGATCCCATGGTCGCACCGCAAGCTCCGCCCAACGCGATCCCGGAGGGCACGCGCTTCCTGATTCGTCTCAATGACAAGCTCGATACACGCAACCTGCAACCGGGCAAGCATTTCAAGGCAAAGCTGTCGGAAGATCTCGTGGCCGCGAACGGAGCCATCATCCCGCGCGGCAAAACCATCAAGGGACACGTCAGTTCTGTGGAGCAGGGGCTGCACGCCCGCATGATGCTCAGCTTCGACGAAATCGACACCGGGCACGGATCCATGCCGCTTATCGCCACCATCACAGGTGTTCCTGGGGACCACGCCGTAAAGGAACCCGGCGACGAAGGCGAACTGCAACGCAAGGGCATGAGCAAGCAACATGAGATTGAGGCAGTCGCCGTTGGAGCCGGCATCGGCGCAGCAGCCGGCGCGATAAAAGGCGGGGGCAAAGGCGCTGGCATCGGAGCTGGGGCGGGAGCTGGGGTAGGTGCCATTGCTGGATTGCTAACAGATCATGATCTGCGCCTCGAAAAAGGCACGGTGCTGGAAGTGCGCCTCGATCACCCGCTGCAGATTCCGTTCCGGTGAGATCTGGCCTGAGATCCACCTATCGTCTGCCCTTCTGACACGCTGAAATTCTCATTTCGTTCAGTGGAGCGAAGGGACATAGGCGGCCGATGCATACACAGGGGCGCCTCTCGCCTGTCCAGCGGACAAGTCTCGCGAATTGCTGTAAACAGCGACTAAAACCCCACACGAAAGTGCTACATCCGCAAGAATCCGGGATTCAATCGTTCTTCCACCGGATACAATCGTGCCCATGCATCGTTGGCGATCCCTGGTAGCCGTGTGCCTTGTCACTACCCTAACTTGGGCCGCTGACCAGCCACCCGCTCCCACGCCGACCACTCTCTGCGCCAACGGAGTGCCCGGCGCGCCGGCCTGCATCATGACCCCACAAGCTCGACAGGATGCTCGCAAGGCTTTCGAACGCGGAATGAAGCTGACGAAGCAGAATCATCTTGCGGATGCATTCGTCGAATTCGAAACCGCCGCCAACCTCGCGCCGCAGGACTTGCAATACGCGACGCTTCGGGAATTGACTCGCCAGCAACTCGTCTCCGAACGCCTGAAACTCGGGAACGCCGCTCTCGCCGAGGGTCGCGAGATCGAAGCACTCGGCGAATTCCGCAACGCATTGCATCTCGATCCTCATAACGAATTCGCGCAGCAGCGTGTCAACGACGCTGTTCGTCGCACGGGCGGAAACGCGAGCCGGGGCGCGAGCGTCATCGAGCAATCCGATGAAATCCGGGTCATTCCCAAAGACAACATTCAGAGTTTCCATTTTCGTGGGGACTCCCGTCAGCTTCTCACCCAGATAACTACTGCTTACGGGATCACGGCAACCATCGACGACTCGGTCGTCAGCCGCCAGGTCCGTTTTAATGTCGACGACGTGGGATTTTATGTCGCCATGCAGTTGGCCGGAGCGGTCACGAAGACTTTCTGGGCGCCGCTGCAGGAAAAACAAATCATCATCGCTGCCGACGCTGCCGAAGGCCATCGCCTCTACGATCGCATGGCGATGCGCACCTTCTACGTGCCCGACGCCGGCACGCCCCAGGAACTGCAGGACCTGGTCAATGTGCTGCGCACCGTCTTTGAGATGAAGTTCGTTTCTTCGAGCGCGCAGAAAGGCACCATCACTGTGCGCGCTCCGCAGAACGTAATCGAGCCGGCGACGCGGTTCATGGAAGGCCTGGGCTCTTCCCACCCAGAAGTCATGCTCGACGTGCGTATCTTCGAGGTCAGCAAAACCTTGGTGCACAAGTTCGGACTCCAGATTCCGAACCAGTTCAATCTCTACAACATTCCCATCGGCGCACTCGGGCTCACGCTTGCCGGCGGGCAAAGTATTCAGGACGCAATCAACCAGCTGATCGCCAACGGCGGCATCAATCAGGTTAATTCCTCAGCCCTGGCCGGGCTACTTGCGCAACTCCTTGGCCCAAACGCATCTATCCTTAGCCAGCCTCTAGCGACTTTCGGCAACGGCATCACGTTATTCGGTGTTTCTCTCGGAACCCTCAGCGCCCAATTCTCGCGCGACGAAAGCATGTTGCGCTCTCTGCAACACGTCACCCTCCGCGCCGCGCAAGGCAAGGACGCGACCGTCAACCTCGGGTCTCGTTACCCGATCATCAACGCCAGCTTCGCACCGATCTTCAATACGCCCGCCATTTCGCAAGCCATAGGTAACGGTTCCTTCATCGCGCCCATCCCCTCATTCACCTATGAGGATCTTGGCGTCAATTTGAAGGTCAAGCCTTCGGTGCACGGCGATACGGATGTCAGTTTGAATATCGAGATGAAGGTTCGATCCTTGACCGGAGCGAGCACCAACGGCGTGCCCGTAATCGGCAACCGCGAATACACCGGCAGTATCAACCTGAGGAATGACCAGCCCGCAGTCGTAGCTGGTCAGATCAACAGTACCGAACAGCACAGCCTGAGCGGCATTCCCGGCATCGGACAGTTCCCCGTCCTTAGCCGTGTGGCAGCCGCCAACACCAACGAGAAAGACGACAGCGAAATGCTCATCGTCATCACGCCGCACATCATCAGCATGGCCGAAACCCAAAGCACCGAAATCTGGATGACCGGCCTGAAGTAATCCTCACTAAGTCTCCCAAGTGAATGGTCTTTGCAGCCGGGCCTCCCTCGCGCGCCCGTATTTGCAAATCGCCGGTAAAGTGGCAAGGATCCCGCTGCACCTTCTTGGCCTCAGTAAAGATCCGACGAGCTTGTGGTTGTCGTAACCCTATCCGGAGGACTGCTCAAAACAGCACCTGAAAAAGTGCCAGGCTTCGCCACATGGAACAGTCTGTGCCCACCGATCCCTCACCGCGAATCATTCGCTTCAGCACGTTTGAGGTGAATTTTTATACCGGAGAACTGCGCCAGCGGGGTCAGAAGGTAAAACTCCAGGAACAACCCCTGCAAGTATTGGCCGCGCTGCTTGAACATCCGGGAGAACTAGTTACACGAGAGGAATTGCGCGGCAAACTTTGGCCTGCGCACACCTTCGTCGATTTCGATCATAGTCTTAATGCTGCGATCAAGAGGCTCCGCGACGCCCTGGGCGAATCGGCGGAAAGGCCCACCTTCGTCGAGACAGTCGAACAGGTGGGGCCGCGACGCGAGTGACAAGCCATGGAGGATTTGCAGCTTACGAATCGCCCGATGGAAAATTTCTGTACTACGCGAAAGGTCTGACCGTTCCCGGACTATGGCGCATGCCGACGAATGGCGGTGAAGAGATCGCGGTCATAAGCTCTCTGGAAGCAGGCTACTGGGGCTATTGGGCGGTGGTGGACGATGGGATTTACTATCTCGATACGACGGCGAAACCCGGGATCGCTTTCCTCAACCTTGCGACCCATCGCACAACACGAGTGTTCGATCTCGAAAACCGTCCCGCCAGGAAAGCCCCTGGATTGGCCGTCTCCTCGGACAAAAGGACAATCCTCTACACACAGCTGGATGCCCTGAATAGTGACATCCTTCTTGTAGACAACTTCCATTAAACACATCTGGCATACGTCGATTCGTGGTCAAACCCCAACAGGCATTTCCCCACTAGCCAGCCCTCCGCAGTCGAATCACACTCAAACCCCTCAACGGGAAAGGGAATCTTTCAACAACGACGGACACGACTCATTCCACCTTAGGAATCTCTGCAAGCGCGGTGTAGATCGTCAAGCCGAGGCTCCGGCCAACTCGCACCATCTCATCGGCCCCAGTTGAAGGTCCGCCCACCCGAAGCACAGCATCGCACTTTTCCAGAAGCCGAGCAGCGATGGGATGAAAGATCTCATTGAAAGCATCGTCGCCAATCCTTCTAGACCCAGCCAATTCAACCAGTGGCAGAGCCAGCCACTCACCCAGAACAGGGATGTGCCCGGCGCGGAAGATGGCCAGTGCATAGGACTCCATCTCCTGAACGTTCTTCCTGATTAAGGTCGGATCGTCATTCGTCCCGGAGCGGTAGGGTCCGGCAATCAAGATCAGCATCGCTCTGGATGGTTTCACGGTCACAAAATTGCTTTCGCTCAGATCGTAAAATCTCCCCCGTAATGATTGGGTATCTCGGTCGCTCTTCCAAACGTTTGCCCCCACAGACTCCGACGTTCCTACGGCTGCTTTGCCGCGAACTCCACCAAACCCTTCAACACTTCCGGCGGAACGCCCACTACATTCCCAATCCGACGTCCATTGATGTACACCGTCGGCGTCCCGGTTACGCCTACCGACTGGCCAAGCGCGATTGACTTGTCCACGCGGCTCTTGGTGTCGGGCTTCGCTGCGCACACCGCAGCGTCACTTCCCTTCACCCCCGAAGCATCGGCAATCGCTGTCAATTTCTCGTCCGCATTGGACTCGGTAATGTTCGTCTGCTGATCGAACGTCCCCTGCACAAATTTCCAGAACGCATCGTTCGACGTGCGCCCCACGCAATCGGCGTAGTACGAAGCCTTCGCGGCCCAATTGTGCATGGGGAGCGGGAAATTCTGAAACACGAAGCGAGCGTTCGGCTCGTCGGTCAACAACTTGTCAATCACAGGTTGAGCGTCTTTACAGTGCGGACACTGGAGATCACTAAATTCCACGATAGTCACGGGAGCTTTCTCCGGACCGCGCGCCGGTCCGCTAACCCCTTTCAGAAGGGCTTCCTTGGCTGGCGCGTAGGGCTTGGCTCCAAAAGGCATGATCTCGCCCGTCAACGCATGCTTACCGTCCGGCGTCACATACAGGGTCGTGACACTCTGCCCCTGTGCATTACTCAACGTGACGACCACCTCCGCCAGTCCTTCCGCAATCGACGGCTTGATCGAAGCAATCTTCCAACTAACCGCCGAGTCATATCCAAATGTTTGCTGCAAGAATGAATTCACGACTTCTTCCGAAGGAAGGTTCACCGCTTTGTCTTGTGCAAGAAGTGCGGCTCCGAGACAGAAGAAGATGGCGACGTGAACGAATCTCTGTAGCATGCGTTCCTTTCAGATTGGTGACTGGGATATCCTTCGAACCGCTTCAGGCCTCCGGCTTGGCGGCGATCGGGAAGCGTCGCCCGTATCCAAAAGCCTTTTCGGAAATCTTGATGCCCGGGGCGGCTTGCTGCCGCTTGTATTCCGCGCGATCCACCATGCGCAGGACCCGCTGAATCAATGCCGGATCAAAGCCGCGATCTTTCGCGATCTGCGCTGTCGAGCGCGACTCCTCCACATAATCCTCGAGGATTGCATCCAGCACATCGTAGGGCGGAAGCGTGTCACTGTCTTTCTGATCGGGACGCAACTCCGCCGAGGGCGGCTTCTCAAGACTCGACTGCGGAATCACGGCCTTTCGTGAATTCACATAGTGGCTGATGCGGTACACCATGGTCTTCGGGACGTCGGAAATCACAGCCAAGCCGCCGACCATGTCGCCGTACAGCGTACAGTAGCCCACGGCGATCTCGCTCTTGTTGCCCGTCGACAGGACGATAGCATTCAGCTTGTTCGACATCGCCATCAACAGCGAACCGCGCGCGCGTGACTGAATGTTCTCTTCTGTTACGTCTTCCTTGAGTCCGGCGAACACATCCTGCAACGTGTCCTTATAGCTTTTGCAAATCTCGGTGATGGGAAGCAGTTCGAACCGGATTCCAAGATTCTTGGCGAGCTGGCGCGCATCTTCGATCGATCCCGGCGATGAATACGGTCCGGGCATTCCCACGCCGATCACGTTTTCCGGTTCCATCGCATCAGTCGCAATGGCAGCCGTGAGGGCGGAATCAATACCGCCGCTCAACCCAATGATGACTCTCTGGAATCCGCACTTCCGAACGTAATCGCGTGTGCCGAGTACCAACGCGGAGTAAGCGCTCGCTTCTTCTCCCTCGATCTGCTCGTGCATTTCCCCTTCGAGGGTCACGGAATCGAAATACACAATGTCTTCTTCGAACGACTTCGCCTGTGCGATCACCTTGCCTTCGCGGTTCAGCACCAGGCTCGAGCCATCGAACAACAAGCTGTCGTTTCCGCCCACCTGGTTCACCATCACGACCGGAACGTTATCCGTCCGCGCGATGGTGGCCAGCATGTCGCGCCGCAGTTCCCGTTTCCGCAGCCAGAACGGCGATGCCGAAATATTCAGAACGAAGTTTCCGCCCGCGCGCACCAGTGCTTCCACCGGATCGAACCCGTACAGCCGCTTGTTCCAGAAGTGCTTGTCGTTCCACGCGTCTTCACAAATGGTCAGCGCCATCCGGTTGCCGCAGAAGTTAAACAATTCCTGATGGCGGGCAGGCGCAAAGTTGCGCATCTCATCGAAGACGTCGTAGGTCGGCAATAGCATCTTCGATTGCAGAAAGACCTGCTTGCCGTCCTGCAGCATTACGGCAGAGTTCATCACGGACTTTCCAGTCTCCGCCAGCGCGGGCGTGACCAGTCCGCAGATGACGCTAATGCCTTTCGTCTCCGCCGCAATGCGCTCGACCGACTCGCGATTCTTCGCAACAAAAGTCGGCCGCTCCACGAGGTCGCGTGGTGGATAACCACACACGGAGAGCTCTGGAAACAGAATCAAACCCGCGCCAGCCGCTCTTGCCCGCTGCGCGAAGTCGATGATCTTGTTAGCGTTTCCGGAGAAGTCCCCTATCGTGGGATTAATCTGACCGAGGGCAATCTTCACGCTTCCAGTCTAAAGCCCTTTGGTCGGAGACGCCAAGTTGAGGGACAGGGAGGGACTGAAATTGGGCGACGTCGTCGTCCCCGGGTCCGGGATATTGGTCGGCCGACGTGGTGCGGTCCCCTGTGTGCTCGCACCGGGTAGCGGCGTGTCCGATTCTTCTCCCGGGCGGTGGAGAGTGGGTGCGTTCGGCGGCCTGCCCGTGTCCTCGTCTTTTGCAACCTTCGTGACCGGTTCCAATTCGATTTCTTTGTCGACCTTCACCAGCTTCGTTCCGTTGACTTTCATCGTCTCCAGGCGAACGACTTCATCGCCGACGAAGCGAACGAACTCGACATCCTGCGGCGGCTCGCCATAAATCCATTCTTCGAACTCGGTGTCTTCCTCGCGCTCGCGCACCTTCTTCGGCGGACGCCCCTTGGCGAAGGTCACCATCTCGCGATTCATGCCAACCAGCACACGATGGTTTTCGATTGCTTCCTTCGCTTTGGGAGGAACCGTTTCGAGGTACGCCTCTTCGCGCGACTTCGATTCAAAATCGAGCACCGGGCGCAAAAGCTGCTTGAACTCGCGGCCCGTCATCTCCGGAACGTATCCATCAAAAAAAACATCCACGAAAGAGCCGCGAGCATTCGCGTTCGCATCGGTGGGAGCGATCGGGGTCTCGCCGCCAGCCCCTCCCACGCTGATGCGCTGGTACCACTTTGTTTTCTTGACCGGGCCGCCATTGATCTCGACATGCACCATGTTGTCTTTGAAAATGACATTGGTGATGCGAACGGCGTCGCCGTTCTTGGCGGCCGGCCCCCACATGGCCACCATTTGCGCCAGTTCCGCGCCACTCGGAGTGACCACGCCATCCCGTAGCTTGAGCCCATCTTTTCCCATCGGGAAAGGCGATCGCACGTAGACAAGTTCTGCATTTACCAGCCGGACGATTTCCATGCGGGTTTGCTTCGTCATCTTGGGAGGCTTGGCAGCTGGCTGTTGATCGCCCGCAAACGCACCGGGAAGGAGAACTGTCAACGAGAGGAGCAGGGCCGGAAGGCGAACGTACTTCATGCAACACCCCGAAGAGCCGATCTTGCCGATATTATAGCCCTCATTTCCCATGGCCAACAGCCTGGAAAACAACGTATGCAGACGAGGTTTTCGCAGACTTCGCGCTAGCTTGCGGGCTTGCGTCCGCCACGTTGGGTGCCGTCCATACAGGACTCGGTCGGATGTGACGCTTACCTAGCGCTTCCGCGCTGGGCTCTCTTGTGCCGCCGCTTTGGCGGCTTGCTCGCGGGAACTAACGCCAGGCGCGATGGGCGGGAAAGATTACCACTTCGTAATCCCACCCCTCCCCCATCCGTCGCAAAATCTTGAAAACAAAAGAGAGAGAACTCGAGTCCAGCTCAAAATCTTTGAGTTTGCAGGACTTATACGGAAAATATTCCGGGATAAGGACTTAGTTGTGAAAGAACAGAACTCACGTGGTATGCGCTGCCATGTTTCGCACAACTCTGGATCGAGCTGCGGCACTTAGTTACACGAGTGCGCGCACCCACCATCCGTAAAGTGACACTTCACTTTGAAAAAAGTATGTGAGGATCATCACGAAAGACGCGGTTGATTTGAACATCGACATTGCAGGCGCGCGCTCATGTCACCAACCTCAGCCCGTCCCTCGCGACCTGCAGCGGCAACACTCTTCCGCCGTTGTCGCCGATCACGGTGGCCACCCGGCTGGCAGCGCCCTTTTCGACGAGGAAGATGACACAGCCACCACCGCCAGCGCCACAGACCTTTGCGGCGCGGCCACCGTTCTTCCCGGCAACGGCAATTAACTTGTCGATGAGCGGCGTGCTGATTCCGGGGGCATTGGTACGTCGCAACTTCCATTCTTCGCGCAAAAGCCTCGCGACTTCATCCCAGTCGGCGTGCAACAGACCTTGATACATGAGCCTTGCGATTTCGGCGATGCGCTCGAAATTCCGGAACACGCGTTTGTCGCCGTTGATGTGCGCCTTAAAGACTTCCCAATTGTTAATACCAGACTGGCGCGGCGCACCGGTGTACGCGAGTACGAAGCGCGATTCAATTTCCTCGGGAGGCATTGGCACGGACTCACGGTGAATTCCGTCCGCGTTCAAGTGAATTGCGCTCACGCCCCCGTAGAGTGCG
Source organism: Acidobacteriota bacterium (assembly GCA_046728215.1). Taxonomy (GTDB): domain Bacteria; phylum Acidobacteriota; class Terriglobia; order Terriglobales; family Acidobacteriaceae; genus Gp1-AA133. The sequence goes on along the minus strand of JBKPEB010000068.1, from coordinate 10,604 downwards.
GGATAGTAGTCCTGGCATCCGGTGGGAACGCTGATGACTTGCGCCTCGATGTTCTGTGCGATGACGCGAATTTGCTCAGCTGTAAGGTGGCGATCGGTGAAGCGCGCCAGCGCCGCGGAACTTGCGACCATCAGTGCCGACGATCCGGAAATGCCCGCTCCCGCCGGGGACTCCGAGTCGGTCTCCATCAGCAATCCTTCCTTTGGCGCAAAAAATTGCAGCAAGCGCGCCGCTAACGGGAGGCGGAATCGCTGCGCAAGCCGCAATTCCTCAAAGCTCGCGAACGTTTCTTCTTTCCTGGTATCGAGCGAACGCAAATGAATGCGCTTGCCCTTCAGGCGCGTGATGCGGCAGGTGGTCAGAATGTTGACCGCGAAATTAAGGGTCAGCGCTCCTGGATGGAACAGATACAAAGGCCAGAGATCGATAGTTCCACCGGCAAGATCCGCGCGACACGGCGCTTGTGCGATGATGGTGGCAGGCAAAGACGTCGTCCAGGACGCTTCCATGCAGAGTTTGTATCACGCCGCGCGCCGGGCTACGCCAGCTTCCGGGTAATCAGGTTACTCACGGTACCATGTCGATAACGCCGCGCCAGTCCTGCATTCCGCGCAGTGCAGCTTGTGAGAGGCCTCGCGGAGCGTGCTTTTTCACACGCTCTCTGCGATCTTCCGTTGACAACACTTCACATTTATTGGATATTCGCGAGAGGAAGTTCATCGACAGTCTCATGAATTTATCAATCACTCTGGCCGTTCGCTAGGAGTTTGCGTATGGCAGATCCATGGGTTAGGCCTACCTCCCCAGGTCCCCCGGATCCTGGAGTCCCCTCTCCGTCTGAAGATGAAGCACGAGCGCAGTTGGAGCGAACCCCCGGGCCCGACGACTACTTACTAATCGACCGCCTCCGCGAAGACGCGACCTCGGGGCGGATGGACCTAAGCAGCATCCTCTCCGAAGCCACGCACGCCGCGCGGTATTTCACCGACGCGACGGGTGCGGCACTTGCGTTGTGGAGCCAAGGGGTCGTCATTTGCCGCGCCCGATCCGGCGACACAGCGCCACCTCTGGGCGCCAAGCTCGATGTGGACTCGGGAATCTCGGGCGAGTGTTTGCGGAGCGGACGCTCGCAGCGCTGTCACGACTCAGAGACCGATCCGCGCGTGGATGCGGAACTCTGCCGCGAGATGGGAATTCGCTCGCTTGCGGCCGTTCCCATTCGCGGCGGCCAAGGCGTCATTGGCATTCTCGAAACTTTTTCCGACAAGCCGAATGCGTTCTCGGACGCACACATCACGCTGCTGAAGAAACTGGCAAAGATTGCCGCCACCGGACGGGAACAATCCGCTACCGTGCCGGTGAGGTCGATCGCACAAGTCCCGACGCAGTCTCCGGTCACGCCTGCGTCCGAGGTCCCGCCAAAGCCAGAATCTCCGCACCCATGGGCGACACGGGACTGGTTTGCGTTTCTTCCGGCGCGCATGCAGGGAGAAGAAGGTCAGCCGTTACGGCTCGCCGCGGCCGCCGCGTTACTCCTTTTGCTGGCGGTTTTCGGATGGGCCCTGAGCCGCTCTCGTGGAAACCGCAACGACTCTGGGAACGCCGCGAACGCGACCGTACCCTCCGTGATGGCCGCCGGCAAGTCGAGCGAAGCGGCTAAAACCGATGCATCCGCGGATTCCGGCTCGGGTAAGGCCGTAAGTACGATTAACCTGTCGCCCGTCAGCAAGCCTTCTGGTGACGCGGTTGCCAAAGATCTCGTGCAGCGCGCATCACGATCGACGGTAACGGAACGTGAATCTTCCATCACCGTCAAGGACGAATTGCCGGCACCGGCCGCTGCGAAAGCGCCACCCACGACCGTCGCAGAGGCTGAGGTGGCCGCACCGGATCCTTCGGAGGCGTTATCGGCGATGAAAGGCGCGGCGGCAGTTCCGCAGGCAATCGCGAATCCACAGCCAATTTTTCCGTTTGTCGCGCTACCTGTGTCCCAGGGAGTAACCGGAGGCCGCCTATCCCGCAAGATCGATCCCATCTATCCGAGCGAAGCGCGGGTACAACGGCTCGAGGGCGCAGTGATGCTGGACGCTCTGGTCGGGGAAGATGGGAACGTGCGGGAGGTCGCAGTGACCAGCGGGCCACCTCTACTGGCGAAAGCGGCTGTCCAGGCAGTGAAGCAGTGGCGTTACCAGCCATTCCTATTGAATGGCAAGCCCGTGTCGATCCACAACCAGATCACGATTCAGTTCAAGCTTCCCTAGAGCGTTTCTCACTAGGAAAGATTGAGCACCTGCCGAACCGTGCCGCGTGATTTCTGGATTTTTTCCTGCAACAGCGTGATGGCGTAGATCAGTTGCTCGGGCCGCGGCGGGCATCCGGGGACGTAGATGTCCACCGGGATAACCTGGTTCACGCTCTGCACAAGCGCGTAGTTATTGAAAACCCCGCCGGAAGTTGCGCATGCACCCATCGAAATGACCCACTTGGGCTCTGGCATCTGTTCCCAGAGTGTACGAATCACAGGCGCCATCTTGTTGGAGACGCGCCCGGCGATGATGATCAGGTCGGACTGGCGCGGCGACGGGCGGAATACTTCGGCGCCGAAGCGCGCGATGTCGAAGCGCGATGCGCCCATCGACATCATTTCGATGGCGCAACAGGCGAGACCGAACGTCATCGGCCAGATGGAGTTCTTGCGCATCCAGTTGACGGCGGAGTCCAGCGTGGTCAGGACGACGCCTTCTGGCGTCGGGTTGCCGTAAGTGAGGTCCTTGACGACCTTCTTGCCATTTTCGAGGGTGATGTAGGGACCGAAATTCAGCTCGCCGCTCATGTTTCTATTTTAAACCAGACCGAGCGTAGCGCCGGCGTCTTGCCGGCAGTCGCTGGGGCGTCCCGCCCTAGCATCCCACGAATCCTAGAAACAAGGCCGTTTACTGGACCACATTGCCTCCAACCCCGACTTACTGCCGCCTTGCTGCTCCAGTAGGTGGTGGAATGTCCGCCGAGCTGCCGAACTCCTGTTCAAGGGATCAGAACGACCTTGCCAAACATTTTGCTTTGCTCCAGGTATTCGTGGGCGGTTCTGACTTCTCGCAGCGGGAAAGTTTTGTCCACGACCGGTTTCAGTTTGCCAGCAAAGACCAGTTTCAGGACATCGTGCAGTTCTCCCATGGTTCCCATGTAGGAGCCGAGCAAGGCGAGTTGGCGGGCGAAGAGGAAGCGCAGATCGAATGTTGCTTCCGGACCGGAGGTCGCGCCGCAGGTGACGAGCGTACCGCCCGGCTTCAGCGCTTTCATGCTCTCGTTCCAGGTGGCGGCGCCGACGTGTTCGACGACGATGTCGACTCCGAGCCTGCCGGTAAGCTTGCGGGCTTCGTCGCCAATTTTCTGCTGGTAATGGTTGATCACGTGATCAGCGCCGAGTTCCTTCGCGAGTTGCGTTTTGCGATCGTCCCCAGCGGTGGCGATCACGGTGGCGCCGTAAAGTTTGGCGAGCTGAATGGCCGCTATGCCTACGCCGGAATTCGCTCCCAACACTAGAACCGTCTGGCCGGGGCGCACAGCGGCTCGTCCCGTGAGCATGTGGTACGCCGTCAGAAACACCAGCGGCATGCTGGCCGCTTCCGTGAAACCGAGATGGTCGGGAATCGGAATCACATTTACGGCAGGGACTGCGATCAGTTCACAGTTGCCACCGTCGACGCCATTTCCTAGCACCGTGAATTCGCGGCACAGATTCTGGCGTCCGGCGACGCACTGCTCGCAGTGATGGCAGAAATGCATGGGGGCCAGGAGAACGCGCTGGCCGGGGCGGAATCCCGTTACGTACTCACCGGCTTCCACGATTTCACCGGCAATGTCGCTGCCCAGGATATGCGGCAACTTGACTCCTGGAAGTCCCTTACGCACCCAAAGGTCGAGGTGGTTCATCGCGCAAGCTCTCACGCGAACAAGGAGTTGATCCTTCCGCGGTTGGGGATCCGGCACGTCTTCGTAGCGAAGGACCTCAGGACCACCGAATTCGTGGATGATGGCGGCTTTCATCTGTGCTCTCCGTGTTCTGCACGTCTGGTAAGTCCTAGAAGCTAGCACATTCGAAGTCACGGCTTGTGCGGGTCCCGTTGCTTGGCAAGCCCCCAGCCCGTTTGACTTAGCGCGGGACAGGCCGAATAATCAGCCGGATGGACATCTACGAGGAAATCGTAAGACTGCGCCAGGAAGGTCGGCGCGGGGCGGTGGCGACGATCGTCAACGTGCGCGGCTCGATCCCATCGTTTGAGACCGCGAAGATGCTGGTGCGCGATGACGGGTCGATCTTCGGAACGATTGGTGGCGGCTGTGTGGAGGCAGACGTTTGGCGGGCGGCTCGCGAGGTAATGGAAGAAGAGAAGCCGCGCACGCTGACTTTTGACCTGAACCAGGATCCGAAGTACGACACGGGATTGGTGTGCGGGGGCACTCTGGATATATTCGTCGAACCGATTCTGCCTCCAGCATTGCTTTATATTTTCGGTGCAGGTCACGTTTCTGTCAGCCTTTACAAGGCCGCTTATACCGCTGGATTCGATGTGACGGTGGTCGATGACCGTGAACTCTACGCGAACCGGGATCGGTTTCCGGAAGCGCACGAAGTGATTGCCGAAGATTTTGATAAGGCGATGAGCCAGTTGACGCCGAACGAAGCAACCTACATCGTCATCGTGACACGTGGACACCGCGACGATATGCATGTACTCCGCTGGGCGGTACAGACGAATGCGCGATACATCGGCATGATCGGATCGAAGCGGAAGACGATCACAATTTTCCGAGAGCTGCAGAAAGAAGGTTTAGCTCCGGAGTTGTTCGAGAGAGTGCACGCCCCGATTGGTCTCGACATCGGCGCGGTCACCCCGGATGAGATCGCGATTTCGATCACCGCGGAACTCATTGCAGTACGCCGCAAGGCTGAGCGGGCTTTGCCACACATGAGCTGGTTTCATCGACAGCGTGCCGAGGCGACCAACGTCGGTGATGTAACCACGGCCATCGAAGGCGAGAAGGAATCTCCGTAGCGCTAGCGTTGATACCACTGACTTCCCTCTCTGTTTCTGCTATCGTCGCGGCATGAGTCGCGCCCCCAGCCTTTGTGGCGTCATCCTGGCCGCCGGAGATTCCACGCGCATGGGCCGGGACAAGGCCCTGCTACCGTGGCCGCCGGTGCCGGAGGGGAAGCCTTCCGCGGGTACGTTCCTGACGGCGGCGATCGATTCTCTTTCGCTTTTTACAGAACTCGTGATGGTGGTCGCGGGCAAGAATGCATCCGTGATCGCACCCTTTGTCTACGCGGCCGGCGCTTCGCTGGTAGTCAATCCGCAGCCCGAGGTTGGACAGTTCAGTTCCCTGCAAGTCGGCCTGCGCGAAGTGCTCAACCGCGGGCGCGATGCGGCGATGGTCACGTTAGTGGACCGTCCTCCCGCTCGTCAGGAGACGATCGCCAAACTAAGCCAGGAATTTTGCACGGCTTTGGAACGCAGGAAGTGGGCGGTGGTGCCGCAGTTCGGCAACAGACATGGACATCCGATTGTGTTCGGCCGGGAAATGATCGAAGCCTTTCTGGAGGCTCCGCCCACCGCGACCGCGCGCGCCATTGAACATCAGCACGAGGACAAGATTGAATACCTTGAGGTCGATGACCCGGAAGTGATCGGCAACATCAACACTCCGGAAGAGTACGCTGCTCTGTGTGCAGTTCGCTGATCTACCGTTGCGCACGAGCCTCCTTTACAATCTAAGATTCGGCGGAGCCACATGCTCAGCACTAAGGCCCGCGCAAATCAGCCCGCGAGGAACTTCTTGATTGCAACTTCCATCACCGATCGATCGCAAGCGTTTGTCGAATCCGTTCTTCGCCTCGAACCGAAATTTGCCGCGTTTGATTGTGACGGCACGCTTTGGTCAGGTGATGTGGGCGTCGATTTCTTTAACTGGGAGATGGACGAGAAGCTTGTTTCCGAGGAGACCGCGAAGGTGATGCGGGCGCGTTACGACGACTACCTGGCCGGAAAAGTTCCGGAAGAAGTCATGTGCGGGGAGATGGTGACCATGCACCGGGGGTTGATCGAAGCCGACGTACAACGGGCGGCAACCCGATTTTTCGATCTGTATTTTGTGGAGACGATCTTCCCTGAGATGCAGCAACTGGCGCGCGAATTGCAGAAGCGCGGATGCGACGTGTGGGCGGTATCTTCTTCGAATGAGTGGCTGATCCGCGCCGCCGTCAGGCATTTTGGCATTCCGCGCGATCACGTGCTGGCAACTGCCGTAGTCATCGAGAACCTGCGGATTACTGATCGCCTTATCCGCGTTCCCAGCGGACCCGGGAAGCCGGATGCGATTCAGGAGGTCGTGAACAAAAAATTGGACGCTGCCTTCGGAAATTCCCGCTGGGATGCGGACATGCTGGCGCTCGCAGAACATGGGTTCGCGATCAATCCGAACCCGGACCTCAAAGAGATGGCGGCTGCGCGAGGGTGGACGGTCTACTCGCCCCGCTTAAGTCGCTGACGATCAAAAGGCTAATCGCCGTCCCTGTGCGTTTGTAATGAAATTGTAAGAATTGCCGAGTAACTACTCCTGGTTACTTGACCCCGCAGCTAGCCTGACATATTGTCCACCGAAATCCACGCACGATTTCCTCACCAGCCAACTTCGTGACGTGCGGAATTGCGAGGGTGAGCCATGGCTACATGGAACAGTGGGGGTGAAGACGAGTCCTATTGCTGGGTTGTGATCTGCAAGAATCAGAAATTTCACCGGGAGCAGAATATCTACAGCGGGCATAAGATTCCTCTCGGCGAGACTGACGCATTTGCGCCTCCCCCGAACATCGACTTTAAGCTGACCGTACGGTGTGACGAGTGCGGCGAGGAATATACTTACGATCCGGCAGCACTGTTGCGACAGCAGATGAGTTTCCGCTCGGATTTCAAACCCCATCCACTGTTCGCTTGAGGTGCGGGTCCGATCATGGACCGCTTTTGGCCGGCAGGTTCTTTAGCAGCGTGCGGAGCGCATCGATTGCCAGATAGCCCGCGTGTTGGGAAGCCTCGGGCAGACCTCCTACGCGATCCACTAAGACTTCCCTCCGCAGGCGCCTCGCTTCTTCGACTGACATTCCGGACACGATCTCGGTGAGTGCGGAACCGCACGCCATAGCCGAGACACAGCCCTTTGCACGGAAGCGGATCGCGGCAATTTTTCCGGATTCCATCGTAGCGGTGAGTTCCAGGACGTCGCCACAGGCTGGATTTTCCACCCGGACACGAACGTCCGCATTGGGCAGTTCCCCAGCATTACGCGGATTTTCAAAATGATCGAGGACCTGCGCCGAATACATTCCGTTCATTGTAAACAGAGTGAGGTCCTCGCGAGTCCCGCCAGGTTGGCATAACGATTTAAGATGAACGGTCCATGGCCTCGCGTTACATTCCGCGGAGAATCGTCAGCCTGCAGCCGAGCGCGACGGTGATCTTGAGTGCGATCGGGCAGTTGGACCGTCTGGTGGCATGCACTCGCTACTGTGTAGATGTCTGCCCCGAAGCGGCCTCCGGACGTATCGTTGTGAAGGACTCCTGGTCTGCAGAAGCATCGCAGATCCAAGCGGCCAAGCCAGACCTGGTGATCGCTGCGGTACCCTACCAGGAAAAATCCGTAGTTGAAATTTTGAAATCGGGCATCCGCTTTCTTGGACTTGCTCCCAGGACACTAGCGGATGTCTACACGGATATCGCCACCATTTCAGGCATCACGGGTGTACCTGATCGCGGCGAGCAGGTCGCTGATGACATGCAAGCAGCCATCGAGGATGTGCGGAAGCAAACGGTGGAATGGCCACGCCGCCGCGTGTTCTGCGAAGAATGGGGCAAGCCGCTCATCACTTCGCAACCGTGGGTGGCGGAACTGATCAAGGTCGCGGGGGGAGCGTTCGTAGGAACACCGGGCACCCAAATCACGGCGGCGGAGGTTGCCGAATCAAATCCTGACGTGCTGATTGCGGCGTGGTGCGGTGCGGGGGATCGGGTGCCGTTGAACAAAATTGTTCGCGATCGAGAGTGGAGTTCCCTTTCCGCGGCACAGCAAGGGAACGTGTATTGCGTGCGCGACGAATTGTTGAACACACCGGCGCCAACATTGTTGCTGGGGCTGCGTGCACTGTGTGCGGCCATTCATCCTGAGCACTTTCCGCGCACCGCGGGCCTGCGCGGGATCAACGACGTATCGCGCGAGACACGATCTCCGGGAACAGCTGTAGGTTAAGATTGTCGCCATGCCGAATCCAGCAACGATTACGGGAGTAAGAGAAGAAATTGCGCGGCTGGCCGCGTCCTCAACCTCCGCGCACGAACTCATGACGAAGATGGTCGCGTTTCTGCACGAAAACATGCTGAAGTACAACTGGGTGGGCTTTTATATGCTGGATGAAACTGCGCAGCCGCCGATGCTGGTTCTGGGACCCTTTCAGGGGGCGATGACACCGCACACACGCATTCCACTGAATCAGGGGATTTGCGGCGCGGCCGCCTCGACTGGGAAGACTGTCGTCGTAGATGACGTTGCCAAGGATCCGCGATATCTGGCCTGCTCGCTGGAGACCAAATCCGAGATTGTGGCGCCCGTCTTTCGCAAGGGCAAAGTCGCGGGGGAACTCGATATCGATAGCCACTTCGCGGCGGCATTTTCCGCCGCCGACCGGGATCTCGTGGAGTACTGCGCGGCGCTTGTGGGCAAGAAGTTGGAAAGCTCCGCGGCATGAGAGTCGAGAAAGGCAAAGTACGAGCGCCCGAGATCGGGCGCATCTGGTTCAATTCGTCTCCGCTCAGCTTCCACCAGTTGCGGGGACGCGTGGTGCTGGTCGATTTCTGGGACTACACCTGCGTGAATTGCATCCGAACCCTGCCCTACATCCAGGCCTGGCATGAACGCTATGGAAACAAGGGGCTGACCGTCATCGGCGTGCACACCCCGGAGTTCACCTTTGCTCAATATGAGTCGAATGTAGAGCGGGGCATTCGTGAGTTTGGCCTCACGTATCCCATCGTCGTCGACAACGATCGCGAAATCTGGAAAGCCTTCGCCAACCGCTACTGGCCAACAAAATACCTGCTCGACAAGGATGGGTATCTGCGCTACGCGCATTTTGGGGAGGGCGCATACCGGGAGTGTGAAGAAGTAATCCGTGAACTGCTGTTGGAAGCCAATTCGACGCTGGTGTTCCCGCCATTGATGGAGCCGGTTCGCCCGGAGGACCGGGACGGGGCGGTGTGCTATCCGCCGAGCGGTGAGCTTTACCTGGGTCATGCACGGGGTCGAATCGGCAACGCGGGCGGATTTCAGGAAGATGCCATCGCCGAGTATGCCCTGCCGGAAACGCTCGAGGAGAACTGCTTCTATGCCAGCGGCCGCTGGGCTTCAACGGCGGAGTATCTGGAAGCGGCGGGAGAGGGCGAACACCGCATTGTTCTGAAATACCACGCCACGGGTGTGAATCTGGTGATGGCCTCACCGCGAGGCGGGACGTGCGAGGTCGGGATCCTGCTGGATGACAAGTCTCTCCTGCGACCGCAAAAAGGCAACGACACCCGTTTCCGCGCGACTGACAAAGGTGAGGAAAGTTACGTGTCGGTGCAGCAGCCGCGAATGTATTCCCTAGTGAAGCATCCCGAGTTCGGCGAGCATGTGCTCGAGTTGCGGTGTCCGGTGGGCACAGCCCTGTTTGCGTTTACGTTCACCAGTTGCGTGAATCCCTCGGCCATCCTGGCCAGCGCCGAGTCCGCCCGATGATGAAACACGTGGTGGCAGCCCTGATCGTACGCGAGGGTAAGATTCTGGTGTGCCAACGAACCAAGCATCAGACGATGCCCTTGAAGTGGGAGTTTCCTGGCGGGAAGGTGGAAGAAGGCGAGAAGGCACGCGCAGCTCTGCAGAGAGAGCTCGACGAGGAATTGGGGATTCACGCGACAATCGAGGAAGAAGCCGCTCGGATTCGCCATGAGTACAGAAGCGGAAGCTCGGTGGAGTTACGGTTTTTTGTGGTGCGCGAATACCGCGGCCAGCTGGAGAATCGGATTTTTCGCGACATGCAATGGGCCAGGCCGGCGGAATTGCCCTCGTTTGACTTTTTGGAAGCCGATTTGAAGTTGGTGTCAGATCTGGCAAGCGGCAAGATCTCGGTCTGATGGGGCTTGCGGGCTCATGCCCTCTGCGCCTGGTGTCTCCACTAACGGGGCTCGCGATCATCTCGGGCGTTTACCCGTTTGTGATTGTCTCGTGTCGCACAGCCAGCAAGACTTCGTGCTTATGACCTAACGTGCCATGGAGGCGAGGCTCAGAGCTTGGTAGCTGTTATCGACGGCGATAGCACTCAACGCCCCAGTCGAGCCGTCATTGAGTGGAGTCGAGAAGAGGCGCAGGGACGTTAGCCTCCCGGTGGCGATTGGTCAGATTTTCACCTGGCCGCCTCAGTCCGGTTTGGCATGGTTCTGTTTCCTCTTCCCGCTCATCGAACTGGACAGGCGCGTTTCGCGCATCCAGCTCTCGGAGAAAGTGTCACGAGGTCGCCC
>JBKPEB010000067.1:0-43052 GCA_046728215.1 Acidobacteriota bacterium | reverse complement strand
GTGTTCCCGCTTCACATTCAAGATGAAATTTTCGACCTGAAAGGGAAGCTGGTTGGCGTAGCGATACGGACGCCGGCTTCGGTCCGTGAGTCCCTCAATCCCGCATTCCTGATAACGATCGAAGATCTTGTAGCCGGTCTTGCGGGAGATCCCAAACTCTCGGCACAGTTCCGCCATCGCCTCGCCAGCTAGCCACAAACTGCAATCTCTCATCCATCACCGAACACTCCTTCCAAGCCATCACTCCCTCCCCATTACGGGGAGAAAGTGTCACCCATGTGTCCGGTACAATGTGTCACCTATGTCTCAGGCCGCTCAAATAGTTTAGAGGCAATTATTCAATTCTTACGTTGCCTGCCAATCGTCCGGTCTTGGGCGGGCCTTTAACAGCAGGCAGCCAGAAGCTACGCGGAATCAGTTCCTTACATGTCGCCAAATCTTCTGAGCGCAGATTTTGGAAAGCTGCGCTCACAACTTGTCGCAACGATGTCGATACCGTTGAAGCGGAGCCCCAAGACTCCGAGAATTGTGAGCTGCTCGACACAAGGAAAAAGCTGGCTAGCGCGAAATCTTCAAAGCGCTGCTCGTCCATAGATTTTCCTGGGCGCTCGCGTGCATCACAGATCTGTTTGCTTGGTTCAAGGCAGCACTGAAAAGCTTATGGTCGCGGCAGCACCAGCACGGACTTTGCTGCACCCTCGTATTCGATTGTGGCGTCTGGTTGCGGAGACGGTGCGACTCCAGTTCCATGTCCCTCTACGACGATCACAACCCGAAACGTCCTGTCTTGCAGCATTCCGGGGAACCTGCCCTGGCGATCTCCGATTCTTAACGTTCGAGCCGTGTCATCCCAATGGATAGGAATTACGGAATAGGCTCCATGCTCATAGTCGTAACTGTCGCCCTCATCTTCGTAAAGATTGAAGTCACCATTCGCTCCGGGATAGATTCGCAGTTCAATCGGATCGGCTTTGGCCGCGGCCGATTCTGCTCGCGGGCCGAAGGGAACGATAGAGCCAGCCCTGGCATAGATCGGAATCCTATCAAGCGGAGCTTCGGCGGTCATCCTTTGGCCGCCGCTCGTGCGTTTGCCCGTCCAAAAGTCAATCCACTCAACTCCTGAGGGTAAATATAACACCCGTTGCGTCGCTCCTTCGGAAGTGACCGGATTGACCAACAACGCGGGACCAAAGAAGAACTGGTCGGAGATTTCCCGCGCTTTCAAGTCTGATGAAAACTCCAGAGGAAGCGCCCGCATGAGCGTTTCGCCGTGTTTCGTAACACCCCAAGCGGAGGAATAGATATAGGGCAGCAAACGATAGCGCAGCTCATCGTACTGCGTGAGAATTCGCTCCACATCAGGGCCATAGTTCCAGATTTCTGCGTTGGATTTGTATCCGTGAACGCGGAAGATCGGACAGAATGCCCCGTATTGAAACCAGCGAATGAGCAGTTCGTGGTACTCGGCGGAAGTGTATTGATCTTCAGGCCGAAAGAACCCGCCGATATCCGTGGTCCAATAGGGCAATCCGGACATGCTGAAGCTCAGACCAGCGGAGATTTGCCGGCGCAGTGTGATCCAGTTGGCAGTGATGTCACCTGACCACGAGCCAGCCGCATTTCTCTGTTGGCCAGCAAAAGCAGATCGGGTCAAAATCACGACACGCTTGCGATCGGTTGTCGCGCGTTGGCCTTCGTAAATAGACTTGGTTACATATAGAGGATATGCGTTTCGCACAGACTCACCGCTGCCCAAAAATGTCTGCTTGCCCTTCAAAATGTCGAATTCTGGTTCCGATGCATCCATCCACCACGCATCCATTCCGTCCTGGAAAATCCCTTTGTTGAGTTCCGACCAGAAAGCTTTTTGAGCTTCGGGGTTGAAGAAATCGGTCCAGGGAGTTCCCGAAATGAGGAGCGAATGAGCATTCATCCTCTTATATACGTCTGTGTCTTCGCCAAAACGCGACCAGATAGAGATCATCAGGTGCAGGTCTTCAGAATGCAGCTGATCGAGCATCTGCTTTGGATGGGGATAATGGTCCTCATCGAACTTCATTGCGCTCCAGCCGTACTTGCCCCAATACTGCCAGTCCTGCACCAAAGCATCGACAGGAATCTTTCGTCTCCGAAATTCGGCAGCAGTATCGATAATCTCCTGCTGGCTGTGATACCGCTCACGGCACTGCCAATATCCGTAGGCCCACTTCGGAAAGAGCGGCGCCTCGCCAGTTAACTGACGGTAATCGGCAATGACGCGGTTTAACTCAGGGCCGTAAAAGAAGTAGTAATCGATTGCTTCTCCTACCTCGGATCGAAACGTTGTCGTGTCCTGCGGAGGGCGCACTGCGAGCTGTACGCCTCCAGGGCCACCTTTCGCAGTGATTTTGTACTCCTTGTTCGCCTGCAAATCCACGACGCCAGATCCGGACGTTGGAGTCCACATGTTCAGTAGGTCGATGGCATGTCGGTCGCCCACATCCACGGTCAGCCGATCACGGTTATCGCTAGTTAGGACGAAGCCATATGTGCCCGCGGCGCCAGTGGTGAATTTTCCTTTGCCGCTGCTTGGGTCGATTGCGACCGATTGGTCCGCTGGATTGAAATCTGTCAGAGACGCATTGTTCCAAAGCAGGCCGTAACCCTTGGTCGAAAGCAGAAAGGGAACGGAGATATTTGTGTTCGCCTGCGAGAGCCGGATGGGAACTCCGCGAAGGTTGAAAAGACCTTCCTGATGCTGGCCGAGACCGTACTGGGCCTCGTCGGAAGGCGAGAGAAAGCTCTGCTGAAGCTGCCAGGTTTTCATCTCATAGACGGAGCGCACATCAAAGGCTTTGCCGCCTTCCTTAGGTTCTGCTAACAGAAGCTTTCCATCCTTGGACAAGAACGTTACCGCACCAGTGGTGGGATCGATAGTCACCCTGATCACAGAATTGGAGATCGTGAGATTCTTCGTGTCCGCTTTGAACTCAAAATTACTTGCGCGGCATGGCTGCAGAACTACGGGAACCTTCGGGCTGGGGAGGTCTGATGTCCGACTGACCACTACGTGCACAACACGATCTCCGCATAATTCAACTCGCATGATTCCGCTTGCAGTGCGGAAAGTGACCCCACTCGTATCCTTCTGCGATTCCTTAATCGCAAATTGCGGGTGATTGGCCGGCCATGCTGCCAACGCAACGCTTGTTATGATGAGAAGAAAAGCATATCTGTGGAATTTGTTGGGCATTTGCTTTTGTGTGCTGAGTGTCCTTTCGTAACCCTAGACAGTTACTAAAACCTGATTTGCTCTTGGCGGGGTACGACCTGCTTCGCACGACGAAGCTCTGTGGAGTGTGATTTACCTTTGAAATTGCAGCCCGCGATTAAGGATCGGTTTCGCTCTCGTCCTGCTGCATTGCCACCGACGCCCTCTCTAAGCCCTGCCGCTTCAATCGCGCTGATATGTCGAAGGCTAGCATGGCCTCTTCGCGATGCCCACTTTTCAGGTAGAGTCGCGCAATTTGATAGTGAACCGTCCCGTCTTTGTCATCCGCTAGAGCTAGCTTGAATTCGGCGATAGCTTGCTGCGTTCGACCCGTCCGCGCGTACACTTTACCGAGCAGCGCGTGTACATGAGAAACGTACTCCGGCTTGGTGTTCAGACTTTTCTTCAGGTATGGCTCGGCGCCCGAAAAATCATTGCGGGCGCAAAGAATTTCGCCAGTCACAGCATTGAGTTCCGGGTCGTCTGGATTTTGCCCGAGCGCGGCCTGTGCCAAAGTCAACGCTTCATCGTTCTGTCCATCCGCCAGCAGAGCCAATGAGAGACCGAACAGCGCGCCCGTGTCATTTGGCTGGATCGACAACGCTTTGCGATACTCCTGTTCCGCATCAGGAAAGAACTTCTGCTGGCGATAGACGTCTCCCAGCAGAACATGCAGCTTGGGCGAGGTAGAATCCATCTCACTCGAACGAGCAAGTATTCCAGTTGCCAAGCGCTGGGCGGATTTCGTTTCCCAGTACAATCCTTCCGCTTCGGTCGCAGTATTTGCGGCCAATTTCGCCGCCGCATCGAACGCAGCCTGGTATTGGCCGGTGAGGTACGCGCAAGACGCCAGCAACCGAAGATCGTGGGCTTGCAGCAAGTGAATTCGTACTGCCAGAGAATCGCTGCATTGCCGGTACTTTCCGCTGGCAAACAATCGAGACGCGTTTTCAGGAGGAGCATTGCCGACCGAACTCCCGAGAACGCTCGCTGGTTCTAACCGAATGTCTGTTATTGCATCCGCGGTTCCAAAGTTGATGATGCGCCAAAGTTCTGCCGAAATCGCTCCTGATGCTTCCTTCTCCTCGAAGAGCCTCTGCAGGCCGGAACTTTTCTGTTGTGACAAACCAGCCTTGAAACGCTGAGCATTAGTCTGCAAGAATCCGGCATCGATGTTAAAGAGTTGCTCAATCTCTTCAACGCCTTGTGCAGTATTTCCTTGTTCCACGTGCAACCGAGCCAGGCCCAACTTCGCTACGAGTGAGCCAGGATTGGATGCGAGTTCGGCATTCAGCTCGCGCTCAGCATCGGCAAGATTATGACGGCGAAGCAGCACGAAACCATAGCTTGCGTGAGTATCCGAGGGAAAAACAGTCGAACTTAAAGCTTTCCTGTAAGCCTGGTCAGCTTGTATCCAAGCGTGTCGGTCGGAAAAGTTATCCGCCATCAGCGTTTGCAGGTAAGCTGAGTCCCTGTGGCGCGTCAGCAGAATGCGGGCGTCGGCCTCCACTTGCTCTAGATAACTCACGCCGAGGCGATACCAAGTATCAGCATTGGTCGCATCGAGCTGGGTGGCTCGCAAATACGATGCGATCGCCAGCCGGGGCTTGCCAATTGCCGCGTACGCCGCACCAAGTCCGAGCTGAGCTTGAACTTCTGTGGGCTTTGAAACCGCCGCTCGCTTAAGGTGTGGGATTGCTTCGTTGTAGCGCTTCAGGCGCAGGTCACTCAGTCCGAGAAAAAGGTTGGGGACGAACAACGACGGCTTGATGCGAATGGCTGCGCGAAATTCTTCAGACGCCAGCTGATCTTTGCCCGTCTGGTAGTACATCAATCCGAGATTGGTCCTAATTTCGGGAATTTCTGGATGGAACTTGACTGCTTGCCTGTAGAAAGCGGCAGCAGTTTGAAAATCACTCGTGGACTGCGCTTGTTGAGCTGAGACCAAGAGTGATTCAAACGTATCGGACTGTTGCGTGAAGGCTAGGCCCGACCTAAGGCAGAGCAGGCAGCAACAGACAACCGCATTGACCCAGACCCGGCGCACGCGCATCACCAGTACAGCTTAAGTGCTGCCTGCATTTGCCGCGGACCCCAGGCTGCGTTGAGGGTCCCGATTGTACCAGACCCGAAATTAGTATCTGGCTTGTAGAAGTTAACGTGGTTGAACGCGTTGAACATATCCAGACGGAACTGCAGGCGCACATCTTCGTGGATCGGGAAATACTTCTGAATACTCATATCCCAGTTGTTGTAACCCGGCGCTCGGAGATCCGAAAAATACCGTGGAGCATTCCCGAGTTGCCATTTAGCAGGTGCCGCGAATGCCGCAGGGTTAAACCACTGGAACCGGTTTTGATTTGAGACGTGATAGTCGCCAATAACGTCGACGTTCTGGCCCACTCCGAATCCGTTGACGCCGCCGTTCGGTAGGTTAATCCTCAAAGGGAATCCTCCCTTGAACGTGGCGATACCAGAGGTCTGCCAGCCACCCACAACAGCGTTCAACACGCTGTTCATTCCGGCACCAAACTTTCTGCCTTTGCCAACTGGAAGTTCGTAAACATAGCTGAGAACAAATGCGTGGGTAATGTCATTGGGATCCACCGACTTCTCAGCAGCCAGGTTATACACGTTGCGAATGTTCTCCGAGAAATTGGCGGAGGTGTTGGCCCAAGTCGTAGGACCTCCCACATTGTCGAGGAACTTCGAGAACGTGTAGGACGCCAACAGCGCGAGGCCCTGCGACACCCGGTGAGTGTAGTTAACGTCCAATGCATTGTAGCTTCCGCTACCCGCAGGGATCAGATTCTCGTTAATACTGCAAAACTCCGGGTACGGCCTGAGGAGTTGTCCCTGTGACACCGTGGGTTGCTCCAAGCCGCAGCCACTGGAAGTGATTTGGCCGAAGAAGGGATTTGGCACCTGGTCGTCCAGGGCACTCCCCATAGACAAGTATTTTGCATCCAACTGATTGAGATTCAGCGCGCCAGTGGTGATATGAACGCTGTGATTGCCCACGTAAGACAGCTCCATTACGTCAGACTTGGTCGGCGCGTACTGAAATCCGTACGACCACTGTTGTACGGAGTACGTCTTACGCAAAGGCGAGACTGCATTGACATCGAAACCTACATTGGTTAGACCGCCCAAAGACTTTCCTACTACTGGTACAAGGCCGCCCGGGAAGGCATTGCGCAACAGGCAGCCATCGCACGGCCCCTTTCCGTTTGTACTAGCCACATATGGAGTCTCGGAGGCGAATCCGGGAATGATCGGGACTCCCGCGTACTGACGCGGAAAGAAGATACCATAGCCTCCGCGCATTACCAGTTGTGGCATCAACTGATAAGCGAATCCGAATCGCGGCGCGAATTCATTGTATCTGGCGTCGTACTGACCCCGGTTATCGGAGGTGGCGAATACCAGTTGGCCGTGGTAGGTGTTGCCGACTGCCGTGCTAATCGGATTGACCGCGTTGTAATCGAATCGAGCAAGCCGGTCCAGTCGGTCCGTCAGGGGGCGGGGTAATTCCCAGCGGATTCCGAGATTGAGGGTGAGCTTTCGCGTGGCCTTCCAGTCGTCCTGCAAATACAGTCCGTGAAGCCATTGGCGGGAGATCTGGGAAACTGCGAGCCCCGTGTTCCCATTGGCAGGGGTGCCCAGCAACAGAGACGCCATGGAATCGCCTGTTAGCGAGTTAACATTGCTAGGGTCCGGCCCGCCCGTGAACACGTTGTCGAAGTTGAAGACGGTGGTGTGGAACCGACCGCCATTCTCGGTGAGAGCAATGGCCATATATCCGAAGCTTAGCTGGTGTTTGCCCTGCACTTCGACAAAGTCCAGGGAACCTGTGGCGGCGGCACGAGGAAATGCGCCTTGTCCGGCACCCTGTTGCGGCCCCTCGCCTCGGTAACCCGTAGCAGAGATCACCGGGAATTCCGGAGAGATGGGATCTATGAAAGCGGGCAGGCCAAGGGTGGAAACCTTGAAACCCTTACTTTGCATATCATTGCCTTCCACCCAGTGCATGAGACCCAGGTTACCGGTCATGGTAAAGACAGGGGAGAAGATGTGGCTGGCACCAAACGCAATGCTATATCGATTGTTCGGGTTCCTCTGTCCGGGGCCGGCGGGATTGGTGGCACCAAAATACGCTGGCGACTCATCCTTGAACTCCCGTTTGTAGGAGTATCGTCCGTAAAGCCGCGTGTTGTCGCTAAGGTTATGGTCAATTCTGCCGCTGAACTCGTCCGAGTTGTTTGCGCCAAGGCCCGCAGCCGTCCAATTCCCCGATAGCTGACTGTTAATGGGTGATGGATAAAAATTAATTAGGTTTTGGCCAACTGGGTCAATTCCGTTGATCGCATTTGGCAGATTGTTTCCTGTAATGGGGTCACGAATCCACCCGGTCTGGTTAGCCGTCAAACCAGTTACCGGATCCACCTGCCCCGCTGCGATCTGGCGGGTACTGAAGGGGTCGTAAATGGCGCCACTGATCACGGGTCTTCCCAGTGCATCGACGCAGGGCTGGTTCTGGTTTGGACCACAGTTGGATGCCTGAGATCCCAGCTTGGCCGAGAAGTCACCCGTACGAAAAGCGGGAATGGGTACGGTATCAACATTCGCGGTAAGTGGATCGTTCTGGCGATGGGACTCCCAGTTGAAAAAGAAGAATGTCTTGTTGCGCTGCTTGTAGAGGCGGGGGATGTAAACCGGCCCGCCAAGCGCCAAGCCAAACTGGTTTCGGTGTGAATTCTGTTTAGGCTGATGATTTATCGCGTTGAAAAAATAGTTGGCATCGAGCTTGCCATTGCGCAAGTACTCGTACGCGTCTCCATGCAGACTGCTGCCTCCAGATTTTGTAACTACGTTAACGACGTTACCAGTACTCCAACCGTATTGTGAGGTGAAGGAGTGCTGCTGAACCTTAAACTCCTGCACGTTGTCGGGCGACGGAACGTAAATAACTCCACCCCAGCTCCCGATGGAATCCCAAGCGCCATCCAGCAGGAATGCGGTGGTACCAAAAAAGCCCCCACCGAAATTGAAGAAAGAGACGTCTTGGTCGGCTGTGCCTTGCGATCCTCCGGATTCGATGAGTTGGCGTTGGGAATTGTTGACGGACGAGTTCAGCTGGACAAAGTTAAATACGTTTCGAAGATTGAGCGGCATCTCCGTTACCATCTTTGTAGAGACTTCCGCTCCGAGATTGGCGTTCTCGGTCTGAAGCAGGGGGGCCTGCGCTGTAACCTCGATTTGCTCAACAGATCCGATTGTCAGGGTGACGTTCTGGCTCGCCGATTGTCCCACCTCAAGGGTTATTCCTTCCTGCTTGGAGGTCTTGAAGCCTGACGCTGAAACTGTCAGGGTGTACGTTGCAGCCGGCAAAAGTGGAAATGAAAAATTCCCTTCGCCGTCGGTTTTGAAGGTGCGCGTAATTCCTTTCTCGGGGCTGCTAATAGTGACGGTCGCACCCGCCACGCGTGCGCCCGAGGAGTCGGAAACCGAACCCGAGAAGACAGCCGTGGAAGCTGCAGTCTGACCGTAGGTGGCGCGCACGCCTGTACTTATCACGAGGGCAGCAACGGCCAATGGCAGAAGCGCGGAAAAACCTCGAAATATTGACATTGGCGAACTGCTCCTTGATTTCTGGAATACCCGGAGCGCTCAAAACCCAACGAGTTCCATGGCCATGCAGGCGCTACAGGGCGCGGAACGCAAGGGATATGTCCGATTGCCGGCTGTGTCTAGGTTGGCTACGGTAGCGTACCGCTGCTACGGACGGAAAATCTTGTGTTGACAATCAATTGCCGGTGGGGATAAAAAGCAGCTTTAATCGTTAACTGTAGCGGTACAATACCGTCACATTCTTGCAAGATTGACACCAAAGCGCTTTATTCGTTCCCCGTGGCCACTCATCATAATTCGGTTGTCGAGCCTGTTACGGTTGGTGCCCGACAAGGGATTCTTGAGCAGCTGGAGGACATTCTCCGTAGCGTCCCTTTTCGAACTAGCCGCCAATGCCAGGAGCTGTTCCGCTACGTAGTAGAGCACAGCCTCGCGGGCATGGAGGATTCGCTTCGTGAGCGCGTCATAGGGATCGAGGTCTTCGGGCGCGCTCCCAACTACGACACGGCAGACGATCCGATTGTGCGCCTCCGCGCTGCTGATATCAGGAAGCGCTTAGCGCAGTACTATCAGGCCCAGAATGCGCCTGGCAAGTGGAAGATTGATATCCCAACTGGTTCATACAAGGCACAGTTTCATCGCTCTGAGCTGGCCTTGTCTCAGGTGGCAGCAGCTGCGGAACCAGTTCGTCCCGAATCAGTTGGTTCAAGCCAAGATGCGTCGGTTGGCGGTACGGTTCCGAGGCAACGAAAAACGGTTTGGGCGGCGCTTGTGTTGCTGGCTGGATTGGTGGTAGCCGCTGCAACCGGCTTGATCAGCGGTCACATCTCAGCCCATTCTAGCAGTGCTTTGGATCTCTTTTGGGAACCTGTAGTAGCTAACTCTAGACCGGTTTTGGTGTGCACGGGCAGCAATCGTGTTTACCGTCTTTCCGTCGAGGCCCGGGACCGCTATCGAAAGAGCCATGCGCGCCAACCGGACGATACGCCCAGCCTGGAAGTGCTCGTGCCGAGGGCTGAGCTCAAGAATTTTGCTGGCGAGGACTTCATTCCGGTGCAGGACACGTACTTAACCATCGGTGATGCCTCTGCAACCTCGCAGATCTCGTCTTTCCTGACTTCGCGTCGCCATGCTTTTGATTTGCGTTTTGGCAGCGATCTTTCCTTTGGTGATTTGCGTCAGGGTTCGGCCGTGTTAATCGGTGCATTCAACAATAGCTGGACGCTCAATATGACCGATAGCCTTCGCTTCGTATTTGACGCTGGCGACTCACCACAAATGCACGTTCAAGACCGATTTGACCGCTCTCGCTCGTGGTGGCCGAAATTTTTCAACGGGAAGTTTACCGAGGACTACGCCATTGTTTCGCGCATCCTGGACTCAAAGACGGGAAGCGTCCTTGTGACGATCGCGGGACTTGATCACACTGGCACCCGAGCTGCAGGTGACTTCGCCACAAACCCACAAATGATCGCAGAATTCGCAAAGCATGCCCCAAAAGGCTGGAGCCAAAAGAACCTCCAAATAGTGCTCCACAGCAATGTTGTGAATGATATCCCTGGTTTGCCGACCATAGTTGCAGTGCATTACTGGTAGGGCATATCTTCGCTTGTCAGACGACATCTGAGGACGGGTTCTGGCTCGATTGTTTTCGCACTTGCTCACTTAAAGACGAATCGAGACCCTGTTTCGACGTAGCGGATTGGCTGCCACTGCAACCGGTCTTCATGCGTCGATGAGGCGCGAGCGCGGTGGAACGTCGGAGGACGAGATTAGTTCTAATGATTCCCGGTTCGTGCAAAGATCTGCCGTGCTCGCACTCCACACATTCGAGCAACGCCGTAAACGCACTCTCAGCGATCTCGGTTTGCGACATCCGCACGGTGGTTAATGGCGGAATCATGAATTGCGCCAATCGGATGTCGTCAAATCCAACGACGGACAGTTCGCCCGGAACATCAAGTGCCAGCTCGAATGCCTGGCGCATTACGCCGATGGCAATCAGATCATTCGAACAAATCACCGCCGACGGGCGATTTGGCAGAGCAGCGAGCGTCGACAGGGCTTTCATGCCAGCTTCCATAGTGTGATCTCCCTCGACGAGCAGTTCTGGAGTCACTACCAGACCGATCTCCTTCATGCATTCTTGGAAGGCGATTCTCCGCAGCAGGGCTGTGTTCAAGCGTGGTGGCCCGCTGACAAAAGCTATGTGCAGGTGCCCCAAGGCTGCCAAGTGCTGCACAGCCTGACGAATGCCATGCTGGTAATCAATGCGGACCGTGTTGAGAAACTGTCCAGGTGAGTCTACGCCGATCGAAAATACAGGCACCTTCCGGTTTCTGAAAAACTCGACTAGTGAATGGTCTGGCCCGAAAGTCAGGATTGCAACCCCATCAACCCTGCGCTCGATCATTCTCCGTGCGGCGATTTCGAGTTGGTTTGCATCCTCGCCTATCGAGGTCAGAAGAATCTCGTATCTGTGTTTGATACCCAGTTGAGCAAACGATTGGATAACCTCGTGGAAAAAAGGATTGCTGATTTCCGCAACGAGCAAGCCGAAGATCCGGCTGCGTCCTGAGATCAGTGCCCGGGCTTGAATATTGGGATAATAACCAACTTGTTCTATCACTCGCCAGACTCGACGAGCGAGGACCGGATGCACGCTGGGCATTCCATTGATTGTGCGCGACGCTGTCGCGGCTGAGACTTTGGCCAGTCTGGCGATTTCTGTGAGATTCATCGCGTGCTTTTTGCAGGTATCGATAACTTTAACGAATATAGCGCAGTGTGGTCTAGAGAAATAAACGAATCCGCTGCCAGAGTGCTATTGCGACGTATGATCGAACGTTAGACGGAGGACATAAGCGTACTTAGCGGGAGGGTTGCCAGGCAGCCGCACGCGCAGGCCATCTGCCCGCTGGTCGAACTCCACTTTAGCCTCGCCGCCCAGAAGAGTGATGGAGTAGACAGGTTCGCTGCCTACGGCTGGTGCGACTGAGTGAATTACCGCCTCTCCGTTTCGCGGCCAAACGAGTCCAATGACATAAAGCACGTCGCCTTTGGTGGTGAAACGAAAGTCCTCGGTGGTGTACTTCGCTGTGTCAGTGTCGTGAAATGTTCCGGCGGTTACTTTCGTTGGGCCCTCGCCGTAAATCTTCCACGGGCGAGTACCGTAAATGGCCTCACCATTCGTATTCAGCCATGCGCCCACCTCAAGAAGCACTTGCTGGACCTCTTCCGGAATCGTGCCATCGGGGCGCGGACCGACGTTCAACAGCAGATTCCCGTTCTTGCTGACGATGTCGATTAGTTGGTGAACGATAAATTCCGGAGACTTGAATGTGTCGTCTTTGATGTAGCCCCATGATTTGTTGCTAACGGATGTATCCGTCTGCCAGGGTAGGGCGCGCAGATCGCCGAGTTGTCCGCGTTCAATGTCGAGGACGCCAGAGTGGTCTTGCATCGCGTAATCCTTGTAGTTGATGACGCCAACGTGATCACCGTATTTGAGCGAGCTGTTGTAGTAAAAGGCCGCGAATCGGGTGAGATTCGCGCGAATCGACGGCTGCCCAATCCACCAGTCGAAGTACACGACGTCGGGATGATATTTCTCAACCAGTTCCGCAGATCGAGCGAGCCAATCATCCGTCCACGCTCTGGAGACATACGTGAAATCGTTGTTGAGCGGAGTGCCCCCCGGGTTCATGATCCAGGTATGCGCCGGTCCGTACAGCATGGCGTACTGCGGGTCGTTCACATCGGAAGAAATCGTGCGGCCTGGTCCCAAAAAGAAATTGTGTTCCACACGATGGGATGACAGGCCAAAATGCAGGCCCGCTGCCCGCACCGCCTTGGCAAGCTCGCCGGTGGTGTCGCGATGCGGGCCCAGTTTGGCGACGGTCCAATCACTTACGCTGCTGTCGTACATCGCGAACCCGTCATGATGCTCCGCGACCGGGACGACGTATTTTGCTCCGGCTTTCTTGAATAACTCGGCCCAGGTCGTTGCATCGAAATGCTCGGCCTTGAACATGGGAATAAAGTCTTTGTATCCGAACTTGTCCTGCGGGCCATAAGTTTCGATGTGGTGTTTGTATTCCGTAGAGTCCTTCACATACATCATCCGCGGATACCATTCGTTGCCGAATGCTGGGACCGAATAGGCTCCCCAGTGAATGAAAATCCCGAACTTTGCATCCCGATACCATTCGGGCGCGTCATATTTCTGCAATGATTCCCAATCAGGCCGGAACGGTCCCATCTGATTAATTTCATCTACTTGTTTCAGCAGACCAGCGCGCTGAGTCTCGTATTTGCTGCTGGCTCTTTGCCAGATCTGATCGATCTTTCCCGGGCTTTCCGAGGCCGTCGGAGAGGTAGCGCTCTGCGAATAGAGAAGGGAAGCCGCCGCTAAAAGAATTGCAAGCGAACCGACCTTTGGCGTCGATGAAGGCAAGAGAGTCATTTTCTATTTCTCTGGGAGAGATAACGAAGCAAGCGTGTTGAGCTTTGCCCAGGTGAATCCGTAGAGAGCGACGAACACAAAGCAAACGAGAGGTACCACAAAACCAGCGCGCATCGAATGCCGGTCTGCAATGTGGCCCATGAATGGCGGAGCGATCGCTCCTCCGACAATAGACATCACGATCAGCGACGACCCCAGTTTTGTGTGTTCACCCAAACCGCGAATACCTAGCGCAAAGATCGTGGGGAATCCGACAGACATAAAGAAGAATGTGGCAAACATCGCGTACATTCCCACTTTGCCGCCGCGCATGGCTATTGCGACGAGAACAACATTGACGCACGAGTAGATTGCGAGCACGCGTTCTGCTTTAAATTGGCTAATGACTGCGCTGCCGCATAGGCGGCCCGTCATGAACAACACGAAACCGATGGCACCCAGCCATCTGGAGGCTTGGAGTCGGGTCACACCCGGATCATTCTCCAGAACGTAATTCACAAAAAAGCTAAAAATGCCGGTCTGCGCGGCCACGTAGAGTGCCTCTGCAACAATGCCAAGCGTGAAATGGCTGCGCCGGAACATGTCCCAGTTTCGTGAAACCAATAAGAACCCAGAGATATACGCGACGATCAACAGACCGTACTTCACCGGCTGGAACAAGCCTTCATTCAGCTGAAGCAAAGTCCAAACCAGTCCCAGAATCGGCGCGATGAAGAAATACAGCACCCCGAGCACTGCAGCCAAGGCGACTGCAATACCTACTAATTGGCGTCCCGACGGCTTTACACGACTCAGTGTCGAACCTGACGGATGAGTTTCATCTTGAACATGTAAGTCTGGAACCCGCGAGATAGCGAAAATACCCAGCAAAAAAAGAACAAACAGGCCGATGCCCATGTAAGGCGTGGAAAGACCTGCATTGGAATTCGCGCCGTCGGTTGCGGCAAAAACAAAATATCCACCAATGATGGGCCCGAGGATCCAGCCGGCGCCGTTCAAGGTTTGTGCAATGTTGATGCGGATGGGCCCAGTTTCAGGCGATCCCAGAACCGTCGCGTACGGATTCGCAATCGTTTCCAGGCACGTCATGCCTGCACCGATGACAAACAGACCGAGCAGAAACGCCCAGTAGGTACCAATATTTGTTGCCGGAATGAACCAGAACGCGCCGGCCGCAATCAAGGACAAGCCAAAAAGTATGCCACCTTTGTAACCGATTTTCTTCGCCATGAAGCCGGACGGGATGGCCATGAGGAAATAAGCAAGGTAATTGGCTGCTTGGACCAGCCCAGATTGCTCTTTGTTGATGTGCAATGTGTCCTGAAAGTGCTTGTTCAAGATGTCAATCATGCCGTTGCAGAAACCCCAAAGCAGAAACAACGAGGTGATCAGTATGAATGTGATGGTGAGGTTCTCACCCCGCGCGGTCCGAAACAGGCCAGGTTTGACGCTGGCCGCGATGCTGTTGGTTGATTCCCTGGTGTATGTATTCACGGTGACTAATCCAGCGATATCAAGAGTTTTTTGAACCGCGACGGGTTTTCGCTCCAGGAACTCAATGCAATCGGTCCGTCCTCAAGCGGAACGATCTGGCTTACGGCTTCGTTCACTGGAAACTTTCCGCCTTCGAGCAGTTTGATCACCGAATGAAAATCTTCAGGCATGGCATTTCTTGATCCAAGAACGTCCAATTCTTTTTGCACGAATAAGCGGGATTCATAGCTCACGGGTTCTTTGGCGTATCCGATATACACAACTCTTCCTGTAAATGCGACTTCTTCCACCGCCGCACGGAACGTAGCTGGCGTGCCCACTGCTTCGATTACAACATCTGGGCCGCGGCCGTCGGTTAGTTCCAGCAAACGATGATGCAGCGATTCGGTGAGGCTATTGATGCAGTGAGCTCCGCCTGCTGCTCGCGCCAAGTTTAACTTTTCATTATGCACATCAATGCAGATCGTGCACGCCCCTCGCGCACTCGAGGCCAGCACTGCT
This sequence comes from Acidobacteriota bacterium, assembly GCA_046728215.1. Classification (GTDB taxonomy): domain Bacteria; phylum Acidobacteriota; class Terriglobia; order Terriglobales; family Acidobacteriaceae; genus Gp1-AA133. The sequence goes on along the minus strand of JBKPEB010000067.1, from coordinate 27,711 downwards.
CCCAGCCCTACTCCGCCACAGCCAACAATTGCGACCTTGTCATCTGCCGTCACCCTGCCGCGCGCAACCGCATGAAAGCCGACGGTGAGCGGTTCAACCAGGCACAATTCCTTTCGCGAGAGTTTCGCCGGATACAATTTCTCTCGCGGCATCACAATGAACTCGGCCAATGCGCCGTCCCGTTGCACGCCGAGAGTCTGGTTGAACTGGCACGCATTCGGACGCCCGCGCAGGCACGACGCGCATTGGCCGCAGCTGGTATAAGGATTCAGAGCTACATCAGTGCCGGGGAGCAGTTCGCTCTCCCCGTCCACGACTGTGGCACTGACTTCATGCCCAGGAATTCTCGGAAACGAAACCAATGGATTTAGTCCGCGAAAGGAGTTCAAATCGCTTCCGCAAAGGCCGACCATTTGCACGCGCAACAGGATGCCGCCAAGGTTCACCGTCGGCTCGGGCACTGCCTCGATTGAGGCTTGTCCGGCTTGCTGAAGTACGAGCGCCTTCATATTTCAATACGTCCTGCGATGGATGCTTTCTGCCAATGCTTGGGTTCTCGGCCTTGACTTTCAGCGCGCATTGCAGCACGAAGTCGGTCTTCAGCTTGTGCGTTCCAGTATCCACACTCGAGTTCGAAAAATACTGAGGTATAGGGAATGCGCATGTTGGTCTTGACCAGAAGCACTTTAAACGTTTCAGCAGTCCGATCAAGACTGAGAATGATCTCTTCATGCGGCAGAACGCAAACTTCATATCCTTCGGCAAGGACCCTCAGTTGCTGCAGGTATGAAGTGACATCTGGCGCGTCACTTTCCGAAACGAAACTCAATTCTTGGTCGGTGTAGATTTTGGCTTTGAGATGCCTACACTCACGCAGAATCTCAAATGCTCGTGCGAGGACAGTCATCTGCTCGTCATGGGCCACAATGGTTTCGATTCCTTGTTTGGATTGTGCCGGATAGGCTGAATCCGCGATCACGAGCCAATTGCGGTGTCCGTAAAGTTGTAGCCGGTCTTTCAGAATTACTTCCCAAGTCAGCGTCATTTGAGCGTGAGTTCCTCATCCGAGCAGACGGCGACTTTGCCGCACTTTCCCGAGGCCATCAGTGCATAGGCTTCCGCAGCATCTTCCAGGGTGAAGCGATGGGTAATGATTTCAGCGGGGTGCAGGTTCCATCGGACGAGGCGCTCGACTAATTCTTCCATCAGCCACGTCGATGTCACCCATGAACCATGGATCGTCTTCTGATCGTGAATGATGTCCGCAGACGGATTAAACTCCACCGTCCCTCCTTCACCCACGAAAACAATTTTCCCCCACTTGCGCGTTGCGCGAATTGCAATGGCGCGTGCCGTTGCGCTCGCGGAACAATCAATCGCCCGCTCGACGCCAAAACCGTTAGTGAGGTCTCGAATCTGAATTACATTGTTGCTGCCTGCATTCAGCACAAAGTCACATAGCTTGAGGGACTCGGCCAATCGCAGTCGTTCGGCAACAACATCAATGCCGATAATTGTCTGAGCGCCCATCTTGCGGCAAAGTGCGGCGGCGGCGAGCCCTACTGGCCCAAGTCCGGTGATGAGCACGGAATGGTTGCCGTCGACCCCGATCTTTTCAATAGCTTCATAGACTGTCCCAAATCCGCACGCAACCTGCGCGCCGTCCGCATAGGAAAGTTCATCCCGAAGAGCGATGAGATCCTTTTCCTCCGCGATCATGTAATCGGCCATTCCGCCGTCGCGTTGCCATCCGTATGCCCGCCGGTATTTTTCGCTTGTGCAGGAGATCATGTAACCACGTCTGCAATCGTTACACACGCCGCAGCCAGAGATGTGATAGACGACGACCCGATCGCCATCAGAAAAACGACGACAACCAGGCCCGACCTCTACGATCTGACCGCTGGGTTCGTGACCGGCGATGACTCCTTGATAGCCTTCGGGACCTCTGCCGAGGTGCTCGTGATAAATGCAGCGAATGTCGGAACCACAAATGGTGGACGCCTTCACTCTGAGCAACACTTCGCCATGTCCCGGACGAGGTATGGGCAAGGTGCGAAGCTCGACTTTGTCATTTCCGGGCAGAAACGCGGCCCGCATACTCTGCTGGTTGACCGCCACGCGCACGAACTCTCCTAAAAGTTCTGCAATTGGGGATCATGGAGGCGTGATTTGACCGTTCACGTCCCAAAGATCATCCCAGGATTGTCCCTCTTTCCAGAGAAAGACCTGGCCTTTGATGAGTCGACAGTTCCGGTCAATGGCGCTGATTTCGCGCATCTCAGCTTCCGTGAGCGGCGCGCTGACAGCGCCTTCGAGATTGCTCAGGTAATGGTTCCGATCGGTTGAAAAAGGAATAGGCACTTGTCCGCGCTGGATGGCCCATTTCACGCACACCACTGCAGGGTGTACGCCGAGACGATTCGCGATTTTCACAATCACCGGATCCTCAGTCGGTACGCTGTCTTCGGGAGTGCGATCCCGCTTTGGCCGTCCTGGCGAACCAATCGGGCAATAGCCAACTGGGACCATACCGTTGCTTCGGACGAACTCAAACAGCTCTGGTTGCTGAAAATGCGGGTGCAGTTCCATCTCGTTGACTGCCGGTTTGATGCGGGAATCCTTGAGCACAAGCCTTAGTTTGGGGATCGTCATATTTGAAGTCCCAATATGACGAACCAGGCCGAGATCCACCAACTCCTCCATCTTTCGCCAGGTTTTCATGAATTCTGCGTGGATGTAGGGTTTCGCATCTTTGTTGCGGGAATTCACATCGCAACCGGGAGCGTGGTAGTTAGGAAAAGGCCAGTGCACCAAGTACAGATCGAGATAATCGAGTCTGAGGTCGGAAAGGGATCGTCGGCAGGAAGGGATTACATCGTTCTCGCCATGCTTGTCATTCCACAACTTGGAAGTGATCCACAATTCTTTTCGCTGGATACCACTTTGCAAGATGTTGTGGAGCGCGTGGCCGATCTGGTGCTCATTGCCGTACACGGATGCACAATCGAAATGGCGGTATCCAACGGCGGCGGCTCCTTCCACTGCTGCCGCAACTTCGGAAGCAGAGACATGATCTGAGCCAAACGTTCCCAAACCGATTGCTGGCATTCGAGCCTTCGTGCGGAGAACGAGAGTGGGTACTCGGGCAGGATCGATGGTCGCGGTAATTGAGAAGGCGGGACCGGTTAAAGTCTTCATCCCTGATTTGTTCATGCGCTGATCCGAGTGATCGTGCGTCGCCAAAGAGGCCGAGGACCGACTGTTGGCTGGCCAATGTATATCGATAAAGTTACCGATGTCAATACCAGGTTTTGGCGGGCCAGCTCTGGTTGAAAATGCAGCCCAGCTTGTGTCACGTGTGCGATTTGATTGAATTCGTGAGGCCGTTGCCGGGATTGCGAAACACGGCGGTGGGACCCTGCCTTGTGAGAACCAAGTCAAACTTCCCATCCCGACGCAGTTACCGCGGCTCAGAGTCGGACGGTGTCGGTATTTTTATATAATGAGTCGCATTCATGACCACACGAATGAAAGACATTGCCAGAGATCTTGGCGTGTCGGTTATCACCGTATCCAAGGTCTTGCGCAATCACCCTGACGTGGGAGATGAGACTCGCGAACGAGTTCTGGCCCGTGTTAAGGAACTTGACTACCGTCCAAACCTGGCGGCGCGAAGCCTGGTAACTGGCCGCACGTATCTAATTGGTCTGGTCGTTCCAGACCTGCTTCATCCATTCTTCGCAGAAATCGCCAAATCTCTTTCGGAGGCTTTGCGACAAAGCGGGTACTATTTGATTGTTTCATCTTCCGACGAAGACCCGGATCTCGAAGAAGAGGAGATCAACCAACTCCTGGCACGCCGGCTGGACACATTGATCATCGCGTCCTGCCGCTCGACTGTCGACCTCTTCTTCCGAATTGAAAAGCAAAAGACTCCTTATGTACTAATCGATCGTAGCTTGCCTGGGCTTTTGGCCAACTTTGTGGGCGTTGATGACGAAGCAGTCGGAATGCTGGCAACCAAGCACTTGATTGATATCGGCTGCAAGAGAATCGCGCACATCCGCGGACCACAAACAAGCCCCGGCATCCGTCGAGTGGAAGGATATAAACGAGCCCTGACTCAAAGCGGAATCAAAGTCATTGATGATTACATCATCACCGAGCCCACGGGAGATGTGGAAACAAGGCAGCGCGGCGCGGACGCCATGCGTCAGATCTTGAGTCTAAAGGCAAGACCCGATGGAGTCTTCTGCTTCAATGATCCCATGGCCATGGGAGCTATGAACTACGCGCTGGACCAGGGTGTGCGTATCCCCGAGGACATCGCGGTGATTGGCTGCGGCAATCTCCACTATGACGATGCCCTGAGCGTTCCACTCTCAAGCATTAATCAACACAGCCGGCGAATTGGACAGGAAGCCGCACGGATTGCGCTCGGGATTTTGGACTCAAAGATCCTGCCAAAGCCTGAAAATGTCGTGCTACAACCCGAGCTGGTTGTACGGAGATCGACTCGGCGGTCCTTGACCAAAGCGATCTCGCGACACAAGGGACACACCTGAGGTTCTCCCATCCGTCATAAAGCGGAGCCGTCGGTTACGGTGGAACGAGCCCAAACCATTTCCATGTTCGTAATCGTAATCTTGATGTTGGCAACGCTGGCCGGATGAATGCCACCGGTTCCAAATGCTGACGGTTGCCTGATCGTGCGCGGCTCTGCTTAACCATTCAAAGGCTTGACTCGCCTGCTAGAATCTGCAGCTATCGGTAACGTTATCGATATCCAATGCTCGTGGATAGGCGACAATTTCTTCTTTCGGGGGGAGTGGCGACCTTGGGCGCTTTTGTGTCGCAGGCCTCCCCTCCTGTGTCGACTGCGGGAACCCCAGAATCGTTTCAGTGGCGGACGGACGATCTGATATTCAGCTTCGACGTGACAGCCGGAAGATTACGACAAAAACGTCTGGTTCCAGCAGGCACGCAACTCGCCAACGATTTTGCCGGTGTAGAAGTCGCTCTTCAATGTAGCGGGGAGAATTCTCCTGATCAGGGAATGAAATCAGGCATTGGGCAACCTGGAGCTCGGATGCTTTTTGAAGGGCATCGCGAGGAATCGACGCAGCGAGGCAATCGCCTGGTGTGTGCGCATACTGATCCGAAATTAAGCTTGCGAGTGGAATCTGTTTACGAGGCCTTCAATGGAATTCCCGTGGTTCGCCGATATTCGCGGGTCACCAATGGCGGAAGCTCGCCAGTGGGCATCGAGTTCTTAAGTTCAGCGATGCTGCACGGCCTTGCTGATCCACAGAATTACGACCGTGAACTGCGTATCCATGTTGCATTTAATAGCTGGATGGCCGAGGGCCAGTGGCACAGGTTGCGTCCTTCCGAGATGGGTTTTGTCGAGAACGAGCGCACCAGTTGGTCGGAGGCGCAGGCAGGAAGCATCGGCAGTTGGTCCACTGAGCGCTATCTGCCGATAGCCATGGCCGAGAACACAAGTCTTGGTCTGATCTGGTTCTGGCAGATCGAACACAATGGCTCCTGGTATTGGGAAATTTCCAATAGTTCGGAGCACGACAATCACGCGGACGACGTTTACGCCTATCTCGGCGGCCCAGACGACTTGCATTCTGCAGCATGGAAGAATCTGAAGCCTGGCGAGACCTACGAGACTATTCCAGTCGCAATTGGGTGCGTACGCGGGGGCTTCGGTGAGGCTGTCGAGGCATTGACAAGGTTCCGGCGAGCGGTTTATCTGAAAAATCACAAGGACAATGCGCGCTGCTCGGTCATTTTTAACGACTACATGAATTGTCTGTGGGGCGATCCGACCGAAGCCAAGGAGTTGCCGATCATCGCCGCCGCAGCAAAAGCAGGCTGCGAGTACTTCGTGATCGACGCTGGATGGTACGCTGACCTGCATGAGGATTGGAGTCAAACCATTGGCGCATGGCAGCCCTCCGGCACACGTTGGCCAAACGGGCTCAGGTTTGTAACGGATCGAATCCGAGCAGCCGGAATGACTCCGGGACTGTGGCTCGAACCAGAAGTTGCCGGGGCAAAGTCCTTGCTTGCCCAAAAACCGGATAACTGGTTCCTGATCCGTCATGGCAAGCGCGTGTTCAAGAATTCGCGGCTTCTGCTCGACTTCCGCAATCCTGAGGTAAGAGCGTATCTCGATCAGGTGATCGCAAGACTTGTGAAGGAGTACGGCATTGGTTATATCAAGATGGACTACAACGTCGATTCTCTGCAGGGCACCGAGATCAATGCCGATAGCTTGGGACAAGGACTGCTCGAGCACAATCGCGCACATCTTGCGTGGTTAGATGGCATTCTGAATCGATATCCCGACCTGGTCATTGAAAATTGCGGCAGCGGAGGCGGGCGCATGGACTATGCGATGCTCAGCCGTCTCCAGCTACAGTCCATGACTGATCAGGAAGACTATTTGAAGCTGCCCGCGATTCTGGTGGGTGCATCTGCTGCGGTATTACCTGAGCAACTTGCAATCTGGTCTTACCCGCTAGCGAATGCTGACGCCGATCAAGCCAGCTTTAACATGGTCACGGCGATGATGTGCCGCATCCATCAGAGCGGCCGGCTCGACTCGCTGTCTCCGGAAGCGCTGGCACAGGTCGCGGACGGAATTCGCGTTTACAAGGAAATTCGCAAGCACATACCTGCGGCAGTGCCTTTTTATCCGCTCGCCACTTCAGACGTTACGAACCGTGAAGCGCCCCTTGCCTTGGGAATGCGCTCGCCCGAGCAAACATTTCTTGCGGTATGGAGAATTGATGGCGCCGCGATCACGAGAATCCCAATCGCCAGCACCAATCCCAAGCTCGTTTATCCAACTGATCTCGGCATTAATGTCACGGCAACTAGTGGAGCGGTCAACATTGAGTTTCCGCGACCTCATATGGCTTGCTTCATTTCGGCATGAAGTTTCCGTCAGCTTCTGGAACAGCAATTGAGGCGAGGACTCATGAAAGATATTGGATTGGCAATCCTTTTTCTCGCTGGTCTTTGTTGCGCGCAGGTATCGAGCGATTTTCACCCTGCCGAAACGAACGTTTGGGGCGCGGAATATCCCCGCGTGGACGGTACCGGCAAAGTGCAACTTCGCGTGAAGGCTCCCGACGCGGCGAAAGTAAGGGTGAACTTCTGGAGTGGCCCGAAGCTGGACATGGAGAAGCAGACGAATGGATTTTGGACGATCACTACGGCGCCTCTTGTTCCGGGCCTGCATTACTACATGTTCATTATTGACGGCGCCGAAGTCAGCGATACCAACAGCCTTGCGTTCTTTGGGGGCGGCAAGTACGCGAGCATGGTTGAAGTTCCGGAACCAGGCTCGACCTACTATGCGATCCAGGATGTGCCGCACGGCGAGGTTCGCGAGGTTTGGTACAAGTCGAAGGTAACCGGCAATTGGCGGCACGCCCTGGTTTACCTGCCGCCGAATTATGATACGCAGACGAAAGTGCGTTATCCGGTGCTCTATTTACAGCATGGTGCCGGCGAGGATGAGACTGGCTGGATTCGACAAGGGCGCGCGAATTTCATCCTGGACAATCTAATCGCAGCGGGTAAATGCAAGCCGATGATTATCGTGATGGCATACGGCTATGCCCGTCGCGCTGGCCAGGCTCCGCCAGATCTGACCGGAAAACCTTCGGCTCTCCCGAGATGATGAAAGCAATGCAGGATATGGCAGCGGCATTTGAGGAGGATGTAACTCAGGTCCTGATTCCATACATCGACGCAACCTTTCGCACGCTCTCCGATCGTGATCACCGCGCGATGGCAGGCCTTTCGATGGGAGGAATGCAGACATTCAAGATCACGCTGAATCATCTCGATCTCTTTTCTTACATTGGCGGATTCAGTGGCGCGGGCGGAATGCTCATGCAGGGAGATCGGAAACTCGATGTCAAGAACGACTACAACGGTGTTTTCGCGGATCCCGCGGCGTTCAAAAAGAAAGTGCACTTGCTTTGGCTTGGAGTCGGCACGCAGGAGCCGGAACGAATGCGGGCGGGAATCTTACGGTTGCACACCTCACTTCAGGAAATGAAGATTCAGCACGTCTTCTACGAGTCTCTTGGAACAGACCACGAATGGCAGACGTGGCGCCGCGATCTCAACGACTTTGCACCGAGACTCTTCTCTACGGAATCAGCGAGCGGCGCGAAATGAAAGGACTCTTGCTGCGCTACGTCGAATGGCTGGCTCGATTCTCGAGGCTAGAGCTCGCCCCTATTTCTGAGGATTGTTGTGCCGAGGGGCAAGGGATGGGGTGACGAATTGAGGGCGCCGAGGCCCGCTATTTTATTGAGGAAAATGCTATGAACTATTCCGGTCGACTTGTCTTAGTAATGGTCGCTTGTGCTCTCATTGCTTCCCCCGTTGCGGCTCAGGATACTTCGAGTGCTCCGTACATGAATCCTAAACTCTCAGCCGAAGAGCGCGCGGCAGACCTGGTGCACCGCATGACGCTGGAAGAAAAAGCCTCGCAACTGGTGAACCAGGCACGCGCGATCCCCCGCTTGAACGTGCCGGCTTATGACTGGTGGAGCGAAGCGCTGCACGGCATTGCGGTCGACGGCACCACCGAGTTTCCCGAACCCATCGGACTGGCTGCGACCTTCGATACAGCACGCATTCACGAAATGGCCACCGCCATCGGCATTGAAGGGCGAATCGTTCACGTCCAGGCTGTACGGAAGGGTACCTTTCCGTTTTTTCACGGCCTGGACTTCTGGTCCCCAAACGTAAACATCTTTCGCGATCCGCGCTGGGGCCGCGGCCAGGAAACCTATGGCGAGGATCCATTCCTTAGCGCTCGTATGGCAGTTGCCTTTGTCGCTGGAATGCAAGGTGATGATCCTCATTACTATCGAGTCATTGCCACCCCGAAACATTTTGCCGTTCATAGCGGACCTGAGCCCACGCGCCACTTCGCCGACGTGGACGTAAGCAAGCACGATGAGGAGGACACGTATCTGCCCGCGTTTCGCGCGGCTGTCGTGGAGGGACACGCGGGTTCCGTCATGTGCGCTTATAACGCCATTAACGGGCAGCCTGCCTGCGCCAGCGAGTTCCTACTGCAGCACACGCTACGTAGGGCATGGCAATTTCAAGGCTACGTGGTATCTGATTGTGAGGCGGTCAAAAACATTTTCCGGGACCACCATTATCGCCCGAATCAGCCGCAAGCTTCCGCGATATCGCTGATGCGCGGAATGGATAACGAATGCATCGACTTCAGCATAAAGATCACAGACGACCACGACTATAGGCCATACATCGAGGCTGTGCAGCAGGGATATCTTCCGGAAAGTTCGATCAACACTGCCCTTATTCGCCTGTTCACGGCGCGTATTCGCCTTGGCATGTTCGATCCGCCGGAGATGGTGCCATTCAGCAAGATTGACGAGAAGGAACTCGACAGCTCCGCCCATCGCGCGCTCGCCCGTCAAATCGCGAATGAATCAATGGTACTGCTGAAGAATGACGGGGTCCTGCCGCTTAAATCGGTCAAGCGTATTGCCTTGATTGGCCCGCTCGCCGATCAGACTGCCGTGCTTCTCGGAAACTACAACGGCACGCCCACACACACGGTCAGCGTGCTCGAAGGCATGAAAGCGGAATTTCCGGATGCAAAGATCACTTACATTCCCGGAACACAGTTTCTCTCAAACCGGGGCGATCCAGTACCGGCAACGGCGCTGAGCACGCCAGATGGCAAGCCCGGCCTCAAGGCAGAGTACGGCTCGCGACCGGATTTCGATACACAAGCCAGCCCGCTCACTTCTCGAATTGAACCCGGTGTGAACTTAAGCGAGCAGAGCCTGCCCGAAGAAGCGAAACTTGTGAAGACGCTGGCGGTGCAATGGAGTGGTTTCCTGAAACCAGAAGTAACGGGAGACTACCTGCTCGGCATCAAGGCCGATGGCTTTGCGAAAATTTCTGCAGACGGCAAGGTTGTGACGGAAGGATGGGGTAAGCAAACTCATATTGGCCAGATCCAGTTGGAGAAAGGGCATCCAGTCAAGCTCGAGGTAATTTATAGGCGGTCTGGTGAAGGCAAACGTGAAGCGCAGCTAATCTGGGCCCCCGTGAACAATGTGCCGGATCCCGCCGCTGTCGCCGCGGCTAAAAATGCGGACGTAATCGTTGCAGTGGTCGGCATCACCAGCCGTCTTGAAGGCGAGGAGATGCCGGTTGATCAGCCGGGGTTTTCCGGAGGAGACCGCACCAGCCTGGACTTGCCCAAGCCAGAGGAAGACCTGGTGCAGGCTATCGCGGGTACGAATAAGCCGTTGGTGATCGTGCTAATGAACGGTAGTGCGCTCAGCGTGAACTGGGAGAAGGCCCACGCCAACGCCATTCTCGAAGCCTGGTACTCAGGAGAGGAAGGCGGAGCCGCAATCGCTGAGACTCTGAGCGGCAAAAATAATCCAGCAGGGCGCCTCCCTGTCACATTCTATAAAGATGTCCACCAGTTGCCCCATTTCGAAAACTACTCGATGAAAGGCCGTACCTACCGCTATTTCGACGGCGAGCCGTTGTGGCCATTCGGATATGGGTTGAGTTACACCAGCTTCAGCTACAGCGATCTCGCTCTGCCGAATGGGTCACTCAATGCGGGAGATCCGCTTGATGCCTCCGTCACTGTGACAAATACCGGAAAAGTTGCTGGCGATGAAGTCGTGCAGCTTTACTTGAAGTTCCCCGATATCCCGGGCGCTCCCATCCGTGCGCTGCGCGGTTTTCAGCGCATCCATTTAGAACCAGGTGCAAAACAAACGGTTGATTTTCATCTGACGCCGCGAGACCTAAGCATGGTGACGGAGGCGGGCGACATTATCGTCGCAGAGGGGAACTACACAGTTTGGATTGGCGGTGGCCAACCTAACACGGGAGTTCCATCGACCAGCGGCAGCTTCGGAATTAAAAGCCAGATCATCTTGCCGGAATAATGGGAAACGCTCAGCCGTGACGGTTTGGAACCGAAAATACTCCGCGATGCCAGTAAGGGAGGCGGGAAATGCATGGGCGATTTCTGCGGGCGGTGGCCTGTAGTTTGTTTGCGTTGACTCTGTGCGCCTGGGCAGAGCAGGGCAAGTCCTGCGGCAGCTTAATTGAATTCAAAGCCACAAACGTCGAAATCACAAATGCCACCGCCATTTCAGCCGGAACCACTGAAGAAAAACCATGGGGCCAAGGTCGCACCGCACCACTGCCCGCCTACTGCCGGGTTGAAGGAGTGCTGAATCGCCGCATTGGAATTGGCGGCGAGGAGTTTGGCATCACATTCGCCCTTGCGATGCCCGACAACTGGAACGGCGACTTCTTTATGCAGGGCGGAGGAGGAAGCAACGGTATCGTAATGGCCCCGCTTGGGTTGAATCCAGCTGGAGATACGCCTGCTCTCATCCGTGGATTCGCTGTCCTCAGCAATGATACCGGTCACAAAAGCCACCACCCCGGCTTTGATTTTGATTTTGAGAAAGATCAGCAGGCGTATTTGGATTTTGCATATCGCGCCAATGCCGAAGTCGCCGCGCTGGCCAAACAAGTCATTGCGGAGTATTACGGAAAACCGGCCGTCTTCTCATATTTCTCCGGGTGTTCGACAGGAGGCCGAGAAGGCATGATTCTCTCTCAGCGCTATCCCACGGTCTTCGACGGCATTATCTCGGGTGATCCTGCTATGCGCACCGGACTTTCGAACTTGGCAATTGGCAAATGGATTCCGGTCGCGTTCAACCAGATTGCGCCCAAGAATGCGGACGGAAAGCCCATCATCACCCGGGCAATTACAGACAGCGATCGCGAACTGATCTCGGAAGCGCTTTTGAAGCAGTGCGACGTGAAAGACGGAGTGGCCGACGGCATCATCTCCGATCCTCTCGGCTGCGATTTTGATCCGGCGGTTCTCAGTTGCAAAGAAGGAGAGAAGGAACCTTGCCTTGCTCCGGAGAAGGTCTCTGCCATCAAGAAGGCCATGAGCGGTCCCAAGACCGCGAGCGGTGTCCAAGTCTATCCTGGGTTTCTGTACGACACAGGCATCACCGCCATTGGCCCTATTCGTGGCATTCTCTCGCCCGGTCCAGGCATCTTCGGACCCGCAACTACGGCGATGGCAGTGGATGTAGAGAAGGAAACGTTCACGGCTATTCAGCCGCTCGTTGACTCGATGTCAACGAACCTGACGACGTTCTCCCAACATGGAGGGAAGCTGATCTTCTATCACGGCGATAGCGATCCCTGGTTCTCGCCGCTCGACACGTTCGGCTATTACAAAGACATGGCGGCTGCGAATGGCGGCCTTGAGAACGTGTCGAGATGGAGCCAATTTTACTTTGTCCCAGGAATGGGGCACTGCGGCGGAGGTCCGGGATTGGACCAGTTCGACTTCTTGGGAGCAATGGTGGACTGGGTAGAGAAAGGAACGGCGCCTCGATCAGTTATTGCGACTGGGAAAGCATTTCCCGGTCGGAGCCGTCCGTTGTGCCCCTATCCCAAACACGCCCACTACAGTGGGAAGGGTACCACCGATGACGCCAACAATTTTGAATGTCGTTAACTCAAGATTGCGCTGAGACCTGGGAGCGAATGATGAACGATTTTCCCTGTAGTCACCGGTCGCTTTCAGTCCGCCTGGTCACGTTCGCATGGAAAAATGGCGCACGAGTGACGGACGTGGCAGTCGCGACCTCAAGAATGATTTCAAACGCCGTCTCAAACAGCACGGAGGAGAATATGGCGTCTAATGCCGATGACACATTAAATCAGCAACACGGTAACTGGCGCTCACAAGGTTTGTCGCTGTCGAGAAACTCGCTCGTAGTCACAACTGTAATCTTCGCCACTCTTTTCGTTGTTTCGATCCCATCTACACGGGTTAGAGCGGCCGAGAAGGTCGAAGTTACAGTGGACGTTTCCAAGCCCGGCGCGACAATCGATCGCAACATTTTCGGGCAATTTGCCGAGCATCTGGGACATGGCATTTACGACGGCATCTGGGTTGGACCGGACTCGCCCATTCCAAATATTCGGGGAATCCGAAAAGACGTTGTCGCGGCGCTAAAAGCCATCAAGGTGCCGAATATCCGCTGGCCGGGAGGTTGCTTTGCCGAAGAATACCATTGGCGCAATGGCATTGGACCACAACGAAATGTGACTCTGAACCCCAATTGGGGCGGTGTAAGCGAACCGAATACCCTTGGCACACATGAATTCATGGACTTCTTGGATCAAATTGGCGCCGAAGCGTATGTTTCTGTAAATGTCGGTTCCGGCACTCCGCACGAAGCTGCCGAGTGGCTGGAATATATGACGGCTGTGACGCCGGATACGCTTGCCAAAGAACGTGCGGCTAATGGGCATCCCGATGCCTACAAGGTCCGCTATTTAGGTGTTGGCAATGAGAGTTGGGACTGCGGCGGGAACATGTCGCCCGACTACTACTTGAGCCAGCTCAGGATCTATAGCCGCTTTGTCAGGAACTACAATCCGGCACAGCAGGATAACGATCACATGCTGAAAATCGCGGTTGGCCCCGGCGGCAACGAACCGCGCTTTGTCGATTGGACTGAGACCATCATGAAGGCGTATCAGCAGCACACCTGGAGCTGGGATTTCGATGGGCTCTCGATGCACAACTACACCGTCGTGGATTGGCAGCACAAGTTCGCGTCATTCGGCTTCGGGGAATCCGAGTATGCTCGCATTCTCAAAGAGACTCTGGAGATGGACGGCCTGATCACGAAGTATTCAGCCATCATGGATAAGTACGATCCGGGAAAGAAAGTTGCGCTGGTTGTTGATGAATGGGGGAGCTGGTACGCACCATTGGAGGGCAGCAATCCGGGTTTCCTGGTGCAGCAAAACAGCCTGCGCGACGCGATCCTGGCGACGCTTAATCTGAACATCTTCGCCCGCCACGCCGACCGAGTACGCATGGCCAACATCGCGCAGATGATCAATGTTCTTCAGGCAATGATCATGACGGATAAAGAGAAAATGGTGGTTACTCCCACATATCACGTTTTCAAGATGTACGTTCCGTTCCAGGACGCGACTTTTGTACCGGTCATGTTTGAGGCGGGCACTTACACGCACGGGGAGATCAGCATGCCGCGGGTAGATGCGATCGCGGCGAGAGATACCGCTGGCAAGCTGTGGCTCGAAATCACCAATGTGAACCCGAATGAGCCCCTTGATGTCCAGGTGAGCGTGGTCGGCGCTAACCTGAGGTCAGCCACCGGGCAGACCTTAACCGCGGCCAGGGTGGATAGCGTGAACACGTTTGACGCGCCAAACACGGTCATGCCCAAGCCGATTTCAGGCAAAATTCAAGCCTCGAAGCTGTCCTTGACACTCGAGCCTAAATCGGTCACGGTCGTTTCACTTGAGCAATAAAGAAGGGCGCAAGCGCGGACCACAAGTTATGAATCCCAATGCGACTTTCGTAAAGGGCGTGTTAGTATAGCGCCGTTAACGTTTACGCTAAGGGTTTTACCGTAAAAGCGCCCAAAGCGTGGTGGATAGATCGTATGCAATACCAGCCCCAACCCGAAGATAAATTTACTTTTGGCTTGTGGACAGTGGGCAATCGCGGCCGCGATCCCTTCGGGGATGCGACTCGGCCGAAAATGCCACCAGTAGATATCGTTGCGATGCTTGGGGACGTGGGCGCGTGGGGTGTCAATTTCCACGATGACGATCTCGTCCCATTTGGCGCGACGGCCTCCGAACGAGATTGCATCGTGCGACGGTTCGCGGCGGCCTGTAAAGAACACGGAATCGTCGTGCCCATGGCGACGGTTTCCCTTTTTTTCCACCCGGTGTTTCGCGACGGAGCCTTTACCGCGAATGATCCCGACGTTCGGGCCTACGCTCTGCAGAAGACAATGCGAGCGATGGACCTGGGGGCTGAACTCGGGGCTGAGATTTTTGTGCTCTGGGGCGGTCGGGAGGGTGTCGAGACGGATGCATGCCGCAGGGCCGATGAAGCGGTGAAGCGTTTGCGGGAGGCCATCAATTATTTGTGCGAGTACAGCCTGGACAAAGGGTATCGATATCGATTTGCCCTCGAGGCTAAGCCCAATGAGCCGCGCGCTGACATTTACATGGCGACTACAGGTCACTATCTTGGTTTTATTCCGACACTCGATCACCCTGAGATGGTGGGCGTGAATCCGGAAGTTGCCCATGAGCACATGGCCGGATTGAATTTCATGCACAGCGTGGCGCAGGCTTGGGAATGCGGGAAGCTTTTTCACATTGACTTAAACGACCAAATGCCGGGTCGGTACGATCAAGACTTGCGTTTCGGCTCAGCAAACCTGAAATCTGCTTTCTGGTTGGTGAAGTTTCTGGAAGATGTCGGATATGCCGGACCCCGGCACTTTGACGCCCATGCTTATCGAACGGAGGATTTCGATGGCGTGAAGGACTTCGCCCGAGGATGCATGCGCACCTATCTGATTCTTAAAGATAGAGCTCGTCGCTGGAATGCAGACAAAGAGATTCAGGCCATTGTCAAAGAGATTTCGTCAAGTTCTAATGGCACTCCTGCAGTGGAGCGCTACTCGAAGCGGGGATCCGCAGCACTGCTTTCCCACAGTTTTGAACTCGACGTAATATTGAAGAAACGCCTGCCCTACGAACTACTCGACCAAATGACCGTGGATATTCTCACCGGCGCGCGGTAACTGGGCGGTGCACAAGAGTCGCAGTGCTCAAGCGAGTTCGCTGTAGTTGCACTCGATCGCGATCTTTGGCTGACTGTGGCAGACCCGCTGAGATAAGCTTCGGATCCTCACCTTGGCGAAACGGGCGCCTTCAATCATTCGATGGGTTCGGTAGGGAAGGCGCGGAGCTCATTTTTTCCTGCAAAGTCGGATCTGCATTTTGATTGAGTTCACGAACTTTTGCCAGTTCTTTGCTTGCTTCAGCTTTATTCCCCAGCACCTGGTACAGGCGTCCCAATTGGAAGTGGGCATCAGGCTTGGATGGGTCGAGCGCGACCGCGCGGAGCAGGGCCTTCTTGGCATCTTGATATTTCTTTTGCCGCATGTAGATCGCACCCAGATCCATGTGCGCAATGCGTACTTTACTATCAGCTTTCAAGGCCTGATGCAGTAATGGAATTGCACGATCTGGATCGTCTTCCTTCCATACGATGT
This sequence comes from Acidobacteriota bacterium, assembly GCA_046728215.1. GTDB lineage: Bacteria > Acidobacteriota > Terriglobia > Terriglobales > Acidobacteriaceae > Gp1-AA133. Next base: position 11,497 of record JBKPEB010000067.1, on the reverse strand, counting down.
CTCCCAGGTATGCTAGGCACTGAGCATGGTTGGGATCCTGCGATAACTCCTTCTCAAACTCCTGCTTCGCCTCGGGATACTTTTGCGATTTCCAATAAAGATAGCCCAATCCAAAATGCAGGTTGGGTTCATCTGGAGACACCTTTGCGGCGGCTTCGAGCTCAGAGATGGCTTCCGATGTCTTTCCCATTCCGTCCAAAGCCTCAGCGGTGAAGACATGGGCAGCAGCCGAATCGGGATTCTGTTCAAGAATCCGCCGAAATTCGGCCAAGGCGCAGGCATGCTGCTTGGCCGCAAGACAGCTCCGCGCGAGCGTCTGGTGTAGCGCTACGTTATCGGGCTCAGCGTCAGCCACGGGTTGGAGATATTGAATTGCCAGCGCAAATTCTTTCGCGCCATAGTGGCTCATTCCTAACAAGGTGCGTGCTTGCGTGTTTGACGGGTCTGCGGCCAAGGCTTTCCGAAGAACGGGAATGGCCGATGAGAATCGACCTTGTCTGAACTCACAGATACCAAGGTTGAGTTGTATGCCTGGCAATTTGGGATTTAGCGCCAGGGCCTTGCGGTACGCGATGGCCGCCTCCGCATACTTATGCTGCTTCGAAAGATTCACGCCGAGACTAGCAAAGGCAGCTGCGTCGTATGGGTCGCGCAGGGTGATCGCCCGCCAGATTTGCGCAGCCTCGTGCAGCTTTCCCTGCTTTTCGAGGGCGATGGCGTCGGCGGGAGTTTGCGGCTCTGCCGCAAAATTCCGGGACGAGACTCGAATCGAGGCCAGCACGCTCAAAGTCACGAAGACCAGCTGGAGTTTTCGCTTTGTCACTGTCCCAACCTTGTTGTCACATTCACCACAAAAGCGTACACGTCTTCGCCCCAACGCAATAAACGGCGCGTCGTGTCCTGGTTAAGCCGCTACATCGGATTGCACGTTTCGCGCTCTACTACATTAGGACTAAAAGCGATCACCGCGCGGGACCATTCAAATTCCGTAAACGTTAACGGGAAAACTAGGACGATACACTCACCAAGTCCCGCCTGACAGTATTGTCTCGGGCTCAATAGAATGGACAAGAGTTGCACGCCTCAAAGAAGATCGTATAGGTTTGACACGTTGGAAAACAGACAAAAATGGGCAAGCGGCCGGCCACGCTTTTCGACATCGCAAAGAGTATCGGAACCTCGATTGGCACAGTACATCGGGCTTTGAATGGCCATCCTGATGTAAGCCCTGCGACCAAGTCTAAGGTCCTGAAGGTGGCGAAAAGCCTCGGGTACCGTCCGAATCTCGCAGCCCGCTATCTCTCTTCCAAGAAGAGCCTGCGTATTTTTGTGAACACGTTGCGCGGGACCACATCTTTTTGGGCTGATGTGCGAGCGGGCATTCGCGAGGAAGCTGCTTCTATACCACTTGAAAATATTGAACTCACTCTTCGGACCTATTCGCATCTGGGTGATTTACAGGAGGAAGTCTTCGAGGCTGCTATTCGAGAAAAGGCAGACGGCATCATCACGTTTCCAAGTCATCCCATGACCTTCCGCCCCTGGATCCGGCGCGCGTTTCGTGCCGGCATTCCGGTTGTTTGTGCGGTAACGGATGCCCCGGACAGCGGCCGCCTCGGAATGGTCGCAATTGACACACTGGCCAGCGGATCAATCGCTGCAGACCTGATGGGAAGATTCCTCCTCAACCAGGAAGGATCCATTGCAATTACGCTCTTTGATACGGAAATCACCGAGCATGCCGAGAAATCTGCGGCTTTTGAAAAAACATTGCATGGCTTTTACCCTAAGCTCCGGCTTTTGCCGCCGATCGAAGATCACGGCATGGAAGCAGAGGCGTACAGCAAGTGCCGAGCGCTATTTGAGGAACGTCCTGACATACGCGGAGTCTATGTGACCACGGAAGATTCAATTCCCGTTTTGAAGGCCGCGCGTGATGCCAAGGTGCTAAACCGGCTGACGATCATTACCACGGATCTCTTCCCAGAATTAGTTCCGCACATCCGTTCCGGAGTCGTAGCCGCCACTGTTTACCAACGTCCGCGTACGCAGGGTCTGATGGCCTTCCGGATATTACACAAACACCTTGCAGAAGGCGGCACTCAATCCCGCGAGATCAGACTTTTGCCCCATTTAGTAATGCGCGGCAATCTGGAATTTTTCCTGCGAAGGCAATTGCAAGAATCGACCGATGAGAAGGCTTTGCAAAACGGAGAACTTTCGGAAGCGCTCCCTTAGTGCCTGGCATTGTCTTGACCAGCTTTCGGCTCCTTCACCGTGACAATTTGATCGGCCGCCAAATTCTTTAGCTCTTGCACCGTACCCGACGGCCACTGGATTTCGATCAATTCCGCTGATGTGTCCTCCTCGAGTCCAAAGTGGACTGGCCCTGCGCTCGAAGATGCATAGCCAGCGGATGTGAAAACATGGTTGTACTGAGTGCCAGCCTTCGTTTTTAGCTTGATTGTGGCTCCGATGCCATCGCGATTGCTCGTTGTTCCCTGAAGCTTCAGTTCCAGCCAGTGATGTTGTGGGCTTTGATTGATCCAGATTTCCGCTGGCGCATGAATCGCGCTAACCACCACGTCCAGACGGCCATCTCCATTCAAATCTCCAATAGCGGAGCCTCGGTGCCGTGCTGCCGGCTGCGCGGTCAGTCCAGCTTCGGCTGTCAGAGCGGAAAACTTCATACCTCCGAGATTATGGAACACAGTATTCGGTTGCTCAACGTTGGCGCTGAATCGTAGTGATTGCACATGCCCGCGTGTAACGAAAATATCTTTCCAGCCGTCGTTATCGAAGTCAGCGATAGTCGGAGAGTAACCAGCCATCGGCAAGCTCATTCTTGTCATTCCGCTTTCGCGGGTGACATCCAGGAAAGTTCCTTTGCCGGTGTTCCTGAAGATCGGAAATGTCTCCCCATCGAGAGCGACCACTACAATATCTGGATAGCCATCATTGTCGAGGTCGCGGAAATCGACACCCATGCCGGAAATAAAGTTTCCATCATCGCTCAACGCGACTCCTACGTCGAAGGCTACTTCGTCAAAGCGCCCCTCGCCTTGGCTGCGAAAAAAGGAATTCATCATCTTGTCGTTTGGAATCATCAGATCTGCTTTTCCCCGAGGACCGAAATCGCCCGCGGCGATCCCCATTCCCTTGCCGGAATGTGCCCGAAGACCCGATTCGATGGAGGCGTCTCGAAAGGTTCCGTCACCACTATTGATGAACAAGCGATTAGGAGTGGGCTTGTACACCTTGGGATGGCAGTATTCGCGATGGCCCGCTATTTCGCAGGCGGGCTCATGTTCCAGATCCCACTGCATGTAATCCACAACGACCAGATCAAGCAGACCGTCATTGTTAACGTCGAGCCACGCTGCCCCGACGGACCATAACGGTCCATACACGGGATCGGGTTTATCAATGTCCACCTTCGCAGTTGTATTCGTGAAAGTCCCATTTCCGTTATTGTGATAAAGAGTGCTGTGGTATAAGCCGCCCACAAAGATGTCTTCATAGCCATCATTGTCATAATCACCGATCGCCACAGCATTATCGTAGCCGGTCCCCGCCAGGCCAGCCTCTTGAGTTACATCGACGAAGTGCCCTTTCCCGTCATTCTCGAAAAGCCGGTTCGAGTATTTTGAGGAGGTCTTGCGGAGTGTTTTAATATCTGCTCCGTTCGTAAAGAAAATATCGAGGTAGCCATCATTGTTGTAATCGAAAACCGCTACCCCGCCTGCCATGGTTTCTGGCGCATGACGTTCCGGCGTTTCACAACTGTCCAGTGTGAAGTCGATTGGCTGATAGAGGAATCGGATGGGCGCGTTTTCGAGGAGGGGAGTGCCTGACTGGACCGAGGGTTCGACTGATTGCTTTCCTTGCGCTCCAAGTTGCATCCCACCCGAAAAAAGCAGCCATAGGATGGCCATGATGCCGGGCCACGTCCAAGCTTTGAATGTTAGGAAGAGTGAGGAAATCCGGTGTTTCTTTAGTCTGTCGCAGGAATCGCTCATCTTAGTTTGAAAATCGGTGATGCAGTTTTATGGCGCGAATGCAATTTCTAGTTCCTAGCACCATGTAAGACCCACAATCTGCTCCGTAAACGATAACAGTCAAAGGCTCGTTTCGAACACAGCGAAATCAAGGGGCAAACCGCCGGTATTCACTGCAGAGTCAGTGTTTCCAGCCATTTCTGATTTTTTGCTTGACAGTAGCAGCATGTTGGATGTATTTCACCGTGAACGTTTACGGTAACGCTAGGGTCCCGGGATGGCAAACCTTTTGGGGTGGAGGAATCCATGTCTGATTCACATAAACCTGTAGCTTGTCAGACGCGTGTGCAGTTTATGCTGCAACTGGCTGGGTCGCTGATTCTTGGGGTCCTGCTAACCAGCGCAGCTTATGGACAAGAAAAAGCCAACATCGTGGGAACGGTAATCGATTCGTCCGGTGCCGCTGTCCCAAATGCAAAGATCCTAATTACGAATCTGGACACCGGATTTGCCCGTTCCACCACGACAAACAGCACCGGCAGCTATACTGCACGGGAACTCACGATTGGACATTATCGGCTTAGGGCGGAAGCGCCGGGCTTCAAGGTTTACCAGCAGAGCGGCATCACCCTGAACATCAATGACACGGTGCGCGCTGACGTGACCCTCGAGGTTGGCGAGGTCAAGGAAACCGTCAACGTAGAAGCCAACTCGGTTCAAGTGCAGTCGGATACGAATGAAATAAGCCAGACGGTTACGGACAAACAGATTTCAGAGTTAGCCACCAACGGGCGAAACGTCCTGCAACTCACCACCTTGGTGGCCGGCGCGTCCTCAACGATGCCGGACTTCGACCTTCCCGTGGCGCAATTTCAGAACCGGAACGTCTACTTCAATGGCCAGAGACAAGATGCCAATAATTGGCTGATCGACGGTGGCGAGGCCTATGACAGGGGAGGTGGCGGCATTCTGATTGTGTCTCCCTCCCAGGAAGCAATCCAGGAATTCAAAATTGAAACCAGTAACTACGCCGCTGATTTAGGCAACTCGTCGGGCGGGATGATCAGCATGGCGATGAAGGGCGGTACGCGCCAATTCCATGGCAGTGCATGGGAGTACAACCGCAACGACGCATTCGACGCCTTCTCCTACCTATCAAAACTACAGGCAAACCCGCAAAAGCCCGAACTTCGCTATAACGCATTCGGATTTAATCTTGGCGGACCCGTGCAGTTCAAGTCCAGTAATCCCAAGACATTTTTCTTCTATAACCAGGAATGGCGGAGGGAAATCCAAGGGGGCAGCATTCTACGCGCAAGAGTGCCAACTGCAGCAGAGTATGGTGGCAATCTGAGCACGATGCTATATACAGACGCAAACAATCAGGTCGTGTACCCCACGGTGCCTAATACAACAGATCCGAATCGACTTGCCCAGTACCAGGCGGCTGGGTTAACACCAGGCCAACCCTTCCCCAACGATACGATTCCCTCAAGCCTCTTCGATCCGAATGCGGTCGTGTTCTTGAATTCCGGATTTGTCGCGCTGCCGAACACTTCCGACGGGCTGGGTTACTTTTCGGCGGCGAATACCAGCACGTCTTACCGTGAGGAGGCCGTACGAGTTGACCATCGGTTCAGCGACAAACTGAGCGTAATGGGCCACTTGATCTACGACTCCGGCCACCAGACCGTGCCCCTCCCAGCATGGACCAGCACCACCTTTACAACGCTCGGGTCGGTTGAAGACATTCCCTCCTGGGCTGGCGTGGTGCATGCCACAGTCAGCATTAGCCCAACACTGTTGAACGAGGTTGCGTTCAATTACAACGGCAACAACATCACACTAGCTGACAATGGCAATTGGACTATACCCGACGGCTGGACCGCAGAGCCGCTTTTCCCCGGAGTTAACAAGGTCAATAAAGTGCCGCGGATAAATCTCTCAGGTGGAGGCGTGGGCTTCGATATCAACCCGAACAATTGGCCTTGGACGAATACGTGGCGCAGTTACCAGTTTAAAGACGATCTCTCATGGGCGCACGGCACGCACAATTTCAAATTTGGCGGGGCTTGGTTGCACACCCATAAAAATCAGCAGATCTTCGCAAACGTGGCTGGTGAATATACCTTCAACGGCAGCGCAACCGGGTATTCGCTTGGAGATTTGCTACTTGGCGACGCGAGTAGCTTCACCCAAGTGCAATTGCAGGATTTCGTTTCCATCAGCTTCAACACCATTAACTTGTATGGGATCGACGATTGGCGCGTCAACAAACGCCTGACCCTCAACCTTGGACTGCGTTGGGAAGGCCTGCCTCACGCCTATGATACGGGTAACCGGGCCTCGAACTTCTACCCCAACCTGTATGACCCGAGTCAGGCACCGGTGTTCCTTCCCGGCCAGAATGATGCCATGGACACCACCGGTCCGGGATTCACTACGGTAACGGGCGTCAAGTTATCGGATGTCAGCTTCTACATGAATGGCGTTGGCCTCGCAGGAAGGAACGGAATTCCGAAAGGCCTTGTGCAGAACCACTGGACCACATTCGCACCACGTATCGGCTTTGCCTATGACTTGACCGGAGATCAGAAGACCATCCTACGAGGAGGAGCCGGGATCTTTTACGAAAGAAATGGTGGCAATGAGCAGTACCTGGGCGGTACAAACGTGCCGTTCACCAACAACGCGACCACAACTCACTCCGATTTAACCAATCCGGTGGTGGACTGGACGAATGGGCAAAATGCAGGAACCTCCCCCTACACTCCGCACAGCTTCTATGGCGTGCCTGATCGGTACCCAATAACGACGATCTATCAGTACAACCTGGGAATCCAGCGGCAGTTGGCAAGCAGCACCGTGCTGAGCGTGGCATATGTGGGCAACAGGGCAAGTCACCTGTCCCAAACCACCGACATTAACCTGGTCCCGCTCGACGATCCGAACCGCCTGGCAATTTGCGGTGGGAATTGCGGCTACAGCGGGCAACAGTTGAACGCCAACTTCTATCGGCGGTTTCTTGGATGGAGCGGGATCCAAATCCTTGACAACGAAGGAAACTCCCACTATGACTCGCTGCAGGTCAGCGTGCGGGCTAACGCATGGAAGAACTTGACCTTCAGCGGTGCTTACACGTATTCGCATGCCTTCGATGTTATCGATGGCCAGCTGTTTAACAGCATCTCGTTCCCCTACGACCCGGGATACGATTACGGAACAGCTGGTTACGATCGACGGCACATCGCGATCTTCAGCTATGTTTATGACCTTCCTTTCTTTCGAAACTCGAACAGTCGCGCCGCCAAAGCATTGTTGGGAGGGTGGACCATTTCTGGCGTCACTCTATTTCAGACGGGAACTCCGCTAAACGTAAATGCCTCGAGCGACAATCTCGGCTTGGGTGGCAACACCACCAACCATGCGGATTTGGTCGCCCCGATCACCTATCCGAAGACCTTTAATCAGTGGTTCAGTACGAATTCCTTCGCTAATCCGGCACCGCTCACGTTGGGGAACGCGCCCAGAAATATTGTGAAGGGGCCCGGGCGCGATAACTGGAATCTATCCGTGTACAAGACGTTCAAGTTTACGGAAAGGGCTGGTTTGCAGTTCCGAGCCGACAGCTTCAACGTTTGGAACCATACGCAGTTCACTGGGGTTGACACGGGAATCGGCGGCGGCGGCTTTGGTAAAGTCAACGCCGTTGCTGATCCACGTACTTTCCAGCTCGGCGCGAAGATCTTCTTCTAAGCGGTCGTGCGGTTTCAGGCCGGCTCCCCTGGTGCACGGGAGGGATCAACCAATCGCTCCTGTGTTCCAGGGATAGGCCGGAGCGGCTGAGCCGAGGGTCTGGTGGGTCATTCAATAGGGGGCTATGGTGCAATCTCGGATTGGCATGAAGCATTCCTGCACGTGATGAGCGCGCGCGCCCAAGTGGTATGGCAGCGGCAAGCTCGCTCGACCCCAATCAATCCACCACCCCTTTTCCGTGAGCTGCCCCAAAATGGGCGTATCTCAACCGGATGTTCTCGCGAGATGGGCGCGAATGCGTCCCCTAGGCTTCATATCTCAATACATCGGAACCTTGCACCACTGTCGCGAAGGTGATCCAGACGGTTTACGAACTGATGCCGGCAAGCATCACGCTGCCCTGGATAAGTAGGTAATCGCGAACAGTTTCGAAGTGTATCAAGGCACTCGCACGAGTAAGGTTACTGATCGCTTACAGGGTCGTGATCTGACGTTCTTCCGACAGAATCTTTGTTTTGAGGCAAGTTGTCGTCGACTAGCACTGCAAACACTTGGAAGTGACACGGATTTCGATATTCTGAAATTTCTGGAAAGGGCTTCTCATGTCTACTCGATTCCTGTTCACTCGTCCGCAAAATGCCCTCTTTGTTGTTCTGCTCTTCTGTCTGCCTTTACTCAGCGCCGACTTCACCATGCAGGTAGCCCGCAACGACTATCTGAGCACACAGGGCTTTGACGTCATGCTGTATGACAATACCTTTCACCCCGTGTTCGTCGACGAAAAAAACACGGCCATGCAAATGATTCTTCACGGCCAGCGCATCGCCACGAACGGCGACGTGCGACTGATGCCAACGCCGGAGCAGTGGGATCTGGTGGCAACCCTCAAAGATCGTCATGCCGATAAGGCGAACAACCGGCTCACCGCGGACCTCGCTTTCCCGACGTTCGACTTCAGTTACACACTGGAAGTGGCAGCAGAGCCAGGCGGCGTGAAGGTCAGCATCAATCTCGACAAGCCACTACCGCAAAAACTCGCGGGGCGGGCGGGCTTCAACCTGGAGTTCCTGCCCTCGCTCTACATGGGCAAGGCTTACCTGGTGGACGGAACCAAAGCCGGCATCTTCCCGCGTACGCCTAACGATCCGATGACCAAGGTTTTGCCCCTGCCTGATGAACCGAAAAAAGCGTACTACCTGGAGGAGTGGGATAAGGCCAAGGGATACATGCAGCCGTTGCCGTTCGCCGAGGGCAAGAGCATCACCCTGGCGATCGAGGACGCACTAGCCCGGATCAATGTTAAGTCGGATACGGCCGACCTCATGCTTTTCGATGGACGCGACCGCGCGCCGAATGGCTGGTTCGTGTTACGTTCGCTGATCCCTTCGGGTAAGACCACCGGCGCTATCGTCTGGCACATCAGACCGGATCTAATGCCGAACTGGACCCGACCACCGGTGATCGCGCACAGCCAGGTCGGTTATGCGCCCGGCTTCTCAAAGGCAGCGGTGCTCGAACTCGACCCAAAGTACAAAGCTCCGAAGACGGCCAGAGTGCTGCGCCTGATGGAAAACGGATCTTACAAGCAGGTGTTCGAGGCACCAATCGCGTCTTCAACACCATGGCTGCGCTACGTCTATTCAAAATTTGACTTTACCCCGGTGGACGACCCCGGACTGTATGTCATCGAGTACGCAGACCAGCGTACGGCGCCCTTCCCCATCTCAAGGGACGCTTACGCCAACATCTGGCAGGACAGCCTCGACCATCACCTCGCAGCGCAGATGGATCATGTTGGCGTTCGCGAAGGCTACCGCGTGTGGCATGGCGCTTCGCATCTGGATGATGGCCGTATGGCGCCAGTGGTTGGAGAGCAATTCGACGGCTGGAACCAGGTCACAGAAACGGACGGAAAGTACAAAGGCGGCGATCGCATTCCTGGGATGAACGTGGGCGGCTGGTACGATGCCGGCGACTTCGACCTCGAGGAGCCTGCGCAGCTGAACGTGATTCAGAGCCTATCTCTGGCATATCGCGAATTCAATCTCAGGTACGACGAGCTCACGGTCAATGAAACCGCTCGTGAAGTTGAGATGCACCGTCCCGATGGCGTGCCGGACACGGTGCAGCAAGTCGAGCACGGCGCACTGCTTATTCTGGCGCAGTTCCACAACGTCGGCCACGCCATTCGCGGTACTCACGAGCCAGATCTGCGCCAGTACACACAGGTGGGCGACGGAGCATCGAAAACTGACGGGCACATTTACGACCCCAAGCTCGGCCCGGACGAGACGAAGGGCGACTACTCCGGCAAGCTCGACGATCGGTGGATCTTCACTACTAACAACCCATATTTTCAGTGGAATGCCATCGCGGCGCTGGCGGCAGCGGCGGATACGCTGAAAGGCTGGGACGACCCTTTGGCGAAAGACTGCCTCGAGACCGCGATCAAAGCATGGAACGACGCAAAGGCTCACCCGAAGCAGTATCCGACCGAACGCAGCTTAGACGGAGAGGCTGCGGCAGGCGCGCCCGCGGGTGGTGTGCTGGCTGCATCTCAGGGTGTGGTCTCTGGCGCTCCGACAAGCTCTGGCACAAATACCGCCCCAGCGGCTCCGCCGGCCGGCTCCGCCCGTGGCGGACTTGGCGTCGGACTGGACTTGGCTGCGGCTCTGGAATTGACCATTGCGACGAATGGTGCCGAGCCATACAAGGCCCGTCTGAAGGAATTGTTTCCTCAGATGATCACCCCGCAGCAAATGGACCTCCACGGTTGGACAGCAGTCCGGGCGTTGCCGTATCTGGACGCCAGCGCGAAAGATCAAATGCACGAAGCGGTAAAGACATACATGGCGGGTTTGGACAAGCGGTTGGACGAGACTCCCTTCGGCGTGCCCCCGAGCCTCGGCTCCTGGGGCGGATCGGGCGCCGTGATGGATATGGCCATCCGAATGTATTTCCTGCACAAGGCGTTTCCGGATCTCGTGAGCCCCGAATACACACTTCGCGCCGTCAACTACATTCTCGGCACGCACCCGGTCTCTAGCACTTCGTATGTAGCTGGAGTCGGTATGGTCTCGAAGACGAAGACGTACAGCAACAATCGCGCCGACAATGCCTACATCCCGGGTGCCGTGATTCCGGGATACATCATCATCAAGCCGGATTTTCCGGAGTGCATCGACGACTTCGGATTCCTGTGGTTTGAGGATGAAGCCGTCGTGGCCGGGTCGGCAAGCTGGGTCGTGGCCGGCAACGCTGCGGACGCAGTAGTCAATGAGGTCCAATCACAGCGACAGCATTAGACGGTGGCGAGAGCGAAATTCGGTACAACTTCCATACAATTCAGGGAGAGAAAGAATGGTTTTTTCCTTGCAGCGAGAGAAGAGTCCTTCAGCGGTCTGATCAGCCGTTAAATTGATCACAGATTAAAAGGCCGATTCCAGCCCAAGATATCAGCCCAGGAACAGAGCATCTTTCGCGAGTTTTAAAAGACTTACGCAGCCACCCGAGACCTGTTAAGTACTTGCAAATACTGCTTGACGCCAAACTGAAAAGGCTGGCGTCGGCGGTTCAACTCCGTCCCTGGCCACCATCATTCGAAGGTCCAGCCCGGAGACATGGGTGACAGATCGTACCTAAGACATAGGTAACACTTTTGGGCCAAACGGATTTTCGAGCGGTTCAAGCACTCGCGTCTCCAGATCGAAGTACCCCAGATCATAATCCATAAAGCTGACCAG
>JBKPEB010000066.1:0-22444 GCA_046728215.1 Acidobacteriota bacterium | reverse complement strand
AACTTGGACAGTCTTGTCGGTTCTTTTCTTCGTCAGTTTCCTGCGCTTGCTCCACGACATCATTCGAACGTTGCATATTCTCCTCGGTAATTTCTTACGTCGGTCCCTGTCCGTTGATCGCAGGGCTTCCTTTCCATGTCGCAATCGTGCTTCTGATCATGTGGCGCCTAGCTTTGGCGAGCTTTCTGCCTTATAAATCGTCGGCAGTCGTGGGGGATGTGACTGGGAACACAGGAGCCCGGATTATCGAGCGTCCGGTATGGCGTCAGGGATCACGAGAGGGACGTTCACAGGAAAAGTCAGGAAGCAAGTTGCGCTGCAAAATACAACAGCCTCTGTCAGTCCATGGGTAGGCCTACATAATTTTCCGCCAGTGATTGAGAAGCGGCTCGGGAGCTGGCGACATAATCGAGCTCCGCTAACTGCCTCCGATCGTCGAACGGATTGCCCTCATGGCGATGAAGCATCGATGTCATCCACCAAGAGAAGCGTTGAACTTTCCAAACGCGGCTCAGGCATGTTTGAGAATAGGCTTCGAGTGAGTCCGTTCGTCCCGAAGAATAGAAGTCTTTCAGCGCTCGGGCCAGCACACGAACATCAGCGACGGCGAGGTTGAGTCCTTTGGCGCCCGTCGGGGGAACGATGTGTGCGGCATCCCCGGCCAAGTACATCCGTCCGTATTGCATGGGCTCAACCACAAAGCTGCGCATGCCGGTGACGCCTTTCTGCAGGATGGCCCCCTCGTTCAGCTTCCAATCCCTGCCACCCGCCAACCTTAGGTGAAGCTCGCGCCAAATCCGCTCATCCGGCCATGCGGCCAGGTCTTCTTCCGGATCGCACTGCAGGTACAGCCGTGTAATTTGCGGCGACCGCATACTATGAAGAGCGAAACCGCGCTCATGGTAGGCGTAAATTAACTCTTCCGAGGATGGAGGAGCTTCGGCCAGTATGCCCAACCATCCGAACGGGTAGAGGCGCTCATAGAGTTTCAGGGCGGCGGACGGAATGCTCGGGCGGCAGATCCCGTGGAAGCCGTCGCAGCCGGCAACGAAGTCGCAATGAATCTCGTGTGATTCTCCAGCGTGGAAATACTGAATCCTCGGCTTGTTAGTGTTCAAGTCCTCTACGCGAACATCATTCGCCTCGAAGACGATTCGACGGTCTGCGGCCACTCGAGCCTGAATAAGATCCTTGATCACTTCGTGCTGTCCATAAACTGTGATCGACCGGCCGGTCAAATCTTTGAAATCGATGCGATGGGCGCGACCGGCGAACCGCAGTTCGATGCCGTAGTGAACCAGACCCTCACGCCTCATTCTTTCGCCGACACCGATCTGGGCCAGCAGTTCGACAGTTCCCCACTCCAGTACACCGGCGCGAATGCGCTCTTCGCAATACTGGCGTGTCTTGTTTTCCAGAACGACGGAATCAATTCCATCGAGGGCGAGCAGCTGCGACAAGACGAGTCCGGCGGGCCCGGCTCCGACGATTCCGACTTGGGTGCGAATCATTGCCAAGGTGGCGTCTTGATCGGCGAGTCTCTCTGAGGCAGTTCAGCTCTTTTGCGGAGCGCCAAACCTCGCGATGACATCCTGCGGAACGGGTTGGCTTGCTATGGCATCCGGATCCGTTTTTGAACGCACGGCCCACACGCGGGTCTCTGAGCACTCTACCGCCAATACATCCTTCTTGAGTACCTTGTGTTGTACGTCGAAGCTGCTGCGCCGCCACTCTGCGATATGCGATTCGACCACAATGTCATCGCCGAAGCGCGACGGTGCAAGAAAGCGGGCGCGCGTATCAACCATGGGAATGCCCACGATACCGTAGGCCTTCAGCATCTGGTGTTTGGGCAGGCCGGCGGCCTCGAAAAGAGCGTTGGTGCAGTTGTCGAAATAAGCGAAATAGCGAGGGTAGTAAACAATGCCCGCCGGATCGCAATCGCCCCATTCAACATGAATTGTTTTTCGATTGATCAGCATTCGTTTCCCAGGCCGAAACTACTTGTTGCCTTCCATTTCCGAGAGAACTTGGGATGCGATGTGGAATGCAGAGTTGGCGGCAGGAACTCCGCAGTACACAGCCGACTGCAGCAGTACCTCTTTGATTTCGTCCGACGTCACGCCGTTGTTAAACGCCGCGCGGACGTGCATGCGCAATTCATCTGGACGATTCAACGCAATCATGGTCGCGATCACGATCAGGCTTCGCGTGTGGCGAGACAGGTCGGGTCTCGTCCATATCTCGCCCCACGCGTAGCGCGTGATGAGATCCTGGAACTCCTTATTGAATCCGGTTGCGTTCTGCGAGGCGAGGTTGACGTGGGCATCACCCAGCACCGCCCGGCGAACCTCCATTCCCTTCTCGTATCGTTCGCGATCGTCCATACCACCTCAGGCTTCCAGGAAGCGGGAGACTTCCATCGTAAACGCCTCCGCGGCCTCGACGTTCGACAGGTGCGCGGCGGCTAGTTCTTTGTACTGGCCGCCAGGAATTCGATTGGCCGTGTCGCGGCCGTCCTGTGGCGGCGTAACCGGGTCGTAAGAACCGCTGATCACCAGCACCGGAACCTGAATACGGCCAATGGCATCGCGTTCGTCCATATCGCGAATGGCGGCACAGCAGGCAATGTAGCCGTCTACAGGCGAACTCAAAAGCATCTGTCTTGTGATTTCGATGGTGGCGGGAGCTTTTGTACGAAATGCGGAGGTAAACCAGCGCTCAAGAATACTCTCTACGACTTCGGCCATGCCGCCCCTGCGTACCGCGTCAATCCGGGCGTTCCAGGTGTCGGGAACTCCAATTTTCGGCGCGGTGTTACAAAGGATGAGTTTGTTCAACCGGTCCGGGTGTCGCAGGGCCAAAGTCATTCCGATCATGCCGCCCATGGACAACCCGCAGAAGTGCACTCGAGGAATGCGGAGCTGATCGAGGAGAGCGATCACATCATCGGCGAGTTGAGGAATCGAATACGGCCCTGCGTTTGCCGAAGATTCGCCTTGCCCTCGGACGTCGTACCGTAAAACAAGAAACGATTGGGCCAAAGTTGAAAGTTGCAGATCCCACATGGTCAGGTTGGTGCCAAGGGAATTGGAGAACAGCAATACCGGCGCGCCCGCCGGCCCCGATTGTTCGTAACGAATTCGAACGCCGTTTGCATCGACGAAGGGCATTCGCTATCGCTGCTCCTCCGTCAGCTTCTTGCTGGCCGCGATGGTCCGGTTAATGAACTCGTCGGCTACACCAAAGTAGTTCTGTGGTTCGAAGAATTTCTCCAGATCGGCTGTACTGCAGTGCGAGGTGAATTCAGGATCTTCCGACAACACCTGGCGCAAGTGTTTTTTGTTCGCAGTAGCTTTCTTGGAGGCAGCCTCCACAAGCTTATGCGCCGCGGGCTTCCCGATATGCCTTCCAAGGGCAAATGCAACCGCCTCCGCAAAAATTAATCCTCGAGTCAGTTCCAGATTGTCGCGCATACGCGCGGAGTCGATTTCCAATCCTTCCAGCAGATTCGCCATGCGGTGGAGAGCGCCGGCGCTCCGTCGAACGAGTTCCGGAAGCGTCTCCCATTCGGCGTGCCAGCCGCCAACTCCGCGTTCATGTTCTTGCGGCATGGCAGTCAGCAGAGTGCAGGCCAGTGCGGGAACCTGAGTGGCCGCTGCCAAAATCGCAGTGCAGGCCACAGGATTGCGCTTATGCGGCATGGTCGATGACCCTCCCCGACCTTCGGCAGCCGGCTCGACCGCTTCAGCGACTTCAGTCTGCATCATTAATGAAAGGTCGCGGACCATTTTTCCCAATGTGCCCGTCAGGAGGGCAAGCGATGTGCCCACTTCAGCGATACGGTCCCGATGGGAGTGCCATGGAAGACTTGGGAGGCCCAGCTCCAACTTTTTAGCCAGTCTTTCCGCGACCACTATTCCATCGTGCCCAAGACTGGCGAGCGTTCCCGCGGCACCGCCGAATTGAATGACGAGCACGCGATCGCGAAGCTCATGCAAGCGAGCCCGGTGCCGAAGCAAGGCATCAAGCCAGCCGGCGGCCTTGAGGCCGAAGACCGTTGGCACGGCCTGTTGAAGCCAAGTCCGCGCGGGCATCGCAGTCGCACGATGCTTGCCGGCGAGATCCGCACTCGATTTGCAAAGGCGGTGAAGCTCCATTTCGATCGCATCGAAAGCGTCGCGCAACTGCAAAATCAGCCCCGTATCGATTACGTCCTGGCTGGTGGCACCCCAATGGACGTATCGCGCCGCATCGCGGTCGGTTGCCTCCACGAGACTGGTCAACTGCTTGATCAGTGGGATGGCGAGGTTGCCGGCATTTACCGCATCGTGGGCTAACGCGTTCAGGTCGAAATGCTCGGCTCGACACTGCGCCGCGATCGCAATCGCAGCGTTCATCGGAATTACATTCGACTCCGCCTCCGCAAAAGCGAGGGCAGCTTCGAAATCCAGCATGCGCTGGATGCACAAGGAGTCCGTGAAGATGTCGTCTACTTTTTTCCAGCCGAACAGTGAATTGAGCAAGCTCATCAATTTTGGGCAGGCTATCAGAAATCAAGGAATACAGTTTCGCGAGGGCCCTGCAGGATGATATCCCAACGCATATGGCCGCTTCCGGTTTCGCGAGCGACGAGAGTACCACGGCGTTCCGGCGCGATGAGACCGAGCACTGGATCCTCCGCGTGTTCAGGATCGCCCGGAAAATAGAGGCGGGTCACCAGCCGTTTCAACAATCCGCGCATAAAAACAGAGACCGCCAGGTGTGGCGCCTGGATGGTTCGGCCGGGGCCCGGAACGATGCCGGGTTTGATAGTCTTGACATAGAAATACCCTTCGTCGTCCGTTGCGGCACGGCCATATCCCGTGAAGCCCGGCTCGAGCGGCTTGTCCTGCATGTCCTCCGGATGGGCGTACTTGCCGTACGAATTCGCTTGCCAAATTTCGACGATCGCGTCGGGAACTGGCAGGGCGTCTCCATCGAGTACCCTTCCTTCGAGAACGATTCTCTGCCCGGAAACATCCGGGCCCGCTAATTCAATACACCGGAACCGTTCGAGTCCGATTCGAAAGAAAGGTCCGACCGTTTGCGAGGGAGTGCCGCGAAGTCTCAATCGATACCCTCCATCGGGGTCTGCTCGCGGCCGCGAAGGACGATATCAAACCGGTATCCCAGAGCCGTTTCGGGGACCGTAGTGTCCCAGTCGAAATCAGCAATGAGTCGCAGTCTCGCCTCAGCATCGGCCGTGCAGTTGTAGATCGGGTCGGAAGCCAAGAGCGGGTCGCCCGGAAAGTACATTTGCGTCACAAGCCGGGTCGCGAACGCGGGCCCGAACAGAGAAAAATGGATGTGCGCCGGACGCCATGCGTTTTGGTGGTTACGCCACGGATAGCATCCGGGCTTAATCGTGACGAAGCGATATCGACCCTGCACGTCGGTCAGCGTATGCCCGGCACCAGAGAAGTTGGGATCGAGGGGAGCGTCGTGCTGGTCCCACGGGTGGAGGTAGCGCCCGGCGGAGTTCGCTTGCCACAGTTCCACCAGGTTGTGTGCGATGGGGCGTCCATCTTCGTCGAGAACGCGACCGCTGACGATGATTCTTTCTCCCAACGGCGATCCCTGGCCCTGGCGGGTCAAGTCGGCGATCGGCGGCGCTGTGTCTGTAGGTCCGAACTGCGGGCCGGTTCTTTCGGTTATGGTCTGTGGAATCTGCACCAGCGGCTTGGTAGGAGACCGCTTGAGAGACGAAATGTACGCGGGGTGAAGATATTCGGGTTGCGTTCCCGGAGCAGGCCGGCGGTAGTCTCCAAGCTTGGCCAGCGACTCTTTCCCCGATCGTAAAGGCAACCGCTCACTCCCTCGAAGATTTTAGCGGAATTCGCTAGGAATCTACGCCTTCAGCAATTCCGACACGGCGCGATGAGCCTGGTCGATCGCACAATCCGTGTAGGCGGAAGCGCCTGCATCAGAGTTCGCGATCGTTATCCGGCCAAATGGCTTTCTTCCAATCACCCATGGCTTCTCTTCTTCACTCCAATCGGGATCGAACAATGAGTTGTAACCATAAGCGTATCCGTGAGCCCACCGATTGACGGTGATTGCGTCAATATCGCGAGCGGGGTCGAACCCGGTCTGTCCGAGCATGCGTCCCAGTTGATCGCGAATGTTGCGTTCGAATGTGGCGAATGACGTACGCAGGAGTTCTGCGCGTCCCGCGCGGTTCTGGTCCCTCATGGGGAGGCCTGGCTTGCAGGGCGTCCGAAGCATGAAAAGAACCATGGATTCTTCGGGCTTGCTGGGGAACCGGTAAGCGCCGAGGCTGACCGGGAAGTCCAGCGCCGTGTATGTGTGGTAGCTGCCTGGCGCCTCAATTTGGCGTATTCCAAGCTTCTGGAATCCCGTCCAGTTCTTGATAACAACATGCGTGTAGACCAGGGGCGCCTTTACAAGGTAGGCAAGTGCTTCTTTTTGCTTGTCGGGCAATTCTGGGCAGAGATACGGAATCATCCCGTTGTAACAAGCAAGAACGCAACTCTTAGCGCGCACGCTGGCGAGTTGCTGGTCACGCATGTAGGCGATCTCTACTTCTTTGGGCCCACCGTTCTCTCCGACATGCGCAACGTGGACGGCAGTGCTGTTTAAACGGATGCGTATCGGCGCACCGTCCTGATCCAGGCGACTGTAGTCCGCGCGCGCGGTGACCACGTCTTCCATCGTATGGCCCGGAACAGCTGAGGGGATCAGGCTGCGCACGAGCAGGCGTGCGATCGACGCATTGCCGTCAGGAAAGTGAAAAATGTAGGGCTCTTCTTTGCCGGCTTCCTCGCCCAGCTTCATGCCCGCAAATCCAGCGTAGCTGTAGCCTCCATAGTCGTCTTCAGACTCGTAGCAGGTCAGCGCCGAAACAGCATCGATGCCAACCGTAAACAGGTCGTTGGTGTAGCTCTGAAAAAATTTGAGGGCGTCGGGATGAACCTTGCAGATTTTGGTTAGGTAGTCGGCGTAGCTGATCTTCGCAAGCTTGGCTCGCTTCTGTGCCACCGACAAGTCCGGCAGGTAGTCGACTTTCTCCGTATACGCTCGTGCGATGTCGCGGCGAACATCGTCGCTCAGAGGACACTTCGCCAGGAATTGCGGCCAGGCGGTTGAGCCTAGCCCAGGAACAAGCCGATCTTCTCCGAATGTCTCCCGATCGAAAAACAGTGCCGTACCCAAGTTGTCGTAAAGCTTTTGATCGTAGGCCTTGTAGAATCGGCTTGTGTCGATGCCCAGATCTTTCAGAACACCACGGGCCACGTCGCTGTACTTTCCAGGACTTTCAATAGATTGGGTTCCACCGTAGCTCAGCAGCATTCGGCCGCCAGCTTGAAACTCGTTGCGCTTGGCATGTCCGCCGAAATCGTCGTGATTATCAAGAATGAGAGCGCGGCATTTTTCGCCGGCCTGCTTTTTATAAAAATAAGCCGCGGCGAGGCCGCTAATGCCCCCCCCGACTACCACCAGGTCGTACACTTCACCGGTCTTGCGCGGAACTCCATCGGAATCCCATGACTCGCCGTCTCGCAAGCGGTGTGCGTAAGCGAAGCTTCCATCGTGGTTGCCTCGCATTCCAGTCAACGCAGGTGGGTAATATTCAGAAGGTTTTTTCGGATCGTCGCTCTGCGAAGTGAGCGCCGCGAGAATTGGGTCCGCCGCCAGCAAACCACCGATTCCGACCGCGACGCCATTTACGAAGTCACGGCGGGAAATCCTGCGGTGCATGCCCAATTCGCGATCACTTTTTCCACTATTCATCCAAGGCCCCGGCTCACTTGTGCTCATGCGTTGGCGATTATAGTCGCAGGAGCAGTCCGATGAGCGAGTGCACCGGTTGGAACGTGTTGATAGGAATGACGAAATTACGTGCGGCGACGTTTGCGCGCAGCGGAACTGGCGAGTGCATTTGCCTCAGCGTTGAATTCGCGCGGCACGTAAGAGATGGAAAAATCGAGGGAACGGCTCAGTTTGCGGCAAGTCCAATGCAACGAGTAGAGCCGGGGACTCCGGCAAAGATATTGTCCGGTCATCTGCCGGACCACCACTTGCGAGTCAGAGTAGACGTGAATCGCTTGGGCTCGGAGTTTCAGGGCGTATTGAAGTGCTTCCAAGAGAGCGAGATACTCGGCCACATTGTTGTCCTGGCGGCCGATCCATTTGGCAATTTTGACCTTATGTCCTTGCGGGCCGTCGATTACGACTCCAATGCCCGCTGGCCCCGGATTGCCCAGAGAGCCACCATCGACATAGGCCACTAAATGCGACATTTGCTGTAGTCAAGATGCGCGAGAAATAAATTCCGGTCAAGACCTTTGCTTGATTCCCCCAAACTACAGTCGCCGTGGATTGCGAGCTGAATTGTGAATCGTATGTGGAAAACGAGGACCTACTCGTTGGATCGAGCAGAAGCGTATGTGAATCAGGCGCTTGCGAGAATCATCTTTCCAACCGAAATTTCCACATGCTGCACAGAAATGCGGCATTGACATTTTTTAACCTGCCGTTTACTTTCACTTCCGTCGACGGCTGAAAGGGTTGGCCCAAATTAAAACTTGGCCAGTCCGAAGTAGGCTGGGTGATCAGCGAGTCGGGGCAACCCGAAGCGCGACCAGACCTGAAAAAACCGACGGCTCTGCGAGGAGCAGTTGGGGTTTGGGACCGTGAAAGCGGTGATCGCATCAAGGGCTGCGACGGTACATGCATCCACGTTGTTTTGCTCCCTCGCAGGAGCGGACGGCTGGAGCATAACCAAAGTCGCAGCCTTTTTAATTTTCTGCTGGATTTCCTACCTGAGGTGCCCTGCGCAGGCTAACGATTCTTCTCTGAGCTTTCCTGACATGAGATGCAGTAGCGCGTCCAAGGCAAAGCTTCCAGCCGTTTCGCGCCGATTTCTTCTTCGCACACCATGCACTGGCCGAAGGTGCCATCCGCGATGCGGGCCAGGGCTGCGTCGATCCCGCCAAGCAACCCACGTGCGTGGGTGGTCTGCTGGAACAGCAATTCTTTGTCCAGAGAGCTGTTCGCGCGGTCTCCCTCGTCGGGACCGTAGGAGTGCTGCATAGCACGCCCCTCTTCTTGAGTTTGGGCGATGCTGCGCATGAGTTCCTGGCGCCGCTCCAGGAGCAGTTTCTTAAACCGTTCTACTCTTTTCTTTTCCATCCTTCACGTCTCCCGCTGGCGCCTTTACACCAATATCCTACCTGAATACGAGCCAGCCGACGGCAAAACGAAACGTCCCAGACTCACCGAGTCGTGGGACGCTCGCCTGAACAGCCCTCCCCCAAGTGCTGCTCGATTGCAATTTACTTTTGAGGCTGTCAGGGGGGAATGGCACGGACGGGCCATGGCTGTGGATTTCGAGGGTCCGACGAAGTGCCCATTTCCAGGTGCAGACCTCGCACTCTTCCTTCAAGCCCCGTACTCTACGAGCATGCGGTGCAGCTGCGCTGCTGTCTGCGCGCCGCTAAGCGAATGCGAGCGCCTGGCAGAAGAAAGTTCCGCTATCAGGAGTTGCCTTCTTTGCGTGGTCGAGTGCCTGAGGACTTCCGTAGAACGTGCCTCCGGAAAGCAAAGTGTCAATCGCGCGAACCAGATCTCGGGCAGCCTGTGACTTCAGTACATAACCGTGCGCACCCGCATTGCGTACTTCGACGTCCAATCTTTCTGATTCGTGCATCGTGAAGATCAGCACCTTGCAACCAATACCAAGGTTAGAGACTTCGGACGCTGCCTCCAGTCCACTCATGCCCGGCATGGTAACGTCGAGTACGGCCAAATCAGGCTTCAACTTCTTGATCATGTCGACCGCATCTTTCCCGGTTCGCGCCTCGCCGCAGATCTCCCACCCACGTCGCGCGCGGTTCAACAAGGTGCGAATGCCTTCTAGTACGATTTCATGGTCGTCTGCAACCAGGATGCGGGTAGCCATTGTTATGTTTTCCTTTCATTCCCAAGAACACAAATTGGGACTTGCTTATGCCGTTCGCGTCAAGCTGGAAAGCGGCTCGCCAACGGGCACGCGAGCCGTGACCACTGTACCGTGTCCATTGGATCGCACTTCAAGCTTGCCACCAAGTTGGGTGACGCGCGCATTCATTCCGCGCAGTCCGACGCCCAAGGATCCCTCCCAGGCTTCGCCAAACTCCTGCAAGAGCTGAGGCGAAATGCCTTTACCTCGATCCGCAATTTCCAAGACTGCTTCCCCGTTCACTCGTAGGAGACGTACGGCCGCGCTTTCGCTTCCCGAGTGTCGATGAACATTGGTGAGACCTTCCTGAAGTATTCGAAACAACGCCAACTCTCCCTCGGCCGACATGCGACCGAAATCAGGGTCGGCTTCGAATGTGGTCTCGATCTGGCTTCGCTTGGAGAAGCCATCCAGGTACCAAGGAATGGCCGATTTTAGTCCCATTTCTTCCAACAGTGGAGGGTACAGCAGGTAGGAGATGGTTCGCACTTCTCTGAGCGCGTCATCCGCCAACCGGACAGCGGAGGTTAGCTGTTCAGCATTGCCGGCAGAATTTGTTCCGGAAGTCGACTCCAGAGACTCCAAATTCATCTTCAGCACCGCGAGATACTGCCCCAGACTATCGTGCAGGTCTCTGCCGATACGTTTCCTTTCCTCGTCCTGCGTTCGCAGCAGATGCAATGAGAGATCGCGAAGCGATTTTTCGGAAGTAGCGAGTCGCGCTTCTGCTGATTTTCTCACCGCCACCTCGGCCGTCAGCTCGACATTGGCCGTGCGCAATGCTGCCTGGGCTCGCATGCGGTCGGTAAAATCACGAGTGACTTTGGCAAAACCAATGAGTGTCCCCAGGCTGTCGCGGATTGCCGTCACGCTGACGTTAGCCCAAAAACGTGAACCGTCTTTGCGAACCCGCCATCCTTCATCTTCCACTCGGCCATCCCGCGCCGCATTTTCCAACTCACGTTGGGGCTTACCGGCCTGAATGTCTTCCTGCGAATAGAAGCATGAGAAGTGCCGGCCAAGGATCTCCGATGCCGCATATCCCTTCAGGCGAGCCGCTCCCTCATTCCAACTGCTCACATTTCCCTCAGCATCCAACGCATAAATTGCGTAGTCCTTCACAGCCTCGACAAACAATCGGAACCGTTGTTCTTCTTGGCGCAACATCACTTCGTGGGCGTAGGCTTCCCGGGCACTGCGTTCTGTCTGCTCCCGGATACGCAGCTCGCGGTTTAGCAGCCGGTAGTAGAGGAACAGCAAAGATAGCGCCAGGCCGAAACTCAACGCCACTGCAAGGGTTGCCAGCATAAAGCGTTCATGGGCAATGTGTGTTCTCTGCTCCAAGAGGCGACTTTCTTCCGTACGGATGGTGTCGCCTACCGCGGCCCCTTTCGCCGCAATATCGATGTTCTGCGACATGACTTGCGTGAAATCAATCGCCTGCCCTTGTTGTTTCGCTGAGACGGCCTGTTGCCACACCACCATTCGTTCCCGTACGGCCGCCTCCAGTTGGTCGCAGTTTGCGCGCTGGACGGGGTTATCCTGAGTCAAGACCTGGAGGGTGTTCATGTCATCCATGATCTTGGACGACACACGTTGATATTCGCTCAAGTCGTTCGGATTACCGGAAAGCAGATAGCTGATCCGGGCTCGGTCTGAGCGATTGAGTGTTGCTTCCAGATCGCCCAGCGCTCCACGCACTTCTTGCGTGTGGGTGATCCAGCGCTCGCCTCGACCAAAGTAGAGGAAGCTAACGTAGGTGGTAACAGCGCACAAACAAAGCAGGACGATGACCGACAAGAATAGTGTCCGCATCTTCGCCTGCTGAGTCATCGGCAAGTTCTCACGAGCCTGTCTTCCGGCTGTCCATTCTTAGAGATTACGGGTGAAGGCCTCGCCAGGGGTAGCGGGCTTGCAGTCTTGACGAGTCCCTGCCAACGATTTTAGCGTCACGCGTCACGCCGCTACAATATGGTTAGCACGGATAGGATTGCGATCTTATACTGGTCTTTCTGTAGTTACCTAAAGGCAACTACGCTTTGCCCCCACGGAAAAGTCCGCGAATCATGCCTCGGCGTTCAACTCGACTGGTTAGGCTTTTCTCTTTCCGTTACACGGTGAGTCCCGGGGGGACGTATGAGATTCGCTTTCCAGGTAGCTTTCATCTTATTACTCTGCCTCGTCGCACTAGCCGGTGGCGGCTCTCCCTCAGTCCCTCCCGCGTCCGGCTGGACCCTCACCTGGAGTGATGAGTTCAACGCCGCAAACGGCTCCGTGCCCGACCCCACAAAGTGGACGTCAGAAACCGGCGGCAACGGTTGGGGCAACCACGAACTCGAGTACTACACCACCCGGCCGCAGAACGCGTCGATTCGGGATGGAAACCTGGTCATCACCGCCAGCAAGGAGACCTTTAACGGCCCCGATGGAGTGAGCCGCGACTACACGTCAGCACGGCTCAAGACAGCCTCGCACTTCGCGCAAGCCTACGGGCGATTTGAAGCACGCATAAAAATTCCAAAAGGTAAGGGAGTCTGGCCAGCATTCTGGATGCTGGGCGACAACATTGACACCGTGGGCTGGCCGGCCGGAGGCGAAATCGACATCATGGAGAACATCGGCTCTGAGCCCGACAAGGTCCACGGCAGCATGCACGGCCCCGGATATTCGGGGGCAACGCCGCTCACAGCGATCTTCACCCTTTCATCGGGCGCGTTTGCCGACAACTTCCACGTGTTCGCGGTCGAGTGGGAACCGACTTCCGTTCGTTTCTACGTCGATGACACGCTCTACGAAACCCGCACCCCTCACGACCTTCCACAGGGCACGAAGTGGGTGTTCGACCATCCCTTTTTCATACTGCTTAACGTTGCGGTAGGCGGCGACTTTCCCGGCAGTCCGGACGCCTCCACAACATTTCCCCAAGCGATGCTTGTGGACTATGTGCGTGTTTACTCTCGCAAATGACCGCCATTGCGCAGTGCATGTCCCAACAAGTTTTGGAGAACAGACCATCGCCAGAATTAGCAGTTCAAATGAAAAGCCCGCGCGAAAAGCATCGCCGTCCGTCTGCCATCAACGTCGGACCCGTTAACGCATGTGTTTGCCAACTGGGTGCGCGCTTTACATTCTAAGCATCGCCGCATAAATGACGAACGGGAAAGGATAGCGTCCTTCCCCGTTTTGTATGGGTTGCTCTAACGAATCAGTGGCTACATCGCCTTACGAACGGCCCTAAACACTGCGGCTGCCGTCGCCCCATAAACCAAGTGAGACGCGAAGCCGTAGAGATGTTGTGAAACAGGAACCTTTGTGGGCGCCTTGGAGAGCTTGAGAACCGGCAGCGCCAGCTCGTCCGCTCCAGCAAACAAGGCTGTACCGAACGTCAATCCGAGCGGGTAGGCGCTGCCTCGCTTTCCACGCGCTCGCAATTCCATGGTGATGCCGTACGCGGCTCCCATCAACGTGCCGAAACCATAATGGACGAGGCTTCCGCCCTTTTTCTTTTGATCATCCGACAGGGATTTGCGGCCAGCACTGGCGAGTGTCTGTGCGACCTTGACCGTCGGATTCTCGTTCTCCTCATTCCCGCTGTTTGCCCGGCTGCTACTCCTCTCGGCATTCGCTGTCCCGTTATTGTCAGCACTCGAAGACGATCTCGACTTGAGAGACTCTGAGGTCTTCTGCCAGGCATTCTGGAACTGTGTCATGACGATTGTGCCGGCAAGGCCGCTTATCGCACCAGCCGCAGCACCCTTTGCAAGATTTCTGCGTCGAAACATCACTATTTTGGGACCTCGCATGGACTGATTCCCGTCCGAGGAAAAGACTTTCCTCATTCGAATTCACACCCTGTGATGCCCGCGAGGAACAAAGCAGATGTCTGAATTTGAGTCACCGATTCAGAAGAGCCCCGCCATATACAGCCTTCTCCTTGACTCGGTACCCTGCTGTGCGGATACCTGCGTGCTTCACTCGGCCAGATCATGTAGTTGCTCCGTTAAGAAGAAGCGCGCAATGCGATCTGCACACAAATCCGGTAGCGGTTCCCTATCCAAGCGCGACGTTACTCGGGATCTCACTTCCATTGCCGATCTCCTACCGCCCCACCCAACTCTGGAAAAGCTTCGGCAAGCGGCTCGGAAGTGTCGGGCGTGCGATCTTTGGAGAAACGCAACGCAAACAGTGTTCGGAGAAGGCAAACCGAACGCGAGCGTCATGCTGATTGGGGAGCAACCGGGAGATCAAGAAGACCGCGTCGGTCGACCATTCGTTGGACCGGCCGGAAAAGTGCTTGACGACGCCCTTGCGGAGGCCGGTATCGATCGCTCGGCTGTCTATGTCACTAATGTTGTGAAACACTTTCGCTGGGAACCCGCGGACCGTGGGAAGCGGCGAATCCACAAGAAACCGCGCGCCTCGGAAATCCAGGCCTGTCGGCCCTGGCTCGATGCTGAACTCG
This sequence comes from Acidobacteriota bacterium, assembly GCA_046728215.1. Taxonomy (GTDB): domain Bacteria; phylum Acidobacteriota; class Terriglobia; order Terriglobales; family Acidobacteriaceae; genus Gp1-AA133. The sequence goes on along the minus strand of JBKPEB010000066.1, from coordinate 7,979 downwards.
CCCTCGTGAAACCTGAGATCGTGGTTTGCCTGGGAGCGAGCGCAGCTCAGGCACTTCTTGGAAAAGAGTTTCGCGTCAGTCGCGATCGCGGAAAACCGGTACGATCCTCACTGGCACCATGGCTGGTTGCGACGGTGCACCCCTCCTCCATACTTCGAGCGCAAGATGACGAATCGCGTCAGCTGCAATTGCGATCCTTCGTCGACGATCTTAAGGGGGTAGCTCGCCTCCTGGCAGAAACGAGTGCCGCTCGGTGAAAGAGTCTGGGATCCAGGCGACCTGCCAAACTGTCGATTGCCTGTTCCAGGTCCTGTTTGTCACCACCGTTTACGAAGTGACGTCTGGAAAGAAAAACCGCCATTCTGATCCCGTACCACATCGAAGGAGGTCCGGTTATTCAAGTGATATTCAAGTTTCACAACTTGCTTCTGCGTTCCCGTGACATCCGTTGAGAAGGTTACAAAGACTTTGCTGGTGACCCGCTGTTGTATCGCGACGCGGGCACCGGCGCTATGCTGGCCGTCTCCTAGCACGGGATCAATGGACAGCTGTGAGATTCCGGCAAGCTTCTCGATGCGGCCCGTCACCTGATTGCTGACCTGCGATGCGATAAGCGATTGTGCTCCCAAGCTTCCCGAAGGTGTCGGATTTGCTGCAGCGGCCTCCGAAGTCTTGCCAAATGCGATCAGATTGATAATGTCGGCGGGCGGGAGGGTGGGGTCGGATGCGTAGTTCGTGTGCAAGTGATCCGCCGGTCCCCAAAAGCGCATTTGAATATCATACTGATCAATGGTTGTGTTCACCGCCATGTCGAGCACCGGCTCTGTGCGGGAAGGATTGCGGAAGTCAACTGTCCCACCTTGCAGAACGTAGCGATTGCCCGAGAAAATGAGATCGCCGCCACTTAGGTTGAGTCGCCCCAGCAGGACTGGTTGAGCGGCCGTGCCACGAACCTGCAGATTGGCGCTCCCTGCAACACTCAGAGTCCTGCTCGAGAGATTGAGGCCACCCGGGGTCGTGATCCCGACCTGCAAACGCAAATCCTGAGTAAAGCCTTGCGACGGCGGGGGCGTTGCTTCCCCGCCGAATTGACTCATGAGTTGCATCAAATCGAAGTCTTCGGTGAATGACAGGTCCTCGATTCCGACCTCGCCTTGCAGAACAGCATCTGTGAAGTTTCCGCTAAGTGAAAGATTCGGACTGATGCTGGTCCGGACCGATTGCGCATACAGGATCCGCACACCGTTCCCCGTCAGGCCCAGATCGAAACGGAGATCAGGCCGGTAGATCACGCCCCCGCTCGCCGAGATGTCACCGCCGCCCACCTTGCCCTGGAACTGAGTCACGTTCAAGCGATCTCGGGTCAGCGTCAGCACTCCATTGCCGTTCTGCAGTCCGAGCGGGGTATCGATCGTCGCGAAGCTGGCGTTCACGATCTTGATCAATCCCTGAACGTTCGGGTCGGCGCGGCTTCCGAAGGAATCGATGTCGAATTGCACCTGGCCACCGCTGGTTATATCGGGACTGATCAGCTGCGCTAATCGCAAGTCGAGGCCCCCGCGGACCAACAAGGAGATGGGTGCATCCTTCGCCGTGGGGATGCGCGCCTGGAAATTGATCTCGGTGCCGGTACCGCGAATCACGGAGCGCTGAACGTTGAGAACGCCGCCGGTATAGTCAGCGCGAATCGGGGTCGCGGCCGCGATCTGCACCACGTTTTTGTAGTTCATGGATAGTTGCGGGACCACGACATGTGCTTCCAGTCGGGCGCGATCTTTCAGCGGGCCCCGCAAGGTCGCATGCAGTTCCGTCTGCCCACTGATGTTCGTTGCTTGCGACGGTGCATATGCAGCCAGCAGCGGAGCAAACGAGATCGCTTGGCTGTCCAGGCTGACGTCGGCGTTGTAATCACCGCTGAGTGCGATCGCACCCTGGGCACGGATGTAGGACTGAATCACCTGCGAATTCAGAGTGAAGTTTGCCTTGTGGTTGGCTGCAGTCCCCTGAAACCTTAGATCCTTGATCACTTGGTCCCGAATGTTCAGTTGAGGTACCTCGACCTGCGCCTGCAGTTGTGGATCTTGCAGAGTACCTTTTCCGCTTGCAGTGGCGTTCAGAATGCCCGCAATTTGAAGATTACGTTGCTTCAATGTTTCGAGTTGGTCGAGTTTGATCCCCACAGCACGCAAACTTCCGTCGTACGTTTGCTCTCTGGGCTGATATTTCACGGTGGCAGTGGCAGTTCCCGCCTTTGGCAGTTCGACTTGAAGGTTCGCCGTCACTAATGTTCCTTGCCCTTCGAACTGCAACTTCGCTTCCTGCAGGGGTTCGCCTGCGATTTCCGCTCGTGTGAGCCGCAGGGTGCCGTGGCCCGTGGGCGCAAGCTGAGTGCCGTTGACGGAAATGTCTGCAGAGAATTCGCCTTTGACTGGAGTGCTTAGGCCGGCTGCCTTCACCAAGTCGGCTGCGCTCACCTGCGATGCGTTGAGGGTACCCCGGAACTCGCTCGATTTCTCCGGAGACCATTGAGTCAATTTCGTTGCCAAATCGAAGGATATTCGCCCTCTGGATGTCGGATTGAGCTCTCCGTGCTCAATCCTCGCTTCCGAGGGGCTAGCAAAAATAGAGGCACGCAATGATTTCCAGGAACTGCCCTTGACGCGTAAATCATCGGCGGCGACTTGACCGCTGATTTGAGGATTGCTGGTCGAGCCCCGCACCGTCGCAATGACGCTGCCTTTGCCATAAACACCGATCGGCGCGCTACCTGCCGGTCGGAATGTTGCCGCAAGGTCCTCAAGATCGTGCAGCTGTGCACTGTGCAATTCGACTTTCAAAACGGAGCTGTTACTGACCGTCCCGTTGAGGGTTACGAACGTCTGAGGCGAACGAACGTAGCTGTTGGCGAGAGAAATCTGAGCGGAGCGGGCGTTGTACGTTGCATGAACGATGCCGGTGATTGGTATGGCCGCTTGCCCGTGCTGCGGGGGAATGCCTGACTGTAAAGAGGCATCGGCACGAGCAATCAAGTCTTCCATGGTTTTGCCCCAGCTCGCCGTAGCTGTGGCATTGACCGCTCCATTGAGGTTTGCGCGTGCCATCGAGGCGGGCGCCAACGTCTTTTGTGCTTCGGCCACGGAGATTCCGTGAACAGCAGCAGAAAGCTGCGATCTCGTCGAACCCGTGAGATTACGAATCGACAACGTGCCGTTTACCACTCCACCCAACACGTCCGCACGGAAACCACTGACCTTGGCATCGCCATTCGCCAGTGAGTATTGAGCTGCAAGATTCTTGATCACGGCTCGCGAACCGCCTGCACTGGCGGTGAGCGCACTGCTGGTGGCGTCCCCGTTCACGACTACGACGGCCAGTAGAGGGCGATCCGCCCGACTTGCGTACGAAGCTTTTCCGTTCAGTTGAATCTTGCCTTCGGGCAGACTCGCGTTGCGCAGTGCTTTGCGAAATTCGCTGGCGTCCACCAGTGCCTTGTACTCCGCTTCAATGTTTGGGCTGGCATAGTCACGCATTTTTCCGGACAACGATATTCGGGAACTTGCAGTCCTCAGCTCAGCGCTCTCCAGCGTAAATTCCTCTGGAGTCGCCCAAAATCTTCCGTCGAAGCTGTGCGGCAAAGGATTCGTGTTCCCTAGCCGAACATGCCCATCTTTGTAGGAGATTGTCCCCGCGTATCGTTTCGCGGTTGGATCAAACTCAGATCGAAACATGAGCTGCTGCAGGTCGGCAGTCAGATCACTCTTGCGATCGTTGTAGTAAATCTGTCCACCAATTAAAGCCAAATGACGAATACCCAAGTCGAAAACGTTCGTCTGGCTGGATTTCTCGGGCGTCGATTGTGCTGCCGGCAGGTTCGTTTTTCCGCTAGCATCCACGAACATGTGGACGACCGGATGGTCGATCCGAATATCATTCACATACCAGGACCGTCGTAACAACGAAATGATCGTCACTTGAAGATGCAACGCGTCCGCCTGCGCAAGTGGGAGGTCACTAAAAGGGGGCGCTCCCTGAACCTGCACTTGGTAAATATCAACACTTGGACTCAAGCCAGACAACCGAAATGAGAAATCATGAAACCGTACTTGGGTTCCCAGAGCCGCTGTCGCCTTCTGCTGAACAGTCCGGAGCAGGTATTCATGAGCGCCCCGACTACGAAGCAACAACGCTGCGGCAATCATAAGGAAGAGGATGAACACCCCGACAATGGCCGCCACCCACGCCAGCACCTTTAACCAACGGGAGCGAGAACGCGAACTGGCGGGCACGGGAGTTGGCCGCTGCATCGGACGATCAGAGAATGGAGGCTGCGGAAGTGCGTTCAAAACGCTTGCCCCAAAGTAATGAAGAATTGCGTAGCTTTGATTCCTGACAGCGGGTTCAGGTTGTGACCCACATCGATACGTAGAGGACCGACCGGAGTCGCATAGCGCAAGCCGATCCCCACCGTGTTCGTGTAGTTGCCGGCAAAATCGCGGAACCCAATGTGCTCGAAAACATTTCCGCCATCGTAGAAAGCGGCCACCCCCAGACCTTTCTTTAAGGGCACAGGGAAGCGGAGCTCGGAATTGACGATGAACAGTTCGTGTCCGCCAGTGGGCACGCGAATTAGTGAACAAGTGGAGGGATCGGCCGGATTTCCGCAGGCTGGAATCGTTTGCTGTGGTCCGGCACCATTCAGGGGGAAGCCTCGCAAGGTGCTGCCGCCACCAGAGAAGAACAATTCGCTCACCGGCACATGGCTACCCGCGAAGGACTGCTCAATCCCGATACGGACGCTATTTGCCCAGATAATCCCCGCGCCCACATCTTTATAGTAGGCCACTTGACCGCGCAAGCGTGCGAAGTTCACATTGGACCCTAATGCAGTGGGGTAGATATCGAGTTCGGCCGTCTCGTAAATGCCTTTCTTCGCGTCCAATGGATTGTCGCGCGTATCCCTCGTGTACGTTGCTGTCGGTCCGGAGAGGCGCACTGCTCGATCTTCCGGCGGAACCAGCGCCGGAATAAGGAGATTTGCCAAACGCGTTTGTCGCACGCTGTAGGTCAACGTGAATTGCCGCGTAGCGTCCGGATTGAGGGGCCGTTGCACCTGGAAAGAGAAGTCAGCCAAGCGCGAGGTAAAGATTGGGTTCTCGGAATTGCGCTCCCCGGATAGCGTGAATGTCGAACTCCAGTTCGTTCCCAGGAAATAGGGATTGCCAAGCGACGTCGAAGCCCTTTGCACCAGCCTTGCGCCGAGGGCCGCCAGAGTGATCGTTTGCCCGAGTCCCCTGAAGTTGCGGCGCGTGTATTGAATGGTGCCCCGCGGCCCCCAAAAAGTCTTTTCACTCGTCTTGAAACTGGAAGGCAGGCCCACAGGAGGAAGGCCCGGAACGGCCACTGTGCCGCCCGGAACGCTGCCCCCACGATTGATCACCTCAAATCCAAAACCATATTTCAGCTCGTTCAGGCTCGCTTCATGAACCTTCACAAGAACGTCTTCATCGGTTTGGGTAGTGATCTGACGGCGTGGATCAATCTGCGCCCAATCAAAGATTCCAAGCCCATACAAACGGCCTTCGGCGCCGAACAAGTCGTCCTCACGCAGAGGCCCTTCCCGAGGTAGTCGCACTGTCCGATCGATCAGCGATTGCCGCGTTACCCTGCGTCCCAGCGTTACGATCGAGTCGATCATGACTCTAGGTCCCTCGGTAATCGCGTAGGTCACATTCAATCGGTGAGAACCTTTACCCGTCGCGCGCGCCGTTGCCTTGAAACTTGCGTTCAGGTAACCCATGCGGAGATATTGGGCAAGGATGTGATTCCGGTCCTCATCGACTCTCTTTGTCGAATAAGGTTGACCTTCTGCGACCTTCAGTCCTTCCGGCGCCAAAGTAAACACGGGGACGGTGTTGTTGCCCGCTATCTTTAAGGTTTCGACAATATCTCGCGGTCCTTCGTTGACTCGGAATTTCACGGTCACGTTACCGTTCGCCTCGCTCACTTCGGGAGTGACCTGCACACTACTGAATCCCTCTGATTGGTAGATCGCTTTCAGATTTTTCACACTGGTCCGCACTAGTTGTTCGCTGAATTTACCTCGCGTGATCAAGGGTATTCGCGACTTCTCAACAACGAGATGACGCGACAGGTCCTTTCCGGGGAGAGTTTGGTTTCCCACAATCTCCACGTCGGCAACTTTGCGTCGTGGTCCCTTCACGACAAAATAAGACACTTGCTCTCCCTTGCTATGCTCTTCCACCTTCGAAGTCACTTGCACGTTGAAGAAACCCTTGGACTGAAAGTGGGAAATTAAATTCCGCCGACCTTCCTGAATCAGCTCGGGATCAAGACCTGCCTGTTGGTAGATCGGCAGGAGCTTGCGTTTGGTGCGCGCCCAGACATGTGCGCCTTCCACGTTCACGTGTACTAGAGGGCCCGTGGTCACACGGAAATGGATGTCCGCGCGACGCGTGGACGGGTCATATCCCGCTCCTTCGAATTGCGCACGACTGCCTAGATAGTCGTGCTTCATCAACTGCGATTCCAGATACTGCGTGGCCTTCTGCACCCTTCGTAGCGAGTACGACTTCCCGGGTCGGATGGCAACGCCTTGCACCCGTGCTCTCCAGGAACGCAGCGCGCGCTGTAGCGCTTCTTCCTGCTCGGGGGGCGCTCCATTCAAAACGACATTCCCGAACTTCGCATGCCGGTTCAGCGTGATGTGGAAAATCACGTTGACCACACCATGCACAGCATCGGTCTGAATCTCAGGTTTAACTTCTGCTTCGAAGTAGCCGTTCTGTTGGAGAAACTTGGTCAGGCTGGCTTCCGTGGTGCTGATGTCCGTCGGATTGTAGGCGCCTCGTGGAGGATAGTCGGCAACCTGGAGGAGCCGTGAATAGGCAAACCGCCCCGATCCTGGAAACTCGTAAATGCCGAAATACATCGCCGGCTGCAGCACGAAGATGACTCGGATCCCTTCTGCCTGCGGCCGGATATCCAATTCGACTTCTTTCGCATGTCCGTTCTCTTTGAGCGCCTCGATGCTTTGATCGACCTTCGCCTTGGAGAACGGTTCGCCTTTCTTTTGCACAATCAGCGGAAGAAGCTGCCGTTCATCCAGACCTGGCCTTCCTGCCACTTCAATAGATGCGACGTTCTGTCCTTCATAGGCGGGGAGGACGTCTTGCACCTGGGGAGCAGTTTTCGGCGCCTGCTGTTTCGCAGGCGTCTCCCCCTGTTCTGCAATCTGCGGCCACGCAGAGATGCAGAGCAGCCCAAGCGCAAACGGAACAGAGCGAAGTGTTCCAAGTCTTTGCACGGCACAAATGACCCGCATCCGATTTCAGATTCCTGGTCTATCGGGCGTTGGATGCCAGCGGCCTGCTGGCATTTGCACGCGAATCAGCATCTACCGTTGCAAACATCAGCACCCACGGGAATTTCCTGTAGGACACAAACAAAGAACATCCAGAATTCGAAGCGCCGACTCGAAAGCTTGGGTGATGCCGGGTGTACGGCGGAGCAGATCGATTCGGTATCCGCGGCAGACCCTTCCGCGATCGGGATCGACGTGTTGTTGCTACAAACAGTGAGAAATCAGGCACAAACCACGTTTTCTGCACGTGTCAGTGGCGAAGGTCGTACAATTTGCTGGCTGGTACACGGGGAAGAAGGTCATGTGTCCAGGGTCAAAACGAACCCGATTCTGCCCGAGGCATCCGTCAACGACTGGAACTACGACATCATCGCCGTCGGTGCGTCCGCTGGTGGTCTGGGTGCCTTGACCGAGTTGTTGCGTCCCCTGCCTGTCTCATTTCCGGGAATCGTCGTAGTGCAACACCTTCATCCCACCCACAAGAGTCACCTCGCGTCGTTGCTGACGTCAAAAACCTCCAAGCGGGTCAAACAAGCGCAGCATGGCGAACCGATCTTGCCCGGGCTGGTGTATATTGCTCCTCCAGACGAACATATGT
>JBKPEB010000065.1:0-10501 GCA_046728215.1 Acidobacteriota bacterium | reverse complement strand
TGTCCGTAGCAAGTTAAAATGTCCGGTTTTCTTAGCACACGATATGTCCGGTTCTAACGTTAACCAGCAGCAGTCGGGGCTGTGGGAAAGTGGGAATCCCGCGGGGTTGGCGGGATTTGCAAGCGAGGTGGGAAAGTCGGCTTTATGACTTTTCCAACTCGCGTCTTTTCCACAGCCCGTCGCGCCGGCATTTCCGTCGTCGCCAGTGCCGTGCCCTGCGCCGTGTACCTTCCCAGACAATGCGGTCCGTGGGTGAGGCTCAGGGTTCCATCCATATGCTGATGCACCACCGCCTGGCAGCCCGCCAAGGACGCTCTCCAGCGTACCCGCTCAATCTGCAAGCTGAGATTCTGAAAGCTCACCGTGTTGTCGCGATTCACCGTGCGCTCGAACTGCAGCGAGAAGATCAAATTCAGATCGCGCCTACGGCAAGGCAAAAATGCGCTTCCCCGCTGTGCCGCTGCCCTCTGAAATCGCTGGTTAAACTCGGCGATATAGTGCTCCCGCAGAAATCCATTGGCGGCTTCCAGACTCGCGATCTTGTGCAGTCTTAGTTCCTGCGGCAAGCGCCCCTGCCAAGTGCCGAAGTTGCGCTCGCTGCGTCCCCGCGCTTGCGGCGAGTAGGCCGGAATCATCTGCACCCCCAAGTCATGCAGCGCCCGTCCCACCTGGGTCAGACGATGCGGATCCACCTTGCCGCCCACCTTCGGCGTCAGCCAGAAATGGCTGCCGCGATCGCTGTACAGAGCGCAGAACACGCCCTTGCGCTCGATCACTTCCCGCAGCCCCGCCATCACCGTCGCCGTCGATTCCTCTTGCACCAGTTGGGCGTAGTAAATCTCGCTGGTGGCGTCGTCCAGAATCACGATCAGGTCATACCAGCGTTCGTCCTGAAACCACTGGTGTCGGCTCCCGTCGATGTGCAACAGCATCCCCGGCAGCGGCCGCCGCTCACGCCGCTTGCGATGCGCTCCACGTTTTCGCCCCCGCGCCACTAGGCCCGCTCCCTGCAGCGCCTGCTTTACCCAGGTGTAGCTCAGCTCGATCCCGTGTTCGGCCTGCAACTTCTCGTGAAAGTGCTGCACGTTCAGATCGAAATACTTCTCCCGGTACAGCGCGAACACCCTCTCCACCGTCGCCACCGGCACCCGCCGTCTCGACGGCTTACCCCGCCTCCGGTCGAATAACCCGTTGTACCCCTCTTCGACGTAGCGCTCCCGCCAACGCCGCATGTGCCGGTCGCTGATCCCAAGGATCTCCGCCGCCTGCCACCAGGTGATCTTCTTCGCCATCGCTTGCAACATCACATCCTGTACTTTCATCGCCCGCTCCATCGCGGCCTTCGGGTAACAATCCATGCTTCGCATGGTCTCCTACCCTCACCGCCCGCAAAGCGGACATATCACGTGTTATCTCAACCGGACATATCATGTGCTACCGACAGAGCTGCGAGGACGGCTTGCAGTCGCAGGTCCGGTCAAGTAATGTTCGTGGTTGTGCTCGCAAGCCTCTTTGTTCAGGCAAGTCCACCGTCTTCAGGCCGGGACCTAGTCTGTGACAGCCACATCCAACACTCTGACCTAGCTGTGCGTTGAGGGGAGACCATTTTGCATTTGGTGTGTCTTCGAGCGGTTCGTGAAACCATCTCTTCACAACTCCCGGAAATCGCTGGCCTGTGTCTTCATCGTTTCAACCCAATCTTTATCACACTGTAGTCCAAGTACAACTCCAGTGGTGCTACGATCCAGATTGTGACTTGAATACAAAGTCGATTGCTTTAGTTTCGTTCGCACCCACCGTGACCGTCTGGGTCGCCGTCCCCAACTTTTCCTGCCAAGCCTTAATGGTGTAAGTACCCGGCGGTAAATTGCTCAAGTCGAAACTGCTATCTTTTCCGGTCACCACGAAGTACGGATGCTTGAAGACCGCAACATAGCTCCGCATCCAGGGATGGACATTGCACTTCACCGGAATCGCAACCTCCTCGCGAGGAATAGCTTCGTCGACTTTCGCCCCGGGAGGCTCAGCTTTGTTCCATTCCCTATTGTTGGTGGGCGTCATATGAACGTTGTGGGTGGTGGGATCGTGATTGACCACTTCCAATTGCTGGTTCGCTTGCAACGCCAGCGTGTGAGGCAGATACATGCAGCCCTTTTGCTTGATTAAGGCGGGTTGAGTCGGAGGATCGATCATGTGGATCAGCTCGTTCAGACGTGTCCTCTGCTCGTACTGGCAAAGCGACTGGAGGCTTGAGCTCACCCATCTGCGATCTGCGTGATGCCGGCGGAGCCGCCGCATGACGAGATCGCCACCCGTCGGCACGTATCGCTTCAAGATTGGCGCGCCCAAACGTTCGTAGAAGTCCTCAGACTCGAAACGTCGTGGTCGGAACCAGAAATCTAAGGTGCTAAATTGAGGCAACTGCCACGAGAGTAACTCCCTTTATTCAACGTCCAACCCTTTTCATGCTCGCTTCTAGCCCGCAAGTCCTACGCGCGCCTACGGCGTCCGGAAACGGTAATTCTCCTAGATTGGTGATAGGGACCAGGGACGTGTTCCAGATCGTTCTGCGCAATCCCCAAAGGTTAGCTCCACGCCGCTCGCAAAAACCCCCTATAGACCCCTAATTAATAATAATAATGAAGAGGAGGAGGCGAAGGGACCGCCCAAACAGGAGCATTTGTAGGATTAAGAAAACGCAGGAGTTTTGGTTGCGGGGGGTGGTTTGAACCACTGACCTTTGGGTTATGACAAGGGTCGTATTTACAACAACTTACAGGGGGCGGATGGCACACTAAGTCCTTGCAGGGCTGTGTAAGGACCAATTAATGTTCCTCTGTTGTTTCCCGAGATTGCAATCTCGGTTTTCTCACAGAATGCGCGTCACCCAACGAGAACCTGAAGCCAATCGGTACATGCTGTGAGTGCATCACTGGAGAACCACAAAGGATCCCATCCCTTTTCATAGTATATTCGCTAATGTTATAGTTAATACACTATGAACGTTAATGCCGATACCCGCACCGTTCAGGCGCTGCGCAGCGATCTGGCGCTGCAGATCGCGCGCCACATCAGGTGTAACGGCCAAACCCAGGTCGCCGCGGCGAAGCGGCTGGCTGTCCCGCAGCCGACTGTGAGCCAGATCATGCACGGCAAAGTCTCTCAGCTTTCCCTCGAGCTGCTGATCCGCATTGCAGTCCGTGCCGGATTGCCGGTAGTGCTGCAAACAGGCAAGGATGCGGAAGAGGCAGGAGCGTTCGTCGCGGGCGAGCCACTGCAGGAGAGTCGGATCCTGAGGTCGAAGGTTGCCGATAACGCACGTCAGGCGTTGAGCGAGGATGTGAGAAACATGACCCCGCAGCAACGGCTCGAAGCGCATGCCCGACACAGCCAGCTGATGGTCGCGCTCCACCGGGCGGGCCGAAAGAGCAGAAGGGCTCGATGAAAGCGCGCGGGGCAGGTCAATCTGCGCATCTGTTGCTCGATGTAAGCGCAGTGCTGGCAGAAAACGACGTCGAGTACGCCGTCATCGGTGCCATGGCCGCCGCGGTATATGGCGCCATACGTGCCACGACGGATGCGGATGCCCTGCTATCCGTTTCCGTCGCCAGGCTCGGGCAGCTCGAAAAAGTATTCAAGAAAGCGGGATTTGCAACGGAGATGCGTCGCGGGGATGCGGACGATCCCATTCCCGCGCTGCTCTCAGTAAGCGACCGGCACGGCAATCGGGTGGATCTGCTGGCGGGCCTGCGCGGCCTCGACCGACTGGCCTTGTCGCGCTCGATCACCGTGCCCTTTCTCGGCAGTTCCCTGCGTGTGATTGGGCGGGAAGACTTTATCGCCATGAAGTGCTTTGCCGGCGGTCCTCAAGATATCGCCGATGCGGTCCAAGCGCTCAAGACCGTCGATCAGCCCCTCGACTTGGAGCTGTTGCGTCGGACCACGCGCCGCTTTGGAAGGCCGGCCGCAGACGTGCTGGAGAAGCTGTTGCGGGTGTGATGGCGAACGGCCCGGGTGATCCGGCGACGTCTCAGACTCTTCATTCATAAACGCCCGAGCACGGCGGCCACTCGCTCCCGCGAGGTCTATTTCGCGAAAGCCGCCTCGAGACGGCGGTCCGCCTCCCGTTTTGCGTTCCAGTCGGCCCAGCGGCTCGCGGTCTGTATCGCATGCTGGAACAACTCTGGCGGCAAATAGCGATGCGCTGACACGTAGTGGAGGATGAGATCTGGAGCGGCGAAGATGATTGTTCCATCTGCGGCAGGGAGCCAGATCTCGGCCGAACCCAGGAACACCGGGCCTTCCGGCTCGAACGGTACGACATGAGTCCCTACAAGAATCCGTCAGATTACGTGTTGGCAACTGATGCGAATCGAGCCGGGACCAAGCGTGGAAAGCAGCCAGTGTGGTTAAGCACAGTCATGAGGGATCACATCCAGCCAACCGCTCGAAAGCTGGGTATTCCGAAGAAGATCTCGTGGCATACCTTCCGCCACACATTCTCTTCGGTGCTCAAAGCGAAAGGTGAGGATGTGAAAGTCGTTCCGAGCTTCTGCGGCATTCCACGTCAAGAATGACCCTGGACACGTACACCCAAGCCCTGAGTCCGCACAAGCGGGCGGCTCAGAGTAAGGTGGTAAGTATGATCAGACCAAAGGGAAGTTGTACCGTGGTTGTACCGCGAACGTCGCACGAGATTCGCGCAACCCATTGAAAGGATTTGGCGTCCCCGATGTGAGGAATTTGAACACAGAGGACATCGCCGCGTTGATCGCCATGCGGCAGTCGGTGTGGGGATGATTCAGACCGTCCTCGGTCTGGTGACCATGGTGACGCGGCAACTGAATGTCGTGACGTGACGCCCCTTCCTTTTCTTCAACAGGTCACCGATCGCCCGTGATATTGCGGCCTTCGAGGTCGAGCCCTCGCCTCGGCCTGATCGTAATGAGAGTGCCTCTCTGATCTCTGGAAATGTCGCCTCAACGTGTGCCAGCTTGCGTGCCTGTTTTTTGTCAGTGCTCACGGCGTCTTCCGACTCGGACGTGGAGGAGTGGTTGCCTTCAATTTCTGCGCGTCACCTTCGAGGACATAGACCGACTGGATGAGGTTCTCGACGATGTCCATCACAGTGTGGATTTCGTCTGACGTCGCTGCGTGTCCTCGGTGTGCCGCTGCACTCCCGATATCGACGGCTGCTTCGAGGACTTCTCGATTGCGCGAACTGACGTACCCAGCTTTTTCGAGTTCCTTCAACTTGCCCTGAAAGCTACCCATATCTCCTACCTTTCCGACCATGACCATGTCGAGCAATGCTCGTGCACCCATGAGCGGCAGACTAAAGGTATCAGCGTCCAGCGAACGATAAATCTCCGTCAATAGTCGTTTGAGTTGCGCGGGCACTCCTAGTCTGAATCGCCACTTCGGCGGGTTTCGCGACGTCGCAGGTGGGAAGTACGTGACGCTCGATTCCATGTCAGCTTCCCAGTCGACCGTGCGACGAAGAACGATCTCCCGACAACCGAGGCACTGCAACATCTCAAAGGTCGTTATCCAACGAAGGTCATCCTCCATTTCCTCGACGTACTCTGAATTGCTCTCGACAACGGTCTTCACCGAGGCGTGGAGGATCCGAAGCTCAGCTCCGGCATTCGCCTCTTTGCGATCCACCCCTTCATCCCCGCCGCACAGAGGGCAGGCGATATGGCGGTCAGTGTGATCAACAACACCATTACGAACAACTCGTTAGGTGTCTCGGTCGACGCGGGCTTCCCTTTCCGGACTGAGCAGCGCCTTTGGACCGCGAGCTTCCGCACAACGTTCACCGGGAATACCATCTCCGGCAGCAAGCTGGCCCAGGCGCTGATCACGTTTACGCGAAACTCGACAGCGATCTTCCCAGGGGAACTGAAGAAGGATTTCAAATACCTCCAAGGCTCCACAATCACGGTCAGCGACCCGGGCGGCGATCTCAACGGATACTGGTTCGATCACCCCACGACGGATCCGATCGACGGGCGTTTCCTGAACAATACGCTCAAGGTGAACGGCGTCAAAATTCCGAACGGAAGGAACTTTCGGTAGGGACAAAATTTCCTGGCGAATGTTAGACCACACACACTAGCGTCTTTGGTCGGGAAAGTGCTAATAGCTCCCACGATTTCCCTCGAGCGCGGCCTGTCTGTCCAAAACGTAGGTTCTGAGAGAGACTCGGAGCCAACGGCGAGAACATTATGGGTCGCAGAGCCGATTACTGTTGCAACATCTCGTGGCTGTTGAAAAAGGAACCAAATGAGTAATTTCAAGCAATTTCTGCGTCTGCGCTGAACGAGGACTCAACAACTTACGAGTCAAATTTTGTGGTCGAAACGGACAAAAAAGAGTTTTTCAACAGCCACTCTCGATTGCACTCATCGACACTGATTTTAGCGAACAAAAAGCGCAAACTTGCGAGAACGCCTGTGGCTGTTGAAAAAGGAACCAACACAGTAATTTCGAGCGATTCTCCGCGATTTCGCGAACGAACTATCAACTACTTACGAACAGATTTTTGAGTGATTTCTGCTCAAAAATAGTTTTTCAACAGCCACGCCTGGTTACGACAGTCATCGTCACGAACGTTTCTTCGGAGACTCGTTATTTCAGGCTCCGACCTCCGAAGCCGCCCCGCAGATACGGCTTAGCTCGACTCTCACGAAGCATTTTGCGAACATTCGCAGGGAGAACGACCTTCGGGTTCGTCTCACCTCGTGCCGCAAGCGTGGCACTGTCGCTGGCGAATTCACTGTTACTCGGCGTCAACAGGAAGGCGTGAATTTCGCCAGAACTTGTCTCCAGGGCGAAGCCCGCGATCTGCCCGCGAGAATTATTCGTGCCCGTTGCCTCGATCAGAAACAAGGGGGAATCAGCCGGAATCAGGGTGTTGAGGTCGGTGATCACGCCGTTCGCCCAGGTGACGGCACGTTCGTTCCCGTCTACATCGATCGATCCGCCCACTACCTGGCCTTTGCTGTTAATGCCGTCGCCGGTGCTCGAAACGTCCCCGGGAAGCGTGCCGAGGTCCGTCATCACACCGTTCTGCCAGAGGAAGGCGTGAAAGGCTGCGTCGCCTGTCAGGTTGGATAGACCGGTCACTTGGCCTTGATTATTCATGTCACTCGCGATGATGTTTTCAGTGCCTCCGAGACTGCCGAGGTCGGTCACCGTGCCGTTTTGCCAGAGCAGGGCGTGAAAAGACGTTATGCAACTACCCGAGATTCCGGCAATTTGGCCGCGGTCGTTGATCGTAAGAGCTATCCCCTGGGAGTCGCCGATCGGCAGAGGGAGTTCCTGGACCCGGCCTTTTTCCCAGACGACAGGCTTAAGGTGAAGAACTTGGGGGGCAGGGCAGGTTGGATCGGGTGTGCTATTCTCCGCGTCCCCGACCACCTGGCCTCGGCTGTTAACCCCGGTGGCAAAACCGTTATTGCCCCCCAGCGTGGGGAGCGGGGTCGGCACGCCTTTTTGCCAAATAGACGGCGGACAGATTAGGTGAGTACCGAAACCGCAAAAATCTTCCCCCAATGGGTCTGGAGTGGAAGTCTCCGCCTGCCCGCCAACCTCACCTCGCTCGTTGAGTCGCCAACTCGCAAAGCTGTTCGGCCCTCCGAGAGTGCCGAGATCGGCCATCAGTCCCTTCTGCCACAGGAAAGCACGGACGGCAGTGTCGCCAGGCAGGGTTGAAAAGCCCTCTATGTCGCCCCTGTTGTTTATGCCGCCGGCAAAGCTAAACGTCCCGCCGAGCGTACCGAGGTCTGTGACAGTGTAGTGGGTGTGTTGTGCGGTCAAGTGAACGGGTATTGCAAATGCGACCAAACATATCGCCTTCGTAATCAATCTCAATTTTCTGGATTTCATGGCTGCCTCCTCTGGTGCAGCGGGCTGGGAGCCCGAGGGGCCGACTCAGTCGAACGAGAAGGGCGCGGGGAAGACTACGGCTGAGGGAAATCAGTCTATCCTCAAAGCTCATCGTGTCAAGGCGAATATTGGATAGCAACGAGAAGTCTGCCGATCTTGGGCAGGAGTTGGCGTAATATCGCCATAGCACTCACTGGCACGGATTTTGGCGAACAAAAGGCGCAAAGTGGTGAGAACGCCTGTTTGCTTCAACCATCAATTCCCCTACCTCAAATGCGAATAGTGAGCATTTGTGACCAGTCGCACCATGGCTGCCAGGCGTACAAAGTCACCGAAGGCGGTG
The DNA here is from genome assembly GCA_046728215.1 of Acidobacteriota bacterium. GTDB lineage: Bacteria > Acidobacteriota > Terriglobia > Terriglobales > Acidobacteriaceae > Gp1-AA133. Next base: position 2,265 of record JBKPEB010000065.1, on the reverse strand, counting down.
TGGGGTCTATTAAAGACTTGGGGTGAAGTAAACATGCCGCCCAGAAAACCTGGAGGCGCCCTGAAATTCCGCAACTCTCCGTTTCTCCTGACACTTGCTCTGATCGTGTCGTCGCCTTTGATGTCCCACGCCAGCGCTTGCAGCAATTCCACCATCCGCGGCAGCTACGCCTATACCATCCACGGACAAGTTTTCCTCCCGAACGGTTTTGCCCTACTCATTGATGGCATCGCCAGGACGACATTTGATGGCGAGGGGAATCTAACTGAACTCGACGCAATTGCAGCCAACGGCAACGTTGCACCGGGATGGGCCTCGAATACGGGCACCTACACAGTGAACCCGGACTGTACCGGAACCATTACTGTGACCAATGGTAACCAGCCGCCCGTGCACTTGCAGATGATCGTCGCCCAATCAGGGAATACGATCCACGAGATGACGATCGATCCGGGGTTTGCGACGACGGCCGAAGGAGAACGCGTCCATACTTCCAAACATAAGGACTAGGGTTTCCGGAAAGAGAACACTCTCGGACCGAGTGGGGCGGATATTGCCCGCTTGTCTTCTCAGATATCCGATACCTGTCGTAACATCGCCATTGCACTCACCGACACTGATTTTAGCGAACAAAAAGCGCAAACTTGCGAGAACGCCGGTGCCGTAGGATATTTCAGGGTTTCAACCAAGGAACAGGCTCATCACAATAACAGCCTGCCCGTGCAGCAGTCGAAATTCGATGCGTTCTGCCGACAGAATAAGTTGTCGTCTCTGAAGACTTTCGCAGATGCGGAGAGCGGCAGGACTCAGGAACGTACAGCGTTCCAAAAGATGCTCACGTACTGCCGCACGCATGCCTCGCAAATCAAGTGTGTGGTCGTAGCCGACTTGAGCAGGCTGGCAAGGAATGTCGGCGATCAGGCGAATACGATCACCGATTTGTCCCAACAGGGGATCAAACTTCTTTCAATCGATGAGCCGAACCTCGATGACACCGCCGCCGGGAAACTGTCCGCCAATATCATTGGAGCAATGCATCAGTTCTTCAGTGACAGCTTGAGCGAGAAGCCTCGCTTCCGTATGAAGGCAGGCGTCGAGAAGGGACGTTGGCTCTGGGTTGCACCGTTGGGCTATCGGAATGACCGAAACACGAAGAGCATCGGCATCGACACAGAGTCGGCACCGTTCGTCACGAAGGCGTTCAGCATGGTAGCCGCCGGTGATTACGCTTCGACCGACAGCTTGCTGCGGATGCCCACGTCTCTCGGCTTTCGAACGAGAAAAGGCAACCCGGTACACAAGCAGACGTTCGCTCGCATACTCTCCAACCCGTTCTACGCAGGCTGGGTTGTTTCAGGTGATGTGCGAGTGCGAGGGAATCACGAACCGCTAATCTCTCAGGAATTGTTCGATCGGGTGCAGGCTCGACTGGCAGGTGCGAGCAATGGTCACGTCCCTCACAAAAAGGTGAACGAGGATTTCCCGCTGAAGGGGTTCGTCCGCTGTGCGAACTGTGACAAGAATCTGACAGCAGGTTGGGTCAAGGGCAAACTTGAAAAGTTTGCATTCTACTGGTACTGGAATCCAAGGTGCCACCACAAGGTTCACGTCAGCCGAGAGCGGTTGGATGTCTGCTTTTCCACTATTCTCGCGATGCATCCGGTCTCAGGTGATGTCCTCGCCAAACTGCCTTCGCTCGCCGCCGCGACATGGGCATCACGCAAGCAGACGATCGCGGATGCCGCCAAACAACTCACCCGGCGAATGACCTCACAAACCACTTTGAACACCCGCTTGATCGAAGCCAAGTTGAAAGGAGAGATCAGTCAGACCGATTTTCAGATGATGAAGACGTCGATCGATGCCGAACTCGCAGCCATCGAGAGAGAGCGTAAGTCATTGGATACAGAGGCTTCCACGATGGAGTCGCTGATCAGGAAGCGTGACGAAGAGCCTGTCTACCTCGCACATGTCTGGCAACGCGCGACGTTTACACAGAAGATCGAGATGCAGCGAGCATTCTTTCCCGAGGGCTTGGTGTTCTCTCAGGAGAAGCTCTTCTTTGAACACCGCAACACCCTTGTGATGGAACGGTATAGCCTGCTTTTCGACGCTCTCGTTGAAGTTGGCGTCCCCGACGGGATTTGAACCCGTGTTACCGCCGTGAAAGAACCCGGTTAACAGATAACTGATTGAAAATACGCGACGCGGGTGGCTCCCAAAAGCGTGTTTAGTAGTGGTTGGCACGGGTTCGTGGACCATGAT
>JBKPEB010000064.1:0-10492 GCA_046728215.1 Acidobacteriota bacterium | reverse complement strand
GCAACCGCCGAATGGATTTCCCCGCCTTCTTCTGCGCGATGCGCAGGTCGTACAGACTTTGCAGGTTGAGCCAGAACTCAGCGTTGGTACCGAAAAAGTGGGCGAGTCGCAGAGCGGTATCGCCCGTGATGGCGCGTTTCCCATTCAAGATTTCGGTGACGCGGTTCGTCGGAACATCGAGCTGCCGCGCAAGCTCCGCCGCGCTCATGCCCAATTCTTTCAGTTCTTCGGCCAAATGCTCGCCAGGGTGAATAGCGGTTACTGCCACGATGGTTCTCCTAATGGTAATCAACAGTCTCCACGTTGGATGGGCCGGGCGCACCTCCGAGCCACTGAAAGCAAATCCGCCATTGCTCATTAATGCGGATGCTGTACTGACCCTTGCGGTCGCCTTTCAGCGCTTCTAGACGATTGCCGGGTAACGCCGCTAGGTCTTTAAGCTCGACGGCCGCCTCCAGGCGATCCAGCTTCAGGCGTGCAGCACGCTCAATTCCAGAGAATGCCTTTACGCGTCTACCGGCTGCGATGGTTCGCTTGTCCCGGTAGCTGACAATCATGACCTAGCATAGCGATCGTTAGGCTTTACGTCAAGCATAACGACTGATGTTGGTGGTGATAACCCCACGCCGTCTTTGGTCGGCCTCAGCGATCCCGGTAATTGCCTGAATGCAACGCGGAACGTACGACAGCAGCCTTGGTCTTGGACAGCTTGGCTAGTTCCAATCGCCGCAAGACCTCAAGTCTGTTTGCGTGCTGAAGGATTCCAACAAAGGCACTGAAGTCTTCATTTCTTTGCACCCGTAACAAAGCTCGTTCCATAGCCTGGTGAGCTTCTGGCGTGTCTAACTGCACCAAAAACTGGAAGATGTACACCGCGACCCGAGAACTGGCGGTGAACGAAAATAGAAAGTCGGATAGCAGCATCACGGGTGTTATCTTGATGGGCTTCGGCGTTCGCTTTGCAATTTCCTGCAAGGCATTCATTGCCGACACCCTTACGTCCTCCGCGTGATCGAGGAGCCACAATGCAAGTCTAAGAGGGTTGCCAAATTCCACTCTGCGTCTCTGAGCGAGAGCACCGCTCGACTCCGCTCCTCGCGCGAACCCCGCAGCAATCCGTCGCTTCGGAATAACATATCTCTCTCCACTCTCTTTTTAGGCTGTTCTCCGCAAAAACATCATCCGACTCAGGCAGCAATTTCTTCCAGCCAGTATTCAGGTGCAGGCCGCCGAGAACATCCTTGACTCTGATCCGGCTACCAGGGGGCAACTCATGCCGTTGAGCTTTCTTCGTATTGGTTTCCCACGAAGATCTGGAATGGAACCACCGCATCTCCGTGCGGCGATGCTATCGGAGGAAACCGCGGGTGTGGGTGAGATTCTGAAACAGGTTGGAATATTCAGGGAAGCTGTCCTCGCAGCAATCCGAACCTAACTGTCGAAAACACAAATCCCGAACCCACCTCTCCTTAGCAAAGGATTCGCCCGAGCCGCGACCGATTCAGCCGGTGGAATCGGGGCGAGTCGTGGCGGTACCACGGGTCGGTGGACTTCACCACCACTACGAACGGCGAGCCGCCTGAGCAACGTCCCTCATCCTTATTAATAGTTCCTATTACGCGCCGCAGTCAATCTGCGCTTCGTCCCTATGCGGCACTTAATTCGTGGACCCAGCAATGTGAGCAGAGAAGCCTGAGAGCCCAACAAATTTCGTTCCCTCTTGCTTGCCGCTTACGCTTCTTCAGTAGGATCGAATTTTCAGTAGGGACAGTTCATTAGGACTTGCGGTCGTAATCTGCTCGTAGAATTCGAGTGCTTCTCCGGGCAGGTGTCTGCGCAGGTCGAGCAATATCAAGTCATACACATTGGGTTGCCAGAGAAATCGCGCCCCGCAGAGATCCTTGGCCGCGTGCACCTCGACGCCATGACTCCGCAGAACTCGGACCCGCACGTCGCGCGTAGGTTGGTTACGGTCGATGAGCAGAACTCTCTTGTTAGCAAGAACTGGCTGGCCACGAAGTGGTGGCGGGCGATACATACTCCACCTCTCGAAGGAGAGCGCAATCCGAAGGACTACTCTTACTAACTTTGGACCGCGTTATTCCTGTCCACAGTGGCAGATACGAAGACAGCGTCTCCGAGGCTCACGTCGTCGAGGACTTTTAACCTGAGAGCAACAAACCGATAAAACCGGTATTCCGACTCGAGTTCGCCGAGACCGGTGCTTTTCCAGTTCCGATAAGCGGAGAATCTTTTCGCGTACAATTCTTCCGCCTTACTTGCTTCTGTGCTTTCTGCCTGGATAGCGGTTCCGAACAGTTGAACGCCTCTGTCGGGACCCAGCCATTCCTGCTTTGAAGAGAAAATTGCCATCGCCATAGACGAGTTGGCTGCAACATTCTGGCAGTGCGTTGAGCGCGGATGTGAGAGGAAATAGAATTCCAGCTCCTCCGAATAGCAAAAATACGCGGTATTAATGTAGGCGCGGTTGTCCGGGGTAACCGTGCTCAAGGAACAGAGCGGGTTTGCTTCAAGGATGTCGAGTACTGCGCGCCGCACTTGCTCCTCCGACACGGGTTTGCCAAGGAGTGCGCCGGCCGCGTTATGCGCGATAACGTTCGTGAACCGCATGTGTGATTTATCGTAACAGGACCAAAAGCCACCTCGCGCACAAGATCACGAGCTCGACGACCAGCGCATGGAATTCGGCCAAAGCTGAGAGGTTGGGCCAACTGGAATCGTGCCGAACGATGGAGCCGCGCTTTAAGCCCACCCCAAACTTGCCAAGCGCAGGGAAGACTATAATTATACTCCCAGCCGAACGTCGGGAGAGAGACTTTGTTCCGCTGCACAGCGCGGAGGCCAAACGCGCTCTTGCCTTCGAGGTGCGTCAATCGCACCGTCTTGGTGCGCCCTTTACGGAGTTCCCATGCCGCCCGGCGAAAAACGAATCCGGACCCTGGTTATCGATGACGCTATCGATTTCATGCAAGCCATATGTCCCTTCCTAGAAAACCTGCCGAGGGTTGCTGTGATCGCGAAGGGCCGCAGCGGACGCGACGCAGTCGCGCTGGCTCACGAATGGGTGCCGGACTTGGTCCTGATGGACGTTAGGATGCCGGACGGGACGGGATTGGAGGCGGCTTCACAGCTTTCGAGGGAACTGCCCGGCGTCGTTGTGATCCTGATGTCAGCCTTCGAAGATGAGGGAATTGAGAAGGCCAGTCAAGAAAGCGGCGCATTCGCGTTTGTGATGAAAGAGCACTTAACACAAGAACTTCCACGTCTCCTTGAACTGGCGGCATCGCAGAAGGGATGGAACGAGCCCACAAAGAACTGCGCCTGAACTGGTGTTAAGTGCGACGAGAAAAACGAGAGCCCGGGTACCACAAATGAGGAGCGGCTATGTGCCGAAGCATGGGTGCGCTGCAGGTTTTGCACCTCGGAACCTGCTATTCCCTGCGTGGTTACCCGGGACAGCCGAGAACTGTACACCCGCGGGAAACCATTCGTCAAACTTCATTGACCTGGTTTCTCGGCGCAGAGTTCGGGGGATGGGAGGGCTGTCGGACGTCGAATCCTTGGAGTATAAAAGGAGGGAGAAGTTGACGGTCTGCAATGTCGGTCCGTGCCAAACAGCTCGTACTCTGTACCAACATCCATTGCACTCGCGGTGTATTCACTGACGATGAATGCAAACCGTTCTGTCCGGACTGTGGTTCTCCCTGCATAGAGCTGTGCCCCAATCCCGATTGCCGCGTACGGATTTTGGACGTGTTGCAGGAATCTGATCTGCAGTCTTGTCCTCGATGCAGGGAGAAATGGATGTACGATCCCAACGGCCCCGATGCCGATCAGAAGTGCTGTACATAGGGAATCCGCCCGATGTCAGCCTCGGCGTTGCGGGCTTGGGCGCAGCAAAAACCGCCGGAGGGCGGTTTTTGAAGACTGGGGTATGAGGTTGTGGGGAAACCTTAGGACGCTGCTGGCGCTGTGCTGGAATCCGACGGCGAAGGCGTGGACGAAGAGGTATCGGCTGGTGCGATAGATCCCGCCCCAGCCTGAATCGAGTCATAAAACGACTCAGAACCCCATCGGGTCTCCAGACCCATTATCATGTATCCCTCCGCGACAAAACGACGAGTATGGTCAAGGCGCTCACCAGGATCGGAAACCAGACTTGCGCATACCACGGCACAGGAATCAAGAATAGAACGTCGGGTGTGGTCAGTGAGCCGGGCCAATGCACGGTAGCCCATAAGCCTGCGTAGTAAAAAATATCCCAGCAAGCGAATATCCAAAGGAATACGGCACAACGCTCCTTGAAGGTACGCGCCGCAAGAAATGCAACGCTGGAGAGCATAATGAGAGTGGCGATCTCCCTGAAAACTTCCATGGTAAAAAGATTCTTTGCCAACTGGCTAACAACTTGCGCCTGTTCCGGCAGAGTGCCCGAAGATGGAATCGCTCCCGCATAACCGGGCAACATGCCCGTCGCCGCGCGCAAATACACCACCACAGCCGCTTCGACAAAGCCGAAAGCGATGCCGAAAAGAGCAGCTGCGGCGAGAGTGCGCTTTGCCACATGCAGAGATTGTCCGAAGAAATAGTAGGCGACGAATGGCAGTAAAAACAGCAGGTTTACCCACCATGGATGCGCGAATAATTGAAACTTTTCCATGAAATTGATTTCGGACTAGGGACTAGTTTCCATGAGCTGGCTGTCTTGATGGTAAGGTATTTTTCGCGGGTGGTCATGGAGAGTGCAATGAGTATCTGCGTGCGCTGTCATTAGCCTTCATGCCCTTAGTGTTCACCTCGGGCTAATTGGTCGGCTCTTTTGGCTAGCGGCGCGGCTATAAAATCTTTGAACGCTATCAGCACGGTGGCGTTCAAGGCCTGACCGACCGCAGTCGCCGCCCCTATCGCTATGCCAACCAGCTTCCCTTTCAAGTAGAAACCTTCATTCTGAACGTCGAGCGCGAACACACCAGTTTGGGTGCTCGGACAATTCGCGAGCGCTGGCTGCGCAGGTTTTCTGGGATTCCGATTCCAGCCCGGAGCACCTCCATGCCGTGCTCGATCGCGCCGGGGCCGTATCGGTCGCCGTGCGCAAGGCACGCCGTTATCTCTAGCACTGCGGAACTCTGATATCGCCGAACTCCACGCCCGGTCTGCCCTCTAGTTGGGGCTTGGCCTCCTTAATGAAATGATGCCACTTGGGCCGTTAGCGTGGGACCGACTCAGGTGAATCTCTAACAGAACAGGAAATTTCGTACCTTCTCGCAAGATTTTGTGGCATTTTTGTTTTACACCCTCCAATTTCTAAGCATCAAAGGGAGAGCCTCAATGAAGGGAGAGGCTCGTCATGAAAGCGGTGGTGTTTCACGGAATTGGCGATATTCGATTGGACGACGTTAAAGAACCCAAGATTAAGGAAGCGAATGACGCCATCGTTGCGTTGACCGCCAGTGCAATTTGCGGAACCGACTTGCACATGGTTCGAGGAACCCTTTCAGGAATGCAGAAGGGCACGATACTCGGCCACGAAGGTATTGGCGTTGTGGAGGAGATCGGTAAAGGTGTAAGAAATCTGTCTGCGGGTGACCGTGTCGTTATTCCGTCTACGATCGGTTGCGGCAATTGCTCTTACTGTCGAGCCGGATATTACGCGCAGTGTGACAATGCCAATCCCAATGGCCCTGACGCCGGGACTGCATTTTTCGGAGGTCCGAAAAGCAGTGGCCCCTTTGCCGGATTGCAGGCTGAGAAGGCGCGCATTCCATTCGCCAACGTCGGCTTGGTGAAGTTACCGGACGAGGTAGATGATGACCAGGCAATCCTGCTTTCCGATATCGTTCCGACCGCCTACATGGCGGCCGAGAACGCGCAAATAAAACCTGGAAATACGGTGGCAGTCCTTGGGCTTGGGCCAGTTGGACAGTTTTGTGTCGCTTGCGCAAAATTGTTTGATGTCGGCAGAATTGTTGCGATTGACACAATTCCTTCCCGCCTCGAAATGGCACGTGCGCAAGGAGCCGAGGTCATCGACTTCAATGCCCAGGACCCGATCAAAGGCATTAAGGAATTAACGTCAGGCATTGGCGTAGACCGGGTCATCGATGCTGTGGGTATTGACGCGAATCGACCGCATTCGGGTCCGGCAGCCAGACACGCAGCGAAAAAGCACGCCAAGGAAAAAGATCAAATCGCGCCGCAGGCGAATCCTCAGGGCGGAAACTGGGAACCCGGCGATGCGCCGTCAATCGTCCTTTCCTGGAGCGTGGAGGCAGTGGCAAAGGCGGGAACCGTGTCTATCATTGGAGTGTACGGCGACGTGGACTCGTTCCCCATCGGCAATGCGATAGAGAAGAATCTCACACTCACGATGGGCAATTGCAATCATAGGCGTTACATTCCGCGCCTGGTTGAACTCGTTCGCAGTGGCAGTCTCAATCCTGCTGAAATCCTGACGCAGAGAGAACCCATGACCTCAGTGATCGAAGCATACAAGTCATTCGACAAGCGAAGGCCCGGATGGATAAAGGTCAAGCTGGAACCGGCAATCGAGTCGTCACGGGCAGCGTGAACCCGGACCAGTTCAGGTTGATGAAGTATGGCATTGGACGCGGAGCGAGCAGCAAAGCCCATACGCAAACTTCGCAAGCTTCTTAAAAAGATGCCTGCGGTGCCAAGCGCTGACGATATCCACGATTTTCGGACAAGTTCCCGCCGTATCGAGGCAACGATCCACTCCCTTTCACTCGATTCGGGACAGAATGGCAGGCGAGTCTGGAAGCAGATATCCGAACTTAGAAAGCGCGCGGGCAAAGTCCGAGACATGGACGTGCTCACCGACTACTTATCGAATTTTTCCCGTCATCGAGAAGAAACGGGATGCCACGTTCGATTGCTCGAACATCTCGGAGCGCAACGCCTAAAATATGCCAGGAAGTTCGCGCGTGCCAGACAACAATGCGCGCCGGAGTTGAATAAACGCCTGAAGCGAACTGCCAGACAAATGGACAAACTCTTGCCCTCGAATGGGAAAAACGATCCTGCCCAGAATGGAGTATCCGCCGAGGTCACGGCGTCGGCACTCATACTTCTGACCGCGTTGGCGGAGCCCGCGCGGCTGGGGAAAACGAACTTGCACCCATACCGGCTGCAAGTGAAGGAGCTACGAAACGTCTTGCAGATGGCTGAAAAGTCCGATCGCCAGGAGTTTGTCCGACAGTTGGGCCAAGCAAAGGACGCGATTGGCGAGTGGCATGACTGGGAAGAACTGGTCACCATAGCAAAAACGGTGCTTGATCATGGAGCGAACTGTAGGTTGCAGCATGGCCTGAGAAATATCGCAAACAGCAAGTATCAAAACGCCATTACCGTAACCGAAAACATGAGAAAAAAGTTCTTGCGAATGTCAGATCGCCGAAAAAAGCGTTCTCCACGACGCGCAGCGTTCCGACCCGCAGAATCGGTATGGCTAGCTACCGGTGCGCTGGTCGCCTGAATGATGCGTAAGGAATGAGGCATTCACCCTTGAAAATAAACACGGAACTGCTATGACCAAAGGCCGATCGAACAACTCCAGGTGCATCTTCGTCACCATTGAGACGCCTAAAGGTAGCAGAAACAAAATCAAATACGACCCCTCGAGCCGGCAATTTAAGTTGTCTAAAGTGATGCCCGAGGGCATGATGTTTCCTTACGATTTTGGTTTTGTGCCCCTAACCAAGGCTGAGGACGGTGATCCATTGGACGTGCTTGTTCTCACCGATGAGCCGCTTTTCCCGGGCTGTCTGGTGGAGTGCTCACTGATCGGAGTTCTCAAAGCCGAACAAAAAGAAGAAAGGCACACAAATCGAAATGACCGACTAATTGCGGTGGCGAATCAATCACTCCTTTATTCCGACACAAAGACGCTAAAAGACTTGAATCCGAAAGTACTCCAACAAGTTGAGGAATTCTTCGTCAACTATCAAAAAGTTCGTGGCATTGAGGTCAGAATTCTGGGGCACGCTGGTCCACGCGAAGCGCTGAAGATTCTTGCCGGGGCAAGAGATGTTAAGAAAGCTGCCTGAAGTGCCGGCAGAGAAAGAAGTCCGACTTCCGAAACCATTGGGCCCAGCCGCCAATCGGTGACTCCCCAGATGGTGTCGCGAGATTTGTAATCATCACAAGAAATTCTGCCATCCAACCCGCGGAGCTTTTCCTGGACATCTTGGAAGTTCAGCGCGCGCATCAAAGTCGTGCGGAAGGACATATGCGAAGTCGATACCGGGAGCGACATCCGTTAACAGGATTGATCGTCGGAGGCGAGCGAGCTTCTACAATAGACATTAATGCCTACATCCGTGACTAGTCGCCAGAATCCGACGTTAGCTTGGTTAGCTTCGCTAACGTCCTTGTGCCTGCTGACGACCTATGCCGTTGCACAAAAAGATGCTTCCGCTACCGATCCGAAGCACTCCCATCCTTCTCCGGGCACCTCGATTCATCGATTTGGCGAGATCGACGCAGATATCTACAAAGGGTCGAAGCCCAGGACCGATGCCGATTATCGCTTCCTGCAATCCAAGAACGTTAAGACCATTATCAATATAAAATTCTTTCCATGGCTATACCGGTTCGAGAAGGAAAAAGCTGAGAAATATGGGATGAAGGTCATTCCCGTCACCATCAATGCATCGCCGATCGCACCATCTGAAACGCACGTGCGCCAGATTCTCTGTCTGCTTGCCGACAAACGCCTTCGGCCCATTTATTTTCATTGCGACGTTGGCCGCGACAGAACCACCTTAATCGCCACCCTATACGAAATCTACTTTCGAGGTATGGCCGCCGAGGATGCCTGGCGAGAGATGAAACATTTTGGCTTTAAAGATGACTGGACGCTGCATGGCCTGAAAAGTTACGTCCACAAGCATGCAAGCTCTGGGTTTAATGCCGCCGAGTGTGATCTTGATTCCACCCCACGCCGCTAGAGAGAGATAAGCTGTCATGTTGAATGCCGCTCATGCCTGGGATCTGTCACCCTAGCTTAGCCAGTCGTGATAGAACAGGCGCATTTTCAACAACCGCCCCGAGGGATTCAATATCTCGGCGATCTACGAGAGTTCTGAGCGCGGCAGCGATATGTCCTTGACGGAAAGAGTCGAGTGCGTCGCCGAGAGAAGGCTACACGGTGCACGCATCTTAGGAACTGTATGCTTTATCGTGACCCAAGCACAGAGAGTGGCCTGGATGCGGGAATACCGCAAGGCATTGGAAGCCCGATACACCTCGCTCGTCAAGAACATCAGTCTGCGCCGGGAATTCGTTCTTACGCGCTGACCGACCAGCGCTCGCCGGCGACCGACTCAGGAACTGGGAAGAGAGCTCCCGCGACTGGATCCCGGTGTACCACCCAGCACGGCCGGCTAATGGTAGACTTTTCTGCGGACTCTGTGCACCTTGGAAAGCTCAGGCACTCGTTCTGGCTTCCTGGGCTCATGCATCTCGGGTTGGATTAAGATTGCCCGATCCCTGGGAAGCGCACCGCCTAGCATGCGAGAGATGTTGAACAGTGACCGGCTCCCGCAAACCAGACATCGGTCGTGTGGACTGTCACTGACCACGTCACATTCGGCACACAAAACCGCGTTTTGCAGGGCGACTGCGTTTCGGTCGAAAGCGAACTTCTAAGGAGATTGGGATCTGATCGTTCGCATCGTGGCAGAGAACCCGACTTGGGGCGTTCCTCGGATTCACGGCGAGCTTCTCATGCTTGGTTTCGACGCGTCGGAGAGAACCATCTCCCGTGGATGAAACAGGCACCCACAGATTCAGACTCCACTCGGCGATGGCTTAGTTTTCTGCAAAATCATCGCGAAGCCATCGCGGGCCATGGACTTCTTCACCGTGCCCACGATCGCCCTCAAGATCCTCTACTGCTTCTTTGTCATTGGCCATGACCGTAGACGCATCCTGCACCTCAACGTCACGCCTCATCCGACCAGCGCCTGGATTGTTCAGCAGTCACGAGAAGCGTTTCCTTACCAGTCCGCTCCCCAGTGGGAGGGAACGGAATCCGCAATCCAAGTTACCAAAGTAACAGACCCAGGGCGGCGTGTTTCGTCATTGACTGTAATTGTCTGATTACAACAATTATGCTGCTTGCCACCATCCTATAATGTGCAAGAACTTACACTTTTCCAGAAACATTGCAGCCACTAATGTCCAAGCTCGTGTCCCAATGGGTCCGTGATCAGCCACTTACATTGTCGTCGTCGCTCTGCCAATTGGCAACGCTCGTGCACGAAGTAAGGTGTTGGTCGTATTACATTCAGTCTTTCCTCGGGGGATGCGCGTGCGGATAATGAGTCTCAAGGTTGCAATATTGGCGATAGTCACGGTAGCTGTCCTCGCGATGGCACCTGCGGCTTCGGCCGACAGCTTCAATCTAACCACTAACAATCTCGGTCTTTCCGGTGTCCTTGGAACGGTGACC
>JBKPEB010000063.1:0-93967 GCA_046728215.1 Acidobacteriota bacterium | reverse complement strand
CCTCGATGTCGGCTCATCGCATCCTGGAGCTGTAGAAGGTTCCAAGGGTTAGGCTGTTCGCCTATTAAAGCGGTACGTGAGCTGGGTTCAGAACGTCGCGAGACAGTTCGGTCCCTATCTGTTGTGGGCGTAGGAGATTTGAGAGGACCTGTCCTTAGTACGAGAGGACCGGGATGGACGAACCTCTTGTGTTCCAGCTGTCGTGCCAACGGCATGGCTGGGTAGCGAAGTTCGGTTGTGATAACCGCTGAATGCATATAAGCGGGAAGCACTCCTCAAGATGAGATCTCCCAACCCGTAAGGGATAAGAAGGGCCCAGGAAGACTACCTGGTTGATAGGCTGGAAGTGGAAGCGCAGTGATGCGTGCAGCTTACCAGTACTAATCGCCCGTTCGGCTTGACCATAAAATTTACTCGGTGCAGTAAAACCAGTCGTCAGCTCTCAGCCTTCAGTCCTCAGCTAGAACCTGAGCTGAGGCGAAAGCAAGTTTCTTGCTCCACCCGAACCTGGGTCGCGAGCATCAATTGAGACGCTGACCACTGGGCGCCGACGAAATCATGAGTCTTGTCGATTGTTTCAACCCAATCTATTCAGTTGTGAGGCATTGGACCTCACGCTCTTTGAAAGTTTGCAGCGAGGTTCCGGGCGCGTGCTAGTCGCACCGCCGGTAGGGCGAAGCTCATAGCTCGCAGCCCGAAGCTGCATCAAGTTGTCGGTGATTTTACCGCGGGGGATCCACCCGTTCCCATCCCGAACACGGAAGTTAAGCCCCGCTGGGCCGATTGTACTGCACGCGAAAGTGTGTGGGAGAGTAGGTAGTTGCCGGCATAAATAAGAGCCAGGTTGAGAAATCAACTTGGCTCTTTCCTTTTGGCATGGTCGTTGGCAAAAGGCCTAAGATCGCGGCTTTCCTGGAATCCCACGTTTGCGCAAAAGGCACGCAAACATGGGGCACCCGGGGCACTCGGCTTCCGTAGAATCGCACGTTCGCGTGTATCGCAACCGCCGACCTGTCCAGCCTTTCTACACCTTGTCCGACGAGATCATGGCGGTCACAATTTCCGCCAGCGCGCGGTAGCCTTCGGCATCCAGCGGGCCGGCGGTCGCATTCCGGAATCTCTCAATCCGCTCCTTGTCGTCGAGATAGTACACAACGTCGGGGATCACTCTGCGCATTTCCTGACACACCGCCCGCACATGCAAAAGGCCATCGACATCCGCCGCCGTCACGCCGTTCAACTCGTTGACTAGCCGCTGCACTTCTGCTTTCCAGTGCGGCAGGTCGCTTTCATATTTCACGAAGGATTCCGAGTCGCCCACGATCAGCAGTTCCAGCGTCTTCAGATCGTCGGGCGTGAGCGGCTTCTGTTGTTTCAGCTTGGGCAAGAGGGAGGCGAGATCGAGTTTCGACTGCAGGGCTTCGCGGGCTTGTCCGTCGAGCGTCTGCGCCAAGGCATCCAGCGCGTCGTAGTTTTCGCTGGTTTCCGACGCGACACAGCGCGCCGCCTGATCGAGGGCTGCCTTGATCGTCGTTTTGACCGGTGAGACGTTGTCCATCGCCCGCACTCTCCTGAATCTGGATTGATGCGCGGACCATTGTCCACCCGAGGCGCGGAGAAGAGCAAATTTCGCGCGTTACCCGGCGTACGAGTCTTCGGGGACTCGAGCTGATTAACGTTTGCCGGGGAACATACCCATGGCGACGAAGCGGGTGATGACGGCGGCGAAGAGTGTACCGATCACAAACAGAAGCTTGCGGTATTGGCGCCAGACCTCTCGAAAGCCCGACGCCTGCGCAAAAATGTCCACGATGTAAGCCGCGCAATACGCGATATTGGCGATCACCGCCAACAAGAAGAGGCCCAAACAAAAATCCACGGAGATAACAGACTTCGACAGAGGATATCCGATCGCGAAGTAAGTGATCACGACCGCCACCAATGCCAGGTTGTAGAGCAGCCGAAAGGGCTCCCAGAACTTGATGGCATCGGTCGCGTAGTCCCGCAGGTTGGTTGTCTCCATCGGGGCGGAGTATAGCGCAGATCGTGGATGGTCGTTGGTCGTTCGTTGTTGGTCGTTGGCGAAGCCCAAGATTGCGGCTTCTGTGGAATCCCACGTTTGCGCAAAGGACGCGCAAATACGGGGGACCCTCGAGGGTAGGGGCGATCTTCCTTCTCCGCAGGTGTAAAATGCGCGTGCTCTGGGGACGAACTCCGGAGAAGGAGGATCACCATGGCAGGAGACATCAAGGGGACCTCTCGTCGCGTGTTTGAAGAAGTATGGAACCGGAAAAATCCGGATGCGATCGACGAACTGATCGCCGACAACTACGTTCACCACGATTCCAGTTCACCCGCAGTGCCGAAAGGTGTCGAGGGGTACAAACAATTTGTCCGCTACTATCTCGCCGCCTTTCCTGATCTGCATTTCACGGTGGAAGATGAGGTGGCGATGGGAGACACCGAAGCCACCCGCTGGACCGTTACCGGCACGCATGAAGGAGACTTAGCCAATCTCCCCCGAACCGGACGCCGTTTTTCCGTGACCGGGATGACCATTGGGCGCCTCGAGAACGGCAAGTTTGTGGAAAGCTGGAACAACTGGGATGCTCTGGGCCTGATGCAGCAACTCGGAGCGCTGCCCGCAGCAGCGGCGCCGCCGCACGCGGCATAGAACATAGAAGAAGACACGAGAGAAGGCCAAAATAGCCGGGACGTTCAGACTCGGCTTTTCGTTCATCATTCGATTCGTGCGCGTGGAACGGGTGCGAGAGCACTCCAGGGCCGGGTGCCCCTCGAGAATCGGGGCGATGGTTACGGTGGGCCACCTGCCGTGGAATAGGATCGAGGCCCCACTCAATCGCAACGCACGCGATTGAATGGGTACCTTCGTTCTATTTAGTTCGTGCCGGAAGAAGACTCGCCATCTATGGTTTTCTTCTGGGCCGCCGTGGTCAATGCTCGTGGTGTCCCAATGGTGTAGACGCCTGCGGGGGTCTTCACCTTGCTGAGAAAGTATTTATTCCCGACATGCTCGAAAGTAAAGAGCGCACCCTCAACAGAGGCTCCATCGAAACTTACGGGGAGCAGGAAGGCTCCGTGTTCGCGGTTGCGAATGATCAAATGTGAATCCGAGGGAGTAGTCACGCGATCCACGGTGTATATACCGGCAGGCAAGGTAGCGCCTGCGGCGACAAACTCGAATGGAACGTTGGTGACAACTCTGTTGTCGCTTTCAGCCTGGGCACCGAGGCCTAGACCAGGAAGGCAAGTTAGCGCAAGTACAGCGGACAGCAACTGCTTTCTCATAGTTTCTCCTCTTTCGCTCAAGCGCTGTGCATCTCATCGAAGCGATGGTTCTGAAGTGGCTTTCAGCGCGTATGTGGCTTAGACATCCGCGAACGAGGA
Source organism: Acidobacteriota bacterium (assembly GCA_046728215.1). GTDB lineage: Bacteria > Acidobacteriota > Terriglobia > Terriglobales > Acidobacteriaceae > Gp1-AA133. The sequence goes on along the minus strand of JBKPEB010000063.1, from coordinate 90,559 downwards.
GACGATTCGGGCGCGATGTCACATGATTGTCAACAAGTTGTAGGACGATCGTGATGAACTGCTGAACCTATCGCAGCGATCAACATGGATTATTGTCCCGAACTTGGAGGCGCGAGTCGGGGCGCGTCGCAGGACGTCCAGTCGTTAGCCGTTGGGAAAGGCCAAGGTCGCGGCGTCGGTGGTCCCCCACTCAATCGCACGGAACGGAACGCGATTGAATGGGGCACCCTCGCGGATTTACCTGGGCCACCCGCGAGAGAGGTAATAAGTATGGGCCGTTTTGTGTGGCGCGGGCGCCCTCGCCCGCGACCGGCCCACGGAGGGCCCTCGGAATTTTCGAAATCGTGAATACTGCAAAGAAAACTCCCGCTCAAGCGAAGCTTCCCGATCACCCGGGCCAGCCCGATCACTGATTAAGAATCATGATTACATCGCTGTTTTGGCTGCCTCGCGTCAGTGCCAATTGTTTGCCGTCCAGTGACCAGGAAAAGTCGAAGATCAGCCCCGAGTCAAAGTTGGTGATTCGTTTCGGCGGCCCCCCGGTCAGCTTCTGCTCCCAGATATTGGACACGCCATTCTTGGTCAGTATGTATTGAATCGCTGTGCCTCTCGGAGCCCAACGCGGATTCCCCGCTGTGGGCGGCCAGTCGAACTGGTACAACGGCGCGCCTCCATCGAAAGGGATTGCGACCAGTCGAAGGGGTTTCGATGCAGAAGGAGAGGCAATCTCGACGGCAGGGTCGGAAAACGTGAGATACGCAATTAGCTTTCCGTCGGGCGAGACACAAGACGAACTGGCACCGCTGGCGGGTGCCTGCGTGAGTACTTCTGGCGATTGAGAACCCGTGATGGGCACGCGCACTGGAATCCAGGCAGGGCCGCTCAAATAAAGCACCCACTTGCCATCTGGAGAACATTGTGGGGTGATGGCCACTATCTCATCCGCGATGCGGACGGCGTTTGAGCCATCGGCATCCATGCGCCATATTCCGAGTTTCTCTTGCCGGTAGGCGGAGTAAACGATGTAACGGCCATCGCCACAGACCGACGGGAACCAGTTGAGATGCTCATTTGGTGTCAGCAGCGTGCGCCCACTTCCTGCAAGATCTAGTGAGAAGAGGTTTCCTTCTCCATTGGCGAAGACGATCCTGCCGTTGGGCATCCAGGAGAACCATGTGATTTGAGGCTCCTTCACCGTGATCAGCTTCGCCTTTGCCGCATCACCGGCCGGGGCAAGCCACAAATCCGTCACCGTTGTCGACGCAGTGTCGACCAGAGTCCTGCCATCCTGCGTGAGGTCGAGGCAACAGTCCTGATAATCGTTCAGGTCGTTGGTAAGCCGGTGTATTTCCCCACCTGGAAAGGAGATGGACCAGAGTTGTCCAGGAGAGGCATGGAAGACGGGTCCTATCGATACCAGGAGACCACTGCCATCGGGCAGCCAGTGTGGACGGCCCATAATGTTCGCTGTCGAGTAGATCTCGCGAACAGAACCATCGGCGACCGATATTGCCCAAAGCACCGAACGAAGTCTCTTCGTCGCCTCCAGGGTTGTGAACGCGATCGTCTCGCCATCCGGAGACCATGCCGTACCAGAAAACTCGTCCAGATAGGGCCGAGTGGCGAGTACCCGTTCGTCGCTCCCATCAGCTTTGGCAATCAGGAGATCGACGTCTCTACTATTCGCCCGTACCCGCAGGAACGCGAACTGCGTACCATCAGGAGAATAGCTGTGGGATCCGTCGATGCCCCGCTTCATCACGAGATATGGGGTCCCACCTAATACGGGCATCCGATAAAGAAACGTGTTGAATGGATTGTTCTTCTCGGAGCGGACAAAGTCGATGTAGTTTCCGTCGGGCGAGAAGATCAGGCCCCAGAATACAATTTCGTCCGGCGGCAAAATTTGAACGTCGCTGCCGGTGGCCACCTGACGAATGTTGAGGCTCTGTTTTTCCCCTTCTTGCAAAGCATAGGCCACGTAACGCCCGTCCGGAGAGATCGCAGCAGCCGTGGCGTTGCCGCTCTGCGTAACCCGGCTGATTTTCATGGCCTCGAGATTCCATCGACTTCTGCTTCCTCTCGGCCTGAAAAAGTAGATTCCCACCCCAACCATCAACACTGCCAACCCAACGAGCAGTGATGCCATCGGTACCCTGTAACGTGAAGCTTCACCAAGAATGATCCTTTCCCTGGGCGGGCTGCCTCCTGCTGGGTTCATCGGTTCTTCTTCGGGGGGAGGCGCAGGTGCTTCGTCCGTTTGAGGGTCTGCTCCTGGCGTGCGCACGCTGTCCACGGCAGCAATAAACCTGTAACCGCGGCGGGGGAGTGTCTCAATAAAGCGTGGATTGTCGGCATCCTCGCCTAGTGCCTCGCGGAGCCTTTTGATTGCGGTGTTGAGGCCGTGGTCAAAGTCGACGAAGGTGTCGGCCGGCCACAGGCGCTGGCGGAGATCGTCTCGCGTGACGACCTGGGCGGGGCGTTCCAGCAACATCGCCAGAACCTGGAAGGGTTGTTCTTGCAGCTTGATTCTCACGCCCGCTTTGCGGAGTTCATGTTCTTGAAGGTCAAGCTCGAACAAGGCAAAACGGAGGATCCGAGGGGTCGGAACCGCTGGCCGCTGCATAACCACCTCATCGGGTGTGGAAGTTTATCACCATCGCCGGTTGGCATCTTGCTGCGTGAGCTTTGCCGATACCACTCTTAGATTCAATACGATATCCAGACACATTCTTTCTACAACTGTGCCACGGGCAGTGCATTGTCCTCACGCGCACGCTCAGGGGAGAGTGTGCGGCGCTGGCGTGCGCTCTAGAGAGCGCCGCTAAGGAGGATTGCCGTGCAGAACAAACAGTTTACGAAGTTGTTTGCGATTGGGTTGCTGATCGTGGCCGCGATACCGTTTTGCCATGGTTTGTCACGCCATGTCGTGGTCAGTATTCCTTTTGAGTTTGTGGTGGCGAACAAAACACTGCCTGCGGGTGAATATGTGCTGTGGCCAGCGAATCAGAACGCAATACGTATTCAAGGTGCCAAAGGCGCGAACTACGCGATCGTTCTCACTGGTGCGATTAGCAGGCACAAGTCCGATCATCTAGGACAGGCGGTGTTCACCTGCTATGGCGACCACTGTTTCCTTTCTCAGGTTTGGTTCGCAGGAGACGAACTCGGGCGAGAACTGGTCCAAAGCTCATCAGAGCGGCATTTGGCAAAGAGACACGCGGTTCATTATGCCGCGGTCTTACCCCTCAATGCACAGTCCTGAACGAGCCACGGGCAAGGTGTGCACTATCCTAAATCGTGCCGTTTGCGATTTTCGGGAGTGGGATCGTGCGTGGGGAAAAACTGGGCGGGTGGCCTACACAACTCGAGGGTGCTCCATTCAATCGCGTTTTGTGCGATTGAGTGGGGTCGCGATGCTGCCGATACCTCAATGACCCATGCAGAACGATCTTCCTTTCCTGGCTGCTCTCACCCTCTGAATTGACACGATCTAACTCCAGAGGGAGACTTACTTAATCTAAAGGAGCGCCCCATGGATCGGCGTCAGCTCCTGCTCGGAATGGCTGTTGCTAGCCTTACTGGACAGTTCGACCTTACCCGACTCGCCGGACAGACCGGTCCTGGTGAGGTCTCGAAGAAGAAGCTCAGGATGTATCCTCCCGATATCGATCTCAATCAGCCGCGTGGGCCGATCAAGACCTGCATCGAGGAGAGCATGTTCTACGACGGAGCGCTCCAGACCCAGATCAGTGAGTACACGCCAGACGGTAAGATGACCTCGTCACGTTGGGAACGAGACGGGAAGTTGAACACTCCACTTCTAACAAGCAAAGCCCGGAAATTCGCGATGAGCAGGGCCGGCTCATTAGTACATCTTTGTGTACCCTGGCCAGGCGATCAAGGAAACCCACTACATCTATGATGCGGCTGGGCGCATGTTGGCCGAGACCCATAACGACAGCGCCGATCGGACCGACTATAGCTATGCGCCTGATGGCGCCATGACGTCGGTACAAACATTCGATCCGCAGACCATTGAACGAACCCGCAATGCCGCGTTCGGCGGCTCCACCTGGGATGCCGCTTCTTCCGGCTTTGGTGTGCCCGCAGGTGGACGTGTCGTCACCACGTACGATCAGAACAAGAACGGGATCGATCAGCGCGCTTACACAGCTGACGGTCAGCTTGTGAGTCACTCGACCCGCAAGTACGACGCGGATGAGCAGTTGCTGGAAGAGTCCGTTGTCGAGCAGAATCTCGGTCTGCTGATGCTCGAAGGCATGCCCGCCGAACAGCGCGAGCTGATGACACCCGAATCCATTCAGATGATGAGCAAGGGCTTCGCAGCCCTTTCGAAGGAGCCGCCCAAGACGACTTATACGTACGACGATGAAGGCCGACTGACGCGGATGCTGCAGCGCAGTATGGCGTTCGAGGTGCTTACCACGATTCGCTATAACGAGCAGGGCGACAGAGTCGAGGAGCGCAAGAAATACAACGACAACTCAAGATTTGGGGTTGGCGTTCCGATTTCGCTCGATGGCCAAGGGCAGCCGGTTGCGCAAACCGGGGCGAAGCAGAATCCCGAAGGCCGTATTCTGCCACAGGACGAGGTTGTGAAGTACTCCTATCAATACGACGAGCACGGAAACTGGACCGAGAGAGTTGCAGATGTAACGGGCCAGGCACTTCATGTCACGCGGCGCACCCTGACTTACTACTGAGGTGGGTGGCGGGGCGCCCCATTCAATCGCGTTCGTTCTGTGCGATTGAGTGGGGGTAGCGATACTGCACGCATTCCCGATTCCTGCCTTCTAAACGCTGATTGCCACTATTTCGAAATAAGACAGGGCCGATCCCTTCAGATCGGCCCTGAAGTCTTCTGGCAGCTGCTGCGACTTACTTGCAGACGATGCTCGGATTGTCCTTCGCCAGTTCCAGGCACGCCTGGTGCTGTTTCTGTTTCTTCGCCGCATCGGCCACGCTCGCCGGTGCAGTAGAAACGGTCACGCTGGTGACCACTGGATCCGTCGCGGGCTGACCCGCAGCCGTTCCCGTGGTCGCCGCCGCGTTTTGCAGGCGGGCACCAGAAGGTTGTCCTTGCATTGCCACCGCCGGTACCACGGTGGGGGCCGCTGCCGGAGCCGTCGCTTGCGGTGCGGGCGATTCTTGCGCGTTCATCCGGCCATGCTCCTGCCAGTCTGCGAGGATCAGTTCGCACGCGTCCTTGGCCGCATTGCCCACGGTGTGCGTGGCGCTCGTGCCCAGCACATCGCCGGCGCGGTTCGCCACCTGGACCTGGCTGTTGCTGCGTAACAGGCCGCGATTCTTCTTCGACTCACGATTCAGCATGATCGTGTAATCAGCATTCGACTGGTTCAGCGTCACGGTCACGGCGCAGTTCTTCTGCAGATTCTTGGTGACCTCCATGCTCTCGTCGTGCGAATCGATCGTCGAACTCGATCCCCACGCTCCCCAATGCTTGCCGCCGCCTCCGCTGCCCGTGCTGGTCACGTCTTGAGAACCCTTGCCTTGCACAAACACGCGCGGCTTCTCCTGCGCTCCCGCCGAAACCACCAGACACACGATGACTGCCAACCCGAGCTTTTTCATGAAGCCCTCCCCGCAGCCGAGTTTCCCTGCATTTGGTTGGAGGGTCAAATGACCGAAGTTTGGGCGTTCGAGGGGTCAACTTCCCCGTTGGACACCGGTGTTTACGCGGGCGAGGGCGCTTGAGGCAGGTGCCCCACGTTCGCGTTCGTTCTTTGGACGCTAACCTGGGCAACTCTCGAATGTGTGGGATCAAGATGGTGCCTGGAACTCCACACTTGGGCCATCACACAGATCTGTGACCAGGGCCCTTTGCGAACGCACTGCTTAGTGAGTGAGCCTAACTCGCCGGGCGTGTCCCTCGCAGACGAGGCCCACGCGAGCCTAAGTGCTTTGTCCGGAATATTTTGCCTGTAAGTTCTATGACATCAAAGATTTTGGCCCTGATTCGCTCGTAAATCGTTGATTGCAAAAAATGAGGGGGGAGGGGATACCCTGATCTCAAAGGCCTGGTGGGAGCGGCAGCGGGAAACAAATCTTAATGTGACTGCTGCGTTGCCCGGTGCCCTAGGTTCGCGTCCGCTCTTTGGACGCTAAGCTGGGCCTATGAACCCATTGGGTGCAGCTGGAGTGCCGATCAACGAGATTTTTTCTCCGCCTCTCTCAACAATAATTCGACCGCCTGCCGGCATCCGGCACGAAGTTCGGGCGCCCGGGCGGGAGGGACGACTTTGGAAATCAGCAGCATCACCGTGCCGTGAGCCAGACTCCAGAGCGCCAGCACCAGGGGCGCGTGTTGCTCAGGAGATCCTCCCAGGCGCTGCGCCATTTGCTGCTGCACCCAGACGAAGCCGGGCCCGATTTCGGGCGACCGGGACTCGTGTGGGCGCAGGCGTGCATGCTGCTGGGCGAAGTACAACTCGTACTCCCAGGAGTTCTGCAAGGCAAAGTCGATGTAGAGATCGAGTGCTTCTTCGAGCGAGCGCGCCGACTGAATGGCTTGCACCCACCTGCTTCGCACCCTTAGCAAGAGCGCACGTACGATTTCATCGCGGTTTTTGAAGCGGCGGTAAATGGCGGGAGTGTTGGTGCGGGCTGCCTTGGCCAAAACCCGCATGCTTAAGGTCTGGTCGCCGCCGCCGCGCCAAAGCCTCTGGGCCGCGTCGAGGACGCGCTTTTCCAAGTCTGGATCTGCGTGCCTGGGCATCCAGCAGTCTCCTTTAGAACCTTTGTAAAACCTCAATTACAGCGTTTTAATATCGTTGACAGTGTACACTTAACGGTGTATACATAATAGCAAGAATTATAGGCCCCTTCCCGGTTCCCCGTGTAGACCCGTATTGTCCCGACCAAGGAGTGGAAGGATGTATTCGTGGGATGAACCGGGCGATCGTGTGGCGATCGCCCAGATGAATTCAGAGCTGCGCCATGCGCAGTTGGACCTGCTGAGCGCGCAGTGTGCGACCGACCGTCTGCGCCTGCGCTTTTCGGTCGAAGACCTGGCTCGCTATGGCGAGCGCGACGTGCTCCGCAAGACGATCGGCACGGCCGTTGCTCTCCACGAGTACTACCTGTCGCTCCAGAACGAGATGGGGCTCGAGGCGGCGACCCTGTCTGAGGCGCAGATCGCGCACGCCGTGAAACGCGTGGGCGATTATCTGTGGAACCAGCGCGAAGTGCATTTCGTCAGTGGCGCGCCCCTGGCTCCTCGTCAGAAAGAAACCCTGCAAGCCTTCTTTTCGCCGGCCCTGCTCGAACGGATACGAACCGTAGAACTGCATGGCCGGCGCCTCCCCCCTCCCCCGTTCTATTCCGAGGCACGCGCCCTGGGCTTCGACAATCTGCCGGCACTGACGCACATGTCGTCACTGACGTTCGTGGATGTTGTCGTGTTTAACGACCTGCTCATCGATCGTGCTCTCTTCCACGGGCTGGTGCATGCAGTTCAGTTCCAGGTTCTCGGCCTGGAGCGCTATGCGGACCGGTTCGTGCGCGCTTTCCTTCGGACCAATGCCCATTTCACGGTGCCGCTGGAGACCCACGCATTCGCGTTGGAATCGAAGTTCGCGGTCGATCCGCGGAAGACCTTTTCGGTGGAAGAACAGGTCAGGCTGTGGCTGCGAGAGGGAAGGTACTAATAGCTCAGAGGCTGACAGGTAACCTCGGTACCGCGGGACTTACAACAGAACATTCCCTCGTACTACCTGTCTCTAAAATCGGTAACCTTGCCCCCATAAAAGACCCATGATATTGTTCGCCGGCATATGTCGTCTTTTGGATCGTCTGCGCCTCCGCAATTCGATAAAGCTGAGTATGTAGGAGAACCCGGATCTGACTTATGCGCGATCTGCGGGCACTCCGTCGGATCCACCTATTACCGTGTCAACCAATCGTTGAGTTGTGGGACGTGCGCGCTATCAGTCGAGGCGGCCATCCCTCGCGATAGTCATGCGGCTTATGTGCGCGCGTTGTTGTTCGGCGCCGGGGGCGCCGTGCTGGGCTTGATCGCGTACTCCGCCTTTGGCATCATCACCGGCCTCGTCATTGGATATCTCTCGCTCGGCGTGGGGTATTTGGTCGGCAAGGCAATGATGGCGGGATCCAAAGGCATTGGCGGCCGCCGATATCAGATTGCCGCAGTCTTGTTCACTTACGCTGCCGTTTCCATGTCGGCCATCCCGATGGCAATCGCGTACGGCGTCAAGCACCGGCGCGAAGCGCCCGCACCAAAACCCATGACTCGTGCGGAAGAGGAAAAGCAATTACAAGAGGAGTTTGGCAACGAGGCGGCGAAGCCCATCCCGCCACGCGCTGGTTCCCAGTCGACGAGTCCGGGCGGATCCGCTTCCTCGCCAAACCAAGCAACCGCCTCCACCGCATCGCCTGCTCAGGCAGCTCCTGCGCAACGGGCTCACGTTTCCCGCCGCAGCCCCGCCGCGGCTTTGGGATACCTTGCGTTGATCGGACTGGCGTCTCCCTTCCTCGACCTGGAAGATCCGGTTCACGGATTGATCGGGCTGGTGATTCTGCTGGTGGGCGTTCGCATCGCCTGGCAGCTTAGCGCCGCCAGACGTCCGGACATCAGCGGGCCCTTCAGCAATGCGCCGGGCCAGGTGTAGCCGTCTCGCGTGTCTGCCACGATCTCCAATCTTCCAGTTGCCTGCCGCAACTGTTCGCGCGAGTTGCCGATCGGTGCGCTCGTATGCGACCAGTGCCGGACCCTCGTCCATCAGGATGACCTCGAGCGCATCTCCGCGCACGCGCGCGAACTCGAGGCTCAGGGCAAATTGCGCGAAGCGCATGATGAGTGGCGCCGCGCACTTATTCTTCTGCCGGTATCCTCCAAGCAGGCCGACTGGATTCGTTCTCACGCCGGGGAACTGCGCGTCAAAGCCGACGAAGCGCGCATACCCGAGGCTGAGAATCCATGGGCTCGCAAGCTGGGTCCGATCGGGCCTGTGGCGATTGTGTTGGCCAAGAGCAAAGCAATCCTGACCGCCATTTTCAAACTGAAATTCCTGCTGAGCTTCGCGGCGTTTATCGGGCTGTATTGGACGCTTTACGGAGCGAAGTTCGGGTTGGGATTCGCGGTGATGATCCTGATCCACGAAATGGGTCATTTCATTGACATCAAGCGCAGGGGGCTGCCGGCTGACATGCCGGTGTTTCTGCCCGGATTTGGTGCCTACGTTCGCTGGCAGGCGCTGGGCGTTTCGCTGGAAACCAGGGCAGCGGTCAGTCTCGCCGGACCGCTGGCGGGACTATTGGCGTCGCTGGCGTGCCTGTGGCAATGGCAACGCACGGGGGATCCCTTGTGGGCGGCCCTTGCGAGTTCAGGGGCACTGCTGAACATTCTGAACCTGATCCCGGTGTGGGTTCTGGATGGAGGACAGGCGGCCGCGGCCCTGAGCAAAGCAGAGCGCCTGGTGCTCCTGTCGGTGGCGTTGGGACTCTGGCTCGTGTTCGGCCAAGGATTGTTCTTTCTTGTGGCCGCGGGTGTTGCCTATCGATTGTTCACGAAGGATTTTCCCGCGCAGCCCAGTTGGCGAATGACCGTCTATTTCGTGGCACTGCTCGTCGTGCTGGGATTGGTTATGTGGGTAGCGCTTATGCCACAAGGGCGATGAGTGCGCGGCTTAACCGCGGCCAGAACACAAAAGGAGAGGCCCCACTCTCGCAAACTGCGCGCGGGAATGGGGCGCTTGGAGAGAGCCGAGTTAGTTGTTGGTTAAGTGAGATCCACCGGCGTGTTGCGCTGTATGCGATGCCGGAGCCTCCAGCCCGCAAGAGCCGACACGCCGGAGAAGAGTAGGAGGCCGGTAGAAGGTTCGGGAATCGCCGCCTTGCCAACATGCCCGTCATCGTCCCCCTCGTCATCATGGTGGTGCCAGCCGCCTTCACCCTCTTGCTCGTGCAAGGCCCATGAACTGGGATGGCACGCGATATTTCCCCCGAGGTCGTGATGATCTTCGTGCATGGCCAGAGCCGTCACTAGCGCGTGGGCGCTGATCGTGGTGGCCCAGTGGGCGGCAGTGGTCGCGACGAACAGTCCGCTGACCGGAGCCGACATCTGGGCGCCGAACGGCATTGCAAAATCGTTGGCTCGTGCATACGGGGTGACGGCCAGAGCGGCGGAAACGATCACAAGGGCGCCGAGTGAAGTGACCATCCGGGGAAGCTTCATGCGAATCACCTGTGGTCCAAGGATGAGGACCGAAATCGAAGGCTGATCTTGACAGAAGAATGGAACGTCGATGTATCGGGGAAAGACTGCAGAAGCCTGTCGGGCCTGCGGTAGAACTCAAGCTGGGCGCGGCTTTTAGGTGGTCCCGCGCGCAATGTGTGGATTTTTTGACACTCTAGCCCCTTCGATACCGCCCTGAAGGGACTTAACGCCGAGTGGGCGTTTCGACCCCACATTTAGGTTGCGGGGCTAGCCTCTGTCGTCGCTGCGCGACTTGGTGAATTCCTTCGAGGTCTAGCAAAGGAATTTTCCAGAGATCTGATTGAGCTAGTTATTCGGCCTTGGAGCCGAGAGTGACGACGAAATATTGGGCGGGTCCGGTGCCGGCGTTGTGCAGGCCATGCTCTTCGTTGGAGGCGACAAAGACGGCGGAGCCGGGTCCGAGGCGGGCCGTTTTGCCGTTGACCGTCATTTCTACCGTTCCCGCAATGATCAAAAACATTTCTTCGCCCACGTGCCGGTGAGGCGGATGCGGGGCGGCGTTGGGCTCAAGGACGGTTTCGTGAACCTCAAGGTAGTCGCTAGTGTGGGTGCGGCCTTCGAGGATGCTGCGAAAGGTGGCCTGGCCTTCTTTTTCAGCACGCAGGCTTTCAAACGGCTGCATGGAAGAGGGCAGTGAGTCGGACGATGTGGTCCAGGCTGGGATCGTGCTCACGAGCGGCAACAGCAAGCAGGCGTTTCGGCGAGTGAGTTTCATGGATGGTCTCCTTGGTTTGGGTTTCAAGATAGCGCACGATGGGATACGTGGGGAAATTTCATCGTGCACGAAGAGAAGGCAACGGCCGAGGGCGGTAGCAGCCGCACTAAATGCATTCGGTTACAATGAGCGGCTTTCTTAGGGGAGAAAACCGCATGCGCCAGCTTCGTTGGTTGCCGACTCTCATCGTGTTCGCCTGTCCCTTTGGCTTCACGCAACAGACGTCACAAACGGAGAGCAAGTTTTCAAAAGAAGTCCTCCAGTACATTCGCGTGCATGCGCCCAAGGTAGTGCTCGCGCACGTGGGCGTCGTCGATGGCACGGGGCGGGCGGCAGTAGATGATCAGAACGTCGTCATCGACGGCGGAAAAATCTCCGCGATTCAGCTGGGCACGGATGTGGCGAAGAGCAAAGACGTCGAGGTCCTCGATCTACGCGGGTACAGCGTGATGCCCGGAATTGTCGGCATGCACGATCACCTCTTCTATGTCGCGCGGCCGAATCTCGACAGCCGCTGGCACGGCAACGAACCTCTGTTGGCGCCGCAGATGACATACTCCGCGCCCCGCCTTTACCTGGCGGCCGGCGTCACTACCATGCGTACCACGGGCAGCGTAGAGACGTTTGCAGATTTGAATCTGCGCGACCGGATCAACGCCGGACTGTTGCCGGGCCCGCACATCGACGTTACCGGACCTTATCTTGAAGGCAAGAACAGCTACTTCATCCAAATGCACGAACTGGGCACGGGGGAGGAAGCGCGCGATTTCGTCGACTACGGGGCCGACCGGGGTGTTACGTCGTTCAAGGCGTACATGAACATTACGCGTGCGGAATTGAAGGCGGCCATCGATGAGGCGCACAAGCGGAATATCAAAGTGACGGGGCATCTATGCTCGGTGGATTACAAGGAGGCCGCCGAGTTGGGGATCGATGACCTGGAGCACGGGTTCTTCGTGAACACACAGCTTGATCCGGGGAAGAAGCCGGACAAGTGCAGTGAGGGCGAGGGTACGCCGACGCTGAAGGCGATGGCTCCGGAGAGCCCCGAGGCGAAAGATCTGATCGATACGCTCGTCAAGCATCACGTCGCGGTGACGTCGACGCTGCCGGTGTTTGAGAGTGGCGGGATCCCGGCACGGCCTCCATTGCGGCAGGCGTTTCTGGATGTGCTGTCTCCGCAGGCTCGCGAAGCGTACTTGTATCGTCGCGAAAAGCCAGTGAAGGAGGATGCGCCGGTGACTCCGGTAGACTCGCCGGGCGATGACTGGCCGATGCTGATCAAACGAGACATGCAACTGGAACTGGCGTTCTCCAAGGCGGGCGGACTGCTTCTGGCGGGCCCGGACCCGACGGGCGACGGCGGAGTGGCGGCTGGGTTCGGCGACCAGCGCGAGATCGAATTGCTGGTGGAGGCTGGGTTCACCCCGGTGGAAGCGATCAAGGTCGCGACGATGAATGGCGCGGTCTACATGGGCAAACAAGATCAGATCGGCAGCGTGGCCGTGGGGAAGAATGCGGACCTGGTGGTGGTGAAGGGGAATCCGGCGGAGCGAATTGCCGATGTCGAGAATGTAGAAATCGTGTTCAAGGATGGGGTCGGGTACGATTCGCAGAAGCTGCTGGAGTCGGTGAAGGGACGGTATGGGGAGTACTGAAAAGCAGCTGTCAGCTCACGCCGTCAGGTATCGACGCTTACTCGGCAAGCGCAGGGTCTCCTGGCATGGGGTGGGTGGCTTCGTTGGCGTGCGGGACCAATTGCTTGTAGATGGCCTGGGGGATATCGGACTTCCAGTAGCCCTCCGCCTTCGCGAATCCGATGATTCCGAAAAACATGGCTGCGACACCGGCGGCGAACGCCCAGGTGGGTATTCTTCGCGACGCTGGTGCCGGAAGGATTGAGGGGAGGGCGATGCGCAGGGCGCCCTCGGCGGGGCAGACGGCCACGCACTCGAGACATCCGGTGCACTCGGCTGACTTGATGGTGATGAGTTTGTCCACGGGCAGAGCCGAAGGACAGGCTTTTGCGCACTTCGCGCAATCGATGCACGCTTCTTCATTGCGACGGATGCGCATTGGACTGAAGATCGAGGCGAGGCCCAGCAACGCACCATACGGACAGAGATAGCGGCACCAGAAGTTCTGTACGAAAACGGAAGCGATTACCAGCACGCCCAGGACAATCAGGCCCGTTTCTCCGATAAAGCGGAAGAAGTTGAGCATCTTCACGTCGGCGACGATGCCGTACGGGCTCTTCATGAACGCGGCGATGGCGGTTGCCGACATGCTGGAGACGGCCCAGACAAAGAATCCCAGAAGCAGATATTTGAGTCCGCGCAAGGGGAGATCCAGCCAGCGCGGCAACTGGAAATTCCGGCGGAAGATTTTCTTTCCGAGCTTCCACAAGTATTCCGAGAGCGTGCCGACCGGGCACAGCCAGCTGCAGAATGCCTTGCGGAACAGGAACGCGATGGCGAGAAAGGTGATGAGCAGAAACATCGCGGCTGGATGCAGTTCGGGCACGCGACCGGTGACGAGCAGATATTTCAGATTCATCATGCCTGCGATGGGCAGCCAGCCCTCGACTCCCGCGGGCCGCGGCACGTACGCAGACTGTCCTGCTGTCTCGTAGTGCCGCACCCACAGGTAGAACTGGCTACCCAACCAGACATTCACCAGGAGAAAAACAAACTGATACCCGCGGCGCAGGGCCTGCGAGTAGTCGCGATCAGTGCGGCGAATCAGCCTCTTTTTTGGAGACCGCGCATGGGCGCCGAAGCCCGAGGAAACGACGACGTCTCTCAACGATGCGGGCGATGCTGAACCCTGAATCTCATGATGAAGTTGACTCGCCATGGTTTCCGACCGCTGGACACAGACTAAAGCCTTCGTCACACGTAGGCTGTGATCTGGATCACATCGCAAAAGTTGCGGCGGTGCGGAACTGTGGAGCGCCACCGTGGAGTTTGGACTGGACTTTCTCAGCGGTCGGTATCGCCAAACGCGTACTTCGCAAGCAGGAACGGATGCGATGTGGGTGGTCCACCGTTCACGACATCGACCGGATAGGGAGCATCTTGTGTGGTGGTGGGGAATCCCCACACCTTTCCGTTGCGCAGATCGACAACGACTTTGCCGTAGACTTGGCGGCTGCCATCGGGGGCACGCAGCATGGTCACACCAGGTTCGATGTAGAAAGGATAGCCGTCGGAGCTTTGCGCTTTCACAGCGGGTGGAACTATGGCGGGGCGGAAGGCAATGATTCCCAGAAATATGGCGATCAGCAGTAACAGGGTCTTGACCAAACCGTCCATCTTTATGGTGGGCTTCATGTGGCGCTCCTCGAATTCTGCGGAATGATACTGCGACAGTGGGTGCGGGGCGCGCAAGAGATTCTTCCGTATGGCGCTGATGACGAGCGATCACTATTCGGGCTTGGCCGCTTCGGTCGCGTTCTCTTCCGCCGCCTGCCGTAGGGCTTCGGCGTAGTTCTTTGCGCCCGTGACATCGTTCTTGTCCAGAGGAAGGGGCTTGCCGTTCACGGTGCGACTGGATGCTGCCAGGTTCCCGTACGCGTCGAAGGAAAGTTCCAGCACGACATCATTCATTCGACTGTGACCCGAGTTGCCTGGACTTCTTTCCTGTGCGGATTCGCGATAGAAGATGAGATTGTCTCTTGCGAAGTAGAGATGGCGGAGGCTGGTGGCGTGGTCGCCCTGGTTCATGTCGACGTCGATGCGCCGGATCCATGCGTCATCGACGTAGGCAGTGTAGTGGGAGGAGGCATCACCCTGCGTCCAGGTTCCGCGAATTCCCTTGAGGGAGGCGAGCGAGGCGTCAATGGCTTCTACTTTTGCGGGAAAGGGATGGACGGACGCCGTGAACTTCACGCGAACGGTTTTGCCCTGGACTACGACTTGTCCATCGAGCGAAGAAATCTGGCGCTTCGCGCTCAGCTTGAGATCGAAGGCGCCAGTTGCAGCGGATCCGGCCGAACTTGTGACTGTGATGTGTGGGACACTTTCCTGCGCGCGGGTGGTGGCTCGACCGGAGATGCGGATGGCCGTGCCGTCTGCCAGAAAGAAAAACAAGTGGGCGTTGGAACGCGAGTCTTCCACGTAGCCGGCGCGGTATAGGGAAACTGGCTCGCGGTCTGACGGCGTCCACTCGCCCCAGCCTGTTGCATTCTGGTTGAGGCGTAGCACGGGTTCCGCCAGGAATTGCATGGCGAAGGGCTGGCCGTCGAGCACGCCTTGTCCAGTGACCGCCGCGATAGTGTGATTCTCATTCAAGTCGATGACGAGTGTGCCGTGGGCGTCGGCGTTGCTGGCGTCGGTGATGCTGAGTTCCAGGGAGTTGGCGTCCTTGCGGACCAGGCGAGTTCCGAATTCGCGTTTGGCTCCGGCGGCGAGCGTGATGTTCACCCCAATACGGGCCGCGGGATTGCCGCCAAGGGTTACGCGAATAATTTTGGCGTCGGCGCGATTCGACTGGGTCCAGAGGCCGGAGCCGGACTGGTCCATGCGCATGACTCGATTACGGGCGCTGGGCTGTGCGGCAGTCTGGGCGCAGGATGTGGATGCCGTGGAGCACACGATTATCCAGGCGGCCAGGGCTAGCAGTTTCGCCGCCGTCATGCTGGAAGGACTGCGCATGGAATCGCTGATCAACACCGCACATCCTTAGATCGCGTCCACGGTGTAAACTTTCTCGCTCTGCCACTCTAACCGAATTCTTCTGGAGAATGCTCTTGAAACGGTTATTCGTATTGCTTGTTCTGGCCTTATCGTGTGTCACTCCACTCATTGCGCAGACAACCGGCGCAGATGGTCCGAAAAAGCCCTTTACAATCGAGTCGATTTTTGCCGAAGGGAGCCTCACCGGGCGCGCTCCGGAGGCGGTTCAGTGGAGTCCGGACGGCAAGAAGCTCAGCTACGTTCTGCGCGACGACGCGGGCGAACACGGAGAATTGTGGTACGTGGACACAACCAATGGCGAGAAGAAGGTACTCGTCAGCGAAGCGAAGCTGGCGAGCCTGGCCCCGGACGCGACCAAGATTAAGGATGAGCGCGAGAAGGAGCGGATCACGCGCTATCACGTGGCCGCCTATGTGTGGAGTCCCGACTCCAAGTATTTGCTGTTTAACTCGAGCGGGCAGCTCTGGGTATTCAGCCTGGAAAACGGAGTGGCGGTGCAGTTTACTTCGGCACCGGACCCAAGCGAGGATGCGAAGTTCTCTCCCGACGGAAACAACATCGCGTACCTGCGGAAGCATAACCTGTACGTGCAGCCAATTGCCGCACAGAGTGGGCGATCCCTCACCAGCGATACCGACGAGAACATTTTGAACGGTGAAGTGGATTGGGTGTATGCGGAAGAGCTGGGCGTACGCAGCAACTACTTCTGGTCGCCGGACAGTAAAGACGTCGTCTTCCTGCAGATGAACGAGACCAAGGTGCCTACGTATCCCATCACCGACTGGATGCCCACCCACGCAAAGGTTGAGCAGGAAAAGTATCCAAAGGCGGGCGATCCGAATCCAGAGGTGCGGCTGGGCGTCGTGTCGGTGAAGGGCGGCAAGCCGAAGTGGATCACGCTCACCAAGGACACGGATATCTACATTCCGCGATTCGGCTGGGTGCGCGAGGGCGTTCTGTGGGCGGAAGTGTTGAACCGGGCGCAGGACACGATGGATTTGTATTTCATCGATGCGAAGTCGGGACACTCGCGGAAAGTGCTGACGGAGTCGAGTCCGGGCAGCTGGGTCGAGGTGAACGACGTGTTCCGCGTGCTGACATCCGGCGATCGGTTCTTGTGGTCGAGCTGGCGCGATGGGCACACGCATCTTTATCTATACAGCTTCGACAAGAAGAATCCCTTGAGCGCAGATGCGAAGCTGGAGCGGCAACTCGAGACGGGCGATTACGAAGTTCTATCGGTCGAGGCAACGGATGAGAATGCCGTCTATCTGACGGCGAATGCGGGAGACGCCCGAAGGCGAGGCGTGTACTCGGTGAAGTTCGATGGATCGGATTTCCGGCGGTTGTCGCAGGCGGAGGGCTGGCACACGGCATCTTTTTCCGACGACGCGAAGCACTGGCTGGACCGCTACTCGAATTCTTCGACTCCGCCGAAGTGGTCTCTGTGCGCGGGGGACGGTCCTTGCAGTTCGGTGTGGGAGTCGCGCAGTGTCGCCGATTACGGCGTGGCCCCGCAGAAGTTCCTGGACTTCAAGGCGGACGACGGGACCGTGCTCCACGGACAGCTGCTGCTGCCTGAAGATGCGTCTGCGTCTGCGGGCAAGATTCCGGTCGTCGTTTATGTGTATTCGGGCCCGGCGGCACAGGTTGTGCTCGACGAATGGGGAGGCCCGACCTTCTTGTTTCATCAGAGGCTGCGGCAGAAGGGTTTCGCCGTGTTTTCGGTCGACAACCGTGGTACCCCAAACCGCGGGCGAGCCTTCAGCGCGAGCATTTATCACGAATACGGCGTCATTGAACTGAAGGATCAGCTCGATTCATTGCACCAGTTGGTGGAGCAGTATCCACAGATAGACAAAGATCGTGTCGCGTTCTGGGGATGGTCGGGCGGCGGATCGATGACGCTGTATGGCATGACTCACTCGGATGCCTTCAAGGCCGGCGTCGCGGTTGCGCCGGTGACCGATCCGCGCAATTACGACACCATCTATACCGAGCGCTATCTTGGACTGCCCAAAGACAACGTGAAGGGCTACGACCAGGGGACGATCACGAAAGTTGCCGGCCAGCTGCACGGGTCGCTGTTTCTGGTACACGGAACCACCGACGACAACGTGCACTTCCAGAACAGTATCCAGATGATCGATGCGCTCATCAAGGCCGACAAGCCTTTCCGGTTGATGATCTATCCCAACAAGACGCATGGCATCGCGGGAACAGCAGCGCGCGTTCACCTCTTCCAGTTGATCGAAGGACACTTCGAGAAGGACCTGAAATAGGCGGATGGCATGGCACGGATGACACTGGGAGATTTCGAACTCAGCATCGTCTCCGACGGGACGTATCCGCTGGATGGCGGTGCCTTGTTCGGAGTGGTGCCAAAGGTCATGTGGTCGCGTAAAGTGCCGGCGGACGAAAAGAATTTCGTCACGGCCGGGCTGAACTCGCTGCTGATCCGTACCGACAAGCAGAATGTGCTGGTAGAAACCGGCATGGGCAGCAAGCTTTCGGAGAAGATGGTTAAGGTATACGGGCAGCCGGCGAAGCTGCTCGACAACCTTGCTGCGGGCGGGATCTCACCTGACGAGATCAGTATCGTCATCAACACGCACTTGCATTTCGATCACTGCGGATGGAACACGGTGCGCAAAGGCGATCGCGTGGCGCCGACTTTTCCGAGAGCGAAGTACTACACGCAGGAAGGCGAGTGGCGGCATGCGCAGGAGCAGCATATCCGCGATGCGGTGAGCTACATCAGCGACAACTACAATCCGCTGATCGAGAGCGGGCAGATGGAACTGCTACGCGGCGATTGCGAGATCGTCCCCGGAATTTCAGTGAAGGTCTTCCCCGGTCACACTATGCATATGCAGGCGGTCGTCGTTGCAAGCGGCGGAAAGAGGGCCTGTTACATCTCGGATCTGATTCCAACCAGCGCACATTTAGATCCGAGTTGGTTGATGGCGTTTGATTTGTCTCCGATTGCGACCATTGACAGCAAAAAGCAGTATTACGAGCTGGCTTTGCCGGAGAAGTGGCTGACGGTGTTTACGCATGATGATGCGGTGCCGTGGGCGTATGTGGAGAAGGATGAGGGTGGGAGGTTAGTGGCGAAGAAACCACCGGCCATGTAAAGCTATCGCTCGGCCCAACGTAGGTCGTTCAGATCACCGCGTGTGCCGGCGTGGCGGCGGTGTCTCCGATCCGTAGCCGCGCTTCGAAGAACTCCTCCACGCGCCTAAGGATTTCGGTGTCTTCCCGTGCTTCGTAGATTGCTTTGCGCAGTCCGGCTCCGCCGGGTACGCCATGCGTGAACCAGGAGGCGAACTGTTTCATTTTGCCGGGCGCGTCGGGGAATTTTTCTTCGATCAGCATGCTGAAGTACGTGCGGATCATCTCGTAGCGGTCGGATTCTGCCGGCTCGTCGTAGCGGCCGGTTGCCGTGTACTGCGCGATCTGGCGAAAGATCCACGGGTTCGATGCGGCGGTGCGGCCGATCATGACGGCGTCACAGCCGGTCTGCGCGATCATGGCGCTTGCGTCTTCGGGCGTGCGGATGTCGCCATTGCCGATGACCGGAATCTTGACTGCCTGTTTCACAGCGGCGATCCATTCCCAGCGTGCGCTGCCGCTATACCCTTGCTCGCGCGTGCGGGCGTGCAGAGCAACTCCACAGAGTCCGCAGCTTTCGGCCAGCTTCGCCAGTTCAACACACACGATCTCCTGGTCGCTCCAGCCGGCGCGGAATTTCACCGTGAACGGAATCTTCACCGCGGCGCGCACCGCTTCGAAGATTTTGCCGATCGCAGGCAAGTCGCGCAACAGGCCGGAACCGCCGTTGCACTTCACGACTTTCTTGGCGGGACAGCCCAGATTCAAATCGACCAGGTCGAAGCCCAGGCCCTCGACCATGCGCGCGGCTTCGGCCATCACTTCCGGATTGCTGCCGAAAAGCTGCGCCGAAATCGGATGCTCGTCTTCGTAGAAGTGGAGATAGCGCTTGGCCTTCTTGTCCTTGGAGCGAAGCACGCCATCGGCTGAGGTGAACTCGGTCATGATCAAGCCACAACCGGTGAGGTTGCGGATGAAGCGACGGAAGACCGTGTCGGTGACTCCCGCCATGGGTGCAAGGACAGTGGCCGGCGCGATCTCGACATTCCCCAGGCGAAGCTTTGCCGGGACCGGAGGAAGGTCGGTCGCGGGGCTTTGGTCAGGCGGCTTGTCCCAGTATTTGCGCACGTCAGTATTTTAGCTTGCGAGTGCAACAAAAAAGCCCTCGTGGGCGAGGGCTTTGATCTTCCGTAACTGCATGAATGAGTTATTTCTTCGCGGCTTCGGTCTTGGCAGTCTCTGCCTTGGCGGCGTCGCTCTTTGCGTACTTGCGGCGGAAGCGCTCCACGCGGCCGGCGGTATCCAGCAATTTCTGCTTGCCGGTAAAGAAAGGATGACAAGCCGAGCAAATTTCCACGTGCAGATCGCCCTTATGGGTCGACCGCGTCGTGAAGCTGTTGCCGCATGCGCACATGACTCGGATTTCTTCGTACGTAGGATGGATAGCTGCCTTCATGTTCGTTGGGTCCTCGATTCCGAATCTTTGATTCTACAGGATGAACCTCGGATTCAGCAACGGTCCAACTCGCTGATTGCACTGGCTTTGGATGGATCTTCGTGACGGGAACGGTGCCTCAAGTCTCACGAAATATTAGACTTGGCTTGGTGAAGTCGATCAAGCACGGAAAGGGCACGACTTCCAGTCGGGCCGATATGCATCCGACGATCATGCGCTTTAGCGACTGAGGTGTGCTTTGTGGGCCCGCGGAAAGCAGCAAACCCCAGCGGCTTGAGGGCGCTTCGATCTTGCTTCTCTGCGGCCCGACTGAAGTCGGGCCCTTCTCGTGCGTGCTCTACCGAGCCTTGTGCAAAGGCGTAACCTTTTGAGATTGCGGTTTTTAGGCCTAAAGGAAGTGAAATCTTGACCGAACTGGTTTCCTGGCGGGCGGTTACAAGTCTGTGGATGGTCTGGCTCCTTTACTGGATCGCCAGCGCCTGGGGTGTGCGGCGGAGTGAACGCGGTGAATCCAGCGGTCAGCGACTGAAATCGTCGCTCGTGATCGCCGTCGGTGCAGTCTTGATCTTTGCGGGCTCGACGGCCCTGGGCCCCCTGGACCGCCAATTCGCCCCCAACCGCTATAGCCTTCGAGTGATTGCCCTGCTCATGGTCGCCATCGGCCTGGGCATTTCGGTATGGGCACGCGTCCACCTAGGGAAGTTCTGGAGTGCCCGAGTGACGCTCAAGGAGGGACATGAATTGATTCAGTCCGGCCCCTACGCGCGTGTGCGCCATCCGATCTATAGCGGGATCGCGCTGGCGATGGTTGGAACGGCTCTCGTTTCTGGGCAATGGCGCGCGCTGGTGGGCGCGGCCATCATTATTGTGGGCCACTGGGAGAAATCGCGGAGAGAAGAGGCGCTGCTGGCGAGTCAGTTTGGGTCGAGCTACGAGGAGTATCGCAAGCGTACCGGGTCATTGCTGCCGCGTTTCCTCTGAACAGAAAAGCGGCAGGACCGACCTCCTGCCGCTGACGAGCCTTAAGTTTGTCTAAAATTACTTCTTGTTGACGGCCTTCTTCAGTTCGGCTCCCGGGGTGAACTTCGCGACTCTGCGAGCAGCAATTTTGATGGTGGCACCGGTTTGCGGGTTGCGCCCGTTGCGCGCCTTGCGTTGCGAAACCGAGAACGTGCCAAATCCGATCAGAGCTACCCGGTCTCCCTTCTTGAGGGCAGCGGTAATGCTGTCCACGGCGGTGTCGATCGCGGCCGTTGCCTGCGTCTTGCTCATGTCACAGGCTCCCGCGATACGGTCCACGAGATCAGCTTTGTTCATCTTCTCTCCTAGGCAGAATTCCAGTCTGCCCCAGCCAAATTCTGGGGGAGGTGAAGCGCAGTTGCCGAGGCGGAATCCTGATGGCAGCTATTTTGCGCCGAGTTCGTGGGATGTCAACTGTGAATAACTCGGCAGAGGCGCATGGTTAGCGTGCGCGCGGCGCAACGCACGCGTCATCTCTGCGAAAACGTTGACTAGGACCGCGTCCTGGACCTGTAGGTGATGAGTTTGATTCCGCGAATACTCGGAAGTACATTGGCGCGCAAGTGCGAGCTTATGGGCTTACGCCCGCTGCGCGGAATGTCGCCCTTACAGGCTCGCGGCTCTTGGCAGCGTCGGTTCCCCGGACTTCCGTCCGGGCTTTCCTGTTCCGCCGCTCTGTGGCTTGAGTGGTCGGTGGGGCGTTGAGCAGGAACGATAAGAACGGATCGTTTGACGCAACGGTTGAGTTGTCATCGTCGATGCAACCCCTTTGGAGGAGCGCTGCTGGGGGAGGAGTCGGGACTCAATCCCGCCAGCCCACGTTTTCCGCGCTTCTCCACAGGCTGGCGGCAGGGTCCACAGGTTCTACACAGAACAGCACCGCTTTGGACTTGCGCGATCCTGCCCACAAGGTGCAGAGTCGAAAAGGAATGCATTCGTCCATGAAGGTTGCTGCCGAAGTGTGTGCGTTGTGCGATGGCACAGGCTGGAAGAGCGTGATTCAAGATGGCGACCGTCGGGTCGCGCGCTGCGACTGCCGGTTGAAGGCGCGGTCGCAGGCGCTGCTGGAGGCGGCGCGTATCCCGAAGCGCTACGAGCATTGTGAACTCTCCAGCTTCACGACCGACTTTCCCGGCGCGCATCCTTCGCTGGCCATGGCTCATATTGCGGCCTCAAAATTCGCGCAGGAGTATGACGCTGACGACGGCACCGGCCTGCTGCTGATTGGCGCAATCGGGACCGGCAAGACGCATCTGGGCGTTGGGATTCTCAAAGAACTCATGCAGAGCCGCGGAGTGGCATGCCTGTTCTATGACTACCGCGAATTGCTGAAACAGATTCAGAATTCTTACAACGCGTCGGTGCAGGCGACGGAGCTGGATGTGCTGCGCCCGGTCTTCGACGTGGAGGTTCTCTTCCTCGACGAACTAGGCGCGGTGAAGCCGACCGAATGGGTTTGGGACACGGTGAGCCTGATCCTGAATACCCGTTACAACAACAACCGAACCACCATCATCACTACGAATTTCGAAGACCGGCCAGCGGCCGGAGCGAACGGGAATCTCTCGGCGGCGCGGGCGGCCGTGAGGGAGGAAACGCTGGGCGACCGCGTTGGAGAGCGCATGCGCTCGCGCCTTCACGAGATGTGCCGGATCCTCAAGCTCGACGGCCTGGATTTTCGCCAGAAATTCCGCAGCGCGAATTTTCGCTGAGCACGCTCCTGCAAGTTGAGTCAGACCGAAAGTGGAATGACAGCTGGTTCGGCAAGGACCCTGCTTCAGCGGGGCCGACAGTAAGCAGTCAATACGGCTTCAGCCGCTGAGGTTCCAACGTGGAGCTCTCACCCCAAGCTTCCATGCCGGGCCGCGTGCCCATCCGCTACAAGTCTTCCGCCACCTTTCTTGAAATGCCGCTGCTGGCAATTGCAGTAGGGCCAGATGCCGCCAACGGGGAAATTCGCGGTCACGCGCGCGGCGTGATCGCCATTGGCGACATTGCCACCGGAGTCGTCGCGCTGGGAGGAGTTGCGCGGGGAATCATCGCGCTCGGGGGGCTGGCGATCGGCGGCATCGCGCTGGGTGGTTTGGGGGCCGGATTGTTTGCGTTCGGCGGCCTGGCCCTTGGGTACGTAGCGATGGGCGGCGCCGCTATCGGGTACGTAGCTGCCGGAGGATTGGCCATTGGCTACTACGCGGCCGGGGGTGCTGCGATCGGGAAGTATGTGATTGGGCCTCTACATCGGGACCCGGAAGCAGTCGAGTTCTTCTCAAGTTTTTTGCGATCAGTTTTCGGGAGGTTCGGGGCGAGATGAGTTGGGTGTACTTAAGGTCGCGGCTGCGGGCGAGGACGCCCACAGGATTTCCGCCAGGATCCCCGCGACATAACAGGTGCCCGTGACCGGCTATTCTCTTTGCGCCGATTCCGTCTAGAATTCTCTGGTGCTCCTCCACCGGCTTGAGTTCGAGGCAGGCCGCGACCACGAAATCTTTGCCTCTATTCCCGCGGACCCTGCGGTCTTCGTTCTGCGGGGGGACGAGGGCTCCGAACCTTACGTCACGAAGACTGCGAATCTTCGGCGGCGGCTGCAACGGCTGCTTTCCCTTCCCGAAGAGCGCACGAGGCGGCTGAATCTTCGCGATCGTGTTCGGTCAATTGAGTACACGCCGACCGGATCGGATTTCGAGTCGGGATTTCTCCTTTACCAGCTGCTGCGGGATACGTTTCCGAGAACGTACGCGGCGCGCCTGCGGCTGCGGTTTGCTCCGCTGGTCAAGCTGCATTTGGAAAACGAATTCCCTCGTGCGTCGATCACAACTCGCCTGGGGCGGATGCGCGGAAAATCGCTCTACTACGGACCATTCCCGTCACGCACCGCGGCGGAGAAGTTTGCCAACGACTCGCTGGATTTTTTCAAGATGCGGCGTTGCGTCGACGACCTGCATCCCGACCCGGCATTTCCGGGATGCATTTATTCGGAGATGAAGATGTGCCTGGCCCCCTGTTTCAAAGGCTGTACGGACGACGAGTATCGGGCGGAGGTCGTCCGGGTGCAGGCGTACCTCGATAGCGGCGGCCAGTCGCTGGAACGGGAACTGGCACACCAGCGCGAAGAAGCGTCGAGCCAGCTGGAATTTGAGAACGCCGCGGCACTGCATGCGCGGATCGAGAAGTTGAAGCCGGTTCTGGCGCAATGGCCGGAGATCGTGCGCCGCGTCGACCAGTTGGCCGGACTGATCGTGCAGCCTTCTACCGTGGAGCACTGCGTCACGTTTTTTCGCGTTGATGCGGGCTGCATTGCCGGCCCCACGTCCTTCTCTATTCAGTCTCCGGAGCACACCAAGTCACAATCGATGGAGTCGCGGGTGCGGTTGGCGATTGAAGCGATCGAGCACCCTGCGATGAGCAATGCGCTCCACGTTATGGAGCATCTCGCGATTCTGCGGCGCTGGTTTTATCGGGGGACGCGGGTGGGGGAGATGTTTCTTGCCGACGAGAAGGGCACGCTCCCAATGCGGCGAATCGTTCGCGGCATTTCGCGCGTCTATCGGGGTGAAGCTCCCGAATCCGCCCCCCTCGCCCCTGGCGGGGCGCAGCCGGGCTAACTCTATTTCGAGGCGAACGACGATGGCGAGCCCGGATCAGGTTCTTCGCAAGCATCTTCTTTATCTGCTCAAAGACGGCGGTGCGCACGCGAAGTTTGAAGACGTAGTGCCCGACTTTCCGGCAAAGCTGCGCGGCCAGCGCGTTCCCAACTTTCCACACACAGCCTGGATGCTGGTCGAACACATGCGGATCGCGCAATGGGACATCCTGGAATTCAGCCGGAACGGCAAGCACATTTCACCGAAGTGGCCCGAGGCGTATTGGCCAAAGACGGAGGCTCCGCCCAGCGCCGCTGCATGGAACAAGAGCATTGCCAACTTTCGTAAAGACTTGAAAGCGATGGCAGCGTTGATCGCAGACGCAAAGACCGATCTGTTTAAACCGCTACCCTGGGGAGACGGTCAGACAGTCCTTCGCGAGGCGCTGCTGGTGGCCGACCACAATGCGTATCACTTGGGCCAGATCGTTACTCTGCGCCGGTTGCTAGGGGCATGGGACGAATAGTGTGGTGCACTCGTGTAGCGTCTACGCGACGCCCACAGGCTGTCGAGATTGAGAGCGCGAAGTGGGCGACGAACGTTTCCTGGAAATCACGCGCACCGTGTCTCTCCAGCGTTCATCAATTCCGGCGAAGGTCCAGTCGATCTCCGGAGAGATGTACCGCAGCACCGTATCCATCGACGGATGAATGTGAAGCGTTGGGGCGACCAGCAACAACAGGGGATCGAAGATGCGGGCACCATCTTCGAGGACCACGGCATGCCGCGATCCTCCCAGGAAGTCTTCCAGAAGGCGGCCGAGGGATTCGGGCGTCATGCGGTTATTCTTCCAGTGCTGCGCACCGACGTCTGTGACTTATGAACATCCGCAGGGTCGGTGCGCACGGGTGTGGGATAATGAAGGAACATCACCCCCCCGGAGTCCCGCACCGGGTCTGAGGCATCCAATAAACGTGACCCAAGATAATTTCTTTTTCAAGCACTACGGCCTGACCCAGCAGAATTTGCCACGGTATCTGGCAGCGGCTTTGTCGGCAGGCGGCGACTACGCAGACCTTTATTTTGAATACCTTTCGTCGACCTCCCTGATGGTGGACGAATCGATGGTGAAGTCGGCCTCGCAGGGGATTTCCGCCGGATGCGGCGTGCGGGTGGTGTCAGGCGAGCGCACCGGTTACGCGTACACCGACGATCTTTCACCCGAACGAATTCTGCATGCCGCCCGAACGTCGGCCTTGATTGCGTCGGGCCCGGCGAAAACGCCGGTGGTGGGCTTCCAGCAAAAGCAGGCGCGGAGTCTGTACCCAGTAACCCTCCCATCGGTTGACGCGGAAATCACGGCGAAGGTTGAACTAGTCATGCGCATCGACGCGGCGGCGCGTGCCTATGATCCGCGCATCAAGGAAGTTCGCGCCAGCTACGCGGACGAGTTGCGCAACATTCTGGTGGTGACCTCCGACGGCACGATGGCCGAAGACTCCCAACCGCTGGCGCGGTTGAATGCTTCTTGCATCGCGAAGAGCGATCAGCAATCGGGTCGCGGCAGCTCAGGCGGCGGCGGGCGGGTCGCGCTCGACTTCTTCTTCGGCGAGAAGACTCCTGAGCACTTCGCGAAGGAAGCCGCGCGACAGGCGATTCTGCAGCTGGATGCGCGCGAGGCTCCGGCGGGCGACATGGAAGTGGTGCTGGGTCCGGGATGGCCGGGCGTGCTGCTGCACGAAGCCGTCGGCCACGGGCTGGAAGCGGATTTCAATCGCAAGAAGACCTCGGCGTTTGCCGGATTGCTTGGACAACGGGTCGCGAGCGACAAGTGCACGATCGTTGATAACGGAACCATGCCGTGGCGGCGCGGATCACTGAACGTCGACGACGAAGGCCAGCCCACACAGGAAACCGTGCTCATCGAGAACGGAATTCTCAAGGGCTATCTGAGTGACAAGCTTTCTTCAAAACTGATGGGCATCGCCGACACGGGCAACGGCCGTCGCGAGAGCTACGAACACATTCCCATGCCGCGCATGACGAACACGTACATGCTCGCGGGCCAGGACAGTCCGGAAGATATTATTCACTCTGTGAAGTACGGCGTGTATGCGGTGAACTTCGGCGGCGGGCAAGTCGACATCACCAACGGGAAGTTCGTGTTCGGCGCCTCGGAAGCGTACATGATCGAGGACGGAAAGATTACCGCGCCCATCAAGGGCGCCACGCTGATCGGCAACGGACCCGACGTGCTCACACGGGTTTCGATGGTGGGGCACGATCTGCAACTCGATGAAGGTGTCGGCACCTGCGGCAAGGATGGACAAGCCGTGCCGGTGGGGGTGGGAATTCCGACGATCAAAGTGGATCGCTTGACTGTCGGCGGCACCGCGAAGAAGGATCCGGGCGGGTTCATGCAGTAGTCGAAGTTCTTACGATCTTTTTCACCACCGAGGTACAGAGAAAGCATTTGGGCTTGCAATGTGTCTTGAATGGAAGGGGTTGTTGCGATCTCGATAAAACGCAAGGTCGCTCGACTGCGTTCGGCTTGCGCCTCACTTCGCTCGAGATGACAGGATTGGATATTGGCTGGCTCGCGATCACAGAGTTGCGCGGCGGCTTGGTTTTCTCGGTGCCCTCTCTGTGATTCTGTGGTGAAAAAGAATTTCAATCATGCCTGAAACTGAGACTGTAACCTCGACACAATCCGACGCTCGAAACGCGCAACCAAGGATCGATCTTAAAGAGCTAGCCCAGGACCTCGTCCAGCGCGCCATGGCTGGCGGTGCTTCCGCGGCAGAAGCCGTTGTGCGTGAGGGCGACGAGTTTTCAACGACTGTCCGGCTTGGCCAGGTTGAGACGCTGAAGGAATCCGGGTCTCGCGCGGTCGGCGTGCGCGTGTTCTTCGGCAAGCGCGCGGCGAGTACCTATTCGAGCGACTTCTCGCACGAAGGTCTTGACCGCATGCTGAAGTCTGCACTTGAGCTTGCCAAGATCACTTCCGAAGATCCTTTCGGCGGAATTCCTGAAGCCAGCCAGTTGGGATTGCTCTCGGGCGATCTCGATCTCTACCACGAGGACGTTTATTCGCTGCCGGGAGCGGAGCGCATCGACTACGCGCGTCGAGCTGAGAAAGCGGCGCTCGACTTCGATCCGCGCATTAAGAACTCCGAGGGCGGATCGTTCGACGCGGCGACGGGCGGGAAGGTTCTCGCGAACTCGCACGGCTTCGTCGGCGAGTACCGCCGCTCGTATTGCTCAGTGGCTGCGATTCCCATTGCGCAGGACGAGAAGGGCGCCATGCAGCGCGATTACTGGTTCTCGGTTGCGCGTAACCTGGGGCGCCTCGAACCGGCCGAGCAAGTCGGCCGCGTCGCCGCACAGAGAACCATTCGTCGACTAGGCGCGCGCAAAGCAAAGACTGCGCAAGTGCCGGTCATTTTCGATCCGATGGTGGCCGCTTCGATTCTGGAACACATTTTCGAAGGTGTAAACGGAGACTCGGTGTATCGCGGCGCTTCTTTTCTGGCGGGCAAACTTGGAGAGAAAATCGCCGGGGAGAACGTCACGGTGATCGACGATGGTACGATCCCCGGCGGCTTTGGTACCAGTCCATTCGACGGCGAGGGCATCCCCACGCGACGCAAGCTGGTCATCGAGAACGGCGTTCTGAAGTCATACCTGCTGAACACCTACACGGCTAAAAAGTTGGGCCTCGAAACTACGGCGAACGCGTCGCGCGGGCTCGCCGGTACTCCGGGCATCGGACCAGGCAATTATTTTCTGCAGCCCGGTAAAAGAACCCCCAAGGAGCTGGTTGCCGACGTCAAGGAAGGCCTGTACGTGACCGAGTTCCTCGGACACGGCGCGAACCTTGTCACGGGGGACTACTCGCGGGGAGCGTCTGGCCTCTGGATCTCGGGCGGCGAACTGACGTATCCGGTCGAAGAGATTACCGTGGCGGGCAATTTGAAAGACATGTTCCTGCGTATTTCGGAGATCGCAAATGACCTGGAATTCCGCGGATCGGTAGCATCGCCGACGTTGCGGATTGATGGGCTGATCGTGGGCGGGGAGTAGGCTTTTCCCTAGAGACCTGTCTCACCACAGAGTCACAGAGTCACAGAAGCACAGAGAAAACCTTGTGGCTTCTGTTTCATTCTCAATAACGTTGGGTCATTCTGAATTCCAGAAAGACACAGGGTCTCTCGACCGTTCGGCTGTCGCCCCCCTTTCGCTCGAGATGACAGGTTTCAGGGCATCCTTCGTTTTTCTCTCTGTGTCACGGTGTCTCGGTGGTGAGATGTTGACTGGACTCCCGGAAGTGCCGCCGATACCCGCGGATAGTACAATCCCCCCATGGGCGGACTGATCCAGCCGACGCTGGGAGCTGATGAGCGCGAAACTAACTGGCGCGCAATCGGCATCGGCGTGGCGATCGTCGTAGCGATCGTCGCCATCCTGTTCCTGGTTTCCCGCACACAGCAGAGAGCGGCGACCGGCCCGCCAGCTTACGCCTCGAACATCAAATTTTCTGATCTAAAGATGAGCGCTGCGGAGAACTTTGTGGGCGCGACTGTTTCGTACATCGACGGAACCGTGACCAACACGGGCAATCAGACCGCGACTCACGTTGTGGCCGAAGTCACTTTCAAAGATTCCATGGGTCAGCTCGCGCAGCGCGAGACTGTCCCCCTGCGCGTTCTCCAGACCAGCGGCCCGTATCCAGACGCGGTCGATCTCGGCGTCTCGCCCCTCGCTCCCGGACAAGGCAAACCCTTCCGCCTCACATTCGAGGGCATCTCCGCGCAGTGGAATCACGAATATCCGCAAATCAAAGTGACGGATGTGACGGTGAAGTGATTTGGTGGGCTTGCAGCCACATCACCGCTATCGCTCGTAGTGGAAAAGCGCCGAGACTTCCGGGGTGATCGCCGGGAAACGCGGGTCTCTCGACTGCGTTCGGTTTTCGCCTTACTTCGCTCGAGATGACAGATTTTTATGGGCAGTCGCTTTTTCCGGGCCCGCTGCCTTTTTGCCACCATGTCTCTGCCATGAGAAAAACGGTCACGAGAAATTGATCGGCTGCATCTCGGACACCGCAGAACGCACTGCGTGGTGCGAGCCCGTCGAATACAATGGCCCCGTGTCCGAAACCAAACCATTCCGCCTGACGGAGTCGGTGAAGGCCGCGGGTTGAGCGTCCAAGCTTAGTCCGGCGGCGCTGGACTCGGTGCTTGGGAAATTAGCCCGGCAACATGACCCGAACGTTCTGGTCGGCTTCGATCATGCCGACGATGCGGGCGTGTATCAAATTGCGCCCGATACTGCGCTCGTGCAGACCGTCGACTTTTTCACGCCGATTGTCGACGACCCGTATGTCTTCGGCCAGATCGCCGCAACCAATTCGTTGAGCGACGTCTACGCCATGGGGGGCCGACCGCTGACCTCGCTCGCTCTGGTCTGTTTCCCGGAAAAGGGAGATTTGGCAATTCTGGAGCGCATCCTGGCAGGCGGACTCTCGAAGATGATGGAAGCCGGTTGCACGGTGGTCGGCGGGCATAGCATTCGTGATGACGAGACCAAGTTTGGCTACTCGGTTACCGGGTTGATCGATCCTCGAAAAGTTCTGACGAACGGCGGCGCTCAGCCTGGTGATGCGCTTGTGTTCACCAAGGCCATCGGTACAGGTGTGATTTCTACCGCCATCAAGAAACAGAAGGCCGAAAGCAGTTGGATTGAAGGCGCGATCGCGTCGATGACGACTCTCAACCAGAAAGCTGCCGAACAGCTTACGAGTGGGCAGTACAGCGCGCACGCCATGACGGATGTGACCGGCTTCGGTCTGATTGGGCACGCGCGTGAGCTGGCGCTCGCCAGTAAAGTCTCGCTGCGTTTATTCGCCGCCCATGTCCCCTTGCTTCCTGGCGCCATTGAATCCGTACGGGCGGGGCATATTCCTGGAGGACTGAAGGCCAATCGTGAATTTGCCGAATGCCTGGTCGAGTATGGTTCGGGAATCGCAGATGAGGTCAAGACTTTGCTGTTCGATCCCCAGACCGCGGGTGGACTGCTGATTTCTCTCGCGGCCGACGAGGCTCAGGACCTTGTATCGCGGTTGCAAGCTCTCGGATTACCCGCGGTGGTGATCGGCGAGGTGCTCACCTCTACAAAACCCGTCATTCAAGTAGTGTGACCCTGAACGGGCCAAGGCTATCAATGGCGGATGTAATTTCTGTTTGGCGCGGGATTGTCACTGTGGTAGTGTCGGCGCGACTGAGGGCAGTCGCCCATTCCCAACACGAGGTAATCCCGCATGGCCACTGGCGGATTCGGAACTCCTAGCGGCAATCCCACTGCGTGGGTGGAGCAAAAACTGCGTGCCGAGCAGATTGTGAAGAACGGCGCAGGATGGTTTCTTGCCATTGCGCTGCTTTCCATCGTGAATTCCGTACTCACTATCAGCGGAACGAATTTCCATTTCATTTTTGGCCTGGGCATCACCGAGATTGTCGATGCCATTGGCCGTGAGTCGGGAACGACCGGATCGGCGCTGAGCCTGGTTGTGAATCTGTTTATCGCAGGCGTGTTCCTGTTGTTCTGGAACTTCGCGCGGCGTGGGGAGAAATGGGCGTTCCTGGCGGGGATGGGGCTGTACGCGGTCGATGGCCTCATCTTGATCCCGTTCAAGGATCTTTTGGGAGTCGCTTTTCATGCGTACGCGCTATTCCGCATTTACAGCGGCATGAAAGGATTGCCGGTGCTCGCCCAAATCCGGGAGCGTATGGCGCCGGAAAACGCGCCCATTGAGCCGCGGTGACGCACGCGGGTTGAGAGCCCTTAAACCGCAAAGAGCGCCAAGAAAAGCCGCAAAGGCCGCGAAGAGAAATCAACTCCTCCTCTTCGCGGCCTTTGTGCGAATCTCACGGTTCAAACTTTGAACACTTTTGGCTGACGACCGATCACTGCAACTGCAAGGTCTCGTCGATGCCGAGAGTGCCACCCTGCTCTACGGTGATCACTTTCTGCACGGGCTTGTAGCCAGTCAGCGTGATATCGATGACGTAATTCCCGGGGCTCAGCAGAAAGTCAACGGGCGAGCCCTTGTCGAGCATGCGGCGATTCACGGAAACTTGGGCGCCCTTGGGTGAAGTCTTAATGCTGATCTTTCCCATGCCCGCCTGGTTCCCGCTGCCGCCGAAGAGCTTCTTGAACTTCCCAACCGTCTTGATGTCGTCTACATTGCCCAGCGGACGCAGGGTGGTCGAGAAGTGGAGCGTTTGCCCGGGTTGGCCCGAGGCAGAGCTGGTCTCGTCGAGGTAACCGGGCTTGCGCACCAGGATGGTGTGGTTGCCTTTCTCGAGTGTTATCACGGCAGGGGTCACACGCAGGGTGTCCTTGCCGTCCACGAAGATGGCCGCGCCTGACGGTTCGCTGGCCACATTAATGCTGGCGTTCAGCGACGCAAGATGCACAGATAGCGATACCTTGCTAGCGGAGACCACATCGATGGTGCGAGTTTCCGGGGTGTAGCCGGACTTGCTCACCATAACGGTGTGCTGTCCGGGATTGAGTCCGGCCAGGGTGTACGGCGTGACCCAGTTCGGATCGGTGCGCCCGTCAATGGCGAGCTGCGCGCCTTCGGGATTGGAGTCAATAGCGAGTTGTCCAGGAATGGCGGTTGCCGGCGCGGGCGCGGCTGACTTCTTCTTTCCGTTGCGTCCCTTAAGTGTGCCGGCAGAAGAATTCTTCTGCGGTGATCTCTCTTCCACCGCGGGTTCGGGCTCGGTGGCGGCTTCCACGGGAGTCTGCGCGGTTGCGACCGGTGGTTGGGCAGTAGTGGCCGGCGCTGCGGCAGGTTGCGGGTTGGCGGGAGCGGCAACTGGAGTGGGTACCCGGCCGTCCTCGTCGGTGCTTTGCGACATCGAGCGCACGAAGATGAAGATCGCGACGATCAGGATCACTCCGACCGCACCGGCAATTGAGTACATCATGAGCTGCGGGGGAATGGATTTGATTTCCTTGATCGCCTTCTCGGCCACTTCGCGAGGCTGAATCTTGGGTTTCTCGGGCTCGCCGCGCTTGCGCAAGATGATCGAGGGCAGGGCCTCGGCGGCTTCTTCGGTTTCGGCCTGCTTCGGCGGCGGAGGCGCCACGTAGACTTCTTTGAGGGGCGGCAACTCGTCCATCTCGGAAAAGCTGACGCCTCGGTTGGTGGCGCCGCCAGGCTCGGCCATCATGGGATCGACGGCGATCCTCGGCTTTTCGGGTTCATCCAGCACAGCGGAGGACATGGTGGCGTCGGAGTTGCTGACGATCGCGTCGACGGACGCCTTCATCGTCGAAGTGACGAACTGGGAACTGGGATCAAGCGTAGGATTTTTGGACGTGCCCGAGGTGGCGGCAGCGTTCCAGCCGGCAGCCGCCGCCGCCTTCTTGGGAGCAGGAGGTGCCTCGACTGCCTTGGGCGGAGTCCAGGACGTTTCCAGTTCACTTGAAATCGACGGTGCTGTTTCTCTGAAGCGCATCTCGGGCGGGGGCGGCTCAACCCGCGCAGATGACGGAGCTGCGGGCTTGGGCCCGGTCGCAAACTTTGCGGCCGCCGCCGCCTTCACCGCGTTCGGAACCATGGTCGACTTCGGCGCGTCGGCCTTCTTGGTTGGTTTTACAGAGGCCTCGCGGCACTTCTCCATGTCGGCAGCCAACTCGCGGCCACTCTGGTACCGCTCGGAGGGATTCTTGGCGAGCGCTTTCATAATGACTTCGCTGGCCACCGGATTGATCTTGGGATTCAGGATCGCGGGCGAAACCGGCATTTCGTTAGCGATCTTATGGCGAACCTCGTCGGCGTCCGCACCGTCAAAGGCCTTGTGATCGGTGACCATTTCGTAGAGGATTGCGCCCCAGCTGAACAGGTTGGAACGCGCGTCGAGGGGCTCCCCCTGAACCTGCTCAGGCGACATGTAGTGCAGAACTGACTGCGGAGCGCCAGCGGCCGTGGCCGCCATCCATCCCGTACTGGAAATTCCGAAACTGAGAACTTTCACCGTGCCGTCCCAGGTGACCATCACCTTGGAAGGCTCGAGGCTGTAGTGAAAAACGTTGTGGCCGTGCGCATGATCCAGGCCCTGGCATACTTGCCGGCTGACATCGAGCAGATCCCAGATCGAAAAACCTTCCTTACGCGCGAGCATCGTTGCAATGCTGTTGCCCTGGATGTACTCCATGGCCGCGCAGAAAACACCGTCGATTTCTCCGGCGCCGTAGACGAGGGTGACATTCGGACTGCTGAGATCTTTCGTCGTCTCGGCTTCTTCGAGGACGCGTTGCATCACACTTTCAGCGTGCTCTCCAAAAACTTCCAGGCGATACGTCTTGAGAGCGAGCGTCTGTCCGGACTCTGGATCGCTGGCTTTGTAGACACAGCTGGCCTCGGATTTCGCAAGCTCGCCGAGAATTTCGAAGCGACCGATTTTCGTAGACATTTCTCCTAGCCTCAATCCGGGCAAAGTCCTGGCGTCCGCCATAAAACGGCAAGACGGACTCAGTCTGGGGGCGGATAACATCAAGCATAGCTTGGGCTTGGAGTGACTTCGAGTTACGAAAGTACCCGAAAATACTGGGGATCGCGCGTCTCAGCGAAAAACGACAGGCGCGGGATTCTTGACGCCTGTAGTAATCCAGGTTTCGACGATGCGGCGAACTTTTGCGCCTTCGAAGCGCCGGCGCACTGCGTCAAGGACGGTGACTCTCGCGTTCTCGCCTGAGCCGCGAAATCCCAGCCAGTAGGGGATGAAGAGTTCGTTCTCGAGAGGGATCGCCGTGATCTCAAGGCCGCTCATGCGGAAGAATCCGCGGCTGTAAAGAACGTGGCGTAGTTTCGCGATGAGCAGGCCAGTGGCTGCGGGGTCTGCCAGTTCGGGGCGGGCGCAGTTGCGAGTCTCAATCGAGATCATTTCTGCGTCCGTCGGCAGGTGGTCGAACTGGAATAGATCGAGCGTTCCGCTTACGGCGTCGAGCGCGACCAGCCGTTCTTCGGCGAGGCTGCGGTTCACGATGCGAACGCGGAATATACGGTAAGGAAGATAGAACTCCGCCACGCTGCGCAGCGGCCCGAAGGCACCGTTGCGCACGAGCTTCGAAAGGCCGCTCGAAACAAATTGCCGGATGGCTTCCTCGCATGTGACGTTTGCCTTCAGCGTGCGGATGCGGGTCATGAACTCCTTATGAAGCTACGGGGGATAACGGCGTCGAAAGCGGGACCAAGACGCCTCCGCATTTTCATACATGAGGAGCTGAACCCGCAAAGGTTCTCCAGACAAAACTGGCAGGAGGTGTTTCGACAGCTATACATAATTTGGGATGCGCGAGAAACGAGAGTGCCGCTCTAGAAAATGCATTTTTTCTGGCTTCAGGCGTTGTCGCCCCTGCGGCGATGTTCTATGCTACAGGCAACGCGACCGACAGTCAGTTTAGACAACGAAACGGCAGCACGTAGCGCAGCCAGGTGGCGCGCTCATCCAGGTTCCGAGCAGTATCCGACTCAGTGATTCCGGAGTTCTGCATGACCCTAAGCACCTTTGTCACCAAGAGTGCCTTCCGCAACAAGCGACGCACGATTCTGACCATGGTTGGAATTGGCCTGCCGCTGGTCGTACTTACGATCATGATGACGATCTGGCGCGCGTTCTACTCCGACAATGGCAGCGAGCAATCGACGCAGAGACTGATCACGCGTCATCGGGTGTCTCTGACGTTTTCTCTGCCGATCTATTACCGCCAGAAGATGGCGGCCGTTCCGGGCGTGGTGGCGGTTGTCCCAACGCAATGGTTCGGCGGCCTGTACATCGACGACAAGCCGGAGCATTTCTTCGCGCAGTTCGCGACTGATCCACAAGACTTTTTCAAGGTTTACACCGACTTCAAGATTCCGCCGGATCAACTGGATGCATGGCAACACGACCGCGCCGGCGCTGTGGTCGACAGCGAGCTGGCCAAGAAGTTTCATTGGAAAGTCGGCGACCGCATCGTGTTGAAGGGAACGATCTGGGACGCGAACCTCGAACTGACGATCCGTGGCATCTACACTGCCCCGCAACCGACGCAGTCGGTGTACTTCGATCGTAAGTATCTGGAGGAGGCCGTTCCGATAATGAAGGATCAGAGCGGTACGTTCGGGATTCTTGCGGATTCGCCGGGCAACGTCCCGAAAGTTGCAGCCGCGATCGATGACATGTTCCACAATTCTCCCCAGCAGACAAAAACGGAGAGCGAGAAGGCCTTTGGATTGGACTTCGTGGCGATGCTCGGGAATGTCAAAGCTTTCATTCTTGGCATCTGCGGCGCGGTCGTCTTTGCGAGTTTGCTGGTGTCTGCAAATACCATGGCAATGTCGATTCGTGAGCGCACGCGAGAGGTCGCGGTTCTGAAGACGTTGGGATTCACGCGAAAGGCCGTGCTGGCACTGTTTGTCGGAGAGGCTATAGTGGTCGCCCTGCTGGCCGGGGTCATCGGCATTTCGCTGGGCTCTGGGATGATGTTCCTCGTTGGCCATAATCCTAACCTGGGATTCTTCCAGGGCATTTCTGTCAACCCGGTCACCATGGTGCTGGCCCTGCTGCTGGCAGCGCTGGTCGGCCTGATTGCGGCTCTCATCCCTTCCTATCACGCTTCGCGTGTAAACATCGTGGAGGGCTTGCGCTACATCGGGTAGCGCGTGGAACGTATGGCGATCCCCATCAGTTACAACATCCGCAATCTGAAGCTTCGCAAAGGGCTGACCATCATGACCGCGCTAGGCATCGCGCTGACGGTGACGACCGTAGTGTTCCTGATGGCGCTGCTGGCCGGGCTGAAGCAGGCATTTGTCTCGAGCGGCGATCCGTTGAACGTGCTGGTGCTGCGCAAGGGATCGACGGCGGAGCTGTCCGGCGGGTTCGATGCGAGCCTGTTCCCCACTCTGAAAAACCTCCCGGGCATCGCGAAGGACAAGAGCGGTGACCCGATGGCTTCGGGCGAGTGGGTTGTAGTGATCGTGTTACCCCGCAAGGATGGTACGGGCGAGGTGAATGTCACCGTGCGCGGCATGATGGAAGATGGACTGGAAATGCGCCAGCTACCGCCCGACAAGCCAAAGGTAAAGCTGGTTGAGGGACGGTGGTTTCAGCCGGGACAGCGCGAGGTGGTGGTGAGTTCCTCGATTCACCGGCGCTTTGCCAATGCGAATGTGGGGGACACTGTGCAGTTCGGCAAAGGGCCGTGGAAGGTGGTCGGCATCTTTGACGCAGGCGGCAGCGCTTACGAGTCGGAAGTCTGGGGCGACGTGAATCAGATGGCATCGGACTTCGATCGCCAGGGCGCGTTCGCGTCCGCATACCTGCGCGCGACCGATCCTGCCGCCGCGAACGCGCTGAAGAACGCTGTTAGTGATGACCAGCGCTTGAAACTGGATGGTATGTTCGAGACCGACTACTACGCGAAGCAGACCAGTTCCGGCGGGCCGATCAAGGTCGTGGGCTACATGGTGGGCTTCATCATGGGAATCGGTTCGATCTTCGCGGCCATGAACACGATGTATGCGGCGGTCGCATACCGCAGCCGTGAGATTGCTACGCTGCGCGTCATCGGGTTCAGCAAGCCGAGCATTCTGACGTCGTTTGTCTTTGAGTCCCTGGTGTTGTCATTGCTGGGCGCGGTACTGGGGATCATTCTGATGCTGCCTTTCAACGGCATGACGACTGGGACGTCGAACGCGGTCACGTTCAGCGAAGTGGTTTTTGCGTTGCGGATGACGCCGACGGTCATTCTGTCCGCATTCATTTTTGCCCTGGTAATGGGATTTTTCGGGGGATTGGCGCCGGCGTGGCACGCGGCGCGGCAGAATATTCTGACCGCGTTGCGCGGGTAGTGGAAAACCCCCACCCAAGCAAAGCTTGGATGGGGCACCCTCTGATGCTCGAGAAGCAGCTGGCGACTTAATTGCATCATTTGCGGTCTGCACTACATCTGGAGACGGAATGTCGATCGAT
Source organism: Acidobacteriota bacterium (assembly GCA_046728215.1). GTDB lineage: Bacteria > Acidobacteriota > Terriglobia > Terriglobales > Acidobacteriaceae > Gp1-AA133. Next base: position 52,666 of record JBKPEB010000063.1, on the reverse strand, counting down.
ACCAAGCACGATGATCTGCAGAGCCTGCGCATCGACCGCTCGCACCGGGACGATTCCGACGGCCAGCCTCCGAAGTGGTCGACCCGCTATATCCTGATCGGGATTGCCCTTGTTGTACTCCTCGGCCTTGTAGCGCTGGCTTACCGGATCTTTGCACCTGCAACGCCGGAACTGGAAGTCGTACGCGCCGTGGCCGAGGGCGGCGGCGACGCGGGCGGCGTCGTGCTCTCGGCGAGCGGCTACATCGTCGCCCACCACAAGATCAACGTGAACTCGAAAGTAACCGGGCGCGTGAAGTGGATCGGCGTCGAGAAGGGCGACAAGGTGAAGGAAGGCCAGGTGCTGGTGCGCCTGGAAGACGATGAGTTCCACGCCCAGTATTTGCAAGCGCTGGGCGCGGTCGAGAACGCGAAGGCGTACCTGCTGCAATTGCAGAACGGGTCCCGCCCCGAGGAAATTCAGCAGGCCCAGCACAACCTTGACGAGGCGCGCGCCACGGCGGCGAACGATAAGGTCACCCTCGACCGCATCAAGGAGTTGTTCGCACAGGGAGTGGTCTCAAAACAGGCGCTCGACGACGCTAACGCCAAGTACGAAGCCGACCAACAGCGTTCGAACTCACTGCAGCAGAGCTTCGCGCTGTCGAAACTCGGGCCGCGCGCCGAGGAGATCGCCCGAGCCAAGGGCCAGTTGCTCCAGGCCCAAGGCACGGCGGCTTACGCGAAGTCGCAACTCGACGCGACCCAGGTCCGCGCTCCGGTCAGCGGCACGATTCTTGAGCGCAAGGCGGAGAAGGGCGAGTTGATCACGTCGCAATTCGCGAGCGGCGCCGAGGGCGGCCCGCAGGGTTCGGTGGTCGCGCTCGCCGACCTGTCGGATCTGCAGGTGGAACTCGACATCGCGCAGAACGATTTTGCCCGGCTCAAGCCCAGGCAGAGGGGCATCGTGACGGTTGACGCGTTTCCAAGTCTCAAGTGGAACGGCGTGATCGCCGAGATGTCCCCCGAAGCCAATCGCCAGAAGGCCACCGTGCAGACGAAGATGCAGATCGAGAATCCCGACGAGCACCTCCGGCCTGACATGAACGCCACCGTGAAGTTTCTCGCCGACGACAACAAGGGCGGCAATCCGCAAGGTGGCGGCGCGGTTGTTCCCTCCACCGCCGTACGTGATCACGACGGGAAGAAAGTTGTCTTCATCGTGCTGAACGGCAAAGCGGTGATGAAGACGGTGAAAATCCTCGAACAGCGCAGCACCGGCTACCTGGTCGATGGCCCGATTAATGGCGAGAACGTAATCAGCAGCCCGCCGGAAAATCTGAAAGACGGTCAATCCATCCGAATCAAAGGACAGTCCTCATGAGCACGATGACCACCCCGAAGGTCGCGACCGGCACCAAGGTCGTGCAGGCCCGCAACGTGAGCAAGATTTTCAAGCGTGACGCTTTCGAAGTGACCGCGCTCGATAACGTGTCGATCGACATCGCGCAGGGCGAGTTTCTGGCGCTGATGGGGCCCTCCGGGTCGGGCAAGACCACGCTGCTGAACATGATTGCGGCCATCGACCGGCCGACGTCCGGCGAATTGCTGGTCATGGACCAGAATGTTTTCCGGTTCAACGACCAGCAGTCGGCGCGCTGGCGCAACGAGCATGTGGGATACGTGTTCCAAACGTTCAACCTCATTCCGGTGCTGACGGCGTTTGAAAATGTTGAATTGCCGTTGCTGCTCACCAAGCTGAATGCTACGCAGCGACGCGACCACGTGATGACCGCGCTGAAACTGGTTGGACTGGGCGAGCGCGTGCATCACCTCCCCAAGCAGCTTTCCGGCGGACAAGAGCAGCGCGTGGCGATCGCGCGCGCGATCGTGAGCGATCCGACGCTGCTGCTAGCGGACGAGCCCACCGGTGATCTCGACAGTCACTCGGCGACGGAAATTCTCGAGATCCTGAAGCGCCTGAATGAGGACTTCAAGAAGACGATAGTAATGGTGACGCACGATCCGCATGCGGCGTCGTACGCGCATGTGTCGCGGCATCTGGAGAAAGGGATGCTGCTGCCTCCGGCGTAGTTGACCGACACGGAGCTTCCGACAGCCGAGGCGGCTGTCCCTATGCGGGCGATCCTGGTTTCCTCCGTCTTTCTTCGAGGTTTAAGGCCAGCACCCTGACGGCGCCCATCCAGATCAACGCGGCGGCGTAGCCGGCTAGCACGTCGCTGGGCCAGTGTACGCCCAGGTACACACGCGATAGACCGATCAGCGCGATCAGCAGTGCGGCCGCGGTCCAGAGCAAGACTCTCTGCCACTTCTCGCCCAGGCTGCTGCTGAACGTTCCGGCCACCAAACCGTAAAAGCAAAGGGAAATCAGCGCGTGGCCGCTCGGGAAGGAGTATGTGCTGGGCTTGGCGACGAAGAAAGGGTCAGGCCGTGGACGGTGGAAGACGAGTTTCAACATGCCATCGAGCGTGCCGGCACCCATCATGCTGACCAGCACCACCACAAGGTGCGCGGCGTCGCGACGGTACCACAGGTACATGCACAGGCAAAGCGTTCCCGTCATGATCACTTGCCAATCGCCGAGGTTGGTGACGAAGTGCATGACTGCCGTGAAGGTTGGTGAGGAGAGGTGGTGAATCAGCGAGCGCACGATCTCATCGAATTGGTCGGTGCCCTTGCGGAGAATCTGGTCGGCGAGCCAGGAGAACAGAGCGAGGGAAGTAATTGAGAGGCCAAGGCTGACCGGGATGATCGAGGCCCATGGTTTACGAAGGAGGTCCCGTGGGGGTCTCCGAAAACGCGACATGCGCCCCAGACTACCAAAACTGGGAGCGCACGTCGGTCCTCAATCCAGGATTTTGTAGTCGATTACGCGCGCGGCAGGCCTTGCCGCATATGCCCCGGGTTGTCAGGATCGGCGATCCATTGCCAAGCGCGGCGTCCGTTCTCGCGCACCAGGGTACGCGCTTCTCCGTACTCCACCAGACGGTTCAGCACTGTGGTCACCGAAGCCAGCGGATCTTTGTGGCGCGCGAGAATGGGCGGAACCTTCTGTTGAATCAACTCGCACACTTCGCGGGCGCCGAGCGGGCGGTCCGCTTCCATCAGCACCATGCGACAAGCTTTTGTGAAGCCGGGTTGCCGCCCGTTGGACTTGCGGTCCACCAGTTCGAGCAGTTCTTCGCTGAGTACTTCATCTCCGAAGAGATTGGCGAGGCCGACGATGGTCTGCTTGACCGTGCCAATTCGCTTCATCACATCGGCCCGCTGGCGCATTAGCTGCCGCAGTTCTTCATGAGCCTGGCGAACCACTTCCACAACGTGCGGATCGTTGCTGCCTGGCATGCCTTTGTTTCCGTTGGTGAACTCGATCCGACCGATTTCCATGCGACCATCCTCCGGTGCACCGGATCCCGACATCGGAGGCCCGAGGCGGGAGCGCGCACCTCCCCCAATTGTTCAGTACGTCGGACTGCGTGAGTCAGTTCCGTACACCTGACAGCTCCCCCGTGTGAGCAACAGCACTTCTTGGTCCGTTTTTCCCACTGCGAAGTGGACTGTCCGGAATTTGAAGGGTTAGACGGCAGGCTTCACGAACGGTGAGCACATTAGAGTGTTTCTTTCTGTGCACTTAGCAGACACCCACACGACCAGCGCGGGCTGTGTTATGTGCAAGCTTGGTGAGATGCACCGGGTGACCGGTCGGGATGTCCGGCATCGACATGGATATCTGGAGGAGATGACTCCGCATACCCGGAGGAATCAATACGCGAATCCATCGGGCTGGCTGACCGCACCCACGCGCACCTGGCTGTCGATGAAATTGCGCCCGGCAGCCAAGGCCTGGCGGTCGATGTCGAGGAGATCGAGTTTTTTAATTTTCGTCTCTAACACGCCCATGGCTGTGTCGGGCAGCAGGCATTCCGTCTCTTCGAGCAATGCTCCCATCAGCACGATGTTTGTGACCTTGGTGGAACCGAGTTTGTCGGCGATCTCCGACGCCGGAATGCAGACAACGCGCGTCTGCGGCGGAACAAAGTCAGCGGGGAGGCGATCGCGGTTGTAGAGGATCAATCCTCCGGGCGCGACCTGTGCGGCGAACTTGCGGAGCGAAATCTCGTTCATCGCGATCAATACATCGGGATGCGAGATAACAGGGGAGCCGATACGCTCCTTGGAGAGGCACACGTGGCAGTGCGCGCTACCGGAGCGCATCTCGGGGCCGTACGAAGGCAGCCAGCTGACGTCGAGTCCCTCGCGCATGCCCATCTCGGTGAGTAATTGTCCGAGCAAAAGGACGCCTTGTCCGCCGAATCCAGCGACCTTGATGGTGTAGTCCCGGAAATGGTGCGGATGATCGGCGAATCTGCGGAACGCGGCTTCGTCTTTCGCGCTGATTTCGAGGACGTCAGAGACGGTACGCTGCGCAGGCGCGGTGTCGGCGGAGGCTTCGGGTTTACGGTCTCGGAACACATTCAGCGGGAATGTGGGGACCAGTTTTTCCGCAACCCAATGGCGGGCGTCGACCGGATCCTTTCCCCAGATGGTCGGGCAGGGGGAGAGAATTTCGACGAAGGAAAATCCGGTGCCGTCGCGTTGATTTTCGAGGGCTTTGCGTATGGCGCGGCGGGCTTTCATGATGTTCTTGTTGTCGCACAGCGCGACCCGCTCGATGTAGACCGGCGCTTCTAGCGTGGACAGCAGTTCCGCCATGTGCAGGGGATAGCCTTCGTTGCCCGGACGCCGTCCCCAAGGTGAAGTAGTACTTCTCTGTCCGACGAGGGTGGTGGGAGCCATCTGGCCGCCAGTCATTCCGTAGATGGCATTGTTGACGAAGAAGACGGTGATCTTTTCTCCGCGGTTGGCGGCATGCACGATTTCTGCAGTGCCGATGGCAGCAAGGTCGCCGTCGCCCTGGTATGCGATGACGATCTTGTCTGGACGGGTGCGCTTGACCGCCGTGGCGCAGGCCGGAGCGCGGCCATGCGCAGCCTGCACGTTGCCCACGTCGAAATAGTAGTAGGCGAACACGGAGCAACCGACCGGGCTGACGAAAATCGTGCGGTCCTGGAGGTCGAGTTCCTCGATCGCTTCCGCAATCAGCTTGTGCGCGACGCCGTGGCCACAGCCTGGGCAGTAGTGGGTCTGTTGCTTAAGCTCGCCTTTGCGGTCGTAGCGCTCGTAGAACACGGGCGATTTGGAGTGCGTGACTTCGTAGCCGCCGGCTGGAATATCAGCTTCGTGTACGAGCGTCTTTGTGTCTGCCATAGTCGCCTCTCCTAGCGCAGCGTGCGAGCCACTGTTTCGTGCTCCCGCATTGCCGTCATGCGGCTGAGTACCGCGGTGTGAATCTCCTCTACCGAAGGGACGTTGCCACCGGTGCGTCCATAGAAATCGACTGGCACCCGGCCATTGAGCGCGAGCCTAACGTCTTCGACCATCTGTCCATTGCTCAGTTCCACAACCAGCACCTGATGTACGCCGGCCGCTGCCTTGATCAGCGCCGCGCTGGGGAAAGGCCAAAGGGTGATGGGACGGAATAGTCCTACCCGGTGTCCCTCAGAACGAGCTGCCTCGACGGCTGAGCGCAAGATGCGGGAGGTGATCCCGTAGCCGACCATCAGAATGTCGGCGTCGTCTGTGTCATAGAGTTCCCAACGCGGTTCTTCCTGTTCGGCCTTCCTGTATTTCGCTTCCAGGTGGCGTTGATGCTCTTCGAGATCGTCCGGCTCGAGGAAGATGGAGCTGACGAGATTCTTACGGGTTTCGGTGGTCCCTTTGACCGCCCACGCTTTGGCGGGCGGGTTGATCTCGCGATACTCGAGTTCCAGCGGTTCCATCATCTGGCCGATGAAGCCGTCGGCCAGGATGACGGCGGGATTGCGATACTTGTCGGCTAGTTCGAAGGCGAGGACGGTGAGGTCGGCCATATCCTGCACGGAGGCGGGCGCGAGCACGAGGTTGTGGTAGTTGCCATGGCCTCCGCCCTTCACCATGGCGAAGTAGTCGCTCTGCTCGGGTGCGATGTTACCGAGGCCGGGTCCTCCGCGGACGACGTCGACGATCACGCAGGGCAGTTCCGCGCCGGCGATGTACGACATGCCCTCCTGCATCAAGCTGAGTCCGGGGCCGGAGGATGCGGTCATGACGCGGGCCCCGGACGCAGCTGCGCCGTACACCATATTGATGGCGGCGACTTCGCTCTCGGCCTGCAAGAAAGTACCGCCGACCTGGGGGATGTACAGGGCGGCGGCTTCGGCGATCTCGCTGGCGGGAGTGATGGGATATCCGTAGAAGGAGCGGCAGCCGGCGAGGATCGCACCCTTCACGATGGCGACGTTGCCTTTACAGAGTTGTCGCATGACTGTCTCCTTGCCGATCGCTGACTACCTTGAGCCGAGTCGCCAGGCGAAAAACGGTGATGGCTCCGGGCTCGGGGCAGCAATAGAAGCAGATGCCGCATCCGGTGCAGCCATCGCCCTTGTAGTGCGCCGGATGCACTCCGTATGCGCTCAGATCGGGCGTGAGTTCCAGGCATTTGGGTGGGCATGACTCCACGCACAGCCCGCATCCTTTGCATTCGTCAATGTCGACCGCAATGTTGCCACGTGCCTGCGCTGGCATAATCACCTCGTAGCGACCGGTTCTTTCAACTGCGGGCGCTGTAACCACTTGGTGCGTTCGCAGTACTCGTAGAGTTCTTCGTGAAATTTGGGATGCGCGATCTCGATCAGGGCCTTTGCCCGCTCGCGGATCGACTTGCCGTGCAGGTAGGCAACGCCGTACTCGGTGACGACGTAGCGAATCAGTCCGCGTGAGGTCACCACGCCCGCACCGGGTGCGAGCATAGGCGTGATGCGCGAGATCGTGCCGCCCTTGGCGGTCGAAGAGAGCGCGATAATCGGCTTGCCGCCCTTGGAGCGCGACGCGCCGCGGAGGAAGTCCACTTGCCCGCCGATGCCGCTGTAGAAGTATGTGCCGATCGAGTCGGAACAGACCTGCCCCGTAATATCCACCTGCAGCGCCGAGTTGATCGCCACCATCTTGTCGTTGCGCGCGATCAGCGCGGGGTCGTTGGTGTAGGCGGTGGGGTGAAACTCGAAGATGGGATTGTTGTCTACGTAGTCGAACAGGTTCTTGCTGCCTAAAGCGAAGCCTAGGATGATTTTCCTCGGCTTGAAATTCTTGCGGGCGCCGGTAATCACGCCGGCGTTGATCAACGGAATGACGCCATCGGAAACCAGTTCGCTGTGTACGCCCAAGTCTTTGCGATCCATGAGCAAGGGAAGCACGGCGTCGGGAATGCCGCCGATGCCGGTCTGCAGAACGCTGCCGTCCTCGATAAGGCTAGCGACGTTGCGCGCGATCGCAACCTGCATCTCGGTGACTTCGGGCTTCTTCAGGGCGCACAGCGGGCGCGATGACTCGACGATTGCGTCGATCTTGTTGACGTGAATAAAGCTGTCGCCGTAGGTTCGCGGCATCTGATCGTTCACCTGGGCAACCACGTAACGGGCCAGGCGCGCGGCTGTGAGGGTAGTGTCGACGCCGACGCCGAAGCTGCAGAAACCGTGGGAATCTGGAGGCGAGACTTCAATGAGCGCGACGTCGAGCGGCATGGCGCCGCTTTCGAATAAATCTTCGATTTCGCTGAGATAGACCGGCGTGTAGTCGGCGCGGCCTTCATTAACGGCATCGCGTACGTTACCGCCGATGAACACCGCGTTGTGGCGGAAGTGCCCCTCCATTTCGGGAGCGACGTAGGGCGCCTTGCCCATGGTCATCATGTGGACGATTTCGACGTCCTGCACATGGGGTGCGCGCTGGATCAGAGCTTCCACAAGCGTCTCCGGCTCGGCGCAGCCGGGCTGGATGTAGACGCGCATTCCGGATTGCACGCAGCGCAACGCTTCGTTCGGAGTCCGCAACTTCTTTTTGTATTCCATCTCCCAAGACATCGCTTGCTATCTCCTCAAAAAGCTAGTGAATCGCGCCTTCTTTGACCTTCGTCTGTTCGTATCCCATGGAGGCGTAGAAGATCGCGCGATCAAAAAACTGATCCAGCAATTGCAGCATCTCCAATTCACCGAAGACTTCGGCGGGACGCTCGATGCCCGCTTCAGACTTCAGGTATTCCCAGAGATTTTCCTTGGTGAGCACGATAACCCAGACCAGCTGGCTCAGCGGAACCTGCTGCTCAGCGCGGCGGATGCCAATCTCGAAGTAGCGCGCCTTGATCTCGAATTCGATCTTGCCGAGCAGCCACTCGCCCAGGTGGCGATAGATTTCGAGGACGCGCTCCTGCAAATCCTCCGGCGGGACGTTGCGGTAGTCGCGGGTGAACTCGGAGGTCTGGACTTTTGTCAGCAGGCTGGCGGCGAGGCCTTCCGAGTGGGTTTCGATCAGACGGACGAGTTTGTAGGCCAGCATCATGACCGAGTCCTCCCTTCCCTCCGAGTCTCAGTGTGTGCCTCGGGGAGGCGGGTGGGCCGTGACTCTTCGCACTGCGACTTGTGATCTGGATCACAGGGGAGTTGTTGGAAGATAAGGGAGTTATACCGACCGGACGGTTGGTTTTGGGCTCCGAGCAGGCCCGGACTCCGAACACCTCACCACAGAGGCTCAGAGAACACGGAGAAGATCTCTCTGTGACTCTGTCGTGAAACCCACACTCAAGGAGTTTCAGGGCACCGCATTACTCAGGGAACAAGTCTCGGCCGCCCCAGGCGAGGTGGGGCGGCCGAAATTCATCAGGAGGCGGATTTCCGCCTCGTTGTGGGTACCGCTACGACAGGAAGAACTCTTTCGTCAGGGCGGCCCAGTCTTTGTCGGGGATCTGGTCGGCAAGGTTGTCGATGGCTACGCCGCCATCCTGTGCGAGCGACCCGGCTGGCATCGGGATCATGCGCTGTAAGCGGTTCGCGGATTCTTCCGTCCACCAGCGGGCCAGTGCGCCACCGAGCAGGTTGCGGAAGTTGGTCTTCGAGTCGGGCGACTGAACGCTGACCAGCCAACCTTCGCCGTACGGATCTCTGCGGGCGAGATCCGGATTCTGCAGGACGGCTTCGTTGATGTCGGCTACGCTGCCTTCGATTGGCGAAACCATGTCCACGGACGCGCCGTCGCGATGCAGCGTCCACACCTTCTGTCCCTGGCGGATCCACTGGCCGCGCTGCGGCAAAGAGATGCGCTCGACCTTGCCGCTCAGCTTGCAGGCGAATTCATCCATGCCGATGCGCACCAGGCTGGGGCTCTCGCTCAATGCCCAAGTGTGTCCGGGGTGGAAGCGGAGTTTTTCGGGAACTTGAAATCCACCGACCAGGCTGGGCGCCAGCCGTGGCGGCGCTTCCCGCTTGGCAACTTGCAGGGCGGACTGAACAACAACCTGTTTGCGGCTGTGGAAGTGGTCAATCAGCAAGAACGTCACGAAGGTCAGGAGAACCAAGAGGACTGTCATGTATCACCTCTCCGGGAGGCCGTCGTTTCTTGCTGCTTTTCGTTTCCGGGCCACTCGCCGTCATTCGTGAAGGCAATCGCCTCGCCAAAATTGGGGAACTTCGACGGATGGTGTTGCGATGCATTTCGCGAGAATGGAATCAAAGGGTTGGGTAGGCTGCGATGTGAATCGCATCGCATGAAGCGATGAGGGACTCAACAGGCGCTCGATGCGAATCGCAACGGCGTTTGAGTTAAATTTTCAAAACTTAGCGGCGAGTGGCAATGAAAAGCCGCGTGTTCAGCAAGATACAAAGCAGTCTGGTGAGGTTGTGATTCGCAACATCGAAAGTTGCACATTGCAACGGGGAATGGACCTTATTGTGGCGCCGTCCCCTTCACCACCAGCGCAAATGGCATCTCTTCACCGCTCGCGAGGTGCAGGGTCGTCGCAAAGATCGAGTGGCCTTCGTCATCGTTCGTAATGCCGGAAGCGCTGCCAGCTTCTGCGGGAACCAGACTCAGCGGCGCGGGATGCTTTGTGCCAGCAGTTTGACTGCTCAGGGCGATAAGGTCGGTGTTTTTCGGAAGGGAGGCGGGGCCGGGGTCGGCCTTAATTGGAATCAGCAGCAGGAAATCGCGGCTGGGAGCGACGCCGAGGTGATTGCCGTCATTCGGCATGAGTGCGTAGCGAAGAGTGTAGAAGCCCGGCGTAATCGATTGCCCGCGGTAGTCGCTCCCTGGACTCGGAAAGTGGATTACGCCGATCAGGCTGGACGGAACGAGTCGATCGTAGACCGCGTCGGCCGCAGCATCCTTCCCGTGCGAGGGGATGGTTTTGCAGAACCAGAGTTCGACAGAACCGGATGAACCGAGCGCGAGGCGAACGCCCTTTGGAGCTAATGCTTGTTGAATCGATGCTGGTATTGCGGAGTCCGCTGGCGCGCCGATCGATTCAACTTTTCCGGCCTGTGCGGAGGTGAAGGTGGTGAGCGAAGCCGCAAGCAACAAAATCGCGCAGGCCTCAAAGAGATTGCCTGCGCGAGCAGAAAGAACGCTTGTAGATTTCACGAACCGATTTTAGCGCGCAAACGTGCCGACGAACGCACTACGACGGCCGTGGTTGTCCCACGACTCGCCCAATCCGGGACCACGGTAGGCGTCGGTGACGGCGACAGCGGGCATTGAATGCGCCATCGGAGTGAGCGGCGGATAGAACGTGCTTTCGTTTCCGCACACATGATCCTTGTCGCTGAGGGACCGGGTCTGCACGGTGGCGAATTGTCCAGCGCGGAGCAAAGCAACGCCGTGCCGCTCATGGTTCACGACCATTTCCATGGGCGCGGGCAACGTTTGATCCACATTCTTCAGTAACTCGCCCCCCATGTGTTTCGCGAAATTGACCAGTGCGGCGCTCTGTTGTTGCGTGGCCTGGTCGTCTACAAGCAAGACGGCCTGTGCCGGGTACGGGTTCGCGTAAGGGTCGCCCAGCGTCGCTTTCGCGCGAACTGCCGCGGCGATGGTCAGGCCGTCGAGAGGAACTCCGTCCCAGTTGCCGTTTTGAATATGCCACGCAAGAATGGCCTCGTTCCCGACGAGATTGACCTCTCCGTTGGCGAAGCACTGTCCGGTGTAGACGTCGGCGCTACGGGTTTCAATGTAGTCGCCTCGAATCTGTTGGGCGAAGACATTCACAGTAAGAAGAGAAACAGCGAGAGCTGCAAGTGCTGGCAGGCGAAAACGCATGATACACCTCACCCTATTCATTCGATGCTTCCATTTTCCGCCAAGATGCAGCCGAAAGAAAGCTCGAAAAAGCAGGACAGAACAGTGACGGTTGGTGGGCGGTTACGTTGACTTGTCGCCGGACGCAGCCTACCATCGGATTTACCCGCACGAAAATCAAACATCCAAAATGATCGCCGAGACGATTTCCCATTACCGTGTCTTATCGCAGCTAGGGAGCACAGGTACGGGATCGGTGTACACGGCGGAGGACCTGGAATCGAGCCGCCGGGTGGCCATCCGGTTCTTGCCCGCCGAGATGGGCAAAGACGCGGCAGGGATGGAGCGGGTGACTCGTGACGTCCGGACCGTCTCTGCGCTGCATCATCCGAACATCTGCCGGATCGAGGAGGTGGGTCAGTCGGAGGGCCAGCTGTTCGTGGTGATGGAGTTGCTTGAGGGAGAGAGTCTCAAGCATACGCTCAACGGCCAGCCCCTTGATACGGACCAGTTGCTCCGATACGCCATGCAAGTTGCCGATGCGCTCGATCAAGCGCACGCTGCCGGCATCATCCATCGCGAACTACGGCCGGGAAATATCTTTATCACCCAAGATGATGAGGCAAAGCTGCTGGGCTACGGCCTGAGCCAGCCGGAGTGCGAGAACCGAAAGTCTCTCGAAGAGACCACACGCGGGAGTGCAGTTACGGCCAGTCACGGCATGAGCAAGCGTTCGGGGGTGACGAAGGTGGCGTACATCCCGCCGGAGCAGGCGCGTGGCAAGCCCCTCGATGCGCGTTCCGATCTTTTCTCGTTCGGCGCCGTGCTCTACGAGATGGCGACAGGCACGATTCCATTTCGAGGCGACACGCCTGCGCTGGTCTTCGATGCTTTGTTAAATCGCGCGCCGGTCACTCCGACTCGGCTGAATCCTTTGGTTCCGATGAAGCTGCAGGCCGTCATTCTCAGGCTGCTGGAGAAGAGCCGGGATGCGCGGTATCAGTCGGCGAAGGAAGTCTGTGCCGACTTGAAGCGGCTGCATCGCGAACTCAGTCTGGACGCGTTTGCCGCGAAGGTGACGGCTTCCCCAGTGCATCCGCCACTTCGGCCTGTGAAGAGCGGGCGAATCGGAAAATATATCTCGGTACTGGCGCTGCTCTCCTGCTTGCTTGCGGCCGCCGTCTTCCTTTATTCCAAGCGCCAGCGAACTCTCACCGAGAAGGACGCGATCCTGCTGACGGATTTCGTGAATACGACTGCCGATCCCGTATGGGACGTCACCCTAAAAAAGGCCGTGGCAGTGGACTTGGAGCAGTCTCCGTACCTGAATGTGTTTCCAGAAGGCCGGGCGCGGCAGACTTTGCGATTCATGGGCCGCTCCCCCGACGAGCGCATCAATCTGGAAACTGGGCGCGAGATCTGCCAGCGAGTAGGCGTAAAAGCGATGCTGACCGGCACTATTGCGACCGCCGGGAATCAATATGTCCTGACGCTGCAGGCGATGAATGCGGCGACCGGCGACGTGCTGGCACGGGCCGAAACGCAGGCTGCACAGAAGAAAGATGTGCTGAACGCATTGCACGTAGCCGATTCGCAACTGCGCAGCAAATTGGGTGAGTCGCTGGCATCGGTGCAGAAGTACGACAAGATGTTGTCGGAGGCGACCACTCCATCGCTCGAAGCGCTACAAGCCTTCACCATGGGAGATTACAAGCACGCAGCCGGCGACGAGATGGCAGCGCTCACCGATTACCAGCGCGCTATCCAACTGGATCCCAATTTTGCAACGGCCTATGCGCGGCTGGGGACTGTTTACAACAATCTCGGCCAGACGGTGCTGTCGGAGGAGAACCGAAAGAAAGCGTTTGAGCTTCGCGACCGGGCCAGCGAACGCGAGAAGCTCTACATCATGTCGCACTACTACGCCGATAGCGGACAGTTCGACAAGGGCATCACGGCCCTGGAGCTGTACGAGCAGACATATCCGCGAGACTCGACCCCTGCCAACAATCTCTCGAACATCTATAACCAACTCGGGCAGTTCGAGAATGCGCTCGACAAAGGCCGCAAGACCGTCGAGTTGGAACCGGATTCGATCCTCGGCTACGAGAATCTGGCGTTGGCCTACGCCGGGTTGAACCGGATCGATGAAGCAAAGGCGACGGCGCTTGCCGGGTTGAAGCGTGCCCCGAATCACAGCGGGTTGCATGCTTTGATGGCGGGGTTTGCCTGGAACCAGAACGACGCGGCCGCGATTGAGCGCGAACTGGGGGCGGCGGAGAACGCCGGTCCCGACGGTCAATTGATGGCTCTGGAAATGCGAGCGGCATTGGCGGCAAGCCGGGGGCAGTTCAAACAAATGCGAGCGCTCCTGCAAAAAATGCAGGAGGCCGCAACGCGCAACAATCTGAAAGAGGCGGTGGCGGCGACCGACGCCCAGAGGTCAGCATGGGAGGCACTCGCAGGATTTCAGCCGCTTGCCCGGCAGGCGGCCAACCGCGCTCTCGAGACCAATCCTCCATCGCACACGGCGTTGAATGCGGGGATCTCACTGGCCCTGCTGAAAGAGAATGAGCGCGCTTTGAAGATCGCGAGCGACCAGACGCTGGAGCGGCCGTTCGATACGCTGGTGCAATTCGTGACGATCCCTACCATCAAGGCGGTAGTGGCGATGAATCAAGGACAGCCCAGCAAGGCCATGGACTTACTGGACGGAGCCATGGTGTACGGCAGGTCGAATGTCGGTCTCTTGTATGCGCGGGGTATGGCGTATCTGCAGGCCAAGCAGGGCGACCACGCTGCGCAGGAATTCCAGCGGGCCATCGACAGCCGGGGCGGCAACATCGATCCGTTGGCGTCGCTTGCCAAGCTGGGATCGGCGCGGGCTTATGCTATGCAGGGCGACAAGGCGCAAAGCCGGATCGCGTATCAGGATTTCCTGGCGCTCTGGAAGGACGCCGACGCCAACGTCCCCTTGTTGCAGCAGGCGAAGGCGGAATACGCCGCCCTTCGGTAGATTCGGCGGACGATGAAGACGTGTGACCGAGGTCACTGCGCTTGCCCAGCGGTTCGATAGGGTGACGCCAGAGGTCGAGGGGAACCGGCCTTTCGGGACCAAACCCTAGGGCCAAAGTGCAGTTCGTGGTCAGCCTACTTTGCTTGGTTCTCCTTCTGCCAGTTTACCAAAACATAGTTTGTCACTCGTGCCAGCCAGAGACTTGAGTTGACGCATCTTTACGCGTCTTCCGCCCTTGGCGTTCTGAAGGGCGCCAAGCTCGCGTTGCAATGGGCGGATTTCCCGAGTTCTTAATCGAGGTGAGACGTCTGCCTCCCGGCCGATGCTGCATCGGAGTAGGCCTCAGAAATTGCCGATACTCGTCCAATCGTTCACAAAGATATAGACATTCGGGCCGCTGTCGCCCTACTGTGTAGAGCGCCGCAAGACCTATTTCCCGGAACCATTCATGCGCCGAAAACCATTCTTTCGCTGCCGGTTTGTCCGCACCAGCGTGGTGCTTCTGTTCGTCGCCCTCGCCTCGGCGGACGAGTGGAAGCCCCGCCATGATCTTGTGTCGCATACCGGCATTTTGAATTTGCCTGAGCCTCCTCAGCCTGCGGAGGTTTTCTTCGCCGGACCATCGACGCCCGGGGAACAACCCGCGTGGCTCGAGGGCTTGAAAGCGATGCGGAGGGAGAGCCGGACCTTGCTCCGCTACAGCCCAGTGCAGTACGAACGGCCGGAATTGGAGTGGACGCAACACGTTTTTTCCCAGGTGCAGTTGTTGATCTGGGATCGCAGCCTGTACGACCCGGACAAAGGTGAATACACGGTTGGGCGGTTTCTATCTGAGACTGAAAACCGGATCGGCCCGATTGATGCCGTGCTTATCTGGCATGTGTATCCCAACCTTGGGGTCGATGACAGAAATCAGTTTGACTTGTTACGCGATTTGCCGGGCGGCATCGAAGGCTTGCGCCGCATGGTCGAGCAATTTCATCAACGCGGCGTGAAGGTGTTCTTTCCCTATCTCGCTTGGGACGCGGGCACTCGCGAGGAAGGCGCCCCTCCCTGGGCGACGATGGCGCAACTGATGAAAGAGATTGGCGCGGACGGAATCAACTTCGACACCTTGGAGACTGTCCCCCCGCAATTCCGACAGGCGTCGGATGCCATCGGGCATCCGCTTGCACTAGAGCCGCAATTTCAGCCGCGCGACGAATCTCTCGCGTGGACAAGTATCAGCTGGAACGATTGGGTGACGTGGGAAGGAAAGCCGTATCCATTCATCCCGATGGTGAATAAAGACAAGTGGATGGAGACCCGTCACACCGTCAACATCACCGACCGCTTCACGCGCGACAAGACCGACAGCCTGCAGCACGCTTTTTTTAATGGGCAGGGTTATGCGACGCTCGAAAATCTTTGGGGGTTCTGGTACGGCGATACACCCCGCGATACAGAGGCTCTTCTGCGAATCACACGCATCGAGCGTGCGACAGCCGCGTTCTTGCGTAGTCCGGACTGGGAACCGCACGCATCTGTAGTGCAGCCCGGCGTTTTCGCCAGCCGCTTTCCGATGTCCGACGGAACCGTCTGGACCATTGTCAATCGCAACGAGTACAACGTGCGCGGCGCGCAGTTGGTGGTTGCGCACGAGAGCGGGATGCACTACTACGACTTGTGGCATGGCGTGGAACTCACGCCGGTGGTGGCGAACGACAAGGCTACACTAACTTTCGATCTCGAGAGTCTGGGCTTCGGCGCGGTTCTGGCCGCGCAGGATAGTCCGCCTTGGTTGCGGGAGCTTCTGCCGTTCATGGCGGAGCGCTCGCGACGTTCGCTGGCAAACTACTCGCGCGAGTGGACATTTGTGCCGCAGACGTTAGTGGAGAATCCTCCAACCAAGCTTGCGTCAAACCCACCCTCTGGCATGGTGCGCATTCCGGCGGGAGACTTCGATTTCCAGGTCAGCGGGATTGAAGTCGAAGGCGGCAACGATCCGGGCGTCGATGTGCAGTATCCGTGGGAAGATGCGCCCCGGCGATTTCACAAGCACTCGATGCACATCCACGACTTCTATCTGGACCGGACTCTGGTTACGAACGCGGAGTTCAAAAGATTTCTGGCTGCAACCACATATCGACCCAAGGATGACCACAACTTTTTACGCTCGTGGAAGAACGGCACGTATCCCACCGGATCGGAGAACAAGCCGGTGACCTGGGTGTCGATCGAAGACGCTCGGGCTTACGCGGCGTGGAGCGGCAAGCGATTGCCGCATGAGTGGGAGTGGCAGTATGCGGCGCAATCCGGCGATGGCCGCGCTTATCCGTGGGGCAATGAATGGAACGCGGACACGCTGCCACCAGTTGACGCCGGACCATCGATGCACTCGCTCCCGAATGTTGGCGAATTTCCGAAGGGCGCGAGTCCGTTCGGCGTACTGGATCTGATCGGCAACGTTTCGCAGTGGACCGACGAGTATCGCGACGCTCACACCCGTGCCGCGATTGTGCGCGGCGGGGCTGCGTATCGTCCGCTGGGCTCGATCTGGTATTTTCCGCAGACTTTTAAACTCAACGAGCATCAGAAATATCTGTTGATGTCTCCGGGACGGGATCGCTCTGGGACGATCGGATTCCGCTGCGTCGTAGACGCTCCCTGAAGTCGTCTTGCTTCAGAGTCACGTGTTCCGCGCATAACGAAGGGGAGTTGCCTTCCCCAAAAACAACTCCCCATCGCCTCCATCCATACAGCAGACTATCTTTTCAGTCTGAGTCCACTGCCGCTGTTGATGAAGAGGTGGTTACTCGTCATTGCTTCCCAAGAACTGGAGCGGCCCCTTGTCATCCGGAAAGTTCTCAGTGCTAGGAACAAGGATGCCGGCCTGGTGATCGCCGTCAAAGGGCGTCACGATCGAGGGACATCCGGCTTTGGCGGCATCGTTCGCGTCGGCAAACCACATGGCGACATGGCTGGTTTGGATGGGAGCATCAGAGAGGACGAAGGTCTCGCCGCTGAAGATACCAGTGAAATCGCCGACACCGTTCCCCTTCTTGTCGGTGGAGATCTCCCCCTGATACCAGCTTATGCCGAACGGGCGAGTCGAGTGCTGCGTGATGAAGAGCGTGAAATCGTTGTTCGGCGTGGGGCCCGAAATCTCGACGTGCATATTCTGAACCGGCCCGAGGTCGCTTACCGTAACGCGGCCGCGCGCTCGATTGGAAAGACAAGTGGCGCCCGCGGCGCGCACCATGCTGAATGTGAGGCTGTCGCCGGGTGCGGCGTTGGCGCGCGGCGCCATGCTTGTGAAACCCGTTACGGCCGTTACAGCAATTGCCAGCAATGTGTTCTTCATGCATTCTCCTCTGCTTTTTGTGAGTGGATTCGCACAAACCCCAACCTCGACGCGCCACGGCACTGGCCGGGAAACCGGTTCGTGGGTAGAGCGTGTGTTTTTCTGATTCCAGGTTGAGGAAGGAAACTGGCGGAACCATATCGCGAACGGCCTCGCGGCATGTCACGAGTTCGTCATACGCTTGTAGTTTTTCGTGCGGGAAAACGAGGCCCTATTTTCGTAGAGCTTTTTTTTCAACGCATCGTTCTTCGCGACGCTGCCCGAGTAGCCACCATCGGCGTACTGCCACACCCGACCAGATGGCTTCCACGATTCCGAATGGCCATGCGCCCTGCAGAAATCCGTACGCGGAGCCCATCAAGCACGATGCGGCAAATGCCAGCACAAACCACGGGCTTCGCTTTTCGAGAGCATAGGTCACAAGCATCGCAGTGACGGCGAACAAACCGAAAGCGGTGAGTGGTTGCATGGATGTCGTATGAGACTATTATGGTCCGGCGATGCGACTTGCCGCTAACGTCTACTGCAACTGCACAACGAGGATGCGGCCGTCAGAATGGTAGCCGCCGCCGGTTGCGTTTCGCGCATCCTGCACCGGGCTGGGAGGCAAGTAGTAGGTGAGGGTCTTGATCTTGTCGGTCTTCTGCAAGGTCGCGCCGATGTTGTCGCGCTCGCCGTCGACCGCGGGATCGATCTTGTGGGTGACCTTCCCGTTGCGCTGATCTTTTTCGAATCCGATATCGTGGGTGCCTGCACCGACCCACACGTCCTGCCCGTTGTATTGAAAGGGCGCTTTCCAGATGCGAAAGTGGTGGCGGCTGGCTACGACCGCGTAGGGCTCGGCTTGTTCGTAGCCGAAATCCTGCACGCGGCCGAACAGGTAGAGTTCGCTCATCGGCATCGCGAGGTAGGCTTTCTTCTGATAGGTCTCGAGCGCGGCCTTTAGCACGGACTCCTTCACATCGCGATCGGCGATGTGCCAATCGGCAGTGGTGAGTGCGTCCTGAACTTTCTGCAGGTTGCCGATGATGACGAAATTCACCATGTCGCCCGGGTTCTGAAATTGGTCGTTCACACGGCGCGGCAGGCTGTTGATGTGCTCACGCAGTTGCGAGTCGAGCGGGGAGTTGGAAAGCTTGAGGACGGGTAAGGCTGGAGTGGCGGGAGGCGGAGTTGTCGATGTGCCGCTCTCGGTCGCGGACGAGGAAGCCGCGGGCTGCGTGCCGGTTGTAGGTTTGATGCCAAACTGACCGGAAAGCCAGGTCTGAGCGGCAGTATTCAGCGCGCCTTTGATGTCTTTGACCTCATTGGAATTTCCGGCTGACTTGGGTGCGGCGGCCGTTCCTGCCGGTGCTACGCCTGGAGAGCTTTCTGTCGATGGTTTGGCGGGTTTCTCCGCTATCGATTCGCTCGCGACGGGCGCCGTTGCAGGGGGCTGCGAAGCGGCGTTTGCTGGCGGCGTGACATGAACCTTTACGGAAAAGTTTCCCTGACACGGGGCCGCGCCTTCCGCGTTGACTCCGAGATACAAATGCCCATCGCTGGGTACACGCAGGTTCTGACTTGCGCCGACCAGTGTGGGCGGGCCCGTTTCCTGAAGTCGCGCAATTAGTGCGCCTGGAAGGGCAGTGCCGACCGGGAGAGTTTGTGCCCCGTTCGCAGTTGTTACACCCGTTGGCTCGCAGGCATTGGAACCAACGCTTGCCGTGATCGCAAGCGTGTCACCAGCGTGCAAATCGACGCCGGTATCCGTCCAAGGTTGTGCAGTCGAAATCGTGAATTTGTAGTCTTGCGCTACGAGCGGTACACGCATGAGAGCGACGAAGGCGAATGCCGCCCACAGGAACGATGCGACAGAACGGGAGGAATACGTCATGATCAAAACCCCGAAACTCAAAGCCGCGGACAGGGGTTGCGGCGCTCGTCTTATGATCCACCAACTTGGCTGGCGGGCGCGGGGAGGGCACCCGCGCCCGCGCAGAGTTCTATTCGCACTTCCCCGTGCCGTGACAGGCGCGATTCTTGGCGGCACAGTTGCCTGGTTCCGCAAGTTCGCCGTCAGGCCCGATGCAGGTTTGTGTGTGCATGCACCAGAACAGGCCGTCGTTGGAGCTCTGCACATTGGGATCGTGCTCGGAGAGAATGAATTGTCCTTTCCAGCGCAGCGCCGAGCATAGATTCGGATTGTTGGTGTTGAAGCGGTCGGGATTGCGAATCATGCGGCACCTCCAGCTGCCTTCAGGATCGCCCGTTTTACGGCCACGCGGGCAAGTTGCACCTTGTATGCATTCTGACTGAGCGGCTTGGCATTATGCAACGCAGCCTCGGCGGCTTTCTGCGCGGTCGCATCATTGGCCGCCTGCCCTTTCAACGCAGCTTCCGCGTCGGGCGAAAGCCACGGAGTGGGCGCAACGTGTCCGAGCACGACGCGCGCTGCTTGCACGTTCGAGCCATCGGTCTTCAGGGCCACCGCAGCCACCGCGAGTGGCCAGTCGAAGGCGGCCTTCTGGCGGATTTCGTAATGCGCGACCTTCCAGCCTTCCGCGGATGGCAGGATAACTTCCGTCACGATCTCATTGGGCATCAGATCGTGCTCGCGATCTTTGTCGGTTTTCGGGATCACGTAGAACTTCTCGAGCGGAAGCTCGCGCTTGCCCTTCGGTCCTTCCAGTCGCACCTTCGCTCCGTAGGCGATCAGCACGGGAACGATGGTCGAAGGGCTAACGAACTTTGCCGGACCGTCGTTGCCGAGAATCGCGTGGTAGCGGTTCTCGCCGGTACCGACCAGATCCTTGCCGGATTCGTCTTTCGGCAGCAGGCCCAGCCCGTTGCGGAAGTACCAGCAGCGCGGACGCTGGCATAAGTTGCCGCCGAGCGTGGCCATGTTGCGGATTTGCGGGCTCGCAGCCTCATGCGCCGCTTCGGCGAGCGCGGGATACTTCTCTTTAACAGTCGCATCCTCGGCAACATCGACCAGGGTGGTCAGTGCACCGATGCGCAAGCCGGAAGCGTTTGCGTCAATCCCCGAGAGTTCCTTGATCTCTTTGATGTTGACCAGGCGCTTCGGAGTGACGACGTCCTCTTTCATCAGCGCGAGAAGGTCCGTGCCTCCTGCGAGAACCTCGGTTTGGCCCCAGGTCGCGCTTAGTAGGCTGGCGGCTTGCTTCGTGTTGGCGGGACTTACGTAATCAAAGGCTCGCATTATGCGCCTGCCTTCTGGCTCTGACTCATTGCGGCCAGAACCTTGTCGGGGGTGATGGGAAGAACTCCGACGCGCACGCCCAAGGCGTTGGCAACCGCGTTGGAGATGGCAGCTCCGGGTGAAACTGCCGGAGGCTCGCCGAGTCCGATGACTCCGCGCTCGTCGTAGCCTTTTCCGGTCATCATGTGGACCTTAAGCTCCGGTATGTCGTTGAGTCCGGCAAGGCGATAGAACTCCATGTCGGCATTCAGCATGCGCCCGGTGATGGGATCCATGACTTTTTCTTCGAACAGCGCGTAGCTGATGCCCATGATGAGCGCGCCGAGCACGCTGCTCTCGGCCATTTTCACGTCGATGATGAGACCGCAGTCTTGCACGGCAACCATCTTCGTGACTTTGACGATGCCGGTTTCCGTGTCGACTGCGACCTCGGCCATCTGCACGCCGCCGACGCCGCTGTTGGTGAGATCCGGTTTGTTTTTGGCGGCGGCCGCATCATTGTGGCCGTGGCTGGTAATCGGGGTCGCGCCGATTTTGGAGCAGGCTTCTTTCCAGCTAATGGACTTGCTAGGATCGGACTTCAGGCTAATCTTGCCGTCTTTCGCGACGAGATCATCGGGCTGTGTGTTCAGCGCGGGCGCGACTTTCGCGAACAGCGCATCGCGCGCGTCGACGACTGCCCGACGCGTGGACGAGCTGACGCCTCCGGGTGTGGTAGATCCGCCTGATCCGCCGGACGGAGGATACTGCGTGTCGCCGATGTAGAGCTTGATGTCGTCGACTTTCAGTCCGAGGGCATCGGCGGCGACAACGGCGATACAGGTGCGCGTGCCGGTGCCGATGTCCTGCGTGCCCATTTTGATATCTACCGAGCCGTCCGGATGGATGCTGAGATCGCAATCGCTCGCGTGCCCTCGTCCGCCCCAGGTGTGCAAGGAGAGACCGACACCGCGCGCGATGCCGCCGGAAATATTCTGGCCGCGCGGATGCCACTTCTCCTTCCATCCCATCAGTTCTGCGGCGATGGGGAATTCATCGCGATAAATCTGCGCTTGCTTGGTCAAATCGATGTTCTTCAAAAAGAACTCATAGGGATCCATGTTGAGCTTGGCGGCCAGGTCTTCCAAGGCGCACATGGTCAGCACGGCGGCCTGCGGATGGTTCGGTGCGCGCCAGGCCCGTGCAGGACCGATGTTGTTGCGAATCGCCGTGTGCTCTTTCTGTTGGTTCGGAGCCGCGAAGCAGTATGGAATGGGCGGCATGCCTCCTCCGCCGGGACCACCCGTGCCCCACGAACTCGACTGCCACGCGATGAGTGTGCCGTCTTTCTTGGCTCCAACCTTCACGCGGGCGTAGGCAGAGGGGCGAGCGCCCGCGACTTTTAGCTCCGAGTCGCGCTCAAGCATCATTCGCACAGGCTTGCCGCCGGCCTTTTTTGAGAGCTTCGCGGTGACGATGCCCCAGCGATCGGGTCCAAACTTGCTTCCGAACCCGCCACCCACGTGATCCTGATGCACGTGGACATTGGAGGCAGGAATCTTGAGCGGCTCGGCCATCTGACCGGCGATACCGGAAACGTTTTGGGTCGACATGTGCACGAACAGGTGGTCCGTGTCCGTCCACTCGGAGGTGGAACCGTGCGATTCCATGCAGCAATGCGTAATCACTGGCGCGCCGTAAAGGCCCTCGGCGACGGCGTCCGCTTCCGTGAACGCCTTCGCCGCGTCCCCTTGCGTCTGCGCCGCGGCCCTCACATAGTTCGATTTCGTAGTTTTGCCAGCGGCCTCCTCGTGTACCGTCGCTTTGCGAATCGCATCAAGGATGGAATCGGAAACGCCTTCCTCTTTCGCGTCTTTATAGTCCTGTTCGGTAGCCTTGAAGCTGACGCCATATTGCTCAATGAGGGAGACGATCTGCCTCTCGGGCACCTGGTTGTCCAACATGTCGCCTAAGTCATCCATGCTGAGTGGCCCCTGGCTTTCGCCAGCGCCTGCCGGAGGCTCCGCATCGCTGACCAGGTGCGGCAGTTGTTGATACTTCACCTGAATGGCACGGACGGCGTCTTCCGCTGTTGCTTCGTCGATGGCCGCGACCGCGACGACTTCGTCTCCAGCCCAGTGAATATTGGAGCCGGCCTTCTGCACGATTTCGATCGCCTTGACGCCTGGCATTTTTTCGGCGGTGCTTATGTCGATGCTGACGATCTTGCAGTGCGCGTAAGGCGAGCGCAGCATTTTGCCGAAGAGCAGACCGGGGCGTTTCACGTCGTAGGTGTAGCGAGCTTGCCCCGAAACTTTGTCGGGGGAGTCCACGCGCGAGACGCGCTGGCCAATCAATGTGCGATGTTCTGGATCGGGCCACTGGTAATCAGGCATGGGCTAGGCTCCCTTCCGCGCGACTTGCGCGACCGCGCCGCGGATTCCTGCATAGGTTCCGCAGCGGCAGATATTGCCGCTCAATTCGTGAAGAATGTCGTCAGGCGTGGGGTCGGGGTGCTTGTCGAGCATCGCCTTGCAGGCGACCACGAAGCCCGGCGTGCAGAATCCGCATTGCGAGGCGTCGTTGTCGACGAAGGCCTGCTGGATGGGATGCAACTTGCCGCCTTCCATCAGTGCCTCCACCGTTGTGATCTTCTTTCCTTGCGCCTCGATGGCGAGCACGGAGCAGGCGTAGACGGTCTTGTCGTCGATCAGCACCGTGCAGGAGCCGCATTCGGCCCGGTCACACACACGCTTTGCGCCCGTGATGTCCATGGTGTCGCGCAGCGCGTCGAGCAATGTGACGCGCGGCTCGAGGCTGGCCTTGTAGGGCTTGCCGTTCACGTTGAACTGCATAGGTACTTTGCCGGGGCCGTGTACGGGAACTTCCGCGCCGGCTGCCATCACAAGATTCGGCTTGGCCACGACCGGCACGGCGGCGGCAATGGTTGAGATCTTCAGAAAGTCGCGGCGGGAAACACCGGATGTTTCTTCGGGGGAATTCTTCGGTTCCTTCAGAACCGTTTCGTCGTCATGCATCCCTGTCCTCCACGTGGCGAAAAGATCCGGCCGCCATTGCCGGGTTGCGCCTGCCCGTAAACGAATGGGAGGCTGGGAAACGAGGTTCAGCAACTACGAGGTTGAACGGGGCATTTTGTAGGGGCTTAAGTATACCGCGTGGGGAGAGTTCTGTGGGTGCGGTTGGATCAGTGCACCTTGGGTACAAAATAGTAATAAGGAAGCCGGTGACGAGCACCGGCTTCCAGTCCGTGCAAATGTATTTCGCGTTGTTACTTCTTTAGCGTGCGAATCCACTTCACCAGGCTGTCGGTCTGCTCCTTGGTCAGTTTCCCTTCGTAGCCCGGCATGGGTTTCTTTCCTTTTTCAATAATGCCGGCCAGGTCCGCATCCGACATCTTCTGTACGTCCTCGGAGGCGAGGTCTTTGATCTTCATCCCTTTGCCGGCGGGAGTGTCGCCCTTGCCGTCGGCTCCGTGACAGCTCGCGCATTTGGCTTTGTAGGTGTCGGCCGTAGCATCGGCCGCGAATGCCGTGATCGACATCACGAAGGCGATTGCCAGAAAAACCATTAAAGCCCGGAACATAGTTCTCATTCTTTCTTCTCCTAATGAGTTGGGAAGGCGCAAATTCACCCCTCTACTCGTATAGTGGCACGCCGTGTGCCAGATGGGTTGGCGGCCTAACTCGTTGAAGTCTAAGGATTCCAGGGACGCAGAGACAAGGGTTGCGGTCGTTCTTCGGGTTAAAAAACACGTGATGCGGGTGAGAAGCCTCACGCCTGGCATCCCAGAAGCGGAAAGGAGCCAGGAGCGGATAGGCAAGTTGCTGAAAACAAGAACGAGGCTGATTGGCGAATCACGAGTCAGGTTTGGCAGGCAGTGTGCGTTTGTCGAAACGTATTTCTTTCGGGAGAGCGCCCTTGGAACCCACATTGTTGGTGATTGGCCTGAACCACCGGACGGCTCCTGTAGCCGTGCGCGAGCGATTCTGGATTAGTGAACCCCGGCGGATCGACGCTCTCATGCAATTGAACCGGGCCGAAGGCGTTGAAGAAATCATGGTTCTCGCCACGTGCAACCGCACTGAGTTTATTGTGTGGGCCAACGACGCCAGCCTGGCTGCGAATTCTGTTTTGCGATTCCTCTCGGCAGAATATGGGCTGAAGCTTTGCGAGTGGAAGCACTTCTACCGGCTGCTGGATGAAGCGGCCACCCTCCACATCTTCCGGGTGGCGTCGAGCCTGGATTCCGTTGTGCTGGGCGAGCCTCAAATCATTTCTCAAGTGAAGGCTGCGTGGCAGCAGGCGCAGAAGGCTTGCACCACCGGGCGTTTTCTGGATGCGGTCGTGCAGAAGGCACTCACGGTGTCCAAGCGCGTTCGCAACGAGACCGCGATCGGAAACTCCGCGGTGTCCGTTCCGACCGCGGCGGTGGAACTGGCCCGGCAAGCCCTGGGCACACTCGCAGGCAAGGAAGTGCTCGTGCTGGGCGCAGGCAAGATGAGTGAGTTGTCGGCTCGTTACCTGCTGAAGCAGGAAGCGAAGTCGGTCTGCGTGATCAACCGAACCTTTGAACACGCTGCCGAACTCGCTACCACGTTAGGCGGGACCGCCACCCCGTTTGAAGCCCGCTGGCAGCAGATGGAGAGCGCCGATATTGTCATCAGCTCAACCTCCTGCCCGCACACGATTCTGAGCCGCGACCAAGCAGAATTCATAGCGCGGGCGCGCAATGGCCGTCCGCTGGTCATCGTCGATATCGCCATGCCGCGCGACGTCGATGGAGCGGTCGGCGAGGTTCCCGGGATCTTCCTGTACGACCTGGACGATCTGGAGAAAGTCGTCCAGCATAATGCGGGTGAGCGGGAAGCCGCCGCTCTGGATGCGCAGAAGATCGTGGAAGAGGAGGCCTGCGGCTTTCGACGGAAACTCCTTGCGGAGCGCGTGGTGCCCACGATCGTTGCCTTGCGCACGCGACTGGATGAAATTTGCCGGCAAGAACTGGAGTCCTTCCGAGAAGAGTGCGGGCCGTTTTCCAAGGATGAATCTGCACTATTGGGCGATGTTGCCAGTCGAATCATTCGCAGAATCGCCGGATCGCTGGCCCGCGAACTCAAGGAACTTCCGGAAAAGACGGAACAGGAGCAGATGACGGTAGCGGTGCAGCGCCTGTTTCATCGGGAAACGCCCGAAAAGGCGACTGCCGGCACCATTGTCTGATTTAACGGCACCCAAGTTCATGCGCTCATGGAAAGGCGGGTGCCGGACGCGAGGGAGATTCGTGACGCGGTCTCCCTCCTTCCTTTTGCTCGAAACCCCTCGTTCTGGCGCAAAGTTCGCGACCTTCTTGAACAGTTTGCGCTCCCCACGTACACTCCGCAGCGTCCAAACGGTATGCAGATCATGTCCGACGACACCAGCATCGGCGGAGCGCAGCAGCAATTTCCCTTAACTCGATTTTCGGTGATCGAAGGCTCGCGCAGCGAGCATCCGATAGAGCGGCAGAGGGCGCTCGATGTGCTGATCTCTGCTTACTGGAAGCCGGTGTACAAGTACATCCGCCTGCACTGGAATAAGGACAACGAGCCGGCGAAGGACCTCACCCAGGACTTCTTCGCTCGGCTCATCGAAAAACGCCTGCTCGACCGCTTTGATCCCAGCAAGGCGCGCCTTCGTACCTACCTGCGAGTTTGCGTGGATGGACTGGTCATGAATACCGACAAGGCGGCGCAACGACAGAAGCGGGGCGGAGAAATCGACTTTTCGCCGCTGGATTTCGAATCAGCGGAGGGCGAACTGCTGGAACTGCCGCTGGCAGGGAGCGACAGTCCAGACGACTTCTTCGCCCGTGAATTTGCGCGTAGCCTGTTCGGGCTCGCCGTCGATCGGCTGCGGAAGGAACTTGAAGACAAGGGCAAGGCGGCGCACTTTCAGTTGCTGGAACTGTACGACATCGAGGAAGGTGGCAAGGAGCTTACCTACGCGGAGGTGGCGAGGCGTTTCGGGATCAAGCCGACTGACGTTACCAACTATCTCGCCTATGCCCGCCGGGAATTTCGAAAAATCGTGCTCGAAGAGCTGAAGGCCATGACCGCGGATGAGGAAGAGTTCCGCCGCGAAGCGCAGACATTGCTGGGAGTGCGGCTGGCATGAGATCGCTGAACAATTCCGCGCTCGCACGCTTGCAGGAGGCCGTCGATTCTCCCGACCTCGAAGGCACACGCTACCGGCTGATCGCCAAGTTGGGCCAGGGCGGGATGGGCAGTGTTTATCAGGTCGAAGACCGCACCCTGGCACGAGACGTCGCACTCAAGGTCATCAATCTCGCGGACGGGCGAAATGAAGTGGCCGCGCGCCTGTTGCAGGAAGCCCAGGTCATCGCGCGGCTCGAGCATCCCGGCATTATTCCAGTGCACGATGCCGGGACGCTGGCCGATGGCCGTCCTTATTACACGATGAAGCTCGTGCAGGGCAAGCGGCTGGAAGACTACGTTCGGGAGGTGGACGTCGTGTCCGACCGCTTGCGAATCTTTCTGCGGATTTGTGATCCGGTGGCGTTCGGGCATGCGCGTGGCGTTCTGCACCGCGACTTGAAGCCTGCCAACGTGATGCTGGGGCTCTTCGGGGAAGTGCTAGTGATGGACTGGGGCTTATCAAAGCTGCTGACTGGCGGCGCGATTGGATCTGACGCGGCGGCGAAGCCGGCGGACCCATCATTGCCGGACAAGTGCTCTGCTCCCGGCACGGACCATGGAAGTGTTCTCGGGACGCTGGGATACATGTCGCCGGAGCAAGCGAGCGGAGGCGGGCAGCTCGATCCCCGCGCCGACATTTATTCTCTGGGCGCGATTCTTGAGTTCTTGCTGGGAACGGCTGGATCCGGGCGGGTTCCGCGAGCTCTGTCCGCGATTTGCGAAAAAGCCATGGCGGCCGAACGCAACGACCGCTATTCCTCGGTTCCGGACCTGGCGGCCGACGTGGCTCATTTCCTGGACGGACTGCCCGTGACGGCGTATCCGGAG
Organism: Acidobacteriota bacterium; assembly: GCA_046728215.1. GTDB lineage: Bacteria > Acidobacteriota > Terriglobia > Terriglobales > Acidobacteriaceae > Gp1-AA133. The sequence goes on along the minus strand of JBKPEB010000063.1, from coordinate 24,927 downwards.
AGCGCCTTCGCGCGGGCGTGGCGCTGGATCACACGGAATCGCAGGTGGATCTTATTGCTGCTTGCCTATGTGGTCACACGCGCCCTGCTGATATTCTTCCGCTCTCGCTAAAGGTTTTCCGCCGAGCGTGGAATGGAAGTAGGAGCGGGTGAGATCCCGCGGGAGAGACTCATGAACAAACCGTTGCTCGGGTTGGTATTGGGAGGAATTCTGGGCATTTTCGACGGCCTGACGGCCTGGTTCACGCCGGCAGTACGCTCCCAGATCATGCAGATCGTAATCGGCTCGACCGTGAAGGGCTTGATCGCGGGCATCTTGATCGGATACTTCGCGCGCAAGGTAAATTCGCTGGCCCTCGGCATTGTCTTCGGACTGAGTGTGGGACTGGTACTGGCGTATGGCGTGGCCGCCATGCAGCCGGGCCCCGATCATTACTACTTCGAGATCATGCTGCCGGGGGGGATCGTGGGCACGATCATCGGGTATGCGACGCAACGTATTGGGCAAGCGCCTCAGCCGACCATACGGTGAACAAATTTCAGACTGTGGGTGAGGAATCGGGAGCGGGATGGCTTCCGGTCTGTTCCTCTTCGCCGGGGATGAGGCCGAACTTCTTAAGCTTGTAACGGAGGGCGTCGCGGCTGATGTCGAGCAGTTTCGCCGCTTGCGTTTGATTCCCGCTGGATTGCCGCATTGCCAGCTCCACCATGGCTCGCTCCACTTCTTCGAGGGAGGTTCCGCCTTCGGGGATGTAGAGGCGTGGCAGCAGGCGTCCATTTGCCAGCGCCTGGCCATTTTCGGGTGAGGCGGTGCGTTCGAAAACGGTGCGGCCGCCCGCCTCGGCGACCGAGAACGGCAGGTAGATGGGGCGCAAGAACTGCTCGTCTTCCAGGATCATGGCGCGCTCGATAGTGTTCTTCAATTCGCGCACGTTGCCTGGCCAGTTGTGGGTGAGCAGGAGCTTGCGAGTGTCTTCGCTGATGCCGCGAATGGATTTTCGGAATCGGCGGTTGTAGCGGTCGATGAAGGAATCTACCAGCGGCAGAATGTCTTCTTTGCGGTCGCGCAGCGGGGGGATGAAGATCGCGATGATCGCCAGCCGGTAATACAGGTCTTGCCGGAACTGGTTTTCGCGTACCGCTTTTTCCAGATCGCGATTGGACGCGGCGATCACGCGCACATCGACCTGCATGTCGCGCACACCGCCAACGCGCCGGATCACCTGGTCTTCCAGCACGCGCAGAAGCTTGGCCTGCAGCAGCGGAGAAAGTTCGCCGATCTCGTCGAGGAAGAGCGTGCCGCCGTCGGCCATTTCGAACAGGCCCTTCTTCATCTGCTTGGCGTCGGTGAACGCTCCCTTTTCGTGGCCGAAGAGTTCGGCCTCCATCAGTGTTTCGGGGATGGCCGAGCAATTGATAGCCACAAAAGCTTTCTCGGCGCGCGCGCTCTCGTAGTGGATGGCCATGGCGATGAGGTCCTTGCCCGTGCCGCTCTCGCCCTGAATGAGAATCGTAGTCGCCTCGCTGGCGGCGACCTTGCGGACAAAGTTCAACAACTCCGTCATCTTGGCTGAAACGCCGACCACGTTGTGATAGCCCGTTCGCCGGTGAACTTCGCCGCGCAGGGATTGCACCTCGGTACGCAGGCGCGTTGTTTCCAGGGCATTCTTGATGGTTACATGCAGTTCTTCGAAGTCGAGCGGCTTGCCGATAAAGTCGTAAGCGCCGAGCTTGAGAGCCGCTTTCACATCGTCAAGCTGCGGGTCGGCCGTGATCATGATGACGGCACGCGCGTCACCAGACTTCTTTAACTGGTCGAGCACCTCGAGGCCGCTCATATCGGGCATGCGAACATCGAGCAGGACCAAGTCGGGAGATTCATGCTGGGCGACCTTGAGGCCAGGTTCACCTGCTTCCGCTTCGAAGACGTGATACCCCCATTCCTCACACTTCTGGCGAAGCGACCAGCGGATCAGGCGCTCGTCGTCAACAATGAGGATCTTCTCGGAAGGCATCGACTAATAGAGTACTACGTTTGTTTTCGGGACAAAGAGCCCGCGAGATTGTACGAAAAAACACCCAGAAGCGCATCGGGAGCGGCCGATCGGTCAAAGCAGAATCCCGTGCAGGATGACGCTGGCCACCGAGAAGTAGATGATCAGGCCGGTTACGTCGACCAGCGTCGCAACAAACGGGGCGGAGGCGCTGGCCGGATCCAGCCCGCAGCGGCGCAATATAAAAGGCAGCATGGACCCGGCAGTAGTCCCGAAGAGCACCACTCCGATCAGACTACATCCGATTGTCAGCGCAACGACCAGGTAGTGTTCGCCGTAGGTCCCGCGCAGGGTGTGCCAGAGAATAATGCGTGTTACACCGATGATTCCGAGGATCGTTCCCAGCGCGACGCCGGCGGCCAGTTCGCGGCGAATGACTCGCCACCAATCCCGCAATCGAATCTCGCCCAGCGCCATGGCGCGGATTACCAGCGTCGTCGCCTGTGAGCCCGAATTTCCTCCGCTGCTGATGATCAAGGGGATGAACAGGGCGAGCACCACGGCGCGCTCGATCTCGCTGGAGAAGTAACCCATGGCTGTCGCAGTCAGCATCTCGCCCACGAATAGAATCGCCAGCCATCCGGCTCGTTTGCGCACCATCTGACCGAAAGTGACTTCCAGGTAGGGGCCTTCCAGGGCTTCCATGCCACCGATCTTCAAGATGTCCTCACCGGCTTCTTCCTGCACCAGGCCCGCCACATCGGCGCTGGTAACGATGCCCAGCATGGCTCCCTCCGAGTTGAGCACGGGCACAGCCAGCAGTCGTTTTTTGGCGAGCAACTGCGCCACAGTTTCCTGGTCGGTATCTTCCGCGACGAGGACGTAGTCGGTGTGCATCAGGTCGCGAACCTTCTTTGATCGCTCCGCCGAAATAAGTTCGCGAAAGGAAACGATGCCGAGCAGGTGTTGCATCTCGTCAAGCACGTACGCGTAGTAAATCATTTCCACATTCCCGGCCTGTTGTCGGATCTCGGCTATCGCTTCGTCGACCGTGATCGATGGGGAGATGCGAACGTACCCGGCGTGCATCAAGGCGCCAGCCTCATCCTCGGGATAGGGAGACGACGTTCGGCCGTAGCGGCTGCGCTCGGCGACCACGGTGACTTCCATCTCGCTGGCCTGTTGCAGAACCTGTTCGGTGAAGTCGAGGCCGGGGAACCATCGTCGCTTCTTGGCAGTAATGCGGTTGAGGAATATCTGCGTGACCCCGCGCTTTCGCGCGTACTCCACAAGCGCCGTTGCGCGATCCCGGCCGTGAATCGTTTCTGTGGCGATATGCAGGTTCTCGGCAAAGCGCAGATGGCGCTCAATCGTGGGACGGTCTTCGGTGGGTGCGGCTTCCGATTCCTGTTTGGAGTAGACGTACACCGCCAGGCAGATTGCTTGCAGGTGATCCGCGACGCGCCGGGCACGCCGCAGCAACATGGCGGTGGAGGGATCGGCCGTGATGTTTACCAGGATCTTCTGGGGCTGCGACTCAGACGTTGCCTTTCCCGTTTGCCGCGCCTCCAAGGCTTGTGCGGTTTGCCGAATCGCCAATTCGCGCAAGGCGACGAGGACCGGCTCCTGAAAGATTGCGTCCACCTCGCTCTTCGGCTTCTCGGGCGGGAAGATCACACCGCGCTCCAGGCGATGCATCAAAGCGCGCGGGGTCACATCCACGAGCACGACCTCTTCGGCTTGCTGGAAGAACCAGTCCGGCACGGTCTCGCGCACGCGCTGTCCGGTCAGCTGCCAGATCTGATCGCTGAGGCTGGCGAGATGTCTGACGTCCATGGTGGTGAGCACGTCGATGCCGGAGTGGAGCAGGACCTGAACGTCTTGCCAGCGTTTTTGCCGCGCCGAACCAGACACGTTGGAATGCGCCAATTCGTCAACCACACAGACTCGCGGACCCCATTTCAGGATGGCGTCCACGTCCAACTCCTCCGCCACGCCGCCGCGATGGCTGACTCGCAGAAGTGGAATGGTCCGCAGGCCGGAGAGCTTGTCGCGAACATCGTTGCGGCCGTGAGGATCTACAAAACCGACAACGATATCCACGCCGCGCGCCTTCAAAGCGCACGCGTCCTCCAGCATCTGGTAGGTCTTGCCCACGCCCGGAGCGTAGCCCAGATAGATTTTGAGATGGCCACCAGCGGTCAGGTGAGTCATAAGAGTCTTGTTCAGTGGGGGAAGACACGCACATCCATGCCTTCGGCCGCTCGAATCAAGCGGCTCACTGGGCTACCCCACAATCTCGTTTTCCAGTTCTCTTTCATGCTGTGGCCGACAAAGATCTGTGTAACGCCGTGGGAACGGGCATAGTGCACGATGGCTTCGACTGGATCATCGCCCTCCAGCACCTCGATGCGCGCGCCTGATGCGCGAGCCTGGGCCAGGGTCACCTCCATGTCTCTTTCCTGGGTGCCCGAAAGGTGGGACTGCTTCACGTAAACGGCCGTGACATCACAATGGAAGCGCGCGGCGCTCTGGCGGGCGCTGGCGATCATGCTATCGGCATTGGCGCGAGGCGTGAGGCAGACAAGGAAGCGTTCGTGCGTTCGCCATCCAGGTTCAATTTCGTGAGCCCGCAGGTAGCGTTGCAGCCCGGCGTCAATGACGTCAGCAGACAAGACGAGAGCCATCTGGCGCAATTCCGAAAGTTCCGGGGAGGCGCCTTCGGTGGGCGCATCGACGACCACAATCTCATCGGCCGTATTCAAGAATTCGCGGGGGATTGTTTCCGAGACCTTCTGCCCGGTAAGCCTTTCGGCGGCCTCCCGCTGATCGTCGATGTGCTGCAGATTCACGGAAGCGACCACATTGATTCCCGCACCGAGCAGCTCGTCGACGTCTTGCCAGCGATGGGCATGACGGCCCCATGGGCTGTCACACGCCAAGCCGTCAATCACACAGACCTGCGGATGCCTTCGGAGAATCGCTGGCACATCAATCACGGGAACGCCTTCAACGTCGTGCGTGGGGACGACTTCCAGGGAAGTTAATAGAGGTTGAATTTCGGGAGCTACTTGCGGCTGGTGGGCGCCAACCACGACGTCCTGGCCGCGTTCTCTCCGGCGGCGTGCCTCGTCGAACATGCGCAGAGACTTGCCGACTCCGGGAGCGTAGCCCAGAAAGACCTTCAGGCGGCCCCGTGAGAAAGGTTGTGGAGCCCCGTCGTTCTGTGTCGAATTTACTCCGTCCATCGCCGGAGGATTGTACCGCCCAATGGCAAGTTTGTAACTTGGGAAGGTTGACCAGCACAGTCAGGAAGCCTCAACTTCCACGCTTTCTGCGGAGTGTGGTTGCTGGATGGGAAGTGTGATGAGGAACTCGGTGCCGTGGCCCAATTCGCTTTCTACTTCGATGCGCCCCCGGTGGTCTTCGATGATGCGGCGCGCCAGCGAGAGACCGAGGCCAGTGCCATTGCCTTTGGTCGTGTAGAACGGGCGGAAGATGAAGGGCAGGTGTTCAGGCGAGATGCCGCGGCCCGAATCCGTGACCGAGATCAGCGCCTTGTCTTTTTTTGCCGCGATGACTACCTGGACCGCGCCGGCTCCCTCGATGGCTTGCACGGCATTGATCAGCAGGTTCAGCAGCACCTGGTGGATCTGGTCGCTGTCATGCTCTACGTTCGGCAGAGTCGGATCTTTAGCCAAATCGATCTTGATGGGCTTGCTGAGTACCTGCTGGCGTGCGAGCATCACCGCGTGCTCGACGGTCGTGTTCAGATCACTGGCGCGGACTTCTGGGGGATGGGGGCGGGCTGCTTGCAGCAGATCGGTAAGAATACGGTTGATCTGCGCAATTTCCAGGCGGATGTCTTTGACGACAGTGCGGGCCGGGCTGGTCGAGGGAAGGTCGCGGCTGACGATTTCGATGACACCTGCGATGCCGGCAAGTGGATTGCGGATTTCGTGAGCCAAGCCGGTGGCCAGTTCGCCGAGGGTCGCCAGGTGCTCGGCGCGTGACATCTGGTTGCGGTGCAACCGGTCGATTTCCTCGCGGCTTTCACGTAACTGTTCGACCATGCGATTGAAATTGCGACCGAGATCGCCGATTTCGTCGTTGCGTTTGGCAAAATTCACGGAAACGTCCAGATCGCCTTCCCCGACTCGCGCGATTTTCTCCTGTAACTCGACCATCGGACGCTGGATGAAATAGGCCAGCGCGATCATGACCGCGGCGCAAATTGCGACCGCTCCCGTCCCAGCGACAATCAGGACTTTGTGGCGTTCGGGGTCGCGCAGCGAAACTGTCGCCATAAGAAAGAGAAGCAGCCCGTTCAACAACACGAATGCAACCGGAAGAACGGTCTTCACCTGCCAGTTCACACGTACTGAGGGGGAACCGGACTCTTCGCGACGCAATGTGACGGGTGGTTGCACCTAAGAGTCCTGTTCGGTCCTTCCCCTTGCGATTAGCATTTGGCAGTTCTCATGCATATGCGTGCAGCCCGGGGAGCAGGTAAGTCACTCCGAAGAAGGTGAACATCACCACTGCAAAACCAAGGATTGCGAAGTAGGCCGCGCGCCGTCCGCGCCATCCGCGCGTAATGCGCATATGAAGGTAGCCAGCGTATACCAGCCAGGTGATCGCCGCCCAGGTTTCTTTCGGGTCCCAGCTCCAATAAGAGCCCCAGGTGCGATTGGCCCAGTACGCGCCGGCCGCAATCATCAGGGTGAGCAATGGAAAAGCAAAACAGATGGTTTTGTAGGTGATCCGGTCGAGCACTTCTGCGGAAGGCAGGAGGCGTTCCAGATCCGGCCGCCGCCACAGGAGCAACAGATAGAGCAGAGAGCTGAAAATTCCGCCGACCAGGCCGGAAAGAATGAAGGGACTGGCCGCTAGGCTGGTGGCATACAGTCCCTCTGCATCGAGCGAGGGATATTGTCCACTGCGGGCGCGCAACAGGAACACGAGCAACGCGACAACTTGCAACAAAATGCTGATGAAAACAGCGCGATTGGCGAGCGTGAACAGGGAGTCGTCCTTGCGCAGGCGGCCGGCAACATAGAGCCCGAATGGCGCGCTTACTACCAGCAGTACCAGCAGCATCAGCCAACCCAAGTCGGGGATGACGACGAACAGGCGAACGCCGCGCTGCAGGAATACCTCAGACTTCTCTTGCGCGTTCCAGGCAATCACGCTCAATCCGCCCCAATTGTCGAAGCGGGTCAGAATTCCTGCATAGATTCCGATTCCGAACAGGCTGGTCGTCGCCAGGAAGGTTTCGTTGCTCACCTTGTCCTGGATCAGAAACATGAGTGCCAGCGCGAAGCTGAGCGCGCAAGCGGCATAGGCGAGCATGGCGAGCGTCACATGGACGTGCAGCCAGGTGGACTGCAACGCCGGCACGAGCGGATGAACTTCTGTGCGCAGTAGCTGCATGAGCACCACGCCAACAATGGCGACCGGCATGGTGACCGTGCCGATGACCTTCACCTCGAGTTTTTTCTCGGCGACGAGGGTCAACGCGGCGAGCGTCCATACGAAGCTCAACAGCATTTCATAGATGCTGGCAAAAGGAGGGTGCCCGGCTTCGTACCAGCGATGGGCGACGGCTCCCGTGTTAGCGGCGAGTCCGGCCCAGGTGGCGAGCGAGGCAAAGCGCACGTAAGAATCGGTGCCAGTGACTCCGAAGCCGAGGTAGAGGGCGCCGGCACCCGCGTAAAAAATCAGCGCGGCGTAGAGAAGGTTCGATTCGCCCAGCAGGTTGCCGCTCTTCACCACGTTGAGAAATGCCATAAACAGCAGGAACGCAATGCCCAGCCCGACCAACACGATCAGTGTGGTTCCGGTAGTAACAGGCTGTTGTTGTTCCACTCGTACGCGAGCCATGTGATTCCTCCGTTGCAGGTTGAGCCTAAGGGATAGAAGCGACCTCGGCGGACGCGTGCGCTTCTTTCTGCGATTTCAGGTCTGCTTCGATCTTTTCGACCAGCGTGCGAAAGCGTTCATCCAGCGCTTCGCGATTGCGATTGGCGGTCGCGCCGATCCAGAGCGTGAGCTTGCCGTTCGCCTCTCGCACCGGTATCGCCCAGATGCGTGTGTGCGCGAGGTAGAACACGAAAACCAAGCCGACTCCCATCAGAATTGCGCCACTCCACACGGCCCACTGTCCGGGTTCATGGGAGACTTCCAGGCCGGTAAAGTAGCCGGGCTTCAAGTCCAGAACTTCGATTTGGTAGGGAGACCGTGCGTTCTCTGCAAACCCCTCGATGGGCGGCAACCAGAAGTTCACGTTCTTGCCGTTGTCCGCCACGATGAAGTGTGCGGCAGGATTCTCGATGGAATTCGTGCGGTTGTAGACGTGGCCTTCTTCGACCACGTAGTTCGGAAAAAACTCCGCCAGCGTGATGGTCGCGCCTCTGTCGAGCGACGCAGTCTCCGCCACCCCCAGCGCGACTTCTTTCTTTTTGCCGCTGCCGTCGGCCGCTTTCACCGCGATGATCAACTTATCCAGCTTGCCGGTGGGACCATAGCTGGACTGGTAGAAACGAATGCCGCTAAATACCAGCGGGTCGTTCACGACGATTTGCTTGGCCTGCAGTTGCTGTCCGTTTTTGACGACGGCCAGCTTGGACCACCACTTCTTGGGACTGCCGTCCGCATAGTTTTCCTGGCCTGCGCTGTCGCAGCGGATGACGAAAGGCAACGACTTCTTCGTTCCGTCCCGCATTTCAATCTGGCTGGATTGCTGGCCGCGAGTAAGCGACATGAAACCGCGCCATCCCCAGAGCGCGTCCACGATGCCACCGAAGAAGATCAGCAGCAGGCTAGCGTGCACGATATAAACCGCCATCTCCGAAAACCGATTACGTTCGGCGAACAGAGAAAAGTGATCTCTCTGAACGACACGCTCCGGGCTGAAGCCGCTCGCATAGAGCGCGCGTTCGGCGGCGACCAGACCGGTTTCCTCGTCGGGGATCGTAATTTGCTTTTGAACTGTCGTGCCGCGCCGAAAGTGCTGATCGGGGTATTTGTAGGGCCGGGAGTAATAGCGCCAGGCGTTGGGGAACCGTTCAACCGAGGCAGCCACAATACTGATACTGACCAGGATCATCAACGCGACGAACCACCATGCATGAAAGACGTCGGTGAGGCCTACGGCGTCGAGAATCCGTAGAACTTGGGGGGAGTAGGCGCGCTGCATCTCGTCAGCGTCAGTGACGGGCCGCTGCAAGACGATCGTGCCGGCTGCTGAAAGAACGACGACTGTAATCAAGAGCACGACGCCGGTCTTGATCGCACTGAGTGTCTGCCAGACTTTCCGGGTCCAAAGTTTTGGGTCGGCGGCCATGGGTATTCCCTTCTTCGCTAGCCAAAAGGCAACTGGGGCTCCATTTCGGCGGTAATGCTTAACTTCCACAAACAAAGCCAGTTAACTTTGAGATTGGCAGCGCCGCCGGCGCTTTGCGTGGGCCAAATCCCGCAGAGGAAAAGCGAGTGGCGGTCTTTTCGCGCAATTACATCGTCGTGTGCCTTTGATCACAAGCCGATGTGTTCGGGGTACTACCCGTAAATCAACAGGTCGCGTTGAATATGTCAGCTTTGGGAGTATGAGGCGCTTCTCCGCTAATTCGGAAAGCGGCATTCCGATGTTGAATTTCGCAGCACAGATGACTTGGGTCATTTCACCAACGGGTCTGGGGGAGAAAGCCCATCCGGAGCCAATATGTCAGCCATCACCCTGCTCCGGGGCGACTTTCTATCAGCGCCAAGTGCTTTGGCTACAGACACTTGCCAGCGCTGTGCCAAAACACAATGGCCTGGTCGGCAAAGGCGAGGGTCGTGCAAAAGCATCAGGCAGAGGGTTACGCAAGGTGCCGTTCGCAAGTAAAAATCGGAAGGCCGTGGCGGGGATTCGAAGGATCGTCGGCACGGCAGCGTTGCCATTCGTCGTAGTCATCCTCATCATCTCCGCGTTTCCGGCTTTCGCCGCGACCCATCCGGTGCCGCTTGAAAAGAACACCGACTCGGCCAAGTGTCTCGAGTGCCACGAAGACAAAGCCAAGGGCAAAGCTGTGCACTCGGCGGTTCAGATGGGATGCCTGAGTTGCCACGAAGTCCGGGTAAATAAGGAAGTCACCCGGGTCAAGCTGATCACGACCACGACCTACGCGCTCTGCCTCACCTGCCATGCCGACAAGAATGCGACTGAGATCAAAGGCCTTGTCCACACTCCGGCAGTTCGCGATTGCGTGAAGTGCCACGATCCGCATGTCTCGGAAAATAAGAATCAGTTGCTGAAGGCAAGCGCGGGCGGCGAGAAAGAGAATCTTTGCCTGAGCTGCCACCAGATCGGCTTGAACACTCCGGAAAAGGGCAGCCGGCACGCGGCGCTCGATATGGGATGCGAGACCTGCCACGTGACGCACAAGACGGGCGAGCGGGGTAAGCAAGAGTTCGACTATCACCTTACCAAGTCTTCACCCGCGCTGTGTGTGTCTTGTCACGATCCCAAAGACGCGAACTTGCAGAAGGCGCACAGCAACCAGCCGTTTGGCGCCTCGAATTGCATTCAGTGCCACGATCCGCACCAGTCGAAGTTCCCCAAGCTGCTGCAGGCGTTCACGCACAATCCGTTTGAGAACAAGATGTGCGAGAGCTGCCACAAGCCAGCGGCCGGCGGCAAGGTGGTGCTGGCGGCGGCGAGCGCGAAAGATCTGTGCGTCACCTGCCACGATGAGCAAGCGAAACAGATTGCGTCAGCCAAAGTGCAGCATCCGGGAGCGGCGGGCGAGTGCACGGATTGCCATGATCCGCACGCAGGCAAGACGCCGGGATTCATCAAGCCGGATCCGGTGAATGCGTGCCTGGGCTGCCACGCGGATCAGGCCGAGCAGCACAAGAAGAAGAACATCCACCAGCCAGCGTTTGAGCAAAGCTGCGCGATCTGCCACGAGCCGCATGGTGGCGCCAACGAGCACCTGCTGCGGGTGAAGAGCGCCAACGCGCTTTGCCTCGAGTGCCATGGGCCGGAGCGCACTCCGAAGAAGTTGGAAGCCGAGCACTTGATCACGATTTTCGGGGACAAGGTCAGGCTGCCGGAAGACTACATGACGAAAGCGGCCGTGCTGCCGTTGAAGTATGGGCGCGGGCATCCGACGACGCACCACCCGGTCGTCGACCAGATGGATCCGACGGACAACAGCAAGGTACGCGTGGCGATGAATTGCCTGACTTGCCATCAGCCGCACGCCTCGGCGCAGCCGGGCCTACTGGCCAAGGACCAGGCAAACAACACGGCGTTCTGCGACGGATGCCACAAAACGTTCAACAAGTAACGAGGGATGGCGATGTTGAGCTTGGAAATGAATTCGATCTTGAAGAAAGCGGGAGCGGCGGTCGTGGGGATCGCCATGACCTTGGCCGTCCTCACCACGCCGGCCTTCTGCGACAAGAAAAAGAAGAAGGAAGCCGACAAGCCAAAGCCGAATCTGATGGACATCCTCGACCTGTCGAAGATCGTGTGGCCGAATCCGCCGGCGATCGCGCGCATTCGCTACTTGAACTACTTCTGCTCGCAGAAACCTCCCGAGGCGCCCGAGACCAAGAAAGCGAAGTGGATGGACCGGTTGGCGGGCGTGGCGGTCGGCGAGCAAGTCACGACCGAGAAGCGGCTCTGGCAGTTGGTCACACCCTACGGCATGGCGGTCGATTCGAAGAATCGCCTGTACGTGGCCGACAGCAAAGTTCACGCCATTTTCATTTTCGACACCGAAACGAAAGAACTGCAGCTGATCAAGAACGGAGTGGAAGCGCGCTTCGGGCTGATCACCGGATTGGCGATCGACGACAGCGACCGACTGTTTGTTTCCGACAGCGAGATGCGGCGGGTGATGGTGTTCGACCCGATGCACAAGGCCGAAGGCAGCATCAGCGAGGGGCTGGCGAGTCCGGCGGGGTTGGCCATCGACAACGAGAACCGGTTCCTCTATGTGGCCGATCCGGACCTGGACCAGGTGCTGGTTTATGACGCGGATCCGCCGCACAAGCTGCTGCGGAAGATCGGGACGACGGGCAAGGGCCACACGCTCACCGCGCCCGGAGACTTCTCGAAGCCGACGAATGTCGCGGTCGACAAAGAAGGACTGGTCTATGTGACCGACACCTGGAACGACCGCGTCGAGATCTTCGATCCGGACGGCAAGTTCATCCGGACGTGGGGCAAGGCGGGCGACGGGCCGGGATACTTCGCGCGGCCGAAGGGCATAGCGACCGATGGCGACGGGCATGTATGGGTCGCCGATAGCGTGCAGGATCGCGTGCAGGTTTTCACGCCTGAAGGACAGTTGCTGATCTGGATGGGCGGGCACGGCGCGTATCCGGGACAGTTCAATGCGCTGGCCGGCATCACGATCGACAAGAACAACCGCGTGTTCACGTCGGAGCAATACGCGGGCCGTGTGCAGATGTTCCGCTACGTAAGCGACGCTGAAGCGCTGGCGGAAAAAGGCCAACGGCAGGAACAGGAACAGAAGAAGGCCGGCGGCACAAAGCCAGCCACGACAAGTTCGCTGAAATCAGCCGCGGCGAAGTCCGGGGAGGAAACCGCCGCGCAGGCCTCGAAGTAGAGGCCGCAACGAGTTTGGCTGGGGAGTTTCCGGCTAAACGGGACTAGGAAGATGAGGCCCGAGAAAGAACGCAGTCATTCATCAGGAGGAATAAAACAGTGAAGAAACTAATGATGCTCGTGCTGTGCATCGCAGTTTTCGCCAGCCTGGCAATGGCGCAGCCCTCGTGGGTCGCCGGGTCACAAGGTATTGGCGTGGCCGTCGACAAACTGGGTGCGCACCAGAACGGTGGCCGCGGTTGCGTCGGCTGCCATGCTCCGCACAGCGGCTCGCGCGGTAACGGCGGAAACGCCGCGACCGGCGCTGCTGCTAACAACGATCCCAATACGGGCAACGTTGCCCTGTGGGGTCAGGATTTGACTCCGCTTTACGGCAAGACGATCAATTTCGGCGATGACGGTACGTACGCAATCACGCTGCCGACAGACATGACTACAAACGAAGCCGTCACGACGGGCGTCATGATGTGCCTGAGCTGCCATGACGGGCAGATCGCGAAGGGCGCCATGATGACCAACCAGTCATGGGAGAAGCAAATGGGCCTGTTGCCTGCCGGCTACGGACCGAACCCGATTCCGACCCTGCTCGGCTCGGACGGCACCGCCGATGGCAACTACAAGAACGACCACCCGATCGGCCCGCTGGCCACGCTCGGCGCACTGGGCCTGACGACCGCTACAGCTACCTCTCCTGCCAAGGTCATCATGTCCACCTGCGGGAGTGCCACCGCCCCGGTGAATTGCATTCAGCCGAATGAAGCGAACCCACAGTATGCGGCGTTTCGTGATCATTACGGCACATTCAACGTGACCTACACGCGCACGAACCCCCTGGTTCTGCCTGACAACAACCCGGCCAATGCCTATGTGGTTTGCACGACCTGCCACACGCCGCACAGCATGTACACATTCAGCGTCAGCCAGCCCTCAACGGGTTCGCTGACCTATACCAAGGCCCCGAGCGGAACCTACCCGACGTACTTCTTCGTGTGGGCGCCGTACAACCCAGGTGCCAACCCGAACTTCAACCAGGCTTCTTCTGCTACGCAGTTCTGCCGTCAGTGCCATTTCACGGGCGCGGGTGGAGCGAACGAAGGCAGCGGAATCATGAACGTAACGACGAAGTTCTAAGTGCAGAAAAGGGGGAGGGATTCCCTCCCCCTGCTTTGCCCGTGGGAGAGGATGGCTATGAAGCTACGACTCAATTTCGCGTTGCTGCTGTCGCTGGCGGTGTCGGTGAGCGCCCAGGTTGCCTCGCACGCGCCGTCGACCGAGAGTGCTTTGCCTCCGGCACGGATGACGACATTGCAGGTGACAGGCAAGGCCGTGGTGCGAGTGAATGGAGCCGAGCTGACGGACCGGGATTTAGCGCGAGAAATGTTCGCGATCTTCCCGTATGCGAAGCAACACAATGGATTTCCCGAGAAGCTGGAGCCGCAGATCCGCAAGGGCGCCCTCGACATGATCATCTTCGAGGAACTGGTGTACCAGGAAGCCAAGCGCCGAAACATGACCGTTGCTCCCGAGCGACTGGCGCGGGAAGAGCGTGAATTCCGCAAGCAGTTCCCCAGCCAAGAGGTCTATCAAGGGTTTCTCAAAGAAGAGTTAAGAGGTTCGCGCCAGTTACTGCGCGAGAAGATCCGCCGTTCCCTGCTCATCGAAACGCTGCTAAAAGCGGAAGTGCTCAACAAAGCGAAAGTGAGCGCGGTAGAAGCGAGAAGCATCTACGACAGAAGCCCTAAGAAGTTTTCGCGCGGCGAACTGTTCCACATTCAGACTATCTCCGTACTCCCGCCAGCAAATGGCGGAGCAGATATCGCAAAAGAAGGCCGGCGGCGGGCAGAAGATGCCGTTCAGCAGGCAAAGAAAACGAAGACCTACCAGGACTTTGGACTACTGGCCGAAAGGATCTCCGACGACGACTACCGCGTGAACATGGGCGACCACAAGCCGGTGGGCCGCGATCAGTTGCCTCCTGAGATCGTGAAGGCGGCTCTCGCCATGAAGCCGGGCGACGTCGGCGATCTGATCCAACTGGGCACGGCCTTCACAGTAATCCGGCTGGTTGCCTATACGCCGGGGGGAAAGATCCCCTTCGCGGAAGTGAAGAGTCAACTGCAAACGGACACGCAGAAAGAGCGAGTCGAGAAACTGCGCGCCGGGCTAGGCAGGAAGCTGCGCCAGGGCGCCAAGATCGAAATGCTGTAGGCAGGGCAACATGAAAGGCAAGAGCAAAATCCGGAAGGTAGTATGGATCCTGGTGGCGCTCGCGATGTGGGTTCCTCTCAGCGCCGCGCAATTGCAAATCGGCGATAACCTCAAGATGAATGTGAATGGCACCCTGGGCTTTGGATACGGGGGAAGCTTCTCTGAGCCAGGATCGTCCAGTCACAGCGTGAACTTGTTGGGGCAGGGTATCATCACGGGCTCTTATTATGATCCGAATTTCGTGAACTTTACTGTACAGCCTTATTACGACCGCAATCAAAACAATGCATCTTCACTGTCGATCTTCAATGACTCCGGGGTCACCGCGAGCGCTAATCTTTTCAGTGGGAGCCACTTTCCGGGTCATGTTGGGTATGGCAGGAATTTCAATAATACTGGCGAGTTTGGTGTCCCGGGCACGGCTGGTCTGACAACGCGCGGGTCCGGCCAATCCTTCTCGATTGGCTGGAGCGAGTTCCTTCCTGATGTTCCAAGCGTCACGGCGAGCTTCAGCGACACGAGCGACGGGATGACGCTGCTAGGAGCCGAGGGCAACATTCATTCACGGACCCGGCTCTTCAATCTGAATTCGAACTACAATTTCCACGGCTTCGAACTCCAGGGGTATTTCAATCGCCAATCGTTAGGACTCGACACGCCAGCATTCCTCGGCAATCCTAGTTCGTTTTCCAGTGCGTCTTCGAATACGTATGGTGTCATGGCGTCGCATCGGCTGCCGATGTCGGGATATTTTGCCACTTCATGGAGTCGGACAGGGTACTCAAATGGGGGAGAAGAAGGCAGCAACAGCGGACACACGACCACGTCCACCGCGATGGCATCGATAAGTCCAACCACCAAGCTGAATCTGTCCGGGGATATTCGCTACACGGATAACCTGGCGGGCGCGCTACAGCAAAGACTCCTCAACGGTGGCGGAGGAACGGAACCCATCATTCTGCTAGGAGGAGGTAAATCCCACTCGTTTGGGGCGAGCGCATACGCGAACTACGCGTTGGGAAAGGGCTTCATGCTGCATGGCCGGATCAGTCATCAGTCGCAGTACTTTGCCGGGCAGACGCATGATCTGACGCAGTACGGGGGGACGATCTCTTACAACTACTCGAAGCCCCTGTTCGGGATGCTGTATTTCTCGTTCGGCATGGTCGATAACGCGCAGGAAACCGGCAACAGCGGGTTGTCGTTCACGGGGAATGTGGGGCTGCAGAAGCGGTTTGGGCGCTGGGAGACGTCGGCGGATTTCTCGTATGCGCAGAACGTCCAGACCCTGGTTGCCATCTACACATCGAACGCCATCAGCTATGGTGGGTACCTCCGCCGCAAGACGAGCGATTATTCCTACTGGGGTTTCACTTACCGAGGCTCCAAGAGCGGCATCCTGCAGGACCAAGGGTCGCACAGTCTTTCAAACATGTACTCAAGCACCTTCGGTTGGCGCCGCTACACGTTCACAGGGAACTATACGAAATCGGACGGCCGGACGCTGCTGACGCCGGCAGGTTTTGTGAATCCGACACCGCTGCCGGGCAATATCGCGGACAACCTGATCCTGTTTAACGGCCATGCATATAGCCTGGGAGCGAGCGCTTCTCCGTTGCGACGCCTAAGCGTCAGCTTCAATTTCACACGGGCGCACAGCGACATGTTGTCGACCACGCTGGATTCGTTTAACGACTCGGACCGCTATTACACCCGACTGGATTACAATCTCCGGAAACTTGTGCTGCGGGCGGGCTACTCGCGTGCGTATCAGAGCATCAGCGGGACGGCATTGCCGCCGACTACCGTAAACACGTATTTCTTTAGTGTGTCGAGATGGTTCGACGTCTTTTGAGTCACGCTGGGGTTGATTCGCTGAAGGTTGGGGTGCGGGTCGGATGGCTCATCCTGTTGCTGATGACGCCGGCGTGGACTGCAACCAAGCGCCACAAAGTCACGCCGCAAACACCGCCGCCCGATCTCATCCTGGAGGGCGGACGCAAGCTTACGTTCCAAAGAAGTTTCAGCTCAGAGCGGGACACGCGCGGCAAGCAGGGCGTGTGGAGCAAGCTGCTGAACGGGATTGCCGGCGAGCCCGACTACAAGGAGATGGTGCGGCCCTACAGCGTGGCCGTCGATTCGCGCGGGCGGGTGATCGTGACC
The DNA here is from genome assembly GCA_046728215.1 of Acidobacteriota bacterium. Taxonomy (GTDB): domain Bacteria; phylum Acidobacteriota; class Terriglobia; order Terriglobales; family Acidobacteriaceae; genus Gp1-AA133. The sequence continues at coordinate 7,942 of JBKPEB010000063.1, read as the reverse complement.
GATCCGGGCCTGCACGGTGTCCATATCTTCGACGCGGCGCAGCATAAGTACAAATTCCTCGAGCGGCAGGAAAAATCCAAAGACAACATGTTTGAGCCGCAGTGCGTGGCGGTGGATGCCAAGGACAATATCTACGTCACGGACTCGCGTAGCGGGAAGATCTTCGTTTACGACGCGAACGGCAAGTATCAGGGCGCGCTGGGAAGCCTGAAGGGTGGGGAAGGATATTTCAAGCGACCCACCGGAATCGCAATTGACGATGCGACGCAACATATCTATATCACCGACACGTTGCGCGACCGCGTGTATGTGCTCGACAGCAAGGGCGAGGTGCTGCGAACAATCGGCAAGCACGGGGGCGGCGATGGTGAGTTCAACTTCCCGACAGAACTTCACCTAAGGAACGGGCTGCTGGCGGTTGTCGACGCAATGAACTTCCGCGTGCAGATCTTCGATGGACAGGACAAGCTGGTCGGGAAGATCGGGTGCGTGGGCGACTCGATGGGCCAAGTGTACCGGCCAAAGGGCATCGCGATCGATTCCGAAGATCACATCTACCTGGTCGAGGGGCTGTGGGGCGTCGTGCAGGTGTTCAACCGCGAGGGGCAGCTTCTCTACACGTTTGGTCAACGCGGAACGCGGCTGGGAGACTTCCAACTGCCTGCCGGACTTTTCATCGATGGCAATGACGCGGTGTACGTCGTGGATTCGTATAACCGGCGCGTGCAGGTGTTTCAGTATCACGGGCTGCGGGCGAAGGCGGAAGGAGTCCAGCCGTGAAGCGTCTCTCGATTGCGTGCGTGCTTTGGTTAGCGTGTACGGCATTCGCGCAATCCGGAGATGTGCTGGGCGTGCATGACTTGTCGACGACGGCGTCGCCGGTGAGGGGTGCGATGTCGGCGGCATGCCTTTATTGCCACGCGCCACACTCGGGCGGGACGAAGGCTCTCTGGAACCAAACGCTCTCGACGCAAAACTACACGCAGCTCTACACGAGCGACACGGCACAGAACACGGAGATGCAGCCGACTATCGATGACCGCAGCACGCTGTGCCTGAGTTGTCATGACGGAACGGTGGCGCCGGGACAGATGATCGCTTACGGTGCGACCACGATGTCGCAGCCGATGTCGGCTGGATTGATGCAGCGGCTGGATTCGTCGCACCCGTTTAGTCTGAAGCTCCCGTTGAAGGACGCGGCGAACCTGGTGGATGGGCTGGTCGTGACCGGAACGACCGCGGACACAACGCAGTCGGTGAAGCTGATAAACGGCAATGTCGAGTGCAGCAGCTGCCACAATCCGCACAACCAGTACACAGACAAGAAATCGGCGAACTTTCTCGTGCGCGACGGCGCGAATAGCGCCTTGTGCCTCTCCTGTCATACAACGACGCCGCGAACGGTGAACTCGCTCGACAATCCGCTGGCGCGCTGGACCACGAGCGTGCACGCGACATCGCCGGCGCTCGTGAATCCGATTGCCGGCTTGGGGGGATATTGGTCGGTGGCGGAATTTGGCTGCCAGTCCTGCCACTCAATGCACAACGCCGGCGGCGCAGCGGGATTGCTTCATAACCCGAATCCTGCAGTACCGAACGTCGACAGCGCGAGCCAGAGTTGCGTGACCTGCCACAATGGCAGCAACTCGATGTTGCAACCCTTGCTGAATGTGTTCGGCGAGTATGACGCGCCGAAAAAAGGGCATCCTTACGCAAATGTAAGCAACCTGCACACGGCGACGGAAGCAGTCGTGCTGAATCAGAATCGCCACACGACCTGCGTGGATTGCCACAATGCGCATGGTGCGCAGCCAACAGTTGCGTTCGGATTGCCGCCGGCAATCCGCAATTCGCAGATCGATGTTGATGGCGTGAGCGCGGTGGATGGGACGACGCCGATCAAGCCGGCCGTCAATCACTATGAGATCTGCCTGCGTTGCCATGGGACGAGCACGGGCAAAGGAACAACCGCGATCGACTACGGTCCGTTGCCACGGCGCACCGTGGCGCCCGTGGATCCGCTCAACATTCTGCCGGACTTCGCGCTGACCGCGAGTTCCGGGCATCCGGTCATGCGTGATCGTTTCAGCCCATACCCGCAACCTAGCTTGCTGCCGAACATGATGAGTCTCGATGGAGTCACCGCGGCGCGGCCTATGGGTGCACGGATTTTCTGCAGCGATTGCCATAACAGCGACGACAATCGCGAGTTTGGCGGGACGGGACCGAACGGACCGCATGGTTCGAAGTTCAATCACATCCTGGAGCGGCGCTACGAAATTTCGACGGCGACGACTCCCGGAACCGATCTGTTGAACACGTATCCGAATCCTGACTTGAGCGTGAATGGTCCGTACGCATTGTGTGCGAAGTGCCACAATCTCTCGCTGGTGCTGTCATCTGGACCGCACAGCCGGCACGTGGGCGAAATCGGCGCGTCGTGCTCGGTATGTCACTCGTCGCATGGCGTGATGGGGGCGAGCGGCGGGATTTCGGGCGAACGCATGGTGAACTTCGATCTCAACGTCGTGGCGCCCAGCGCGTCGTCGCCCATCACCTACAACCGCGCCACCGGGAATTGCACCCTGACCTGCCATGGGAAAGGCCACTAGTGAAATTGGTGACAACTATTGGTCCTGTCGGAGATTCGTAGATCTCTGTGTTCCGCTCTGTCCGCTGTGGTTTTAGCTTTTCTCGACGCTGTTAAAAAGCCTTAGCCACAGACGGCACCGAGGGTCCATTGCGGAACCTTCGGTTGGAACGCACGCAGTGTGTCGGTTACCATCGCGGCCATGCTGGAGAGTGTTCGCGCGAGTTCGCGAAATCCCAAGATTCTGTTGGCGCTTGCGGCCGGATTGATTGCCTTTGTCGTGCAGTCGGGCGATCTGGATTCGGTGGACACCGCGCGTCGCCTACAGACCAGCCATTCTTATTGGACGTCGGCTCCACCCGTTGTACCCGACGACTATCCGGAGTTCGGGTTGCGCGGTCGCGGCGGGAAAATTTACGCATGGTATGGGATGGGTCAGTCGCTGCTGATGTTGCCTGCCGATATCGTGGGGACATACGTCGAGAACTTGCCAGTTTTTGCGGAGTACAACGGAAACGATCCCGCTGTGCGTAGCATGATCGTTTCTTATTCCACGAACATTCTGCTGAGTGTCATGACTGCATTGGTGTGCCTGCGCTTTCTTGAACTGCTGGGGTTCACGCGTCCGCAGGCGATCGCCGGAGTCCTGGCCCTGCTCCTGTGCACAACTCACCTTCATTACACACAGAACATGATGGAGAACAATTACATTCTCCTGCTGACCCTCGCCGGGTTCGCGTTTCAGTTCGAGTGGTTACAAACGGGGAACCGGCGAGCGCTGGTGCTCGGATCGGCGGCCTTCGGTCTGAACCTGCTGACGCGGTTAACCACTGGCTTGGATTTGATGGCGGGTGGGTTGTTTCTTCTGTTGGCGCTGGTGTTTTTGGGCGACGGTTGGCCCGTGATCTGGAAGAAAGTACGGGCGTATAGCGCGATCGCTTTCCCGATTTACGGGATGTTCTTTCTTATCGATCGCGTATACCAATATTGGCGCTTCGGATCATTTACGAACACGTACGTTACGGTTTTTGCGCAACAGGAAAGTGCGATGAACCCGTCGTTGCCGGCGAACTATCCGTTCGAGACGCCATTTCACGTCGGATTTCTTGGCGCGCTGTTTGCTCCTGAGAAATCGATCTTTCTGTTCGATCCCTTGCTGATTCTGACGGCAGTTCTTGTGGCTGTCGGTTGGAGGCGGTTTGGTGCGGCGGTTCGGGCGTACCTGGTGAGCGCAGGGCTGTTGCTTCTGACCTATATCTGCTTCTACGCCCGCTATACGGTATGGAGCGGGGATTCCGCCTGGGGGGATCGGTATGTGTCGAGCGCGGCCCAACTGGTCGCGTTCATTTCTGTGCCGGTGTTGTTGCGGTACCGTCGGGATCTGGGGCGGGCGACGTGGAGCGTGGGGTTGGGTCTGATTGCAATCGCCACCGCTGTTCAGTTGGCGTCCGTTGCATTCTGGTTGTCACTGGAGCTGTACCAGATGACTACCCTGGGACATCCGACGTTTGTGGTGTGGTTGCGATTCAAGAACATCATTGCGTTCGCACTCGACAAAAGAGAGGCGTGGAGTCTGACGAATGAAGACATGCTGACAGATCCCTGGGATTACGTGCACATCACAACATGGAATTTTCTGCCGTTTGTCCTGCGCAGAGTCGGACAGGCACCCGAGTGGGTGGTGCGGTTTGCGTTTGCAGTCTGGTGCGCGGCGCTGGGAGCAACGGATTGGATCTTGTGGCGCCTTCGGAAGGTTGTGAGCGCCACTGACGACCCGAGCAGAAGCGCAAGTGCGGTCGTGGGTGATGGTTTGGCCTAGAACGGAGCGAACCGCAGCAGCTGAAGCCATTCTAACTAAACGAGTCCGTTGGCCCGACTGAAGTCGAGGGCCCCTCCCAAGAGTGGCCGAAAGATTATCTAGTTGGTCAAGTCCTTGCCTTGCGCGCCGGCCTTGATCGTCGAGTGTTTCCGTACTTGCGCCATCAGTTCGATCACCTTTTCTTTTCCTTCATAGTTCGGATTGGTGTCGAGCAGGCGCTGCCAGGTTGCGAGGGCGCCCTTGATGTCCATTTTCCCCTGCCATTGCACAACTCCAAGATTGAAGAGAGCGTTGGGCTTGTTGGGCTCGTCGGCGAGGGCGCGGTTGAATTCGGCGATGGCCGTATCGGCGCCGCCCGTGTACCAGTAGGCGGTCGCCATATCGGTGCGAACCGAGGCGTCTGCCGGTTTCGTCTTCAGGGAGCGCTGGTAATAGTCAATGGCCACGGAGAACTGTTGCGCGTCGTAATACACGTTGCCGATTCTTGCGAGCAGATCGGGATTGGTCTGGTCTTTCTGTAGTTCATCGAGCAAAGCGGCGGCTTGCTTATCGGCCATGCGCCGGAGTTGTTCGGGAGTGGGTTGTCCCATGCCTTCGGGACCTGCCGCCGAGGCGTTCTCCACCGGCACGCTAGTCGAAGATTGCGAGCCGCGAATGAACCAGCCGCCGGCCAGTCCAATGGCGAGGCAGACAACGGAGAGGGCATAAGCCTGAAAGCTGGTCCAGTCGTTGGAAGTCTTCTGTGCGTTCGACATTATCGTGATCGCTCCTTGCTTGTTGGTTCTGTCGGCCGACCGCTACGCGCGGCATTCTGCGCTTCGGCGATCATTTGCTCGACGATTGGTTTCTTGTCCAGCTTGGGATTGGTCTTTAGAAGTTCTTTCCAAGCTGCGATCGCGCCCGGGGCGTCCTGTTTACCTTTCCAGCGAATCACTCCCAGATTGAAGAGGGAATTGGGGTCTGTGGGATTCAGTTTCAACGATGCTTGCAGTGCAGACAACGCGCCATCGATGTCGCCGTCGTAATAGAGACAGGAAGCCTTCTCGGTTTGCACGGCGACGTTTTTCGGATCGAGCTCAAGAACCCGCCCGAAGTAGCCGGCTGCCTCTTTAAATTGATGAGCTGACTTATAGAAGTAGGCAATCCGGAGCACGAGGTCTTTGTTCTTCGGTTCCCTCTTGAGCTGTGCCAGGAGCGGTTCGACCTGCTTGTCAGCCATGGCCTTCATCCTCTCCAGGCTTGGCATCTGTGTCGCCCCGTCAGGTTGGGATTTGGGGATGGCCCGATCTGCCGTCGTGCTCGGCGCCGCCTGCGATTGAGAACCTCGCAATAAGTAGCCGATGGCGAGCCCGAGCAAAAGACACACGGTCGCCATTCCATACGCAACCTTCGGCCGCCAGAACTCATCGTGAACCTTAACGTCAGTGGGGTTTTGAAGCATGCGGTATTGGCTCCAGGCCTGATCTCTGTCCGGCAGAGGTACCAGGGCATCCGCATTGCCAAATTGGGCTGCGGTTGAAGCTGAAATGTCGCTTGCTTTCATGCATTTACGCGTGGGTACGGATCGGCGGGTGCAAGGCGATGACCTGCGGCGCGGCTTTCTCCACAGATTGCGGGGGATTTGGCGCTGCACGTTTCCGCAGAGCAGGGTCGATTTGCATTGGCGAGCAAGGCTGGAAGCATTACCTCGGTTTGGTAAAGCACCAAAGGCTGAAGCTGTTGGTGCCGATGTCCAAGTTGTGAGACGCAAACTTGCTGTTCTTCTGCTGCTTCTTGCCTGTTCGTCTGTGGGTTGGACTGCTGAGCCGGGCACGATTATCCACAAACGCGTCAGTGAAGTCAGACTCACGGTCGTGGCAACGGATGAGAATGGCCGCCCGGTATCGAATCTGTCGCCAACCGATATTACGGTTCTGGAAGACGGTCGGCCGGTTCCGAGGTTCGAATTGCGCCCGTCGGCGGATCTTCGTCTGCGCGTCGGAGTCGTGCTTGACCTGAGCGAGTCGATGGGGAAGTCATGGACAACCGTGCGCACGGTTTTGACTCGTTCTCTGCAAGGTGTGATGGGTGCGGAGGATGAACTGCTAGTTATCGCCTTCAACAGCAAGATCGAACTGGATCGTACAGTGGCGCAGCCGTCGGATCTGGCGGCGGTACTGGGGAATCCGGCGAGCGGAGGTCTCACCGCGCTCTACGACACGATCTTTCGAGTATGCGGTCACCCCGTATTTGCCGGCGACGACCCGCATCGCTCGGCATTGATACTCTTTTCTGACGGGGAAGATGACCTCAGCATTCACGGACTGGGCGATGCCATCGCGCAAGCCCAACGTGCGGGGATTGCGATTTATACCGTCACTACCCATAATCCGAAGAAATTTCATCCGGGAGATGAGGTTCTGCGCGATCTTGCTGCCAGCACCGGCGGCCTGGATTTCGTGGTGAAGGATGCGGCGCAGTTGGAGCGAGTCCTGGCCAAGATCAATGGCGAATTGCGAAGTTCTTACCTCCTCTACTACCGGGCGTCGGAAGAACCGGGCATGCGCGCGTTCCGGCGCGTACGAGTGATTCCCAACCAGAGTGATGGGGCACGGGTGAGATCGAGAGCAGGCTATTTCACGACTCCGTGAGATGCCTTGGTCGATCGCGGCGCAAGCCGCCCGAGTCCCAACCGCTTTAACCTTTCCCACCCTGACAGACATTTTCGTTTGCGGAAAACCCTTCCAATTATTTTGGTGACTGCCGGTGTCCGGGCAAGGTATGGCGTCGCAGCTTCCGATAGGTGACTTACCGGAGTTTTCACAATGATGACAACCCGAGAGTCGGAGGCGCGCAAGCCCAAGCCAATGCAGTGCTTGGTTGCGGCCCCAGAGCAACACCGGCAGAAGGCTCTGAGGCAGTTTCTTGCGGAGAATGTGGAACGCCAGGCTTCGAGAGTGGACGAGACGGCGTGTCTCACTGAGTTTCAGCAGAGGGTCGCGGAGAGGGACTACGACCTGGTTCTGGTCGCGCTCGATCCTTCCGATCCGAATCCCCTGGGAATCGTGGAGAATGTTCTCCGACTAGGCCAGCGAGTTCCGATATTGTTTCTCCCTACCAGTTCCGATGCTCGCTCTCTGGAGACTGCATCGGGACGCCCGCTTCCTCCGACAGAAGACACCAACCGAACCACCATCGAACGGCTGCTGTCGGGTGCGACACGTCTGGGGAAGGCCGACGAGGCGCGAAGCGAGACAGAAGATACGCTACGCACACTGTACCGAGCCATCGAGCAAGCGGCAGATCTGGTCTTGATCACCGACAGTGCGGGAACGATCGAATATGTGAACCCGGCCTTTGAAAAGTTGACCGGCTACTCGCGCAGCGAAGTCGTCGGGCAGACTCCGCGGATATTGAAGTCCGGGGAGCAGGCTACAGACGTTTACCGTGAATTATGGACGACCATTCGCGCTGGAGAGATTTACCGGGGAGTGATGGTCAATCGCAAGAAGAATGGCGAGTCGTTCATCGTCGAGAAGACGATTACGCCGGTT